>NZ_WLYK01000005.1 GCF_009707545.1 Nakamurella alba | reverse complement strand
CCAAACCCGCAGGTCAGAGCCGGTCACGCCACACCCCACCGGAGACCGATTCTGCAACACCCCCCTCAGTGTCGAGAATCGGCCCGGGAAGCCGGTTTTCGTCGCTCGCGACCCTTCCGGGGCCTCCCAGCTACAGCCCGGAGAGGGCCGCGGCGACCTGACCGCCCAGGGCGACGTTGCCGCGGTAGACGTCGACATTGACCTCGAGACTGCGCCCGGCAGTGGCCTTCTGGATGAAGTCCAGGAGGTAGGGGGTGGTCGCGTTGCCGGCGATCCCCTCGGCCTCCGCCCCGGCCAGCGCCTCGGCCAGGACGGCGGCGTGCACCTCGGGATCGAGCTGCTTGTCCTCGGCGATGGGGTTCGCCAGCAGCACAGCGGCGTCGAGGCCGAGCTCGTCACGGGCCGCGGCGACCGCTGCCACCTCGGCCGGATCCTCCACCCGGAAGCCGATCTCGAACCCGGAGTCCCGGACGTAGAACCCGGGGAAGGTCAGGGTCCGGTAGCCGAGGACCGCGATGTTCAGCGTCTCCAACCGCTCGAGGGTCGCCCCGACGTCCAGGATGGACTTCACCCCGGCACTGACCACCACGATCGGCGTGACCGACAACGCCACGAGATCCGCTGACTCGTCGAAACTCTCACTCGCCCCGCGGTGCACGCCGCCCAGGCCGCCGGTGGAGAAGACCTTGATCCCGGCGCGGTGGGCGAGCAGAGCGGTGGCGGCGACGGTGGTCCCGCCGGACAGGCCGCGCGCCCGGGCCACCGGCAGGTCACGGATGCTGACCTTGATGTTGTCGTCGGAGCGGGCGAGTCCGACGATCTCGTCGGTGCTCAGGCCGACCACGGCCACCCCGTCCCGGATGCCGATCGTCGCCGGCTCGACACCGGCGGCCCGGAGCGACTCCTCGGCCTCGAGCGCCACGACCTCGTTGCGCGGCTGCGGCAGCCCGTGGGTGAAGATCGTCGACTCCAGTGCCACCACCGGCCGTCCCTCGGCCAGGGCCGACCGGACCGGCTCGGCGATGTGGACGGCCGGGCTCGTGGTGCTCATGTTGCGTTCCTCCAGGTGATGCCGGTTCAGGGTGGTGCTGTTGCCGGGTGGTGCTGGTACCGGGTGGGTGGCGCACCACCCACGGCCCGCAGATTCTCCCCCTGACCGGCGCCGGAGCCGAATCGGCCGCACACCGGGCACACACCGGCGCCGCGGGAAAGAATTCCGGCCACCGGATGCAACGTTCCGGCGGCCAGGGCGACCACTCCCAGGAAGGTCACAGCGACGGCAGGAGGGGCGGCAGGTGGTGACGACGGAACGCGAGCCGGTCGGCCCGCCCGCATCCATCGAGCAGCTGTACCAGGAGGCCTATCTCCCGCTGCTCCGGCTGGCCGTGCTGCTCACCGGCGACCGCAGCGTTGCCGAGGACTGCGTGCAGGAGGCGTTCGTCTCGATCTGGCGCCGGGCCGACGGGCTCCGCGAGCCCCGCGCCGCCCATGCGTACCTACGGACCGCCGTCGTCAACGCCTCCCGGACCACCCATCGGCGGCGCCGCACCGTCCGCCGGCACCTGCGTGCCCTGGTCCCGGACGACGTCCGGCCGGCCGATGACGACCTTCTTCGCACCGAACGCGACGCCATCCTGCGCGCCGCGGTGGACGCCCTGCCCCGCCGGCAACGCGAGGTGGTGATCCTGCGCTACTGGCAGGACCTGCCCTACGCGGAGATCGGCGCCGCCCTCGGGATCAGCGAGGGCAGCGCGAGATCGAATGCCAGTCGGGCACTCTCGCACCTGCAGCTCAGCTGGGAGGCATGACATGGACCCGCTCGAGGAGGACCTCCGCCGGATGCTCGCCGCCCGCGCGCGGGCCGAGGTCCCGGACGACACACCGGTCCCTCGGTTCGTCCCGCCCGACCGGCGGGACCGCCGGCCGTCGTGGTTGCTGATGGCCGGTGTCGCCGCCGCGGTGGTGGCCGTGGTGCTGACAGTCACCCTGCTGCCGCGGGGAGGTTCACCCGGTGCCGTCGGAGGACCGGGCAGCACCGGCGGTGCCGTGCCCCCCTCCCAGACCGCCGCGTCCCGGACGACCCCGCCCAGCGGCACCGGAACGAACGGGAGCACCACGGAGACCACCGCGCTGCCGAGCACCCCGCCGCGGAGCACACCACCGCGGAGCACCCCCACCCCGACCGGCACCGGGACCGCCACGGTGCCCGGCGGTCTGGTCGGGCTCAGCTGGGAGGTGGCGGAGCAGCGGCTGGTCGACGCCGGGCTGCAGCCGTACAAGATCACCGTGGGCAGCCCGCTGCCGGTGGACGAGGTGATCCTGCTCGAAGGGGTGTCCGCCGGGGAGGAGGTGGCGGCAGGGCTGTCGGTCGGGGTCGCGGTGTCCGACAGCTCGCTGTTCGTGATGCCCGACCTGGTGAACACGACGCTCGACCAGGCGGCGCAGATGCTGCAGTCCTTGGGCTGGACCGGATCCGCCGACAGCCTGGTCATCTCTCCGGTCGAGGTCGTCAACACCGCACAGATCGGTGTGATCGTCTCCGATGCCGCGGCCTGCCAGGCCGCGACTTCCCCGATGGGCGGCTACAACCTGCCGAAGAACGGGTCGACCATCCGGGTGTGTGTCGGGACGCCGAAGATGCTGAGCATCGAACCTGTCGCCGGCCTGACCGTGTACGAGGCCGTCCAGACCCTGCGGGACCGGGGCTTCACCTTCGTCTCCGCGGTCAACGTCCAGTTGACCCCGCCGCTCGGTCAGGGCAACCGGGTCCTGGACACCGACCCGGCCGCCGGCACCGTGGTCCGTTTCGACACGCCGATCGTCGTCCGGGTGTACCCGTCGAGCTGAGCCGACCCGGGCGTCCCCGGTCAGTCCGGCAGGTCGATGACGACCGTGTCCCCGAGGGCGACCACCACCGGGCCGTCCACGGGTGCGGCCGCGGCGCGGTACCCGCGGGCGCCGTTGTCCAGATCGACCAGTGCGGCACGGATGTCGTCGCCGACCACCGGCGAGGGTTCGAGACCGAGGCAGAACCGGGCGAACTCCACACACGGGTCCGCGACCCGGACCTGCACCAGTGGCAGCGACCCGGCAGCGGTGACGACCGAGATCGACTCCGGCACCGGCAGGCCGGCCAGCCCGTCGGGGGCGTCCACCAGGATCGTCTCGCCGGCGATGCCCTCGACCAGGTGCTCGCCGTACCGCTCGCGCAAGGCGACGTAGTCCCCGGTGCCCATCACGGTCACCCCGCCGTTGCCGCGGGCATCCCGGGTGCGCTCGTGGTCCTGGTGGTGCACGTCGACCAGCCGGCCGAGCCCGCGCCCCAGACCGATCACCCCGCGCTCCGAGATCTCCAGCCGGGGAACGGATTCGATCGGGGTGGGGTCGTAGCGGCGGAGCGGTGCACGTCCGACCTTCAGCGGCTCGGTCTGCACCTGGAGGCGGACGATCGGGAACCGGTGGACCGTCACGACCGGTGCACCTGCGGGTCGATCCGGAACCGGCGGTTGGCCAGGGCCGGGTTGCCCTCACGGACGGTGGCCACCCGCTCCGGGTCGATGTCCACCACGCCGTCACCCGGGACGGCGCCGAGGTCGAGCAGTTGCAGCCCGAACGGGTCGAACGCCATGGACCGGCCGATCCCGGCCTTGCCGATCTGGTCGGCGGCCACCACGTAGCAGGTGTTCTCGATCGCCCGGGCCCGCAAGAGGGTCGACCAGTGCTCCTCCTTCAGCGGCCCGCGTACCCAGGCCGAGGCCAACGCCAGCACCTGGGCGCCGTCGGCGGCGAGCAGCCGGAAGAGCTCCGGGAAGCGCAGGTCGTAGCAGGTGGCCAGGCCCACCCGGACCCCGGCGACCTCGATCACCGGCGGCGCCGACCGCCCGGGGGCGACGGTGTCGGACTCGAGGTAGGAGAAGGCGTCGTAGAGATGCACCTTGTCGTAGCGGGCGACCAGCTCACCTCCGGCGGCGGCCAGCAGCGTGTTGCGCACCCGGCCGGACTCCGGATCGGGGACGAAAGTGCCGGCGACGACGGTGATCCCGTGCTCCGACGATGCGGCCAGCAGGGCCTGGCCGAACGGGCCGTCGGCCGGCTGCGCCGCCCGGGCGGGTGCCTGCGGATCGGTCAGGAAGGCGACCAGCGACCCCTCCGGAGCCAGCAGCATGTCCGCGCCGGCATCGGCCGCCCGGGCGGCGGCCGCCACCAGGTACCCCGCGTTGTCCGCGGGCTCCGGCGTCGGGTCGAACTGGGTCACGGCGATCCGCATGACCGCATCGTCCCACGACCGGGCAGACTCCCTCCCGTGACCACCACGGACCGCACGGCGTTGATCACCCCGACCGGGCCCGGCTTCCGCCGGCCGGCACCGGGCCCCGGTGAGTCGCATACCGGGCGGACCAGGACGGCGACCGGTCGGCAGGAGGTGCTGCTCACCCTGGTCCAGCTGTCGGACCTGCACGTCTGCGACACCCAGTCACCGGCCCGGGCCGAGTTCCTGGACCGCTACGGCGACCCCGACCACCCACTCCGCGAACACGTCGGCATCATCGGCTCCTACCGTGCCCAGGACCTGCTGACCGCGCAGGTCTGCGCGGCGATGGTGGAGGCGGCCAACCAGGTCACGGCCGGGCCGGTCGGCGGTGGGACGCCCGAGTTGGTCCTGCTGACCGGAGACCTGGTCGACAACGCCCAGCACAACGAACTCGACTGGTACCTCACCCTTCTGGACGGCGGCACGCTGACCCCGGACTCCGGCGACCCGCAGCGGTTCGAGGGCGTGGCAGTCGGCGACGACCCGCACTTCTGGCACCCGGAGCCGGGCCCCGCCGACCGGCCGCGCACCCTGCACGGCTTCCCGGACGCGCCCGGACTCACCGCTGCCGTGCGCCGGCCGTTGGTCTCGCCGGGCCTGCGCCTGCCCTGGCTCGCCGTGCACGGCAACCACGACCAGCTGGTGCAGGGCACGGTCGCGGCCACCGGGCCGTTCGGCGGCGCCGGTACCGGGGACACCAAGGTCATCGGGGTGCCGGACGGTTGGTCGGTCGAGGAGATCGGTGGGTTCGTCCGCGCCGTGGACGCCGCCGATCCCGCGGCGGCAGAGCGCTGGGGCGAGCTGGTGACCACCACCGTGACCCCGGATCCGCGGCGGTCGACGATCACCAGGAATGAGTTCCTGGCCGCCCACGACCGCCCGGGCGCCCACCCACCGCGGCACGGGTTCGCCGCCGACGCCGCGACCACCGGGCAGGCCTGGTACCGCCACGACCTCGGCCGGGTGACCCTGCTCGTCCTCGACACCGTCAACGAGACCGGCGGCTGGCAGGGCTGTCTCGACCGGGAGCAGCTGCGCTGGCTGTCCGGAGAGCTGGAGCTGGCGGACGCGGAGCGGCGGTACGTGGTGCTGGCCTCGCACCACCGGCTGGAGGACCTGATCAACCCGACCTGCCCGGACGGCACCGAGCCGCCGGCCCTGCACGGAGAGGTGGCGGCGGTGCTGGCCGGCCACCCGTCCCTGGTGCTCTGGCTGAACGGGCACAGCCACCAGGTACGGATCGCCGATCACGGCAGCTGGTGGGAGGTGACCGCCCCGTCCCTCATCGACTTCCCCCAGCAGGGCCGGGTCGTCGAACTGCTGCGCGGCGACGGCACGCTGACCGTCGCCACCACCATGCTGGACCACACCGGCGAGGCGCCGTGGTCCGGCCGGGTGAACACGGTCGGCGAGATGGCAGGCCTGTCAAGGGAACTCGCGGCCAACGACTGGCAGTACGCCACCGACGGCCATCCGCACCCGCTCGCCGGCGACCCCGCCGACCGCAACGCCCTGCTCACCCTCCCGGATCCGTTCCCGGGCTAGGCGTCAGGGGACGATGGAGACCATCTTCCCGGGTACGACGACCACCTTGCGCGGAGCGGCACCGGCCAGCAGCTCGACGATCTTCTCGTCGGCCAGCGCCGCCGCCTCGACGTCCGCCGCCGGCGCGTCGGCGGGGACGGTGATCCGCGAGCGGACCTTGCCCTTCACCTGGATCGGGTACTCCACCTGGTCGGCCACCAGCAGCGCCGGGTCGGCGACCGGAAACGGGCCGTGGGCCAGCGATGTCGGGTGCCCCAGCCGGGACCACAGCTCCTCCGCGATGTGCGGGGCCAGCGGGGCGGTCATCAGCACCAGGGCCTCGGCCACCTCGCGGGACACCTGTCCACCGGTCTTGGTGACATGGTTGGCCAGCACGATCAGCTTGGCGATCGCGGTGTTGTACTGCATCGCCGCGTAGTCGGCGCCGACGCCGTCCACGGTGCGGTGCAGCAGCTTCCGGGTGTCCTCGTCCGGCTCCGCGTCGGTGACGACGGTCTCCCCGGTCTCCTCGGACACCACGATGCGCCACAGTCGCTGCAGGTACCGCTGCGAGCCCACCACGTCCCGGGTCTGCCACGGGCGGCTGACATCCAGTGGCCCCATGCCCATCTCGTACATACGGAAGGTGTCCGCACCGTAGGCAGCGCACATCTCGTCCGGGGTGACCACGTTGTTCAGGGACTTGCCCATCTTCCCGTACTCACGGTTGACCCGCTCGCCCTCGAAGAAGAAGCCCTCCGACTCGGAGCCGGTGACCTGCTCGGCCGGCACGTAGACGCCGCGGGCGTCGGTGTAGGCGAACGCCTGGATGTAGCCCTGGTTGAACAGCCGGCGGAACGGCTCCTCGCTGGAGACGTGGCCCAGGTCGAACAGGACCTTGTGCCAGAATCGCGAGTACAGCAGGTGCAGCACGGCGTGTTCCACCCCGCCGACGTACAGGTCGACGCCGCCGGTGTCGTTCTCCCTGCTGGGATCTTTGCCCATCCAGTACTTCTCGACCTCCGGGTCGACGAACATCTTCTCGTTCGTCGGGTCCAGGTAGCGCAGCTCGTACCAGCAGGAGCCGGCCCACTGCGGCATCACGTTCAGCTCGCGGCGGTAGGTCTGCACCCCTTCGCCCAGGTCCAGCTCGACGGTCGTCCACTCGGTGGCCCGGGCCAGCGGCGGGGTCGGCTCCGACTCGGCGTCCTCCGGGTCCAGCTTGGTCGGCGCGTAGTCCTCGACCTCGGGCAGGGTCAGCGGCAGCAGGTCCTCCGGCAGCGCGTGCGCCACACCGTCGGCGTCGTAGACGATCGGGAACGGCTCGCCCCAGTACCGCTGCCGGGAGAACAGCCAGTCCCGCAGCTTGTACTGGGTCTTCGGCGTGCCGAAACCGTGATCGGCCAGCCAGCCGATCATCTCGGCCTTCGCCGTGGCGACATCCTTGCCGTTCAGGTCGATCTCGCAGTTGGCCGAGTTGATCGCCGGGCCGTCACCGGTGAAGGCCTGGTCCTCCGGGAAGTCCGGGGTGGGCTGCACGGTGCGGATCACCGGCAGGTCGAAGACGGTCGCGAACTCGTGGTCACGGACGTCCTGCCCGGGCACCGCCATGATCGCGCCGGTGCCATAGCCCATCAGCACGTAGTCGGCGACGAACACCGGGATCCGGACGTCGTTCGCAGGGTTCAGCGCGAAGGCGCCGACGAAGACGCCGGTCTTCTCCTTGTTCTCCTGCCGGTCCAGGTCGGACTTGTGCGAGGCCGCGCGGCGGTACGCACGCACCGCGTCCGCGGGGGTCGCCGCACCGCCGGTCCACTGCTCCGGGGTGCCGGAAGGCCAAGCGGCGGCGGTGATCTCGTCGACCAGCGGGTGCTCGGGGGCCAGCACCACGTAGGTGGCGCCGAACAGCGTGTCCGGACGGGTGGTGTAGACGTCGAACTGCGCGGTGAAGGGCGCGGCCAGCTGGCGCGCCTGCTCGTCGGACAGGCCGGAGGCCTCCTCGGTCAGCACCCGGAAGGTCACCTCGGCGCCGGTGGAGCGGCCGATCCAGTTGCGCTGCATACGCTTGACCGACTCGGGCCAGTCCAGCCGGTCCAGGTCGTCGATCAGCCGGTCCGCGTAGTCGGTGATCCGCATCATCCACTGCCGCAGGTTGCGGCGGAACACCGGGAAGTTCCCGATCTCGGACTTCCCGTCGGCGGTGATCTCCTCGTTCGACAGCACGGTGCCCAGGCCCGGGCACCAGTTCACCGGCGCCTCGGAGATGTAGGCCAGCCGGTGGTCGGCCAGCACCGCGGCCTGCTCGACCGCGGTCAGCGCGGCCCAGTCCCGGCCGTCCGGCGTCGGACGGGTGCCGGCCGCGAACTCCGCGGACAGCTCGACGATCGGGCGCGCCCGCTGGGCGTCGCGGTCGTACCAGGCCTCGAACAGCTGCAGGAAGATCCACTGCGTCCAGTGGAAGAAGTCGGGGTCGCTGGTGGCGACGCTGCGCCGCTGGTCGTGGGCGAAGCCCAGCCGGCGCAGCTGCGACCGGTAGCGGGCGATGTTCTCCGCGGTGGTGGTCGCCGGGTGGGTGCCGGTGCGGATGGCGTACTGCTCGGCGGGCAGGCCGAAGGAGTCGAACCCGACGGTGTGCAGCACGTTGCTGCCGGTCATCCGGCGGTAGCGGCCCAGTACGTCGGTGCCGATGTAGCCCAGCGGGTGGCCGACGTGCAGGCCGGCGCCGGACGGGTAGGGGAACATGTCCAGCACGTACAGCTTGTGCGCGGGCACCGTTGCGGGATCGGCGGCGGCCAGCGGGCCGGCCGGGTTCGGCGCGTCGAAGGTGCGGTCGGCCTCCCAGCGGTCCTGCCAGCGGGCCTCGATCTCGTTCGCCAGCGCCGGGGTGTACCGGAACCTCGGGGCGGTATCGGTCCCTGCGTTCGTCCCGGCGCCGGGCGCGGCCTGGTCGGTGCTGGTCATCTCGGTCTCTCCTGGAACGTCGGTGTGGTCGTCGGTGTCTGTCCGCAGGGTCGGTCCGCGCACAAAAAATCCCTCCTGCGCCGCCGGATGACGGAACGGAGGGATCGCCGCGCTGCCGGTCGTACGGTCAGCGCGGCCCGGGAAGGAGCTGGACCACGGCCACGCCCACAGTCTAGACCTGCACGGGGAGCGGATTCCCGCGCCGGTGCTTGACCTTGTCCCTGGGGGAACGCCCACGGTGGAACGGCCGGGCAGAGTGCCCGGCGACGAGGTACCGGTCAACGGCGCGCACGCGCCCGGCCGACCGCAACGGGAGAGGTGACGACGGTGGACGACAGGGACACGGAGACGGGCGCGATGACCATCGGGGTCTTCGCCCGCCGCGCCCGGTTGTCGCCGAAGGCCTTGCGTCTCTACGACCGCGACGGTCTGCTGGTCCCGGCGCAGGTCGACCGGTTCTCCGGCTACCGGCACTACACCGCCGACCAACTGGACACCGCCCGGCTGATCTCCCGGCTCCGCCGGCTCGGCATGCCGCTGGACGAGGTGGCGGCCGTCGTGGCCGTCCCGGATCCGCGCGATCGGGCGGACCGGATCGCCGCCTGGTGGTCCGGCGTCGAGGCGGACACCGCGGCCCGGAGATCACTGGCCCGGTACCTCACCGACACCCTGCGGGGAGAACGGAGCACCACGGTGACGAACATCCAGGAACGGGAGTGGCAGGTGCAGGAGCGGGAGGTCGGCGACCAGCTGGTGCTCACCGAGCAACGGCACACCACCGTCGACGGCCTGTCCGCCTGGATCGGCGAGGGTCTCGGACGGCTGATGCGCTCCGCCGGGACCACCGGTCCGGGCGACGAGGGTGCCGGAGCCTCAGGCGCCCCGTTCGTGATCTACCACGGTGAGGTGACCGAGGACAGCGACGGGCCGGTCGAGGTGTGCCTGCCGGTCGATGCCGCACCGCCGGGCGTGGCCTCCCGGGTCGAACCGGCCCATCGCGAGGCCTTCGTCCGGCTGACCCGCGGGGAGGTCGAGTTCCCGCAGATCCTCGGCGCCTACGACCGGGTGGACGGCTGGATCCGCGCCCAGGGACATACCCCGGTCGGCCCGCCGCGGGAGATCTACTTCACCGACTTCATGGGCGCCGCGCCGGGCGACGAGGTGTGCGACGTGGCCTGGCCGTTCCGCTGACACCGCGGTGCGGGGGCGGTCCGGTCGGCGGGAGGTGACCGTCGTCGCCACCACGGCAGAGGACCGGGCGCCGTGGCCGGTTTACGATCGGGACGTGAACAGCCCACTCGCGTTGACCATCCCGCTGGCCGTGGTGCTCATGGTCGTCGCGGCCGGTGCCGCGACAGTCGCCCACGGCGGGTGGAACGGGTCGCTGCGCCGCGAGGGCCGGCTCGGGGTGCGCACCCGTGCTGCCGTGGCCAGCGACCACGCCTTCGAGACCGCGAACAAGGTGGCCGCCCCGATCTACGGCGGCGCCGCCGGAGTGGCGCTGACCGTCGGGTTGCTGGTGCTCGTGCTCCCGATGAACACCGTCGGCATCGTGGTGGTCGGCCTGCTCGGCCTCGTCGCGGTCGTCGTGCTGACCGCCGCGGCTGCGGCCACCGGCGAGCGTGTCGCCCGCACCCTCCCGGTGCCGGCCCGTCGGGCCACCGGTGCAGGAGCCGGCTGCGGCGGCTGTGCCTGCGGCGGCGGCGGCTGCGCCGGCCTCACCCGCACCTCCGACACCGGTACCGCCACCGTCTGATCAATTGCTCCTGATGTCGGTGGGGCGGTAGGCGTGCCAGGCCATCGGCAGGCCCTGCCGGCGGAGCACCTCGAACCACAGGTCCGACCGCGGACCGGCGACGATGTCCGCCGGCCGGCCGGGCACCACGAACCAGGCGCCCTCGGCGATCTCCTCGTCCAGCTGCCCCTCGCCCCACCCGGCGTGACCGGCGAAGATCCGGACGCCGGAGAGAGCTCCACCGGTCGCCTCCGGGTCGGAGTCCAGGTCGACCAACACCACTGATCCGTGCACCCTGACCACCCCGTCCACGTCCGACGGGTCGACGCCGACCTTCGACACCCCCAGACACATGGCGCCGGAGGTCTGCACCGGGCCGCCCGCATACAGGGCCTGCGGCCGGGACACCTTGGCCGTCCAGGTGGGCAGCACGTTGTGCACCGCGGTCTCGGTCCGCCGGTTCAGGACCAGTCCGGCGCTGCCCTCGTCGTTGTGGGCGATGAGGTAGACCACGGTCCGCCGGAAGTGCGGGTCGGTGAGCGTGGGCGAGGCGACCAGCAGCATGCCCGCTTCCGGACGGTGCACCCGGCCGTGTCCGGACATCTCTTCTCCGGGGCGGGTGCCCCCGGGATCGTCGGCGGTCATCGGTGATCATTCTGTCCCGCGTGCGGTGGGTTGACCGTTCGGCGCAGGTGACGATTCGGTCAATGTCGTCCGACGGCGGGTGGACGGCACGGACGGACCGCCCGCGGGACCACCCGGCGCGCCCCGTCCGCAGACCGCACCAGGGAGTGATCCCGGTCCGGGATTCCCCCGACCCGGACAGGGCGGCCCGTGTGCCCGTAACGTGCAGGGCGTGACCACGCCGCCCCCCGTCGCCGTTTCCGGCGACGGTCACCGGCTCGACGACCGGCCCTCGGTGCGGGGTCTGGGTCCGCTGCTGCGCCTGGCCGGGGTCCGCCGGCTCGCCGGGCTGCGCATGCTGGCGTCCTTCGGCGACGGCGCCTTCCTCGGGGCGCTGGTCGGGTCGGTGCTGTTCGATCCCTCGCAGCGGTCCAGTCCGGCGGACATCGCCGCGGGGTTCGCCGTACTGCTGCTGCCGTACTCGGTGGTCGGCCCGTTCGCCGGCGCCCTGCTCGACCGGTGGAGCCGGCGGCAGGTGCTGTTCTGGGCGAGCGTGGTGCGAGCCGGAGTGGTCGGCGTGCTCGCCGTGCTGCTCGCCTTCGGCAGTCCGCTCTGGGTGCTGTTCGCCGCCGCGCTGGTGGTGACCGGCACCGGGCGGTTCGTCGGGTCCGGCCTGTCCGCGTCGCTCCCGCACCTCGTCGCGCAGGACAGCCTGGTCGGCGCCAACTCGCTCACCACCACCCTGGGCTCGGTGTCGTCACTGGTGGGCGGCAGCCTCGCACTGGGCCTGCGCGGGATGATCGGCGGCGGCCCGGGGCCGACGGCGCTGTCCTGTGTGGTCGTGCTGGCCTGCTATCTCACCGCCGCCTGGGTGGTGCGCCGGTTCGAGCGCCGCGCCCTCGGGCCCGACGAGACCGACGAGCCTCGGCAGACGGTCTGGGCGGTGCTGCAGGGGCTGACCGCCGGCGTCGCGCACGCCTGGCAGCACCGCACGGTCGGGCTCAACATCACCATGGTCGTGGTGGTCCGGTTCGGCGTCGGGATGTCGACGCTGGTGGTGCTGCTGTTGTTCCAGCACTACTTCACCAGGGCTTCCGGCATTTTCCGGACAGGCCTGGCCGGGGTCACCGAGGTGGTGAGCGTCGCCGGGATCGGCATCTTCCTCGGCGCCGTGTGCACCGCGCCCCTGGTCCGCTGGATCGGCCGCACCCGGTACGTGGTGATCCTGCTGGTGTTCGCCTCGCTGGTGATCTTCCTGGCCGGGTCGCAGTTCTCCCCGCCGACCACGATGCTGACCGCGCTGCTGCTCTCCTTCGTCTACCAGTCGTCCAAGATCTGCGCGGACTCGGTGGTGCAGGCCGACTCCGACGACGCGCACATCGGCCGGGTCTTCGCCCTCTACGACACCCTCAACAACGTGCTCTACGTCGCCGGTTTCGCGGTCGGCGCGGCGCTGGTGCCGTTCAACGGTTACAGCATGGCGGCGGTGGTCGTCGTGGGGTGTGTCTTCCTGGCGTCGGCGGTGGGCTACGGGCTGTCCATGCGGGCGCTGCGGCCCACCGTGCACCCGGCGCTCTGACGAGCTGACACTGACGATCCGTCCGGGAACGGGGCCGCCTCAGGACCCGTCGTCCTCCAGCAACACCAGCCGGGCGAACGGGTCGTCGTCGCCGCCGACCTCGTAGTCCACCGAGTCGAACGGGTTCATCGGGTCCATCGGCACGTGGCCCTCGTCCGGGTCGGTGCCGTGGTCGGGATCGGTGGGGCCGTCGGGATTGTCGCTGCCGCCTGGACCGTCGGGATCCACCGGGTCAACTGGGTCGGCCGGCGCGACGGGATCCGTTGCGCCGGAGCCGTTCCCGGCCGGGGACAGGGTGACCTCGCCGGCGCCGGTGTCGGCACCGGCGTGCGCGGCCGGATCACCGTCGATGCTCTCCGCGACGTCCCAGTGGCCGTTGCCGGACGGGTCGTGGTAGGCGGTGTCGTACACGCCGTCGTGCTGCGAGGACACCAGGATGGTGTCCACCCGACCGTCGCCGTCGGAGTCCCAGGCGATCGAGTCACTGTGCCCGGACCCGTCGAAGTCCAGCGCGATCCCGTCCGGCACCCCGTCCCCGTCGACGTCGACATCCGCTGCACCGGTGTAGGTCTCGGTCGGTACGGTGGAGCTGCCGAAGGAGTAGGTGAGCTCGGGCGCGGGCGTCGGATCCGCCGCCGGAGGCGCCTCCGTCGCGCCGCCGAGGGTCAGCGAGACCTCCTCGGCGGCATCCCAGTGGCCGTTGCCGGACGGGTCGTAGTAGGCGGTGTCGTACACGCCGTCGTGCTGCGAGGACACCAGGATGGTGTCCACCCGGCCGTCACCGTCGGAGTCCCAGGCGATCGAGTCACCGTGTCCGGACCCGTCGAAATCCAGCGCGATCCCGTCCGGCACCCCGTCCCCGTCGACGTCGACATCCGCTGCACCGGTGTAGGTCTCGGTGGGGACCGAGGAACTGCCGAACGAGTAGCTGAGCGTGGTCATGCGGTGGAACCTCCTGATCGGGACCGGGTACGCGGAGCAGGCCGGTCACCCGTGTGGTGACCGGCCCGGTCGCGGATCAGTACTCCGAGGAGGAGTAGTAGTCGTAGGTGCCGCTGTCGTACACGGTGGTGGAGGTCGAGTCGTAGTAGGAGGTGTCGTAGCCGGAGTAGCCGGAAGAGGCGTAGCCGGTGGACATGTCGGTCCCGGCGTAGGGCTCGTAGGAGTAGCCGGCGTAGGAGCTCTGGCTGTCGTAGTACCCGTCGCTGCCGCCGACGTAGGTGCCCGAGTAGTCGCCGTAGCCGTTGTACTCGTTCCAGTTGTCCGAGGCGCTGCTCTGCGCGGCGATCGAGGCCTGGTTCAGGTCGTAGGCGGCCTGGTCGTCACCGGCGATGTAGGCGTCGGTGGAGGCGTTCCACAGGTCCCAGGAGTTCTGGGTGTTGGTCTCGTAGGAGTCGTAGACCGAGCTGTTCTGGTAGCCGGAGCCGTAGGCGTAGCCGGAGTCGACCGTCCCGTAGGAGCTGTCGTAGCCGCTGCCGTACGAGGAGCCGTAGGAGCTCCCGTAGGAGCTGTCGTACGAGGTCCCGTAGGAGCTGTCGTAGGTGGCGGTGGTGCCGTACGAGGAGTCGTAGGTCTCGTCCATGATGTTCTCCTGGGGCGGGGTCCCGGGCTGTTCCCGGGAGCTTCTGGCCACTCCGACGAGGTCATCACCGATCCGGTTCCGTTGATACGCCCAGTTCAGGTGATTCGTCCAACTTCACCCGTTCGGCCCAGCAACGCGTCCCCGGTGATCCTCGGCGCCTACGGCACCAGACCCTCGTCCCGCGCCCACTTGTACAGCTCGACCTCGGCCTCCTCGCGCGGCAGCGGGCCGCGCTCCAGCCGCAGCTCCTTGAGGAACTTCCAGGCCTTCCCGACCACCGGTCCGGGCCCGACACCGAGCAGCTCCATGATCGCGTTGCCGTCCAGGTCCGGCCGCACCTTCGCCAGGTCCTCGGCCGCGGACAGCTCGGCGATCCGGTGCTCCAGGTCGTCGTAGGAGCGCTGCAGGGTCTGCCGCCGGCGCTGGTTGCGGGTGGTGCAGTCGGCGCGGACCAGCTTGTTCAGCCGGTCCAGCAGCGGTCCGGCGTCCGTGGCGTACCGGCGCACCGCCGCGTCGGTCCACACCCCGCTGCCGTACCCGTGGAACCGCAGGTGCAGGAAGGTCAGCGTGGCGACGTCCTCGATCAGCTGCTTCGGGAACTTCAACTCCCGCATACGGCGGCGCACCATCTTCGCCCCCACCACCTCGTGGTGGTGGAAGCTGACGCCGCCGCCCGCCTCGAACCGGCGGGTCGCCGGCTTGCCGATGTCGTGCAGCAGGGCCGCGAGCCGGAGGGTCAGGTCGGGGCCGTCCTGCTCCAGCGCGATCGCCTGGTCCAGCACCGTCAGCGAGTGCTGGTAGACGTCCTTGTGCTGGTGGTGCTCGTCCTTCTCCAGCATCAGCGCCGGGAGTTCCGGCAGCACGTGCCCGGCCAGCCCGGTGTCGGTCAGCAGGACCAGACCGGCGCGGGGCGTCGCACCGAGCAGCAGCTTGGACAGCTCGGTGGCGATCCGTTCCACGGTGATCCGGGTGATGTCATCGGCCCGGGCCACCATCGCCGCCCGCACCCACGGTGTGACGGCGAAGCCGAGCTGACTGGTGAAGCGGGCGGCCCGCAGCATCCGCAGCGGGTCGTCCCGGAAGGAGTCCTCCGGCAATCCGGGGGTGTCCAGCTCCCGGCGGGCCAGCTGCGCCAGCCCGCCGAACGGGTCGGTGAACTCGTGCCCGGGCAGCGACACCGCCATGGCGTTCACCGCGAAGTCGCGCCGGAGCAGGTCGCCGTCCAGCGAGTCACCGAAACTGACGGTGGGATTGCGGGTCTCGCCGTCGTAGACGTCGGAGCGGAAGGTGGTGATCTCCAGCCGGAGGCCGCCCTTGAGCACGCCGACCGTGCCGAAGTCGATCCCGGTCTCCCAGGTGCCCTGCCCCCAGGGCTTCACCAGACGCAGGATGTCCTCCGGCCGGGCGTCGGTGGTGAAGTCCAGGTCCTCGCCGAGGCGCCCGAGCAGTGCATCCCGCACCGACCCGCCCACGAGGTGCAGCTCGAACCCGGCCCCGGCGAACAGCCGGCCCAGCTCATCGGCCACCGGGAAGCGCTCCAGCAGCAGGGCGATCGCCCGCCCCTGCAGCTCGGACAGCGCGACGGGTGCACCGGGGTCGGCACCTGCCGGTGCGGACGGTGCGCCGGGTGCGGCGGGGCCGGGAACTGCGGGAACGTCGGACACGACGGGCAATTCTACGGGTGGCGGGAGGGTCGTCCGGCCGGTCGCCACCGGCCGCGGCGGGTCCGGAACGGCCGGTCCGGGGCATCCCCTGCGACTACCATCGGTCCATGCCTCCCTCGCCCGCGCACGCCCCACGGCGGCGGCGGGCGGACGAGACCTCGGCCGGTGGACTGGTCGTCCGGACCGAGCACGGGGTGTCCTCCGGGGCCCTGATCGGGCGGCTGGACCGACGCGGCCGGCTCCGCTGGTCGTTGCCGAAGGGCCACGTCGAGGAGGGCGAGACCACCGAGCAGGCCGCCGTCCGCGAGGTCGAGGAGGAGACCGGCATCTCCGGCCGGATCACCGCCCGGCTGGGCAGCGTCGAGTACACCTTCACCGCGCAGGGGCGGCGGATCCACAAGCGGGTCCACCACTTCCTCATGGAGGCGGTGGCCGGCGAGCTGTCGGACGCCGACATCGAGGTCACCGAAGTGGCATGGGTACCGCTGACCGAACTGACCGACCGGCTCGCCTACGCGGGTGAGCGGCGACTGGCCGAGCGGGCCACCCGGCTGCTCGCGGACAGCGCGTGACCCCAGTTCGTCCGCGCGGGATCCGGCAGCGCCGGGTCCGGTCCGGCCGCAAGGCCGTCCTGCTGCTGCTCGGCTGCCTGCTGGCACCGCTGTTGCTGGGTGCCGCCCCGGGCCGGGTGGCACCCGCGATCACGGCCGCACCACTGGGGACCTATGCCGGCACCCTGTCCTTCGACGTCATGTCGATGACCCCGGAGGTGGTCACCGCACAGGACGCCGGCACCCTGACCATCACCGGGTCGATCACCAACACCGGCGACCTACCGGTGTCCGGGCTGGACTACCGGTTCCAGCGTGGCGCCGTCCTGCCCGACTCCGCCTCGCTCGAGCAGGAGATCGCCGATCCGTCACAGCCGCTGCTGGTGGTCACCCGCACCGATCCGCTGACCGTCGGCCAGGACGCGCTGGGTCCGGGCGAGAGCACCGACTTCACCGCCGAGGTGGCGCTGACCGGCGACGGTGCGGACGCCCTGGGCATCGACACCCCCGGTGTCTTCCCGCTGATGCTCAACGTCAACGGCTACCTGGACGACGGGGACTCGCGGCTCGCAGCCCGGGTCGGCGAGCTGCACGTGCTGATCACGGTGCTCTCGTTGCCGGCCGGGACCAGGACGCCGGAGGCCGGGCAAGCACCCGCCCCGACCCTGCACCCCGTCCCGACCTCGGTGATCTGGTCGCTGGTCGACCGCCCGCACCTCGGCATCAACGGGATCTTCCTGGACGACGACCTGGTGTCCGCGATCTCGACCGGCGGCCGGCTGGACACGATCCTGGAGGCACTCGAGGCGCAGCGCGGCTCGGCCGCCGGCGACCCGGCGACGCTGGTCGTGGACCCGGCGCTGCTGGACGAGCTGGACCGGATGAGCGCCGGGTACCGGGTCACTGCCGACCGGAACAGCCCGCAGCCCGCGCTGACCCCCGTGCCCGGCACCACGCCCGTCACCAGCACGACCACCACGCCGCCCACCACCCCGACCACCGGCGCGTCCGCCCCGGGGAGCAGCGGTTCCGCGCCACCGACGGCGACATCGTACTCGGGTGGTGTCCCGTCCGGTGCGTCGGCGGGCCCGAACGGAGTCACCGGGTCCGCCACGTCGCCGGCTGCCACCGGTCCGGATCCGTCCACCGGCGCCGGGGCGCCGGCCACCACCGAGAGCCCGAGCACCCCGGGCACCGGGACCGGCGCACCGACCACCGGCACTCCCACCACCGGCATTCCCACCACGACGACGTCCACCTCGTCCACGGCTGCTCCGGTGCCGGAGATCCCCGGGACCGTCGCCGGCACCGGGCAGGCCGAGGCGACGGCGTTCCTCGGCCGGCTGCGGGAGGTCACCGAGGGCATGCCGGTGATCGTGCTGCCGTACGGTGACCCCGACCTCGGATCGATGATCGATGCCGGCCTGACCGGACAGCTCGGGGTGTTGGTCGGGCGGGGCGGGGAGGTCGCCCGGCGGGTGCTCGGCGGCGACGTCCGGACCACCACCGCCTACCCCGAGGACGGCCTGGCCACGCCCGGGACCCTGTCCGTACTGCGCACTCTCGGCTACAGCTCGGCCGTCCTGGACGCCTCCGGCCTGCGGTCCGACGACGATGTCGGCACGGTGGCGTCGGTGGCTGCGGGCGGCGGCCGGACCCTGCGCACCACGGTCACCGGAACGGCCGGGTCCTCCCTCGCCGCCGGGCTGGTGAACGGCACCGCGATCGCCCCGGTCGAGCTGAACACCGACCTGGCGCGCCTGGTGCAGACCTCCTTCGCCGGGAACGGGGACCAACTGGTCGTCGCCCTCCCCCGACGCGGCACCGCACCCTCGTCCGCATCGCTGCTGTCGGTGCTGGTCGAGGCGGGCGTGCTCGGTGCGGCGGCGCTGCCCGGTGACGCCGACCCGATCGGCACCGCTCCGCCTGCGGCCACCGCCGACGGGGCGCCGGAACAACTGCCCGCCGATTACATGGCGACCGCCGTCGACGTGCTGACCGGCATCGACGATGCCCGCACCGTCCTCACCCCCGTCGGCGGCGTCGGCGCCGCCGACCCGGAGGACGTGTTCGGGCCACTGGAATCGGCGATGGGCACGGTGTTCTCGACGGCCGCACGCACCGATCCGACCGCGGGCACGAAGGTGCTGCGCACCGCCTCGCAGACGCTGACCGATCTGCAGGCCGGGGTGAAGCTGAACGTGCTGGGCGAGTACACCCTCGCCTCCAACACCTCGCCGCTGATCGTGACGGTGCGGAACGACCTGCCCTACAACGCCATGGTCCAGCTGCAGGTCGGCGATGCCACCAGGTACGGGCTGACGGTGAAGGTGCCGGCCGCGCAGCGACTGCTGGCCGGCCGCAACCAGCAGGTGCGCATCGAGACGGAGGTGACCCGCTCCGGCAGCTTCTCCATCGAGCTCGGACTGGCCACGCCGGCCGGCAAGGCCTGGGGTCAGGCGCAGGAGGTGAAGGTCAGCTCCAGCGCCTACGGCCTGGTCACCATCCTGATCATCGTGATCGCCGGCGCCGTCCTGCTGGTCATGGTGGTCTTCCGGATCGCGCAGCGGGTGCGCGCGGCGCGGGCTCCCGCCGGTGGCGCCGCCGACGGGGATGATGCTCCTGAAGACACAGCAGGCACCGGTGCGGCCGGGATCGCGACCCACTCGGCCGATCCGGACGGCGAACCCATGGTGCAGTCGATGGAGCCGGAGCCGGGCGGGTCGCCCGCGACAGCTGAACCTGCGACGGACGAACCCGGGACGGGAGGTGACCGTCGATGACCGACTCCCGTCCGGGTGCCGGGCACGGTCCCGCCGGCGGTGGCCGCGGTCCCGCAGGCGACGGTCGTGGCCCCGGTCATCGCGGTCCCGGTGGTCGTGGCCCCGCTCCCGCCGACCCAGGCATCGATCCCGATGCCGAGACCGTGATCGGTGCCGGCCCGTCCTCCGGTGATCCGGCCGGCAGTACCCCGCCCGGGGAGCCCGAGCCCCCGGAGTGGTTCCGGCAGGCAGCCCGGCGTTCACCGCCGCCGTCCCGGCCCGGCCGTATCGACCCGGCCAGCCGGCTGCACCCCGCGTTCCACGGTGCGGCGGGATCCGCAGGACGGTCACCCGGCCGTCCGCCCCAGGAACCCTGGCGCGGCGCCCCCGCCGTGCTCTACCCGGGGACCGAGGACGCGACCCAGCTGATCCAGCGGATCACCGACGAGGCGATCCCGGATGCCGTGCTGGATCCGGCCCTCGATCCCGCGCGGGTCGATCCGGGACTCGACCCGGCCCCGTCCGACGAGACCGTCGCGCTGCGACCGCCGCAGGTGGTCGCCACCCAGGCGCCCGACGACGGATCCGGCGCGACGACGGTCCTCGGGCCGGGCGAGGCGCGGTCGGGGCAGGGTGAGGCGCGGCCGGCCGAGGTGCCGCTGAAGACGGCGAGCACCGCCGGGGTGGTGCGGGCCGGCGCGTTGATGGCCGTGGCGACCGTCATCAGCCGGGTCACCGGTCTGCTGGCGAAGATCGCGATCGCCGCGATCATCGGCAGCGGCATGGTCAACAGCTCGTACACGCTGGCCAACACACTGCCGAACATCGTCTTCGAGCTGCTCATCGGCGGGGTCCTGACCTCCGTCGCGATCCCGCTGCTCACCCGGGCCCAACGGTCCGACCCGGACGGCGGGCAGGAGTACACGCAGCGCCTGATGAGCCTGGCGGTGGTCGGGCTGGCCGCCGCGACCGTGCTGGCCGTGGCGTGCGCACCCCTGCTGACCAGGCTGTACCTGGGGTCGGACAGCAAGGCCGACCCGGAACTGGCGAACCAGTTCGCGGCCCTGCTGCTGCCGCAGATCTTCTTCTACGGTCTGGCCGCGCTGTTCGGCGCTGTGCTGAACACCAAGGAACGGTTCGCGGCGAACGCCTGGGCCCCGGTGCTCAACAACCTGGTGGTCATCGCGGTCGCGGTGCTGCTGGGACTCGGGAACTTCGGCGCGGTCGAGGCCGACGCCATCGGTCGCACCCCGATGCTGATCCTCGGGCTGGGCACCACGCTCGGCATCATCGTGCAGGCCGTGGTGATGATCCCGTCGCTGCGCCGCACCGGCTTCCGCTGGAAGTGGCGGTTCGGCTGGGACCAGCGGTTCTCGCAGGCCGGCCGACTGCTGCTGTGGGCGACGCTGTACGTCGTGGTGTCGCAGATCGGCGTCACGGCCACCATGCGGCTCGCCTCCGGCGAGGACGCGGGCGGCATCTGGTTCTTCCAGACCGCGTCGCTGATCTTCCAGATGCCCTACGGGATCCTCGGCGTCGCGGTGCTGACCGCGATCATGCCGCGGATGAGCCGGCACGCCGCCGCCGGCGACCTGGCCGCCGTCAAGGACGACATGTCGCTGGCCAACCGGCTCTCCGCGGTGGCCCTGCTGCCGGTGTCGGCGGGCCTGCTGGTGCTCGGCGGCGCCGTGGCCACCGTGCTGTTCCGCCACGGCGCGGTCCCGCTGTCGGACACCGTGCTGGTCGGCGGCGTGCTGGGCGGGATGGCGATCGGGCTGGTGCCGCTGGCGATCACCCTCGTGCAGATGCGGGTGTTCTACGCGATGCAGGACGCCCGCACCCCGACGATCATCAACCTGATCATGGTCGCCGTCCGGGTGCCGCTGATGTACCTCGTCGCCGGGTCCTCGACCGAGTACGTGATCGCCGGGCTGGCCGTGTCCACCGCCATCTCCTACGTCGTCGGCGCGATCGTCGGCGAGATCTGGCTGCGCGCCCGCTACGGCCCGATGGGCACCGGGCGCACGCTGTCGACCATCCTCCGGATGACACTGGCATCCGGGATCGGTGGCGTGGCAGCCTATTTCGGCGCCCGGGAGACCGTGGGGGTGAAGCCGACCGATCTGCTGGACGCGGTGCTGATCATCCTGGTCGCCGGGTCGATCGGGCTGGTGGTGATCGCCGTCGCGGCGGTGCTGCTCCGCGTCGAGGAGCTGATCCCGGTCCGGCGTCGGATCCAGCGGATGCTCGGGTTCGGGGGCTCGGGTGGCTCCGGAGGTTCCGGGGGCTCCGGAGGTTCCGGGGGCTCCGGAGGTTCCGGGGGCTCGGGCGGCTCCGGCGGTTCCGGGGGCTCTGCCGCCGGGGTTGCTGCGGGTGCCGGTGCCGCGGCCGGAGTTGCCGCCGGTGCCGGTGCCGCGGCCGGAGTCGCCGCAGGTGCTCGCGCCGCCGGAGTTGCCGCCGGTGCCGCGGGCGCTGGTGCCGCGCGCGGAGCGGCGGTCGGTGCGGCCGGTGCCGGCGCTGCACCGGGTCGCGCGGTGAACGCCGGCGGAACCCCGGTGAACACGGCCGGAACAGCGGGACTGGCAGGATCTTCCCGGGCCACCGCATCAGCGGCCCCTCCCGTGGCCCGATCGGCGGGTGGCCCGAGCGACCGCACCGAACAGATCACCCCGGCCCGCCCCCGGACCCCGGAACGCAGACGAGAGCAGGTGGACCCGCGCGTGAGCACCCCGACCGGCGGACCCGGCGCACCGCCGCCGCGCAGCCCGGAGCCCCCGCGCGATCCCGAGGCGACGGTCAACGTCGGGTCGGGTCCGCTGCGGACCTCCGCCCCGGCCGTCCAGCTCTCCCCCGGGGCGACGATCGGTGGCCGCTACCGGCTGGTCAACCTGATCGCCACCGACAGCGCGGGCAACAAGTTCTGGCGGGCCAAGGACACGGTGCTGCCGCGTGACATGGCGGTCACGCTGCTGCCCGAGTCGAACGCCGCGTCCGCGACCGTCGCCCGCACCCTGCGCGTCGGCCGGCTGCACCACATCGGATTGCCACAGACCCTCGACGTCGGCACCGAGCAGGGCCAGTCGTTCGTGGTCGGCCAGTGGGTGGACGGCGCGACACTGACCGACCTGCTCTCCGGCGGACCGCTGGAGCCCGAGGTCGCCACCTCGATCACCTCGAAGATCTCCGAGGCGGTCGCCGAGGCGCACCGCAACGGCATCGCCCTCGGTGCGATCAACCCGTCGCTGGTCCGGGTCAACTTCGACGGCCAGGTCCGGTTGTCGCACGTCATCGCGCACGGCAGCGCGACCCCGGATCAGGACATCCGCGCGGTCGGCGCCCTGCTCTACCTGATGCTCACCGGAACCTGGCCGCTCAGCCCGCCCAGTCCCGACGACGCGACCGTCCACCTCTCGCTCTCCGATGCCGGCGGGCTGCCGCCGGCGCCGACCCGCCGCGGCCGGGAGGTTCCCGCCGACGAGGTGCGGCCGGGCATCCCGGAGGCGCTGTCCGCGCTCGCCGACCGGGCGCTGCACCCGGACGAGCCGGCCGGCATCCACGCCGTCGGCGCGATCGCCGCACTGCTCCGCCAGCCGGAGACCGCTCCCGCCCCTGCCCCGCGGCCGGCCGACGAGCCGCAGGTGGTCGAGCTCAGCCCGGTCGAGCGTCGGCTGATC
This sequence comes from Nakamurella alba, assembly GCF_009707545.1. Lineage (NCBI taxonomy): Bacteria > Bacillati > Actinomycetota > Actinomycetes > Nakamurellales > Nakamurellaceae > Nakamurella > Nakamurella alba. The sequence continues at coordinate 713,433 of NZ_WLYK01000005.1, read as the reverse complement.
AAGGAACGCCGGATCAAGCTCGGTGTGGCCGCGGGCATGCTCACCGCCTTCGCCGCGCTGATCATCATCCTGATCGCGAGCCTGTCCAAGCAGGTGCTGACCCAGATCGGCGCCGAACCCCCGACCCGCGCCAGCACGAGCGCGGGTTCCTCGCAGGGCGGGACACCGGGCACGGCCGGCACGTCGGCCCCGCCGAGCTCCGGCGCGACGACCAGCCCGTCCGCGAGCGGCTCCACCGGGGCGTCCACCTCCGCCTCTCAGTCGGAGGCCACCTCGGCCAGCAGTGCCCCGCCCGCCTCGGCACCGGTCGCGATCACCCAGGCGATCGTCTACGACCCGCAGGGCGACGGGAACAAGGACAACACCGGCCGGGCGCCGCGGGCGTTCGACGGCGACGTCACCTCGGCGTGGGGGACCTTCCAGTACAACCAGCAGTTCCCGACCGTGAAGACCGGCGTCGGCCTCACCCTGCAGCTGGCGAAGCCCACCACCGTCACCTCGGTCCAGGTGACCAGCGACAGCGTCGGAGCGGTGATCGAGATCCGCTCGGCCACCGGGCCGGATGTGCCGCTGGACCAGACGAAGGTGCTCGCCACCGCGACCGTCGCGGACAACCGGGCCTTCGACATCCCGGTCTCCGGGGCCACGTCCTCCCCGTACATCGTGGTGTTCGTGACCAAGCTCGTGCCCGACGGCAACCGCTTCAGCGCCGTGATCAACGAGCTCGTCGTCAACGGCACCTGATCCCTCCGTCGCAGCCGCCGGCCGTCGGTGGTTCCTCGGACCGGTGCGTCCTTGCGGTCGTGCCGGGATCGGGACCGGATGTCCGAGGGCGTGTCTCTCGATCCCGGATCGTCGCGAGCGATGTCCTGTCGGGCCGTCGGCAAGGCGGTCGAGGAGCTGGGAATCCTGGTCGGCCTTCCGACCTGGCAAACATCTGTCAACGCATCAGACTGTTTTTCAGGGCGGTGCGCAGCAGATTCGGGGTCGGGAGCCATGCCCTAGGCTCCACACGTGCCTGCCCTCGACTCCGGACGGACCGACGCGGATCTGCTGTCCGCGCACGTCGCCGGTGATCCGCGGGCGTTCAACGAGCTGATCGCCCGTCACCGGGACCGGATGTGGGCGGTCGCGCTGCGCACGCTCCGGGATCCGGAGGAGGCCGCGGACGCCGTGCAGGAGGCGTCGATCTCGGCGTTCCGCGCGGCCGACCGGTTCCGGATGGAGTCGGCCGTCACCACGTGGCTGCACCGGATCGTGGTCAACGCCTGTCTGGACCGGATCCGCCGGCGGCAGGCCCGGCCGACCACCCAGCTGCCGGAGGAAGGACCGAACGAGCCGCAGGTCCCGCGCGACGCCTACGCCGACCGCGAGCTGGCGATGGACATCGAGGGCGCGCTGGCCACCCTGCCCGAGGACCAGCGCGCGGCGATCGTGCTGGTCGACGTCGAGGGCTACTCCGTCGCCGAGGCCGCGCAGGCGCTCGGGGTGGCCGAGGGCACGGTCAAGAGCCGGTGTGCGCGGGGTCGCGCGAAACTCGCAATTCTTCTCGGACATCTACGGAACCCGGACGCCGTTCCTCACGTCGAACCCCCCGTTGGCGCACCCAGGACCCGGGCCGCCGGTCGTCAGGCCGACCCGGTTCCGCGGTCCGGGGCACCGCCACCCAGGACAGAACCACCCATGGGACGCGGAGGAGCAGGACGATGAGCAACGAGCAGGGGATGGCGACCCCGACCGGTCCGCCGTGGTCTCTCGATGTCATCGCCGACGTGCACGCCGGGGTCTACCCCCCGGAGACCGAGGCGAGACTGCGTGCCGAGATGGCCGCTGATCCGGAGGCGCAGGCCGTACTGGCCGCGCTCTCCTCCGTCGTCGACGATCTTTCGCTGCTGCCCGTCCCGGTGATGCCCGAGCAGTACGCCTCGCGGTTGGACCGGGCGATCACGGCCGAGTCCATGCAGCGCAGCGGTGCCGGTCGGACCGTCGCCCCGATGCAGTCCGCTCCCGTCACCCCACCCCCTCCCCCGGTCGGCACCGACGACCTGGCCCGGCGGCGGGCGCAGCGCCAGGCACCCCCGCCGCCCCCGCGGTTCGAGCAGGCCGGTCCGTCCGGCCCGGTCGGTCCCGTTGGTCCCACGGGACCGGATTCCACGGTGCGGGACATCCGCTCCGCCCGGTCGAAGCGCCGGGTCTTCCTCGGCATCGGCATCGCCGCAGCCGTGGCGGCCATCGCGACGGTCACCGTCGTCGGGCTGCGTGGTTCGGAGAGCCCGGGCACCGCCGCAACCGACGGCAACGCCGTCGTCCCGACAACCGTCTCGAACAGCCCGGCGCCGACCGCGATCGCCCCGCCGAACGCCCTCCAGTTCGACCCGGCGAACATGCAGGCGGCCTACGAGGAGATTCAGGGCAAGCAGCCCGCCGCGGGCGGGTCGCTGGCCGACCCGATCACCTACGTCGGCTGCCTCACCTCCCTGGACATCACCAGCCAGGACCAGGTGCTCGGTGTCGCCGACGGTACCTACGAGGGCCGCAGCGCCTCCGCCATCGCCGTCGTCGTGCCCGGCGATCCGGGTGGCGCCCGCATCATCGTCGTCGCCCAGGGCTGCTCCGCCGCCGGCGCCGACGTCCTCGAGGACCAGACCGTCTCCCGGTAGTCCTCGCCCGGCGATTCGCCCGGGCGTCCTGGAGTGGCGGGGCGGTTCGATCCGTGCCTGTTGACGGCGGAATCCGCGGACGAACGGCGCCGATCGCTGCGGGTCCGGGGTACTCCGTTAACAGCTGGTTGACGGGCCCTTCCGATCCGTGCCCATTGGCGGAATCCGCGGACGAACGGCACAGATCGCTGCCGGCCGGGCACTCCGGGCTCAGCGGACCGTCTCCCGGTAGTTCTCGTCCGGCAATTCGCCCGGGCGTCCGGGAGTGGCGGGGCGGTTTCGATCCGTGCCTGTTGACCGCGGAATCCGCAGACGAACGGCACCGATCGCTGCCCGCCCGGGGTACTCCGGGAACGGCTGGTCGACGGGCACTTCCGATCCGCGCCTGTTGACCGCGGAATCCGCGGACGAACGGCACCGATCGCCCGGGGTCCGGGTACTCCGGGCTCAGCGGACCGTCTCCCCGTAGTTCTCGGCCGGCAATTCGCCCGGGGCGTCCTGGAATGGCGGGGCACTTCCGATCCGCGCCTGTTGACCGCGGAATCCGCGGGCGAACGGCACATTTGGCTCCCGGCCAGGCGGTCAAGGCTGTTGGCGCCGGGCATCGAGAGCCGTCCGGATGGAGGCGAGGACCGTCCCTGGCCGCTCCACGAGTTCGTACCAAGTGAAGCGGAGGACCCGCCACCCCGCGTTGATGAGCTCGTTCTGCCGACGCCGATCCGTCTGGAACCGGTCCGGATCGGTGTGCCAGGCCAGCCCGTCGATCTCGACGGCGATGCGCTCCCGGACGAATGCCAGGTCCAGCACGTATCGGCGAGCGCCGATCGTCACCTCCCGGCCGACTTCCCACCCCTTGATCCCTGCCTGCCGGAGCAATCTGATGCACCGTCGCTCCGACTCTGCCGCGGCACCGTCGCCGACCAGTTCGATCAGCCGCCGGGCAACCTTGTTGCCACGACGGTTCCGGTCCTTCTCGACGACAGCCGTGATCTGGGACAGATCCACGGTGCGCTGCTGCAGTTGCCGGTCGAGCAGGCGGACCCCGTCCGCTCCCATCACCACTGCAGCGTGCATCACCGCGGTAGGACGATCGACGATCCGGATCCCCGTGTGGATGAGGACATCGACATCGGCGACCGTTCTGGAAACGAGGGCGACACCAGGTCGCGGCCGGAGGTGGGAGCGGCGGTGGACGGCCAGTTCGATCACCGGCGGCCGCTGATCGGTCAGACCCCACCACCACGCAGCAGCCCAGCCGTCGAGCACCCCTCGGTCGCCCGCCCACAGACCGGCAGCGAGGATCTCCGCACGGACCGAAGTGTCGTTGGTCGACGATCGGTACACACCGGGGTGCATCGGCAACCACACGCCCGCCTGCACCAGACGGTCGACCTGATCCTCCGACATGCCCACAGCCAGCGCCTGGCGGCGGGAGATCACACCCCACTGGCGTCGCAGTCGCCGATCGACCCGGTCGCGAAGTTGACGGTCCATCTGGTCATGCTGACCGCCGCGCCGGACCTCACCGTCGATCGATCCACAATGCGCAGGTCAGATCCCGTGAGGCGAGAAGAGATTCGATCAGCCCACTTCGCTGCGAGACCGGTGGGCCTGCGTCCGTCGAGCGCGGTCAGGGTCCTGGACCGCCACCGGCTCGATCGGTGCCACTGCACCGCGGAAACCGCGGCCGGACGGCACCGTTAGACACCCCACCCGACCGCGTGCGCCCGCCGCCGGACAGCCCCCCGACCAGCGCGGCCCCACCGCCACGAACCCGAACATCCACCCCCGATCCGTGCCACTGCACCGCGGAAACCGCGGCCAGACGGCGCTGATAGACACCCCGCCCGACCAGCGCGGTTGACGCCGCCACCAGACCGCGTGCGCCGCCCCGGACAGCCCCCCGACCAGCGCGGCCCCACCACCACGAACCCGAGCGTCCACCCCCGATCCGCGCCACTGCTCCGCGGAAACCGCGGCCAGACGGCACCGATTGAAGCCGCCACCAGACCGCGTGCGCCCGCCCCCGGCCAGGCCCCCGACCAGCGGACGGGCCGAGACGATGCCAACCACCCCCCATGCCGTCCGCCCGGAGCCAAAAGCAGCGGCAGGCGGTGCCCGACTCCCCTAGGCTCCCCGGGTGCGCCGAGGCCGGGGATGGATCGTGGAGACCCTGACCCCGGCCCGGTTCGGGCGGGAGTTCCGGCTGCTGCTGCCGGCCAGCTGGACGAGCCAGCTGGGGGACGGGATCTCGCTGGCGGCGGGACCGCTGCTGGTCGCGTCGATGACGCAGGACGCGGTGCTGGTCGCGCTGGCCGCCACCCTGCAGTGGCTGCCGCCGCTGCTGTTCGCGCCGCTGGCCGGGGCCCTCACCGACCGACTGGACCGGCGGCGGATCGTGATCGTCACCGGGTTCATCCGGATCGCCGTGCTGGCCGTCCTGGTCACCTCGGTGCTCACCGGGATCGCGAGCATCGCCCTGGTCCTGATCACCCTCTTCGTGCTCGCCTCGACGGAGGTGTTCGCCGACACCGCGCAGCAGACGTTCCTGCCGATGCTGGTCGGCAAGCAGGACCTGGCGCTGGCGAACTCCCGGCTGCAGACCGGGTTCGTCACCATCAACCAGCTGGCCGGGCCGCCGATCGGCGCGGCGCTGTTCGCGGTCGGGTCGGCCTGGCCGTTCGGCACCCAGGCCTGCGTCGTCGCGCTGGCCACCGTGCTGATCGCCCGGATCAAGCTGCCGCCGCACGGCCGGGCGCCGGAGCACCGCGGCCGACTGCACCACGACATCGCCGAGGGCTTCCGCTGGGTCCGGCACCACCCGGCGGTCCGCACCCTGGTGCTCACCATCTTCATCTTCAACATCACCTTCGGCGCCGCCTGGTCGGTGCTGGTGCTCTACGCCACCGAGCGCCTCGGCCTCGGCGAGGTCGGCTTCGGCCTGATCACCACGGTCAGCGCGGTCGGCGGTCTGCTGGCCACCCTCGCCTACGGCTGGATCACCCGGCGGATCAGCCTCGGCGGGCTGATGAGGATCGGCCTGATCATCGAGACGCTGACCCATCTCGCATTGGCCCTGACCACCTCACCGTGGTTGGCGATGATCATCTTCTTCGTCTTCGGGGCGCACGCCTTCATCTGGGGCACCACCTCGGTGACCGTCCGGCAGCGGGTGGTGCCCACCGAGCTGCAGGGCCGGGTGGGCAGCGTGAACATGGTCGGCGTGTTCGGCGGGCTGGTCGCCGGATCCGGCATCGGCGGGGTGCTCGCCCAGCACTACGGGGTGGTCGCGCCGTTCTGGTTCGCGTTCGCCGGATCGGCCGTGTTCGTGGTGCTGATCTGGCACTCACTGCGGCACATCGCACACGACGACGACCCGCCTGAGCAGGCCGGGGCCGGGAATGCGGCCGGTTAGGCTGGCGTTCCAGCGTGTGCAGCACCTGCCCGGTCGGGCGGGGACAGCGAGAGGACAGCATGAGCGAGGGCACCCACACCGACAGCGGCACCGTCCGCGACGTCATCGTGATCGGCTCCGGGCCGGCCGGCTACACGGCCGCGACCTACCTGGCGCGGGCCGAGCTGAAGCCGCTGGTCTTCGAGGGCTTCCAGTACGGCGGTGCGTTGATGACGACCACCGAGGTGGAAAACTTCCCGGGCTTCCCGGACGGGATCATGGGCCCGGACCTGATGGCGAAGATGCGCGAGCAGGCGGAGAAGTTCGGTGCCGAGCTGCGCAGCCAGGACGTCGAGTCCGTCGACCTGCGCGGTCCGATCAAGTCGGTCGTCGTGGACGGCGAGATGTTCCGTGCCCGCTCGGTGGTGCTGGCCACCGGGTCCGCGGCGCGCTACCTGAACCTGCCGGACGAGCAGCGGCTGATCGGCCGCGGCGTCTCGGCCTGTGCCACCTGTGACGGCTTCTTCTTCCGTGACCAGGACATCGTCGTGGTCGGCGGTGGCGACTCCGCGATGGAGGAGGCGACCTTCCTCACCCGATTCGGCCGGTCGGTGACGATCGTGCACCGGCGCGAGGAGTTCCGGGCCAGCCCGATCATGCTCGAGCGCGCCCGGCAGAACCCGAAGATCAGCTGGCTCACCAATGCCGCGGTGACCGGGGTGAAGGGCGACACCACGGTGTCGTCCCTGGAGATCACCGACACCCGCACCGGCGAGGTCAGCGAGATCGGCGCGACGGGCCTGTTCCTGGCCATCGGGCACGACCCGCGGTCCGAGCTGTTCCGCGACCAGGTGGCACTCGACGGCGAGGGTTACGTCCTCACCGGCCACCACGTCGGCCGGGACCAGGGCACGGCGACCGACATCGAGGGCGTCTACGCCTGCGGTGACCTGGTCGACCACACCTACCGGCAGGCGATCACCGCTGCCGGGTCGGGCTGCGCCGCGGCCCTGGACGCCCAGCACTACCTGGCGAACCACCCGCACCACGACGCCCTGCTGACCGACCCCGAGCCCGCCACCGTCTGAGTCACCGGACCACCCACCCCCACCACGAGAGGTACACATCATGGCCACCAAGAAGGTCACCGACGCCACGTTCGCCGATGACGTGCTGCTGTCCGACAAGCCCGTCATCGTCGACTTCTGGGCCGAGTGGTGCGGGCCGTGCCGGATGATCGCCCCCATCCTGGAGGAGATCTCGGAGAAGCACGCCGACAAGGTCACCGTCGCCAAGCTCGACATCGACGCCAACCCGCAGATCTCGCAGCAGTACCAGATCCTGTCGATCCCGACGATGCTGGTCTTCCAGAACGGCAAGCCGGTCAAGCAGGTCGTCGGCGCCAAGCCGAAGGCCGCGCTGCTCGCCGAGTTCTCGGACGTTCTCGCCTGAGAACCCGTTGACACCAAGGAGAGCCGGACCCGTCAGGGTCCGGCTCTCCTTGTCTGTGGCGCCGAGGTTCTGTGGCGCCGAGTTCCTGTGACGCCGAGGACCCAGTGCACTGAGGGTCCGGGACCTGAGGGTCAGACCGTCAGGAAGTCCAGCAGCACCCGGTTGAACTCGTCGGCGTGGCTGACGTTGATCCCGTGCGGGCCGCCTTTGATCACGTGCAGGGTGCTGTCCGGGATCGCCGCGTGGGTCCGCGCCCCGGATCCCACGAACGGCACGGTGCCGTCACCGTCCCCGTGCACGATCAGCGCGGGCACGGTGACCGCCCGCAGGTCGTCGCGGAAATCGGTGGTGCCGAAAGCCTCCATGCAGCCCAGGGCCGCCTTCTTGTCGGCCTCCCGGGTGAGCGCCAGCGCCTCCTGCCGCTGCTCCTCCGTCACCTTCAGCTCGCCGCCGGCGGTGAAGAACTGGGTGACGAAGCCGTCGTAGAACGATGGCGGGTCCGCCTCGAGCTGCTCCGCCATCCCGTTCGCCATCTCCTCGGTGAGCGGGCCGTCCGGGTTCTCCTCGGACTGCAGCAGGTACGGCGGCACGGCCGCGGCGAACACGACGCTGCGCAGCCGTTCGGTGCCGAAACGGGTGAAGTACCGCGCCACCTCGCCCCCACCCATCGAGAAGCCCACCAGGGTGACGTCCTGCAGGTCGAGCTCCGTCAGCAGCGCCTGCAGGTCGTCGGTCAGGGTGTCGTAGTCGTACCCGGAGAAGGTCTTGTCACTGCGTCCGAAGCCGCGGCGGTCGTAGGTGACCACCCGGTAGCCGGCCTGCTGCAGGGCAGGGACCTGCTCGGACCAGGAGGCGCCGGACAACGGCCAGCCGTGGATCAGCACCACCGGCCTGCCGCTTCCGCCGGTGTCGTCGACGTGCAGCTTGGTGTTCCGGAAAAGCCCGTGATGGGCGGTGATCTCAGCCATGGGTCAACCTCCGTGTCGCTGTCGGCCACGCGCCGGGCGCGGCCGGGCGTCCCGACCGGGACGCACCGCCTCCTGTTCACCGTGCGGGGCGTCGGCGAAACATCGCCGGGACAGCGGTAGAGGTGACTACTTGCCGGAGTTGTAGTGCTGGGCGACCTGCGTCGGCGTCAGCGCGACGGTGTAGACCGAGGCCCAGGCGACGTTGCCGATGAAGGCGAACTGGGTCGGCATGTTGACCCCCCAGCTGGTGAGGTTGTCCCAGCCGACACGCCAGAAACCGGTGGTGTTCTCAGCCGTGAAGGTCGTCGGATCGGAGGCGACCAGAGCACCGTCCATGTACAGCCGCATGCCCGGGTTGGCCGTGCCGCTGCCGGACAGCGTCGCCACCATGTGGTGCCAGTTGCCGTCGTTGTAGGCGAGCGGGCTGACAACCACCTTGACCGCGCTCGGGTAGACGCCGAAGACGACCTGGCCGGAGTTGTTGAGGAACACGTGCCGGTCGTACTGCGTCGACTGGCCCGTCCGCGAGGCGGAGAAACCCATCAGCCGGCCGCCGGCCTGGGTGGTGCGGAACCAGATCTCCTCGGAGAACACCAGCGGGTTGGCCACGGCCGCGGTGAGCAGGCCGGTCGAGACATACCCGGGCGAGGTGGTGCTGGTGAACTGCGCGGTCGTGGTGGTGGTGTCCCGCGGGCAGGGCCGGGAGGTCGACGAGACGATGGTGCCGTTGAACGCGCCCACCCGGTTGTTGCCGGACGCGTCCGTCGCCGACAGCAGCGAGTTCGTGTAGTCGATCGGCCAGGTGAAGAAGGTGCTCGACTGGCCGACAGCGGCGTAGGAGCTCCGGCACTGGAAGTAGGGGGCCGAGGCGGCGGTGTTGGTCGTGTTGGTGACGGTCCCGGCGAACGCGCCGGCGGTGGCGACCGGGACCAGCAGCACGGCGGCAGCGAGAGTCGTTGCGGCGCCGGCGGTCACGGTCCCACGGATGCCCCAATGCCGGCGGCGGGTCGGCGCATTCACGACCGCGGTGTGCCGGGTGTGCTCCCGGTGGTGCGCGGCGATGATCTCGCGGATCTCCTGCGCGCGCAGTTCGGTCTCGACTGCATTGTCGGACCCGGCACCCGGGCCGGACCCGTTGCGGTCCCGGCGGTTCCGGTCCTTCGGCGCGGCGGGCGGGCTGCCGGCGCCCAACGCCCACCAGAGCGGCGAGAGCCAGAGGATGACCAGCAGCACCCAGCCCCACCAGGGCAGGTGGATCTCGGAGGAGAGGTGCACGGCGTCCGCGCTGGACGCGGGGTGGGTGGTGAGGGTGCCGACCTGGCCGTCGACAAGTGTGATGGAGCCACCGGTGTCGGCCTTCACCCGGATCGGCAGCAGTCCGGTGGAGACCATGGTGACGTGGGTGCCGGAGGCATCGGTGACGCTGCCCATGCCCTGCAGTCCGACGAACGGCCGGTACAGGACCGCGACGATGCCGACGATCACCGAGCTGCCCACGATGCGGAGCGGCATGCGGCGGACCGGGTCGATCCACCGGGCCGTGACGAACCAGAGCACCGCGGTCCCGATCACCAGGATCGGCAGTGCCCGGAAGATCCAGCCGATCCCCCAGAGCCGGGCGACCACGACGCCGATCAGGTCGGACGTACCGAGGGCCCAGGGATCGTCGGCGGAGTTGATGTCCCCGCGGGTGTGCAGTCCGCCGTTCTCGTCGATGGAGACGACGCGGTGGGTGTGCAGTGAGGCGCCGGCGACCGGCGGTTGGTAGGTGACGATGTCGCCGACGTGCACCTCGCCGGCCTCGGCCGGGCGGGTGAGCAGCAGGGTGCCGACCGGTGCGGCCTCCCCCATCGACGGGGTGGAGACGATCTGCCAGTCGCCGCCGGACAGTCGCCATCCGGCGCCGGCCAGGACGACGAGGACCAGGGCCGCACCCGCGATCAGCGCGGCCGGGGAGACCCGCCGCCACCACGGACGGCGGCCGGTCCCTCCCTCCGCGGCCCGCGGGCGGCTGCTGCCACCGGCGAGCGCGCGGGGGGAGGTCCCGACCGCCTTCATCCCGAGTCCTGCTTCCTGTCAGTGCTTGTCAGTGCTTCTCAGTGCTTGTCAGTGCTTCTCAGTGCTTGGTGCCTGGTACTGCGGTGGTGCTGTGGTGCCGTGCTCAGGTGCGTCGTGCGAACTGATCAGGATCAGGTGGAGAGGGTCCACACCAGCGGCTGCGAGGCGGCCAGGGACTGGTAGGTGTTGCCGGCCGAGGCGTCCAGCCACACGGTGAAGGTCACCGGGACGGTGGTGGCGGCGTTCGGGGTGGGGATGGTGAGGGCGATCGGGGTGGTCGCGGTCTGGGTGGCCAGCGTGGTGGCGTTGCCGTTGAACAGCGTGGTGCTGCCGCTGACGATCTTGACGTTGAGCTTGGTGCAGAAGTCGGTGGCGGTACCGGTGCCGGACTGGGTGCAGGCGTTGGCCTTCAGCGTGAAGGAGGTGGCCGTCGCGGTGCCGGTGTTGGTGAAGTTCACGGTGGTGACCGAGGTGTTCACGGTGCCGTCGCTCGGGACCAGGGTGGTGCTGCCGCCGTACTTGTTGATCGTCGCGCAGGACGCGGTCGAGTCGGTGCTGATGCAGTTGTTGGCGCCGCTGACCTCTCGCAGGATCAGCGAGCCGGAGGCCGCGGTGTTGGTCGTGTTGGTGATGGCCGCGGTGAACGCCGACAGCGTCCCGGTCATCGACAGCGACAGGAGCAGCGCACCGACCAGACCGGCGACGATCATCAGCGGGGCGAAGCGCTTCCGCGGGGCGGGGAGGGAGTGCTGGGACAACGTGGTGCCTTTCTGACAGGTGAGCGGGATGCTCAGGGGCCTGGGGTGGCGGTGCGGGAACTGCGGGGATGTCCTGCGGGGATGTCACTGCGTGTCACTGCGGGCGCTGCGTGCGATGCGATGCCGGTGCGGGTGGTGCACGGGCTGTGGCGCTGGTGTTCCGATCGGACTGATCGGGGGTCACCCACTTGGGCCACCCGGGTGACGAACCCGCCGATGGGATCAACAGGTATTCGTCACTGAGCGGATTGCGGATGGAATGGTGACGACGTTTCCCCCCATTCGTCACGCCGACGTGTCTCCTGCTGATGACGATTCGCGAGCGTCACGAAGGGAAAATCTCACTGCGTGCGATCGATCGCCGATGCGGTCGTGGACCGAAGGTCTGCCGAGCAGTTCCGGTTGTTGTTCGTCGAAGCCTGCAGATGTCACGGAAAGTGGTCGCCGTGCCGGATGGTCAGCCCTCGGAGGGAACTTGTCCGCACCGTTCGGGGGCCATCGCGCCCGGTGGCCGACACTCCGTGATGTTTGGCGTGGTTTGATCTCGTTCGTCCGGGTATCCGCCGATTCCGGGAGAACGCAGCGGACGGGTGTCACCCCTCGCCGGCCACCGACCGCTGCCACCGTTCCCTGACGCCATGCGACCGTCCGCTCACCGAGGGCGACGCGGGCTCGATCGCAGGATCAGGGTCGGGGCCGTCCCAAGGATCGGAGCGCTCACCGCGACGCCCGGAGCCGACACGCTTCCGGGTTCCGCGACCCCGATCGGGACCCCGGGCCACCTCGGACGTCCTCGTGCGTCCCACACTGCGGGAGCACCGCACCGGCCGGCCGGAGCCACCGGGACGCGCCGCGAAGTTGCCCTTGACGGGGCCGGGCGGGGCACAATGTCCGCTGGACCTCCGGCACCGACCGGTGAGCACCCCGGCCGTCGCGAGGCGGCCGGCGCACGACCACGACGGGCCCTCGCCCGCCGCGCACAGGCCGACGAGTGGGCAGGACGAACGGAGAGCGATGCTGCGACGAGGTGATCACGGCCCCTCCGTCGCGGGCCTGCGCAGCGCCCTTGCCTCCCTGGGACTGCTCCCGGCCCAGGTCCCCGCCCCGGCCACCAACGGCCATGCCCGCCAGGACGAGCCGGTCTTCGACAACGAGACCGACGCCGCCGTCCGGGCCTTCCAGCAGCAGCGCGGCCTCAACGCGGACGGCATCGTCGGGCCGGCCACCACCCGCGCGCTCACCGACGCCCGGTGGAGCCTGGGTGACCGGACCCTCACCTACACCCTCTCCGCGATGATGAGCGGCGACGACGTCTACGCCCTGCAGGTCCGGCTGGCCGAGTTCGGCTACAACACCGGGCGCCCGGACGGCCGGTTCGGTCCGCTCACCGACGCGTGCGTCCGCAACTTCCAGCGTGACCGGGGGCTGCCCGAGGACGGTGTGTTCGGCGCCGCCACCTTCCGTGAGCTGACCCGGATGCGTCCGATGGTCACCGGCGGGCGCCCGCACTACCTGCGCGAGCACCACAACCTGCGGCAGTCCGGACCGCGGCTCCGCGGCAAGCGCATCGTCATCGATCCCGCGCACGGCGGCAGCGATCCAGGCTGGGTGGTCGACACCGACGACGGCGAGGTCCGCGCCGCCGACCTGACCTACGACATCGCCCGTCGGCTCGAGGGCCGGATGGTCGCGACCGGCATGGACACCTTCGTCACCCGTGGACCGGGTCAGAACCCGACCTCGGAGGAGCGGGCGGCGCTGGCCAACGAGGTCGACGCCGACCTGCTGATCAGCCTGCACATCGACGGGTCGACCTCGGCACAGGCCAGCGGCCTGGCCACCTTCCACTTCGGATCCGACTCCGGCGCCACCTCCACCGTCGGCGAGACGCTCGCCGAGCTGGTGCAGAAGGAACTGGTCGCGCGCACCCAGCTCACCGACTGCCGGGTGCACCACCGCACCTGGGAGCTGCTGCGGCTGACCCGGATGCCGGCGATCCAGATCGAGCTGGGCTACCTGTCACACCCGATCGAGCGGGCCCGGCTGCTGCGCGACGACTTCCGCAACACGCTGGCCGACGGGATCCTGGTCGCGGTGAAGCGGCTGTACCTGGACGGCCGGGACGACCCGCACACCGGCACCTTCACCTTCTCCGAGCTGCTGGCGCACGAAGAGTCCGTCCGCGGCGCCTGACGACGCCCGGATCACTCGGCGCACAGGCTGCCGGCCCTACCTCGGTCGGCTTCGAGCGGCTCAGCTTCTCGATCAGGCCAGCGCCTGGGCCAGCTCCCGGCGTGAACGCAGACCGAGCTTGCGGAACACCTTGGTCAGGTGGAACTCCACGGTCGAGCGGGTGACGAAGAGTTGCGCGGCGATCTCCGCGTTGGTGGCCCCGCCGGCGGCCAGTGCGGCCACCTGCCGCTCCTGCGCCGTGAGCAGCTCGGACGACCGGTGTCTCGGGGCGAGCGCCTGCCCGCCGCTGGCCTCGAGGCCGGCCAGGGCGCGGGCAGAGAAGAGGACGGCCCTCATGGCGTCGAACAGCTCGTGGGCGCGGGCGAACTGCTGACGTGCCTCGTCGCGGCGCCCGGCCGCGGCCAGCCACTCGCCGTGCAGCAGCCGGGTCCGGGCGAGTTCGGTCTGCATGCCGACCGCACCGAACGCCTCCCCGGCCTCCTCGAAAAGCTTGTCGACGTCGTCCCCGGTCCCCGGCAGCAGCGCCCGGGACCGGGCCAGGCCGCCGAGGGCCCACGGCGTCCGGACCGCCAGCGCCCGTACGGTCAGCCGGTCCAGCGCGAGCCGCGCGACCGCGGGCTCGCCGCAGCCGGCGGCTGCCTCGACCAGGTCCGGCAGCGCCTGGCTGGCGGTCGGGTAGTCGTCGGCGCGGACCAGCGGCTCGAGGACGGTCAGTGCCGCCCGGTGGTCTCCCCGGCTCAACTCGAGGATGCCCATCGCCCGCACCGCGATCCAGTGCGTCCCGCGGACCCGGTTCTTCAGCGCCTCGGCGGCGTGGCGCCGGGCGTCGGCCTCGTCCCCCCGCCAGGCGGCGAGTTCCACCCGCATCGCGTTCCCGCCCCGGTCGGTCCCGATCGAGCGCTCGAACTCCTCGCTCTCGGCGAGGTGGGTCTCCGCGTCGTCGAGGCGGCCCTCCCAGGTCTCGCTCTTGGCGATGGCAGCCGTGCTGAGCCGCAGCAGGAGCAAGGTGCCCCGACGTCGTTCGAGCGCGTTCGAGTGCTCGAGGACGACCCGGCGGCTGTCCAGGTCGAAGAGGTCGTCGACCAGCAGGCTGGTGGGGATCGCCAGACCGAGGCCCGGTAGCTCGTTCCCCGCCCGGGCGGCCGCGACGGCGCGCTGCATGGCCGGTACGGCCTGGAGGTAGCCGATCCCGAAGCGGGTCGCGAACGCCTCCAGGAACAGGTCGACCAACCCCGGTTCGCCGTCGGGCGGTGGTAGCGCCAGGGCCGCGCGGGCCACCCGCGACAGCGTCGAGTGGTCCTCGGTGTCGCCGAGTGAGAGCGCGAAAAGCAGTGCCTCGAGCATGATCTCGCGGGCCAACGTCGGCGCCACGCCCACCAGCGACTCGGCCGCCTGCTGCAGCGCCGGCACCCCGGTGAACCGCAGCGTCTGGGACACCTGCAGGAGCGCCCGCATCCGCCGGCTGTTGGCCCGTAGGACGGGATGGTCGAGGTCGGGGTCCGCCTCGTCGAGTTTCTCCTGGGCGGTGGCCCGGTCACCGGCCAACAGGTGCGCCCGCGCGCAGTCGAACAGGCGCATGGCCCGCTTCTCGGGTTCCGGGGTCAACTCGGCCGCCAGCGACAGGAACGATGCCTCGGCGGCGTGCCCGCCGCGCCGCGCCGCCCGGCCGGCCGACTCCTCGAGCATCCGGGCGACGGCCTCGTCGTGACCGACCGTCGCCCGGGCGAGGTGCCATGCCCGGTGGTCGGGTTGCCGATGCTGATCGCTTGCCGCGGCCAGGGCCCGGTGGACGCGGCGTCGGTCGGAGCCGGAGGCGCCCGAGTAGACCGCGGAGCGGAACAGCGGGTGGCTGAAGACGATGCGGGCACCGGCGGTGAGCACCCCCGCGTCCTCCGCGGCCTCGGCGTGCGAGGGCTCGAGGCCGAGTGTCCCCAGCGCCCGCCACAGCAGGGCGGGCTCCTCGGGCGGGGCCGCCGCGGCGGCGAGGACCAGCAGCTGGGTGTCGGTCGGGAGCTCCCGGATCCGGCCCAGGAACGTCTGCTCCAAGGAGGAGCCGTGCGGAAGAGCAGCGGGGAGGAGTTCGGAACCGGCCAGCTGGTCGGCGCTCAGGTCCTCGGCCAGCGCGATCAGGGCGAGCGGGTTCCCGGCGGTGCCGGTGAACAGCCGGTGCACGACGCGGCTCGACAACGCCCGCGGCTGCCGGTCGGCCAGCAGTTGCGCGGCCTCCGGTTCGGTCAGACCGGCCACGAGGTGGGCGTCGATGCCCTGCAACCTCGGTGGCGGGGCACCGCGGTCGGGGCGGGTGCCGAAGACGATCCCGAGGCTCTCGGCACCCAATCGGCGCGCGACGAAGGCCAGCGTGTCCAGCGACTCCGGATCGAGCCAGTGCGCGTCGTCGAAGAGGCACAGCCACGGCAGTTCCGCGGCCACGTCGGCCAACAGGGTCATCACCCCCAGCCCGATCACGAACCGGTCGGCGGCGGCGTCGACGCTGTGGCCGAGCGCCGATTCCAGTGCCCGGCGCTGCGGTTCCGGCAGGCGTGGCAACCGGTCCAGCACCGGCAGCAGCAGCCGGTGCAGACCGGCGAAGGCGAGGTGCCGTTCGGACTCGACCCCTGTCACGACGCTCACCCGCAGGTCGGCGGCGGAGGCGGCCAGCGTCTGGAGCAGCCGGGTCTTGCCGATCCCGGCCTCACCCACCAGCACGAGGGCCCCGCTCATGCCGTCCCGGACGGAGGCCAGCAGGTCGTCCATCAGGCGGAGCTCTGCCGCCCGGCCGACCAGCCGGCCCCCGCCGGTGCTCATCGGCCGGATGCGGCGACGATCAGGGCCGTGACGGCCTCCGGGTGGCTGACCATGACCGCGTGCGAGCTGTTGATCTCCACGGTCCTCGACCCCGCACGGGCGGCCATGGCCCGTTGGGCCTGGACCGGGATCGCCTGGTCCTGCTTCGCGACGAGGTAGTAGGACGGCACCGTCTTCCAGGCCGGGACCGCGGCCGGCGTTCCGAGCGCGGACAGCGCCAAGGGTCGCTGTGCCGCGGCCATGACCGCCGCCTTCGCCGCGGGCACGTCGGCCGCGAACACGGCACGGAAGTAGGCCGGGTCGATGTAGCCGTCCGCGTCGCCGTCGGGCGCGCCGGGGTACGGCCGCGCCACGACGTGCTGGGGCAGCAGCGACGTACCGCCACCCAGAGCACCTGCGGCGCCGAGCGTCTCACCCTCGGCCGGTGCGTAGGCGGCCAGGAAGACCAGCGCCTTCACCCGCGGGATGCCGACGGCCGCCTCGCTCATCACCGCACCACCGTACGAGTGCCCGACCAGGACCACCGGGCCGGGGATGGTACTCAGCACGGACCGGAGGTACGCGGCGTCCGGATGCAGGCCGCGCAACGGGTTGGCCACGGCGAGGACGGGGTAGCCGAGGACCTGCAGTTCCTTGATCGTCTCGGTGAACCCCGAGGAGTCGGCGAAGGCGCCGTGGACCAGGACGACGGTCGGTCGGGTCTTCTGTTGCGCGGTCGCCGACGCGACGCCGGACGTGGTCAGGACGGCGGCGGCCACGGTGGCCAGCAGCGTCACCAGGCCTCCCCGCAGGGTGGTGCGGAACTGGCTGCGATTCATCGCTTTTCCTCTCTGAGGAGCGTGTCGGATGGGGTGTCACAGGCCGGCACTGAGGCCTCCGTCGATCAGGAGCTCGGTGCCGGTGATGTTGCCGCCGCGCGGTGAGGCCAGCAGCAGGACCACGTCGGCGACCTCCTCGGGCCGGGTGAAGCGGCCGGTGGCGGTACCCGCCACCGCCTGCGCGGCGACGTCCTCCGGGCGCCGGCCCGTCCGGGAGGACAGGGTCTCGGCCACTCCGCCGGCGCCCAGCCAGAGCGGGGTCTCCACCGGGCCGGGGCTGATCCAGTTGACCCGGACCCCCCGGGGCCCGAATTCCTTCGACAGCGACTTGCAGAAGTTGCTCAGGGCGCCCTTGGCAGCGCTGTAGTCGATGACGAGGGGATCGGGCAGGGAGGCGTTGACCGAACTGATCGTCACCACGGTGGACGGCGTGCGTTCCAGCAGGTGGGGCAACGCGGCGCGGGTCGTCCGCACCGCGACCATCAGGTTGATCCCGAGCGCCCACTCCCAGTCGGCGTCCGAGACGGCGAGGAACCCGTCGACGCGGGGTCTGACCGCCCCGACGTTGTTGACCAGGACGTCGATGCCGCCGTACGTCGAGACCGCCTCCCGGACAACATGCGCCGGTCCGTCGGGATCCGTCAGGTCGACCAGGACGATGTGCACCTCGCCGGTCGAGGCGAGCGCGGTCAGCTCGTCGCTGCCCTCCCGGGCGGCGGCCACCACGCGTACCCCCTCGGCGCTGAGCGCACGCGCGACGGACAGCCCGATGCCCCGGCCAGCCCCGGTCACCAGGGCCACCTTGCCGGCCAGTCCGAGGTCCATCAGAGCGACTGCTTCGTGAGCCAGGACAGGCAGGCCTCGGCGATCTCGGTCCAGCCGTGGTCGATCGTCAGGGAGTGCGCCCGGTCGGGGAACTCCAGGATGTCGGTGACCGCCTCGGAGTGCCGGTACTGGCGGAGCGTGGCCTTCACGACGGCCTCGGGGACGGTGTTGTCCTGTCCGCCCATGATCAGCAGCAACGGTCCGCGGTTCTGGTTGTCGGTGGCGACCTTGGCCGGCGAGTGCGGGTTGAAGTTGCTGGCCGCCGCCTCGAACAGCGGCTTGCCGGGCGCGGGGATCGCCCAGGCGTCGTACAACTGCCGCGATTCCTCCTCGGAGACGGTGTTGGTGAAGGCGAACCGGAACTGTTCGTGGGTCAGGGTGACGGCCCGGTGCCTGTTGGCCGGGTTCCTGAACACCGGCAGCGTGGCGCGCAGGGCCGACAGGGGCAGCGGGAGAACACCCTTGATCTGGGCGGCGTCGATGGCGATCGCGGCCACCGCCAGATCCTGGCCGAGGAGCTTCTGGGCGATCATCCCGCCGAACGAGTGCCCGACGAGAATCGGCTTGCTGTCGAGGGTGTCGATGATCGCCGCGTAGTGCTCGACGACGTCGTCGATACCGTGGTCGGCGATCGCCTCGGGATTGAGGCGGGCCTCCTGCACCGTGTCTGCGTCGCCGGGCCAGCCGGGTGCCAGGGGCAGGTAGCCGGCGTCGGCGAAGCGTTCGCACCAGCCGGTCCAGGACACGGCGTGCAGCCACAGGCCGTGGATGAAGATGACGGGAGTGCTCACAGGGAGTGCCTCTCTGCCGCAGGGGATGTGGACCTCCGAAGAGGACCACGGAGGGCCGCCACGGGGCACCGGGGAACCACCCCAGTGTTCGAGGACTGGGGTGGCCGGCCGATCGCACTGCGGTCGGTCGGGGTCGGACGCTCCGCGACCCTCCGGCTGCCGCACCTGCACGCGGTCCCGGTCGCCACGGGCGACGCCGGCGTGAATGATCACGGGCGACGCCGGCGTGAATGATGGGGAACGCCGGTCCGGGCCGGTGACGCCCGGAGTTCGGGGATCTCCCGGATCCCGCTGCCGGTCCCGGGTCTGGCAAGGTCTGTGCCATGACCGAGCACCCCACCCGGCCCGCCACCCGCCCCGCCCGGTCGGGTGTGATCCGCGGGCTCGGCATCGTCGGGGTGCTGGTGCTCTGGCTGGCGATCGCGTCGTTCGGCGGCCCGTCGATCGGGAAACTCTCGTCGGTGCAGTCGAACTCGGCCGAGGCGTTCCTGCCGACCTCCGCCGAGTCGGCCCGGGCGGCGGAGCTCGCCAAGGGGTTCACCCAAGGCGATGCGCTCCCCGCCTTCGTCGTGTTCACCACTCCGGAGGGCAGCTCCGCCACCGCCGACCAGCTCGCCTCCTGGCAGGCCTGGGCCACCGCACTGCCCGGGATCGCCGTGGACCGCGACGGTACCTCGCTCGGCACCGTCGGCGACTATCTCGCGGGACCGCCGCCTGCGCTGATCCCGTCGCAGGACGGGGTCGCCGGACTGGTTGTCGTCCCGTTGTCGTCGTCGAAGGCGAACGACCGGGCCGGCGACGCCGAGCCGCCGCTGGACGCGGTCATCGAGGCACTGCGGACCGGGGCGGAGGCGGCGGCCGCCGGCGGTGAGGCGCACGTCGCCGGGTCGGCCGGGTTGATCGCCGACCTCGGGGCGGCCTTCGCCGGGATCGACGGGCTGCTGCTGCTCGTCGCTCTCGGCGCGGTGCTGGTGATCCTGTTCCTGGTCTACCGGGCCGTCGCGCTGCCGTTCGCGGTGCTGCTCACCTCGGTGTTCGGCCTGTCGATGGCCGGCGGGATCGTCTACCTGCTGGCTTCCGCCGACGTGCTGACCCTGAACGGGCAGAGCCAGGGCATCCTCTTCATCCTCACCGTCGGCGCGGCCACCGACTACGGCCTGCTGCTGGTCTCCCGGTTCCGCGAGGAGCTGGAGCACACCGACTCGGTGCCCACCGCGATGTCGCGGGCCTGGCGGGCCTGCCTGGAGCCGATCGCCGCCAGCGCCGGGACGGTCATCATCGGCCTGCTGTGCCTGTTGCTCTCCGACCTCAGTTCGAACAAGTCGCTCGGCCCGGTGGGTGCGATCGGCATCGCCTCCGCGTTCGTCGCCGCGCTGACCCTGCTGCCGGCCCTGCTGCTGACCGGCCGCTGGCTGTTCTGGCCGCGCATCCCGAAGCGGGCCGCGGTCGCGGCCGACCCCGGCCATGATCCCGACGATGCCGAACTGGCTGCGGCGCACGGTATCTGGGCGCGGGTCGCGCGACTGGTCGGCCGGCATCCGCGGCGGATCTGGGTGATCACCGCCGCGGTCCTGGCCGCGGCCTGCATCGCGGTGCCGACGTTCAAGGCCTCCGGCACGGCCGAGACCGACGTGTTCCTCACCGATGTCGACTCCATCGCCGGTACCGATGCACTCGCCGCGCACTTCCCCGGTGGGTCCGGCAACCCGATCCTGGTCATCGCCCCGGAGGGTTCCGCCGACGCGGTGATCACGGCACTGGGTGCGGTCCCCGACCTGGTCGGCCCGGCGACGGTGACCACGGTGACCGGGACGCAGACGCCGCTGGTGGTCGACGGCCGGGTGGAGCTGCAGGTCACCGCCTCGACCGAGATCGGCACTGCTGCCGGCGAGGACACCGTGCGGGCCGTCCGGGCAGCAGTGCACGCACTGCCGGCCGGCGGCGAGATCCTGGTCGGCGGCAATGCCGCGGTGCAGCTGGACACCCTCGAGACGTCGCAGCACGACCTGCGGATCATCATCCCGGCGATCCTGCTGGCGGTGCTGCTGGTGCTGATCCTGCTGCTGCGGGCACTGATCGCGCCGCTCCTGCTGCTGCTCGCCACGCTGCTGAGTTTCGGTACGGCGATGGGGATCTCGGCGTTGGTGTTCAACCATCTGTTCGACTTCCCCGGCGCCGATCCGGCCGTCCCGCTGTTCGCCTTCGTGTTCCTGGTGGCACTCGGCGTGGACTACTCGATCTTCCTGATGACCCGGGCGCGGGAGGAGGTGGCGCTGCACGGGCCGCGCGACGGGGTGCTGCGGTCGTTGACGGTGACCGGCGGCGTGATCACCAGCGCGGGGGTGGTGCTGGCCGCGACCTTCGCGGCGCTGTCGGTGATCCCGATCCTGTTCCTCGCGCAGATCGCCTTCATCGTCGCCTTCGGCGTGCTGCTCGACACCCTGGTCGTCCGCACCCTGCTGGTCCCCGCCCTCGCCGTCGACGCCGGCCGCTTCGCCTGGTGGCCGATCCCCCCGAAACCCCGCTCCCACCAACGCCGCTGAGCTTCCGGCTGAACATGGCGGCCTGGCGGCCGCGCCGCGGATTAGTTGTACACAACCAAGTTGTGTACGATCGATCTCGTGAACCACATGCCGGGTCCGGATCAGCAGCTGTGTGTCGCCGTCTACCGGGCGGCGCACGCCTTCACTGCGGTGTACCGGCCGCTGCTGGAGCCGTTCGGGCTGACCTACCCGCAGTACGTCACGATGCTGACGCTGTGGGAGGCGGGACGGATCGGGCGGCCGACGGCGACGGTGCGTGAGCTCGGCGACCGGCTGGATCTGGATTCCGGCACGCTCTCGCCGCTGCTCCGCCGCCTCACCGACGCCGGGCTCGTGGTCCGCCGCCGGGAGGGATCCGACGGTCGCACCGTCCAGGTGCACCTCACCGAACAGGGCCGGGCACTCGAGCAGCAGTTGCTGCACGTTCCGGCCCAGGTCGCCGGCTGCACGCAGTTCGGACCGGCGGACGTCGGCCGGTTGATCGGCGAACTGCACGCGCTCACCGACCAGCTGCGCGGCGCCGAGGTCTGAACCGGCTGCAGCACCCCCACGCCACGGAGAGGCCGCACCAGCCGGCCCCGATGCACCGACAGATCAGGAGATCTCTCATGGAAGCCCTCTACACCGCCTCCGCCACCGCCACCGGTGACGGCCGCAACGGCCACTCCCGCAGCTCCGACGGCATTCTCGACCTCGACCTGGCCGTCCCGGTCGAGATGGGCGGCGCCGGCGGTCACACCAATCCGGAGCAGCTCTTCGCCGCCGGCTACGCGGCCTGTTTCCACAGCGCACTGAAGGCCGTCGCCCGGGCCGGCAAGGTCAGCATCTCCGACACGGCGATCACCGCAGACGTCGCGATCGGCCCGAACGGTCAGGGCGGGTTCCAGCTCGCGGTCGCGCTGCACGTCGAGCTGTCCGGGCTGGACCAGGCGGCCGCCGAGCAGCTGGTCGAGCAGGCCCACCAGGTCTGCCCGTACTCGAACGCCACCCGCGGCAACATCGAGGTCACGCTGGACACCATCGTCGCCTGACGTCAAGCGCTGCAGCTGATGTCAGGCACAGCACCGGTCCGTGCTCGCCGAGTGGCGTCACAGGATCGGACGCCGCTTTCCCTGAGATCACCGGGCCCGCAACCGGGTCCACGCACCGCCACGGGCGGGCACCGGGTTACCGTGACCCGGTGCCCGCCCGCGCCGCTTCCACCCCCGCATCGACCTCCGCCGCCGCTCCCGCTCCGGGCCCCGACGACCAGCCCGCACCACGTCGCCAATTCACCGCCCGCACCGAGGGACCCGCCGGACTGATCCTCACCCCCGGCGCCGGTGCGGGCCGGGACAACCGGACCCTGGTGACCCTCGAGCAGAAGCTGTCCCCGCTGCCGTGCCGGCGTCTCGACTTCCCGTACCGCACCGCCGGGAAGAAGATGCCGGACCGACCACCGGTCGCGGTGTCGTTCCTGCGCGAGCAGGCCGGCGCGTTCGCTGCTGAACTCGGCGTGCCCGGCGACCGACTGCTGCTCGGCGGCCGCTCCTACGGCGGCCGGATGTGCTCGATGGCGGTGGCCGAAGGTGTGCCGGCGGCCGGCCTGGTGCTGCTCAGCTACCCGCTGCACCCGCCGGGCAAGCCGGAGAACCTGCGGATCGCGCACTTCCCGGACATCACCGTGCCGGTGCTGTTCGTGTCCGGACGCGCCGATCCTTTCGGCACACCCGACGAGTTCGAGCACCATGTCGCGGCGATCCCGGCGCGGGTCACCGTGACATGGGTCAACGGCGGCCACTCCCCCACTGCCGACGGCCTGGTCGCCGAGCTGGTGGCCGAATGGATCGCCGGACTGCCCGCCTGACCCGGACCCGGATCAGGCCGACTTGGTGCGCCGCGCCCTGGGTTTCGCGGCCGGCTTGGCCACCGCATCACCCTCGCCGCCGACCGCCTTCTTGGCGGCGGCGGTGGCCCGCTTCGGCTTCGCGGCCGGTTCCGCCGCGGCCGCCGTCTCGTCCGCCTCGCCCTTGTGCCGCTTCACCGACCGCTGCAGCGCGGCCAGCAGGTCCAGCACCTCGGCGTCGTCGTCGTCCTCCGCCGGCTTGTCCGGGAACGCCTGCTCCCCTTCGAGTTTCGCCTCGATCATCTGCTCGAGCTCGATCCGGTAGCGGTCCTCGTGCTGCTCCGGATGGAAGTCGTCGGCGTAGGAGTCGACCAGCAGCGCGGCCATCTGCTTCTCCGCCGCGGACAGGTCGGCCGGCTTGTCCAGCGACTCGAAGGAGATCTGCCGGACCTCGTCCGGCCAGCGCAGCGCCTGCAGCACCAGCACGTCATCGCGCACCCGCAGCGCCGCCAGCCGGGTCTTCTGCCGCAGCGCGAAGTTCACGATGGCGACCCGGTCGGTGTCGGCCAGCGTCTCGCGCAGCAGCACGTACGCCTTGGTCGACTTGCCCGCCGGCTCCAGCACGTAGCTGTTCTCGTAGAGCACCGGGTCGATCTGCTCGGACGGCACGAACGACAACAGGTCGATCTCCCGTTCGGTGCTCACCGGCAGGCTCTTGAGGTCCTCGTCGGTGATCCGCGCGGTACGGCCGTCGTCGGACTCGAACGACTTCGCGATGTCGCCGAACGCCACCACCTCGCCGCAGGCCTCGCAGGTCCGCTGGTACCGGATCCGTCCTCCGTCGGTCGCGTGCACCTGGTGGAACTTGATGTCGCGGTCCTCGGTCGCCGAGTAGACGGCGACCGGCACGTTGACCAGTCCGAAGACCAGGGAGCCCTTCCAGATCGAGCGCATGCACCCATTCTGCGGGTCGAAACCCTGAAGCAACAGTCCAGACCTTGCACCTCTGCGGGTCCCGACCGCCACCGCTCACCGGGACCGTCGGTCCGGTACGGCACCCTGGAGGGATGACCGCGCCCACCACGACGCCGCTCGCCTCCATCTGGCGACCCGGCCGACCGGTGGACCTGCACTCCACCCTGGGGCCGCTGCGTCGCGGCGCGGGCGACCCGGCGTTGCGCCTCGGGCACGACGAGGCCTGGCGGGTCAGCACCACGCCGGCCGGTCCGGCCACCCTGCACCTGCGGGTCCGCGGTGGCAGCACCGACGCCGCGGAGGTGCAGGCGACGGCCTGGGGCCCGGGGGCCGGCTGGTTCCTGGACCAGGTCCCGGAGCTGCTGGGAGAGGGGGACGACTGGTCGGAACTCGACGTGTCCTCGCACCTGTTGCTCACCCGGACCCGGCACCGGCTGCCCGGCCTGCGCATCCCGCGCACCGGCCTGGTCTGGGAATCCCTGGCCCCGGCGATCCTGGAGCAGAAGGTGCTGGGCGTGGACGCCTGGCTGTCCTATCGGCAGTTGATCCGGCGATTCGGTGCGATCCCGCCCGGGCCCGCGCCGGACGGCATGCGGCTGTTCCCCACGCCTGCACACTGGCGGGGGGTGCCGTCCTGGGAGTTCCACCGGGCCGGCGTCGACCCGAAGCGGGCGGCCACCGCCATGCGCGCCGCCCGGGTGGCCGACGCCCTGGAGCGCACGCTGACCCGCGGCCGCGGCGGCCCGGAGGTCGCGGCCGTGCTGACCGCCGTCCCCGGGATCGGGCCGTGGACCGCCGCGGAGGTCATGCAGAAGGCGCACGGCGATCCGGACACGGTCAGCGTCGGGGACTACCACCTCGCCCACTTCGTCGGGTCCGCGCTGATCGGCCGTCGGGTGGACGACGACGGCATGCTGGAGCTGCTGGAGCCGTGGCGCGGCCACCGGCACCGGGTGGTCCGGCTGATCGAGTGCAGCGGCGCCACCAACCCGCGGTTCGGCCCGCGGATGGCGCGGATCGACTACCGGGGGATCTGACATGGTGCGCACCGACGGTCCCCCGGATCCCTGGGCGCCGCCCGCCCCGACCGCCTCGCCGGCCCCGCCCGGTGCCGCCGCCCCGCCTCACGACGCAACCGCCTGGGCCGAGCCCATCACCCAACCGCTGCCGGCCATCCTGGCCGCACCCGCCGACACCACGCCGGGCCGCCGACCCGACGGACCGACACATGGCCGGGGCGACGGCCGGTGGTCGCTGGTCGACGTCCTGGCCGGATTCGGCCTGGTGCTGGTGCTCAGCGCCGCGCTGTCCTGGCCGTTCGGCGTGTTCGAGGGCATCCCGCGGGAGGTCTCGCTGCTCGTCGCCGGGTTCCTGCCGATCTGGCTCGGCCTGACCGGAGCGGCCTGGTGGGCGTCCCGGCGGCACGGGACCGGAAATTTGCGCAGGGATCTCGGTCTGGTGATCAAGCCCGTCGACCTCGCCATCGGCCTCGGGGTCGGGCTCGGCATGCGCGTCGTGTCGGTCATCCTCACCCTGGCGATCAGCGCGCTACAGGGCGGCGTCGGCCGCGGCAACCTCGAGTCGGTGACCTCCGGCATCGGCGACGTCGCGCTGGTGCTCAACCTGGTCGTCGGCGCCACGCTGATCGCGCCGGTGGTGGAGGAACTGTTCTTCCGCGGACTGCTGATCCGGTCGTCGATGTCGAGCCTGCAGCGCCGGCTCACCCCCGCGCAGCTCACCGATCCGGCCCGCCAGGCGCGCTGCCGGTGGATCACCGTCGGACTGTCGTCGGTGCTGTTCGTGGTGCTGCACCTGCCGGAGCTGACCGACCCCTACTCGGTGCTGCCGCTCGGCACGAGCCTGCTGCTGATGGGCGGCGTGTGTGCGCTGCTGACCATGCACACCGGGCGGTTGGGCAGCGCGATCGTCGCGCACATGACGTTCAACGGCGTCGCCGCGGTTGTCACCCTCACCCAGCTCTGACCCGGGACGGTCAGCGCAGCTCCAGGCGGTCCACCGCGGCCGCTGCAGCGACCGAGCTCTGCAGTTCGACGCGGACGACCGTCGCGGTGTCGGCCCCCGGGATCGTGAGAACCGCTGTTCGCCACCCGGTCTGCACGGCTCCCGGGCCGAGCGCGGTGCCGGTGGCCGGGAAGGTCGGCAGCGTCGCGGTGGCCAACCGGACCGCGACGGTCGACCGGACGACACCGCCGGCGCTGCGGGTGGTGATCACCAGCCGGGTGTCCGCGCCGGATGCGCCGAGCAGGTCGTAGCGCAGCCGCACCGTACGGTCCTTCGCCGAGGCCACCATCGGCAGGGTCAGCGACAAGGAGGCGGCGGGGCCGCCGGTGGTGGAGAGCAGGCCGATCCGCCGCGACCCGTCCGGTGCGGTCACCGGGCCGATCCCGTCCAGCACCTGGGTGGTCCCGGTCCGGGTCCACGCGGTCAGGTCACCGGTCTCGAAGCCGCCGCGGACCACCGTCTCGAAGGTGTCCAGGACGCCGGATCCCATGCCGTCGCCGGGTGACCCTCCGGCCGCGGCGATCAGCCGCGAACGTACCTGCGCGTCCGAGGCGGTGGGTTGCTTGGCGAGCACGGCCGCCGCGGCGCCGGCGACCATCGGAGCCGACATCGAGGTGCCGCTCTCGCTGGCCCGGCCACCGCCCGGCCAGGTGGAGACGATGTCGGTCCCGGGAGCCGAGATGTCCACGTAGGAACCGTGGTTGGAGAACTCAGAGCGGGTGCCGGACCGGTCGGTCGACCCGACCGTCAGCAGGTTGTTCACGTACGTGGTGCCGCCGAAGGTCTCGGATCCGGTGAAGCCGGCCGGGTAGTCGACCTCGTTCCGGGTCGAGCAGCCGTTGAAGTAGTAGGTCGCGCCGCCGCAGTTCCCCGCCGCGGTGACCACCAGCATCGACGCCGCCGCCGCTTCCTGCAGCGCCTCGGCCACCACCTCGGACCGCGGGTAGCCGCCGAGTGACAGGTTCAGCACCCGGGCGCCGTGCGCCGCTGCGTACCGGATCGCCTGCGCCAGTTGGGCTGCCGTCCCGCAGGCCCGGCCCTCGCAGAGCACTATCGGCATGATCCGGGCGGACCAGTCGACCCCGGCCACCGCGCGCCCGTTGTTGCCGGCGGCGGCGATGATCCCGGCGACGTGCGTGCCGTGGTCGTCCTCCGGGCCGGCCGCGGTGTTCGTACCGCCGTCGAGCACGTTGATCCCGGGCAGGATCCGGCCCACCAGATCCGGGTGGTCCTGGTCGATCCCGGTGTCGGCGACCGCCACCACCACCGGCGCGCCCTGCCCTGTGGCCCAGAGCTCGTCGGTCCGGGTGGCCGGCATCGACCACTGCTCGGCGTAGGCCGGGTCGTTCGGGGTGAGCGCGGAACCCTCACCTACGGGGTCGGTCTCGACCGCGGCGACCCCCGGCAGCGCCTCGATCCGGCCGGCCAGCAGCTCCAGGGTCCCGGCGGCCGCGACGGCCGGGAACCCGACCTGCCAGGAGTCACCGACCCGGCCGAGTACCTCGCCACCGACCCGGTCGGCGGCGGAACTGATCACCGCCGGGTCGATGTGCTCGTCGAGCCGGACCAGCAAGGTGTCGGACCGCACCTGCTCACCGGCGACGGTGATCACCGCATCCGGCGGGCTTGTCGCCGCATCCACCGGCAGACCTGCCGGGGTGACCTGCAGGGTGACCGTCCGACTCTGCGCCGGGGCGCCGTCGATGGTGCCGACGGCACGGATCCCGACGCTCGACGCGGTCGACCGCACCGCCACCGATCCGGTCGAAACGCCGTCCCCGGCAACGAGATCCGGCGAACGTCCGTCGTCCCGCAGGAACCCGAGCCGGACGTTCGAGGCATCGCGGATCTCCACCGCGCCGGTCCGCACACCCAGCGCCACCGAGCTCATGACCACCGTGGTGGACACGCCCGAGGTGATCGCGGCGGTGTCGACGGCGAGCGTCATCGGGGCGGTGTCGGCCCGGGCGGTGATCGGGGTGAGCAGCCGTCCGACGGTCCGGCCCCCCGTCCAGGACGTGGTCAGGGTCGCGGCGAACTGCGTCGAGGCGGCGGCCGGCACGGTGTAGCTCGCCGCAGAAGCGACCCGGACCGAGGTACCGGGGGCGAGATCGTCCGGGCGAAGAGTGGTTCCGGTGCCGGCCGGGGTGTCCACCCGGACGGCGACCGACCGGGCGGTGCCGTCGCTCCCGGCCGGCAGGTCAGCGACGGTGACCACCGATCCGTGGCCGGGATCCGAGAAGTCCACCCGGACGGCGACTCTCGCGGCATCGCAGGCGGAACCGGCGGCGCACGCGGCGATCCGGGCGAGCTGCGACCCGGTCAGCCGCGGGTGGTAGCGGAAGGCCAGGGTGGTCCCGGAGGCGGTGCATGACCCGGAGTCTGCGGCGCACGGGACCGCCGTCGGCAGGGTCGCCTCCACCACCCCGGACCGCAGGGCGGAAGAGGCGCACCCGGCGGCGGCCCCGCCGGGACAGCGGGTGGCCAGTACCGCGGCGGCGGTGGTGTTCACCGTCTGCTCGGTCGGCAGCGCCCGCCAGCCGGCGGCCGTGTGGATCTCGATCCAGGCCTGCACCTCGGTGACGCACGCGCCACCCGCGGTCGTGCACGCCGACGGCAGCACCCCGGGGCCGGACGGGACCAGGCGCACGGTGCCGGACACCGTCGGGTCCCCGGGGGTGGACAGGCAGGAGCCGGTCGGGTCGTTCCGCATCGCCACCGCGTACCGGACCGTCGCGCCGGGCGCGGCGCCCGGGATCGCCGACCCGTCCGGCGCGGTGAGGCGGGAGGACACCGAGGGGGTGCAGGCGGTGACGGCGACCGTGGCCGCGACACCGCCGGGGAGGTACCAGCCGGCGAGATCGATGACCACGTGCTGCTGCCCGGTGCTGACACCGGTCACGGTGACGGTGCCGTCCGCTCCGACCGGGACCAGCACAGTGGTGGTGAGGGTCTGCCCGGCGGGGTAGTTGAGCACGGTGGCCGCCCGGCCGCCCGCGGTCGGGCCGACGGTCAGGTAGCCGGCGGCGGTGGGGCCGACGACGGAGACGGCGAGCGCGACGGCGGTGGCGCCTTCGGCCGGCACCCCGCCGCGGCCCAGCACCCGGACCGCCACGGCCTTCCCGGGCCCGACGGAACGGTTCGTCCGGGTGTCCAGCAGCCGCGCGGCCGGTCCGGTCTGCAGCGTCCCGGCGGCGGACGCCCTGCCGCCCGCGACGTACCCGGCGACATCGATGACGACGTGGGTGCGGCCGGGGACGCCCGGGGTGATCGCGATCCGGCCGTCGGCGGACACCGGCACCACGGCGAAGGCGGTGGTGCTCCGCCCCGACGAGAAGTTCAGCACCGTGGCCGGAGCGGATCCGGTGCCGCCCAGTCGCAGGTAGCCGCCGCCGACCGGGGCCACTGCCGTCACGGTGACCAGCACTGCGCTCACCCCCGCCGGCACCCCGGCCCGGCCGTACACCGGCACCGGCAGCGGCGTCGATCCGGTGACCGTGCCGCGTCGCAGACCCAGACCGGTGCGGGTGTCGGCCAGCCGGGTGCCGGTGGCCAGGGCGGTGAACCCACCGGCGACCGCGGTGCCGCTGCGGGTCCAGCCGAGCAGGTCGACGACCAGGTGGGCGTGCCCGGCGACGGCGGTGGGCAGGTTGGCGATCCGGAAGCGGCCGTCGCCGCCCAGGGTGACCAGCGCGGTGGCGGTACCGCTGCTGCCCGCGGTGTAGTTGAGCTGGGCGACACCCGGCCGCGTCGTGCCGTCCGGGTAGGCGGTGAGGAAACCGGACGTGGTCGGCGCGACGGCGGTGATCTGGATCAGCACGGCGGCGACGCCGCTCGACGGCACCCAGCCGCGGACCCGGACGGGGAGCGATCCGTTGCCCACCACGCCCTGTCGGGCTCCGGTACCGATCCGGGTGTCCAGGATCCGGGCCGGGGTGATCGGGACGTAGCCGCCGGCGACACCTCCGCCCGCGGTCTGCGTGGTGGGGGTGCTGGTGCTCGGGGCCTGGGTGGTCGCGGTCGGGGTGGCCGGTGCGGGCGCGGCCAGGACCTGGACCGGCGTGACGAACTGGAGGAGGCCGGCGAGCAGGGCCGCGACGAGCATCGCGATGCGTGCCCGTGGCGCGCCTGTCATCCGTCACCTCCACCGTTCCGTCACCCCTGGTGACGATGCCCCGGGTGGCGGTGTCCGGTGCCCGCTGATTGTCCCCGACACCCTGTGGTGCATCGGTCTCTGCCACACGGTTGCCCTGCTGTTTCGCCCGCCCGGACCGCCATGAGGCGCATCACCCACGAGGCGAACACCGACCGACAGATACAACTGTCTTGACAACATTTCCTTTCGGTGCGAGGGTGATCGCCATGGACGAGGTGGCGGTCATCGAGGATCCGGCGGCGGCGGAGGTCGTCCTGGATCCGGTCCGGGCCGGGCTGCTGGCGGCCCTGGTCAGTCCGGGGTCCGCCAGCACCCTCGCCGCGTCGGTGGGGCTGTCCCGGCAGAAGGTGAACTACCACCTGCACGCCCTCGAACGGGTCGGGCTGATCGAGCTGGTCGAGGAGCGCCGCAAGGGCAACATGACCGAGCGGGTACTGAAGGCGGTGGCCGCGTCGTTCGTGATCTCCCCCGCCGCGCTCCTGCCGGTCGCGCCCGACCCGGCGCGCTCCCGAGACGAGTACTCCGCCGGGTGGTTGCTGGCGCTGTCCGCCCGGTTGGTGCGGGAGGTCGGCACCCTGGTGGCCGGCGCGCGGGCCGCCGGGCAACCGCTGGCCACCTTCGCCGGCGACACCCGGATCGACTTCGCCTCCGCCGCCGACCGCGCCGCCTTCGCCCGCGAACTCGCGGCGTCGGTCGACGAGCTGGTCGACCGCTACCACCGCCCGCAGGCACCCGGCGCGCGCGGGCACCGCCTGGTGCTCGCCATGCACCCGACCCTGCGCGAGACCGGTGACGGTGCAGCTGTTTCCGGTCCGAAGGCCGTCCGCACGTCCGCACCACCGACCTGACGTCTCCCGCACCACCCGCAGCGATCCCCCCACATCACCGGCTGCGTTCCCCCGGAACCACCCACCGCGATTCCCCCACACCACCCACCGCACTGCCCACCGCACGGACCCCGAGGAGCACCCCATGACCGGCAAGCGTTTCGACATCGCCCGCACCTTCGACGTGGAGGGCACCCCTGAGCAGGTGTTCGACGCCGTGACCACGAACGTCGGCGGCTGGCTGTGGCCGATGGAGTTCGAGCCGCGGGTGGGTGGTGCCGCTGCGTTCGGCGGCGTGGTCACCGTCTGGGACCCGCCGCACCACTTCGTCACCCGGGTCGACGGCGAGGACGGTTGGTTCAACCAGCTCGAGCACGAGATCTCCGCCCGCCCGGGCGGCGCGACCGTCCGCTACGTGCACAGCGGGGTGATCACCGAGGACTGGGACACCCAGTACGACGGCGCCGACCAGCACACCGACTTCTACCTGCACACGCTCCGCCAGTACGTCCAGCACTTCGCCGGCCGCACCGTCAGCTACTCGGAGGCGACGGCTCCCGCCTCCTCGCAGAACCCGGAAGGACTGCGCACCCTGCTGCTCGCCCTGGGGATCGGGGACGGGGTGCAGCAGGGCGACCGGATCCAACTCGCGCTGCCGGCGGTCGGCGTGGTCGTCGATGTCGAGGTCGACCACCGGAACCACGCCTTCATCGGCCTGCGCACCGACGACGCGCTCATCCGCATCTTCGGCCGCAACTTCTTCGGCGCCCCGGTCGCCGTCACCGTCCACCGCTTCCCGGACGCCGATGCCGACGGCCCGACCGCCGAGGCCGTCAGCGCGGCCTGGCAGCAGCGTCTGGACGAGATCTACGCCTGAGGTTGCGTCGGGTCGGACTGTTCACATCCACCCGCGCGGACGGCGAGGATTTCCGCTCCTTGGTGTTTCATGGGAGCCATGACCAGCCCTGAACACCCCCGTGACGAGGGATCCATCGCCGACACCCAGATGTTCCGTCGGTTCGTCGAGGAGGAGGAGCCGGTACGGAACGGGATGCCGGGCTGGGCCTGGCCGGTCATCATCTGCGCGCTCGTCGCCTGCGCCGCGCTGATCGTGGTCCTCGTCACCCGCTGACCTTCGTCGGTCCTGCCGGCCCTGTCCGGTCGGCTCGTCCGGGGCGTTCCCGCTGGAACGCCCCGGACTTTCGTGTGTGCGGGCACCGGCGGATCCGCCAGGTCGTCCGCGCGCCGTCACCGGTCGGGTGCCGGCCGCCGGATGTCGCTCCCTCCGCTCCGCCGTCGATCCGGTCCGAGATCCGGCCGGTTCCCGCTGGTCCCTGACCCGGGGGCCGGCATCCAGTCCCGGGAGAATCCGGGACCGTTTCCATCGGTGGGCGGTGGAAACGGTCCCTGATCCCGAGCCCGGGGCCACTCGGGCGGAGCAGGTGCGCGACATCAGGCGACTCTCCCGCTGGTACATCCCCGGGGGCCCACGCCGACGTGCCCGCAGGAATCGCGGGCCCACCTTTCCACCGGTGGGCGAGGTGAAACGGTCCCCGACCCGGCCCGCCAGCCGCACAGTCGGCCCGCCGGATCAGCCGGCGCCGGCCCCCCGGCGGCGGAACACATGCCCACAACGCCGAAGAGCCCGCCCCGGATCAGGGGCGGGCTCTTCGAGAAGCAGTGAGGATCAGCGCGGGACGCGGTGTCCGGTCGGGTTCGGGCCCGCACCGTCGACCGGCACCAGCACGACACCGACGCTGTAGGTGGCGGCGCTGACGACCATGCCGTCGCCGACGTAGATCGCGACGTGGCTCACCGGGCTGTAGTAGGTGACCAGGTCACCGGGCTGCAGCTGGTCCAGCGGCACCGACGGCAGCTCGGCCTGCAGGTAGCTGGCCCGCGGGATCCCGATGCCGGCCTGGCCCCACGCCCAGGTGGTCAGACCCGAGCAGTCGAAGGCGTCCGGGCCGTCACAGGCGTAGCAGTAGCCGGCGCCGACCTTGGTCAGCGCCGCCTGCGCGGCGATCTGGCCGAGCTGGTCGCCACCGGACACGGCCGGCGGGGCGGCCGCCTCGGTGGTGGGCGCCGGTTCTTCGGCGGGCGGGGCCGCCTCGGAGACAGGCGCCTCGGAGGCCGGCGCCACCAGGGTGTCGGCCTCGGCCGCGGCGCTGGTGGACGGCGCGGCGGCGGCAGCAGCGGCGGCTTCGCGGGCGGCGGCCTCCTCGGCGGCGGCCTGCTGCGCGGCAAGCGCGGCGGCCCGGGCCTCGGACTCCCGACGGGCCTGCTCGGCGGCACGCTCCGCGGCCAGCCGCTCCTCCTCCGACAGCTTGTCGTAGAGGGCCTTGGCGTCGGAGACCGCAGTGTCCATGGCGGTCTTCTTGGCGGCGGCCTCGGTCTCGGCCTTGGTGGCGGCCTCGGCGGCGGTGGCCGCCTCGGTCGCGGCCTGGGTCGCGGTCACCGCGGCGGACGCGGCCTTGGTGGACTCGGTCGCGGCGTCGGCCTTCGCCTGCAGCGCGGTGTCCATCGTGGCGTGGGTGTCGGCGGCGACCCGCTCGACGGCGGTGGCCTGGTCGAGGAAGTCCTCGGCGGAGTCGGCGGTGAGCAGCAGGCTCATCGTCCCGGTCCGCGCGCCGCGGAAGGTGGCGCTGGCGAACTGGTCGAGATCCGACTGGTAGCTCTTGGCGGTTGCGGCGGCCTTCTCGGCGGTGGTCTTCGCGGTGCCGGCGGCCTTCTCGGCGGCGACCTGGGCGGCGGCGGCCTTCTTCGAGGCGGCGTCCGCGTCGGCCTTGGCCTGCTTCGCGCCGTTGAGCGCCTCGGCGGAGATCTCGGCCTGGCGCTGCGACTCCTCCCAGGCCGTCTTCGCCTCGGAGGCGGTGCCCGGCTCGTCGGTGCCGACCGGGTCCGCGGCGGCCGGCAGCGCGCCGATCAGCCCGAACAGCGTTGTCGCGGCCACGCCCAGAGCAAGTGCCCGCAGACCTCGCGGGCGGCGCCGAAGTTCCGGCGTCGATGCATGTGTCGCCAAGACGGCGAAACCCTTCTTCCTTGCCGCCTACCGGGTTAGCTGACGGATTCGGGCCAGGAAGTGGCCCTACCCCCGACCTCCGCGAAGGCGCGTAGCTCAGGGGATTCACCCCAGTGGAACCTTGGGTTCCCGGCTCGACTCCCCGACGGCGTCGACTCGGCGGTGACCTCCCGATCCCCGACCGGCGATCCAACTGAAGGTCTCGGTCAGATTACGAGACGGACACTGATGTGTCTAGCTGAGGTCTCAACTGTGTAGCGGCTGTCAGCTGCGGCTGTCGACTCCCGGACCCGGGCAGGAGCGCCGGAGGACCCACGGCGCACGATTCGGACCAAGAATGGCCTATCGGACACCCCCAGGTCCACTTCGGAGCTGATGGTTCACACCGATCACACAGCGACAAGGCCGTCGGCCGCACCCACCCGACCGCATCGACGCCGCAGCGTTGCGCCGGGCGGGTTTCGTTGCGCCGACCGGGTCGACTTCCTGATCCACGATCCGCGCCTCGTCACCCTGAGGTGGTGGCCGGTCCCGAGAAGAGTGCCCGACAGGTCGGCGAACGGCGGGGCCGGATCAGGCCGCCGGTGCGACCCGGAGGATCTCGTCCCGTCCGCCCCCGTTGGAGGTCGTGACGTACAGCGCCCCGTCCGGGCCGCTCTGCACGGTGCGCAGCCGGCCATGGGTGCCGGACAGCTCGGCGATGGTCGAGGTCCCGCGGACCGCCCCGGCGCGGTCGATCCGGAAGACCTGCAGCGACTCGCCGCCCAGTGCCGCGACGGCCAGCGCGCCGTCGAGCTCACCCCACTGCGGTCCGTCGATCCACGTCGCACCGGACCAACCCGCCGTCGTGGCGCCGCTGGTCGCGACCGCCTCCTGCACCTGACCCAGGGCCGGGTCGGTCATCGGTACCGATTCGTCGTAGCCGGGCCCGTCGACCGGGACCGGGTCGTACCCGAAGTTGCCGCCGGAGACCGGGGCGTTGATCTCGTCCTCGACACCGGCGCCGTGCTCCACCGTCCAGACCTGCCCGGTTCCCGGCCGCAGCGCGAGTCCCTGCACGTTCCGGTGGCCGTAGCTGAAGACCAGGCGGGTGGCCGGGTCGTCCGACTCGAGGAACGGGTTGTCCGGCGCCGGCGCCCCGGAGGTGGTGACCCGCAGGATCTTGCCGTTGAGGGCGCCGAGGTCCTGCGGGTGACTGCCGACCGCCGCGTCGCCGGTGCCGATCACCAACGTGCCCCGTTGGTCGAACCGCAGTCGGCAGCCGCCGTGCCGTCCGGTGGTGATGTCGATCCCGGTGACCACCGGATCCGGCACCCGCACCGCCCGGGTGTAGCCGGCATCGAGGGTCCACGCGACCACCCGGACGTCCCGCACCCCGCCGAGGTGTCCCATGCAGGTGTAGACGGTCCGGTTCGACGCGAAGCTCGGATCGACGACCATGCCCATCAGCCCGGTCTCGCCCGCCACCCAGAGGTCGGACAGGTCCGCCTCGATCCGCACCAGTTCGCCGTCCGGGCGCAGCGCCGAGAACCCTCCCCCGCGTTCGTCGAACAACATCGTCCCGTCGGGGGTGAACGTGACGTCCCACGGGATGTCGAGGCCGGACACCAGGGTGCGCACCTCGACTCCACCCCGGCCGGACGGGGTCGGGGTGGGGACGGGGGTCACCTCCGACGCGCTGCCCGGGCTGCTGGACCCGGGTGTCGGGGACGGCGCCGACGGCGATGGGGTGCCGGCGGCCGGCGGTTGCACAGCGGCCGGGGTGGCCCCCGAGGTGCACGCTGCGAGCACGACACCCAGCAGCACCAGCGGCACGGTCCACCCCGTGCGACGCCCCGGTCCCACGGCCATGGGTCGCACCGTACCCAGCGGAGGCGCCGCGCGGCAGAATGTTCGGTGTGACGGACGACCGGGTTGCCGAAGCGGTGCAGCAGCTGTATGCGGCACCGCTCGACCGATTCCTGCCGTTACGTACCGAATTGGCGAAAGATGCCCGGACGTCGAAAGATCGGGAGGCGGCCACCGCGATCGCCGCGCTGCGCAAGCCGACTCGCCCTGCACATGCACTGAACCTGTTGGCCCGCACGGCTCCTGATGCGATCGACGATCTCCTGCAGCTCGGTCAGGAGCTGCGCAGTGCGCAACGCTCCGCCGACGGGCCGCTGCTGCGCGAGCTGGGTGCCCGCCGCCGCGAGTTGGTCGCAGAGCTCATCGGCCTGGCGGTGGAGGCGGCCGACTGGCCCGACGCCACGCCGGCGGTCCGCGACGAGATCGGCACCACGCTGAACGGCGCGCTCGGCGACGACCAGCTCGCCACCGGCCTGCGCACCGGCACCCTGCAGCGCCCCGGCAGCTGGGACGGCTTCGGCCCCGACATCTCCCCGCAGCTCACCCTGATCCGGGGCGGTGCCGACACACCGGGCCCGTCGGTGCAGCAGGACCGGGACCGCAAGCAGCGCAAGGCGGATCGCGCCGCCGAGGACCACCGGCGGCGCGGCGTCGCCGCACGCGAACGGGAGCGGGTGGCCGCGGCACAGGAGGCCGACCGGGTCGGCAGGCACAAGGCACGCTTGGCATCCGCGACCGAGACGCTGGAGAAGGCGCGGGCCGCGGAGCAGACCGCCACTTCCGCCCTGGATGACGCCCAGCTCGAGATCACCGTGCTGGAGAAGCGTCTGGCGACGCTGAAGTCCGAGATGACCGACCACCGGAAGCTGCTGGCCCGGGCCGGCGCAGCCGTGCAGAAGGCCGAACGCGAGGTGGAGCGGATCGAGCGGCAGGGGTCCTGAGTCCGCCGCTCATTCCACCCAGGGCACGGCCGAGCCCCCGAGGCCCAGCACCGTGCCGCCGAGCCGCCGTCCCGGATCGGCCGGGGTCACCACGCAGGTGGCCAGCGAGTTGCGGCTGTGCGTCAGACCCTGCTCCGGGCGATCGGCGCCGCCGAAACCGTAGGCCAGCGCTCTGATCTCGAGCTGCCCGCCACGGGTCGGGTCGTCTGCGACGGTGAGGATCCGGGCCAGTGCCAGGCAGTCCGCGTCCAGCACCGCCTGGGTGACGGCCTCGTCGGCGGTCGACCGGTTGCCGAGCGTCTCCAACCCGTGCGGGACGGCGCAGCTGATGGTGCCCGACTCCAGCAGGTCCTCGGCCGAGGCGGCGCAGAGTGCGAACGGCGACGGCGGCCGCCCGCCGGCGAAGGCGTTCCGCACCGACCCGGAGTAGCGCAGCGTCTGCGACGTCGACGCCGGCGGGCGGACCGCGCAGCCGACCCAGCGCTGCCCCGCGGCGCGCTGGCCGGGATCCGGCCCGAACACCACGGTCCCGGCGGCCAGCCGCACCACCCACCCGTCGACCCGGTACACGCTGGCCGGCAGTCCGAGATAGCCGGTGAGATCGGCCCAGCACGGCAGCGGGTCGACCGAGATGTCGTGCACACCGACGATCTCGCCGATCTGGCCGCCGTCGCACGGTCCCACCCGCGCCGACGGGTACGGCTGCCGGCCGCTCGGCGACAGGTCGAGCAGGCACTGACCGGCGGCCGGCCGCGGCGCGGGCGGTGCGAGAGTCGCCGTGCCCTGCACCCGACGGCCGAGCACCCCGGGGACCACCAGCGCGGCGAGCAGCACGAGTGCCACCACGGTCACCCCGATGCGCCGCCGGTCCATCCTGCCGAGGATAGGCCTCGGCGGCGCCGACCAGCAGTGCACCGGACGTCGGATCCCCGTCGACGATCCGACAGGCACCGCCCGCCCGGTGCGGGCTCACCGCCTGCATCGCCGGCATGCAACGGCCCGGCCGCAGGTTGCCTGGCGCCGGACCACCCGGCCCGGGGGCAGCTCAGCTGTCGAACTGCGCTGCCACCCAACCGATCCCGTCGGTGAGCGCATCACCTTCGGCCGGACCGTCGCTGCCGACGGCGTAGCGGATCGGCGTCGGCGGGGCATCGATGATCGGCGCCGCGGCCCGCCACGCCTGCTCGAGCCCGGCACCGGTGGTGAAGAGGCTGCGGTCGCCCAAGGTCACGTCGTGCAGCAGTGCGACATAGGGCGGCAGCGGGTCCGAGTCGGGCACGTCGTCCAGCGACAGCCGCATGGTCTGGCGGACGGTGTCCAGCCCGGGCCCGGGCTTCTTCAGCACGAGCGACAGCTCGATCTCCCCGTCGCCGGCGAGGGAGAAGCTCAGCTCGCCGGCGTGCAGCGGGACCCCGTCCAGCGGCCCGTCCGGCTCCTTGAGGATCAACGTGACCCGTTGCTCCGACTTCGCCAGCTGCTTGCCGCTGCGCAGCACGAACGGGACGTCGCGCCAGCGGTCGGTGTCGACCCACAGCCGGGCGGCGGCATAGGTCTCGGTGGTCGACCCCTCCCGCACCTCCGGCAGGTCCAGGTAGCCCTCGACCTGACCGAACACCACGTCCTCGGACCGGAGCGGCCGGAATGCCGCGATGACCGACTCACGCGCATCCTGCAGGTCCGCCGCGGAGAACGAGACCGGTGGCTCCATGGCGATCTCGGCCGCGACCTGGAACAGGTGCGTGGCCACCATGTCGCGGAACGCCCCGGTCGCGTCGTAGAAGGCGGCGCGGTCGGCGACGTCGAGGGTCTCCGGGACGTCGATCTGCACCTGCGCCACGTGCCGGTTGTTCCAGATGGACGCCACCAGGGTGTTGGCGAACCGCAGCACGTGCAGGTCCTGCGTCGCCTCCTTGCCGAGGAAATGATCGATCCGGTAGACCTGGCTCTCGTCCATCGCGGCGTGCACCCGGTCGTCGAGCTCCTGGAAGCTCTGCGGTGATGTGCCGTAGGGCTTCTCGTAGACGACCCTGGCCCGGGTGAGCAGGTCGTGCGCCTTGAGCCCGTCGGTCAGCGGACCGAATGCCACCGGCGGCACCGCGAGATAGTGGATGTAGCGGGCATTGTCGCCGACCTGGTGGCGGACGGTGTCGATGACGTCGAGCAGGCTGCCCGGGTCGG
The DNA here is from genome assembly GCF_009707545.1 of Nakamurella alba. Classification (NCBI taxonomy): domain Bacteria; kingdom Bacillati; phylum Actinomycetota; class Actinomycetes; order Nakamurellales; family Nakamurellaceae; genus Nakamurella; species Nakamurella alba. Next base: position 674,374 of record NZ_WLYK01000005.1, on the reverse strand, counting down.
TGTCGTCGAAACCGCCTCCCGCGAAACGCAACCGGCCGGCGAAGGCCGACCACTCCTGCTCGTCGAGCTGCACCCCGGTGCCCTCGACCGCTCCGCGCACGTCGCCCTGGAAGTCCTCGTGCGACACGTCCCCGCGACCGTTGCCGATCAGCACCCAGTGCGCCGGCATCAGGCCGCGCCGGTAGAGCTCGTAGTAGGCCGGCAGCACCATCCGGTGCGCGAGATCGCCGGTCGCCCCGAAGAGCACGAAGATCGTCGGTTCCTGGTCCGGCTCGTCGGTGCCGGGGCCGGGTCCGACGGGGGTGACCTCGGGGGTGCTCATGCCTGCGCCTCACTTCCGGTGGGTGGGGACCCACGCTCGCCACGTCCAGCGGTTCATCACTGCGCACCGTTACCCGGCGAGCACCACCGGTAGTACATCAGCACGCCCGTCTCCCGCCGAGCCCGGCATCACCCGGGACGCCGACCACGCCGCGATCTCCACGGAGATCAACGGCATCTGATGACGGGGCGCGCAGCGACAGATGGGATCGACGAGCAGCGAGTGGGGATCGAAGAGCAGTCGACGGCGATCGCCGCGCCTCGGGCAGGGATCGCGACGCCGACGGTGAAGATCGCCACCGCACCCTTGCGACGGTCGCCCACCATCGCTAGCATTTCACCGTTCGGTTAATTAACCGAACGGTTCAATATGAAAGAGGATCGTGTCCGACCGACTCAGCGTCACCTTCGCCGCACTCGCCGACCCCACCCGGCGGGCGATCCTCGCCCGGCTCGCGTCGGGCGAGGCGACCGTGACCGAGTTGGCGGCACCGTTCCGGATGAGCCTGCCCGCCGTCTCCAAACATCTGAAGGTGCTGGAGCACGCCGGGCTGATCAGCCGGGGACGGTCCGCCCAGTGGCGCCCGTGCCGATTGGAGGCCGCTCCGCTGCTCGCCGCCGACGACTGGCTCGAGCAGTACCGCCGGCACTGGTCGGAGAGCTTCGACCGGCTCGGCGAGCACTTCGGCCAGGCCGGCCCGGACGCCTCCGGAGAACCCACACCGAGAACCACATCGCACCAGCAGGAAGGACCATCGTCATGACCCTGCTCGAACCCGACACCGCCGACCGCACCATCACCCTGGTCCGGCACTTCCCGGTCCCGCCCGCCGGGGTGTACGCGGCCTGGACCGAACCGGACCAGCTCGCCCGCTGGATGGGACCGCGCGGCTACGAGCTCGATCCGGAGACCGCGCAGATCGACGTGCGGGTGGGCGGCGGCTGGTCCGGCGCTCTCGTCGGTCCGGACGGCACCCGCTTCCCCACCGCGGGCCGGTACCTGGTTCTCGAGCCGCCGGCACGGATCGTCTTCGACTGGCAGGACCCGTCCGGCGCCGACGAGGCACCCACCTCCTCCCGGGTGACCGTGACCTTCGCGCCGTCCGCAGACGGCACCGAAATGACCTTCGTGCTGCTGGCCCCCGGACCGCTGTCCGGCGAGGACACCGCACGGCAGGGCTGGGACCAGACCTTCGACCGGCTGGCCGGGCTGCTCGACCCGATGACCCTGCCGCAGGGTGACACCGGTTTGCTGGACACCGATGTCGCGCAGCGCCTGCTGCACTCGACGGAGTTGGCCCGGGTCGCCTACGTGGCACCCGACGGCACCCCGCGACTGTTCCCGGTGCTGTTCCTCTTCCGCGACGGCGAGGTCGTCTTCAGCACCTTCGGTGGCGCCGCGAAGATCGAGGGGATCCGCCGCAGCCGGGCGATCGCGATCACCATCGACACCGCCGGTCAGCCGCCGGAGATGTTGCAGCTGCGGGGCGACGCGGTCGTCACGACCACCGACGGCGTCGAGCCCGACTACATCGCCGCGCACCGCCGGTACTCCGGCGACGAGGCGGCCGAGGCCGTGCGAGCGGACATCGACAAGCCCGGACTCGTCATGGCGCGCATCGCACTCCGCCCGACCTGGGTCGGCGTCGTCGACTTCGTCCGCCGCTTCCCCGGCGGCGCGACCGCCGAGGAGTTCGCGAACAAGGGGTGATCTGAACGGGACATGGCGGCCTGGCTGGACATGGCGAGCTGGCGCTCGCGGGTCGCTCGTCCTGTCAGGGATCCCGCGTCCTGCGCTTCCCGCACTCTGAACATGGCGGCCTGGCGGCCGCGGGTCGTTCGTCTTTGAAGGGATCCCGCGGTTCTGCGCTTCTTGCACTCTGAACATGGCGGCCTGGCGGCCGCGGGTCGTTCGTCTTTGAAGGGATCCCGCGGTTCTGCGCTTCTCGCACTCTGCTCGTACCTCGCGCCGTGCTGCGATGCTCGACCGCACGATCCCGACGAGCGACCGGACATGGCAAGCTTCAGCTCGTGGGGTGAGAACAACTTCGCACCGCCAGTAGGGCGAGACCTCTTGCGACCATGAAGACCTCGTCCAGCTGCACCTGCTCGCGTGGGGCGTGGGCGAAGCGGGCGTCACCCGGGCCCCAGTGCAGGGTGGGGATGCCGCCGAGGCCGGTGTAGAGGCGGAGGTCGCTGCCGTAGGGCGCGGCGGCGGTGGGCGGGCGGACGCCGCCGGAGACGTCCGCCGCGGCATCGGCGACGGCCCGGACGAACTCGTGGTCGTCGTCGATCGCACCGCTGGCGAACTGCCCACCCGGCCAGCTGATCACGACCGGGTGATCGGCCAGCCAGGGGTCGGCGGCGCACACCGCGGCGATCGCCTGCTCGAACTCGCGTCGCGCGTCCGCCGGGTCCTCGCCGATCCGGACCCCGTAGCGGCCCTCCGCGATCAGCAGGTCGGGCACACTGCTGGCCCAGTCACCGGTCCGCACCCGCCCGATCGAGATCGGGTAGGGCAGCGGGTTGTCGGCGAACCGCGGGTCGGGCGCAGTGTTCCTGGCCGCCTCCAACTGCGCGAGCGCCCGGTGCACCGGCAGGAACGCGTCGAAGGCGTTGACTCCCTCCAGTCGGGTGCTGCCGTGCGCGGCGCGCCCCGGACACCGCAGTTCGAAGGTCAGTGCGCCGGCGTTCGCGGTGACCAGCCGGCCGGAGGTCGGCTCGCTGATCACCGCGGCGGCACCCCGGTGTCCGCGGATCAGGGTGGCGAAGGCACCGAGCCCGCCGTCCTCCTCACTGATCACCGAGTGCACGGCCAGCGGTCGCTCGAGCCGCACCCCGGAGGTCAGCAGCGCCCGCACCGCAGCCATGTTCGCGACCGCTCCGGCCTTCATGTCGCAGGCCCCGCGACCGTGCAGCACGTCGCCCCCCGTGGTCCCCCCGATCCGGGCGTCGAACGGCGCGTGCTCCCACTTCCCCGGATCACCGATCGGCACCACGTCGACGTGGTGCTGCAGCACCAGCGCAGGCTCACCCTGGCCGGTGGTGGCCACCACCCCGTAGGCCTCGGTGCGGTCGGTCTCGTCACCGGGGAAGTCCGGGTGCCGGCGGGTCTGCTCCACGTCGATCGACCACAGGTCCACGTCCATCCCCAGAGCGGCCAGCTCGGCGGCCTGCCGGTGCTGCAGCTCGGACTCCGCCGCAGTACCGGTCACGCTGGGCACTCGCACCTCGGCGACCAGCGCATCCACGATCCACTGCTCGTCGATGGCCGCCAGCACCCTGGCCTCGGCCGCTGTGATCTGCATCCGGAAAGGCTACGAGGGCCCGTTGTGCGGCTGCGACCGCCACGAGCGGGCGCACACTCTTCCGGGGCAACAGGGTCCGGGCAACCGGCGGGCAGCGGTCAGGAAGTGGTGCGGTGTCCGGTGTGATCACCGGTTTCGCGATCATCGCGGTGGTCATCGGCGTCGGGTACGTGACCCGGCGGACCGGGCTGCTGGGCCCTCAGGTCGGGCCGGCCCTCAACCGGGTGGCGTTCTACATCGCCGTCCCGGCGCTGCTGTTCATGGTGCTCGGCCGCGCCGACATCCGGTTGCTGTTCTCCTCGTTCCTGCTGGTCAACCTGCTCAGCGCCGTGCTCGCGGCCGTCCTGTACGTCGTCGCCTCACGGATCTGGTTCCAGCAGAAGCTCCCGGAGACGGTGATCGGCGCCTCGGCGTCGTCGTACGTGAACTCCAACAACATCGGCCTGCCGGTGGCGGTCTACGTGCTCGGCGACCCGCAATGGGTGGCCCCGACGCTGCTGCTGCAGCTGCTGCTGCTCTCCCCGGTGATCCTCGGGACGCTGGACATCTCCACGTCCGGCCGGGTGTCGCGCCGCCAGCTGCTGACCCAGCCGATCCGGAACCCGCTGATCATCGCCTCGCTGCTCGGTGTGGTGGTCGCCGCCACCGGCATCACCCTGCCGGAGGTCGTCACGGCACCGCTGGACATCCTCGGCGGCGCAGCCATCCCGCTGGTGCTGATGGCCTTCGGCATGAGCCTGCACGGCGGGCGTCCGCTGCGACCGGGACCCGAGCGGGTGCCGACGATCGTGGCCTCCGTGCTGAAGTCCCTGGTCATGCCGGTGCTGGCCTGGGCCCTGGCCGCACTGGTGTTCAAGCTCGACCCGGTGACCGTCCGCGCCGTCACCGTCACCGCCGCCCTGCCGACCGCGCAGAACATCTACAACTTCGCCGCCCACTACGAGCGGGGCGCCGTGCAGGCCCGGGACGCCGGCCTGATCACCACCGTCGCGGCCGTCCCGGTGCTGATCCTGATCTCGCTACTGCTACCGATGTAGCGCGGCGTGATCGAGCCGGGGGATCCGGTGACCGTGCGTAGGTCCCTCCGGTAGGCACGGGTGTCCCTCGTCAGCGCAGAGCAGGCACGTCGGTGGGGCACGCGGACACCCTCGGTGATCACTCGCAGACCCCGCTCACCCACCGGGGGGCACTTGCCGCGTGGAAGAGCGTCACCCCTGTTCCCGCAGGTCGCAGGCTCATAACCTGGATACCGAACACGAAGTGATGCGCGATTGCCGATCGGGGGGCAGTCCGCCGGACGAGAAGGACGACCACGGATGACGCTGCTCCTGGCCATCGTGATCGCACTCCCCTGCCTGCTGATCGGCGCCGTTGCCGGCTACTCCCGGGGTGTACGCGATCTGAACGCCGTCGACGACGCCCGCACCATGCTGCCCGCGCAGCGTGCCCCGGAGCTGCGGCTGGTCGACGACCTGCCGTCGATGTACGGGCTGCAGGCCGCTGCCTACGAGTACTTCACCGAGCGGCAGATCATCTCCGGCGACTCCGACACCGTCGAGATCCAGCTGCGCGAGGTCGACATCCAGCTCTACCCGACGGCCCTGCAGTCGTTCCTGGACCAGCTCGGCTTCCCGTCCTCGGTGCTGGACCGGATGGCCCGCACCCGCACCCTCGACGGCTTCGGCACCGCCGACGGCATGGGCTGCACGGTCAGCTGGACCTACCGCCTCGACGGCGCGATCCTGCTCGACTTCCAGTCCAAGGTCGCTGCCTGACAGCTGCGCCGGCCGGCCCGTTCCACCTCCGTCCTTCGCCGCACCGGACCTCGGTGCCGCCGCCCTTCTCCCTCGTCTCCTCTCACCGGCCCCGACGGGTGCGGGTCGTCCCGGGACCCGGGTCGGTCGGGTCGCTCACCCTTCGCGCCTGAACCCCCGGGAGCGACGTGACGGGACCGGTCGTGCGGCCCGAGTGATCGGTGCCGTCCGGCCGCGGAAATCGCGGCGGAACGGCGCGGCTCGGCGAGGCGGCGGTCGGCGGGTGCCGGGTCGCGGAGCCCCAAACCCCGATCGACGAGATCGACCCCTGACCGGCCGTGTTCCACGTGGAACACGGTCGGTCCTCGTCGGAGCGGAGGCGGCGACGGATTCAGTCGGACATGCGAGAACCGGTCTCCAGCAACGACTTCAGATCGCTCAACGTCCAGGCGTGACCACCACCGGCGCCGTACTCCTCGTACGCCCCACCGACGATCAGGGCCAGCTGCGGTGCGCCGGCCAGTTCGTGGACCATCGTCAGCGAGCACATCCCGCCCGGTCGTTCGACGATCTCATAGGTGACGGTGGTGAATGCCTCGCCGGCCGTCCCGGGATCCATCAGCATGTGGAACGAGTGCACCAGCCGATGCGGCGCATCCACCTCGAGCACCTCGCCCTCGATGATGATCTCCGGCAGGTCGTTGCCACGGGCGAGCGCACCCGCCCGGAACTCCTTGGAGGCCCGCACCTCGTAATGTCCGCCCGGCCGGAGGTCCATGTCGACGTAGCCGCCGAAACCCCATCGTGCGGTCCAGTTGCGATCGGTGAGGGCGGTCCAGATCGCCTCCGCGGAGGCCTTGATGTAGATCTTGTAGACCTGGGTGGTCGCGGCGTCGGTGCCGCTGCCGGGCGAGCCTGAGGTTGTGGTGCTGCTGGTCATGACGGTTCCTCCAGGTGGGCTTTGAGATCGAGGAGCGCGGAAGCTGTTCCGCTGGTGAACTTGTCGAGCCAGCGGTCGTGGATCTGCCGGATCGGCACGGGGTTGAGGTAGTGCAGCTTCTCCCGCCCGGACCGCCGGGTGACCACCAGACCGGCGTCCTCCAGCAGACGCAGGTGCTTGGCCACCCCGAACCGGGTCATCTCCGTCCCGGACTCGAGGTCTCCGAGCGTGCGGCCGTCGCGCTCGAAGAGCCGGTCCAACAGGAGACGGCGGGTGGGATCGGCGAGCGCCTTGAACACCAGGCCGTCGTCGGTCACGCATTCAAGATAGGTGACCATATGGTCACATGTCTAGCGGAGATCTCCATTGGTTCTCTCCTACGCACGCCGCAGCGTGACGCCGTGGCGCATGGTCGGTGCTCGCCGGCCCGCACCGCGATCACTGTCGGCCTGGGACATCAGGGACCGGAACCATCGCCCTGCGACGGAAAGGGTCCCCATTCAGGAACCACCCGCGGACATTGTGCAGCCGCGGCGGCGACAACAGCGGACCCGCCCCGCTGCCCCATCGGCGACGAGCCCTTCGGCGGCTGGCACCGTAGGAATCGAGGACCGCAACCATCGCCCCGCGACCGAGAAGGTCCCCGATCCTGAGCCGCGCACCCGGAAGTCGGACCACCGTTAGGCGTCACCAACAGCGGACTTCGCCACACCGCCCATCGGCATCGGACGGGGCGCTGCCGCCGCACGGATCGGGGACCGTAACCATCGCCCAGCGACGGAAAAGGTCCCCGATCCGGAGCCGCGCATCGGCCGTCCGACGATCGTTGGGTACCAACAACAGCGAACCTCGCCACACCGCCATCAGCATCGAACGGTGCGCTGCCGCGCCGAAGGAATCGGGGACCGAAACCATCGCCCAGCGACGGAAAAAGTCCCCGATCCGACACCGATCCGGAGCGCCCAGTGGCGGGGCAACCGTTGGGTGCCAACAACAGCGAACCTCGCCACGCCGCCCATCGGCATCGGCATCGCCATCGGCATCGGCATCGGCATCGCCATCGCCATCGCCATCGGCATCGGCATCGGCATCGGCATCGGCATCGGCATCGAACGGTGCGCTGCCGCGCCGAAGGAATCGGGGACCGGAACCATCGCTCCCCGACGGAAAAGGTCCCCGATCCGGAGCCGCGCCCGGACGTCGGACAACCGTTGGGCGTCAACAACAGCGGGCCGCGCCGGTGCACCATTGACGACGAGCCTGGCCCAGCTGTCGGGGGCCCTGACACAGCTGCCCGAACGGTATCGAGCCCCGGTCGCGCCGAGCCCACCAGCGCCCGGTCGCGCCGAGCCCTATCGGGCGTCGAGCATCGCTCCGACCCTGGTCCCGACGGCCACGGCGATCACGATGACCACCGCGATGATCACGCTGCCGATGACAGCCCCCAGCGGCTTGCGCAGGTCCCGCGGACCGCGGTCCCGGCCGTGCAGCAGCAGGGCCAACGCGGTCGCGGTACGGGTGGCGTGCGCCTGCAGGATGATCCGGGCCCGGGTGCTGGTCACGACGCCGCTCCCGGCCGCTCGGCCACCGGGGCCCCGATCGCCCGCTCCACCATCGGCTCTCCCGGCCCGCCGGCGTCCGGAACCGCGCCGGCAAGGTCCGACCCGGCCTCGCCCGAGCCGTCACCAGCCGGCTCGACACCGTCCACGGCGACACCATCCGAGCCGTCCGCATCCGTTGCGGTGCGCCGGATCCCGGCCGCCATCTCGCGGACGAGGGCTTCCAGCCGGGGCGTCAGTTCGTCGAACGCCGACGAGGTCGACAGCACGGCGGTCCACGTGGTCCCGGCGAAGGGGAGGAAGATCTGCAGGTTGGTGAGCGCGGCGATGGTCGCGGTGCCGGGTACCACCATGGTGCTGCGGTCCCGGTGCAGCAACGCCGGCCCGCTCGCGGTGCCGATCTCGGTGGTGGTGCCCGACCGGCTCAGCACGTCCTGCACCCGGCCGAGGGTGGCCGGCCGCTCGTCACCGGCGAAGGCGACATGGATCCCCGCACTGAACGCGGTGCCGGCCTTCAGCCGCCCGACGGTCACCAGGTTGAGCGCGCTGCCCGCGCGCTGGCAGTCGGCGACCAGGTCCTCCAGCACCGACAGCACCCCGCGACGTTCGGCCGCCGGCAGCTTCCCGCCGCCGAACGAGGTACGCACCAACTCCTCCGCGCTGCGCTGCCAGGTCGCGGGATTCGTGTCCAGTAGCGACCACTCGGCCGGCAGCCGCATCCACAACGGGAACGGCGGCCGGGGCGCGGCCGGGTCGAGCTCGACGTGCTCGGCCGGCAGTTCTCCGATCCTCACGCCGACGTCGCACCCGGGTTCATCGCGTCGGCCAGCGCCTGGTCCAGACCCTGCGACATGTCGCCGATCTGGGTGGTGAGTTCGCCGTAGCCGCCGATGCTCTCGCCGAGCTTGTCGACGCTGGCCTCCCACTCGTCGCGGAAATCGCCGAGGGCGTTGCTGATGTCGCCCTGGTCGCCGCTGAGCCCGGACACGTCGTAGGAGCCCTTCGACGACGAGGACACCGTCTCACTGATCCCGGTGAGATTGGACCCGAGGCTCTGCAGCGTCGCGTACGGGTACTTCGCATAGTCGGTCATCGTCACGTCTCCCTTCCGGCGGCACCCCGACAGCGCCACCCGACCCGTGGGGACGCTACCCCCGCCGCCGCTCCCGCGGGGCAGGTCGACGGAACTGTGTGGACAACTCCCCCGGGGCACCCACGACCGCACCGACGCAGGGCAGGATGGGACGCAACCAGCGAACGGCGACGAGAGGCGGTGGAGCACGTGCAGACCAAATGGGCCGCGGTGACCCGCGCCGCGATCGACCCGGCGCTGGCCCTGCACGTGGACGACTTCACCGCCGCTGTCGACGATCTCCGCCGACCACGGCCCGGACCGCTGCGCACCGTTGCGGTCCTCGGCGCCGGACAGGGGTCCGGACGCAGCACGGTGGCGGCGCTGATCGGGCTCGCATGGTCGGGCTGGACCCGGCGTCGCGTGGTGCTGCTGGACGCCGGCGGACCGGCCCCGGCGGGATCCCGGTCCGTCGGCGAGCTGCTCGCCGGGACCGGTTCGCCCGGCCGGTGGGACCGGCTGCTGGCCCACCCTCGCGGCGCCCCGCTGCCGCGCGCCGTCCTGCGGACGGCACTGACCCCGGACACCGCGATCCCGGTGCTCGCACTCCCGCCCGGTAGCGCACCCGTGGCTCCCCAGCAGCTCGAACACACGCTGCAGGCCCTGCCGCACCGGGCCGACCTGGTCGTCGTCGACGGCCCGGCCGGGGTCGGCGCACCCGTCCTGCACGGCATCCTGCGCGTCGCCGACCATCTGGTGCTCACCGCCCGGGCCGACGACGACGCGGCGCGATCGATCGAGGTGCTCCGGGACCGGATCGCCCGCACCCCGGGGCGGGACCGGCCGGTCGGGCTGTCGGTGGTACTGGTCGGTGGGCGCGCCTCGACCGCACGTGCGTTCCGGGCCCCGGTCCCGACCCATCACCTCCGCCGTTCGGCGGCGCTGTCCGGCGGACGCCTCGACAACCTCGCGCGGCGTGACCTGGTGACCGCGCTCCGTATCGCGTCCGCCGCCGGCTGAGCACGCACTGGCGCGCCGCACAGTCACTGCACAGCAACGCCTCTCGTAGCACATCCGACCCATGCACAACCGGCGATCCGGACAGATGTGGACAAACACGCCTCCACAAGGACTTTCATCCCCCGTGCGGGCGACGAACGCTGGGCCGAACGGGGAGTTCTGCACCGTTGTGGACAACTCCCGACGCGGAACACCCTCGCGGGGTTAGTGTCTGCCCGGAGCCGGCCGTCGGGGCCGACCACCGCAACCGAGATCGGGGTGAGGGACATGGGTCCGAAGTTCGCGGTACGCGAGGATTCGGTCAACAAGCACGCATCGAACCTGGAGACGGCCGAGTCGTCGATGAATGCGCAGGCACAGGCGTTCATCTCGGCCATCGAGGACCTGCCCTCGGAGTGGCAGGGCACCTCGTACACGTCCTGGGAGGCGCTGACCGCCGCCTGGAACGCGGCGATGAAGGACCTGAACTCCGCACTGGCGTCCATCAAGGGCAACGTCAAGAACGCCGGCGGCCTGTACGACCAGTACGAGCAGCAGCAGACCGACGAGATGAACGCCACCATGAGCGGCGCCTCGTGGGAGTCGGCCAAGTTCAACTGGTGACCCGGCGCGCCGGGGGGCGCACACGGTCAGCAGTACCGGACGCCCGGTGACCTGGGCGAACGATCTCCAGAAACTTCTCCGGCGTGCCGGGAACCGATCGGCTCCCGGCTGCGTCGCAGATCCGTAGCGGAAGGAAGTACAGGCATGGGTGCAGGAGTGTTCTCGTACAACGAGGCGACCGCGGAGGCCGCCGCCGGCGACCTGGCGTCGGTCATCTCGGGCCTCGAGTCGTCGCTGAGCGACCTCGGCGGCTTCGTGACCAGCGTGAAGTCGTCGTGGGACGGCGACGAGATGGAGGTGTACGCGGGGATCCAGTCCAAGTGGGACTCCGCCGCCACCACCGTCCAGGAGATCCTCACCGCCGTGAACTCGGCGCTGGGCAAGAACACCTCGTCCGTCAAGGACATGCGCGGTCAGGTGCGCGGCGCGCTGTCCGCGCACTGATCGGGCCGCCGCCCCGGTCGCGAGAGCGCGGGTGCGGCACACGGCCGTCGCGGACGGCCGACGAGACCTCCGACGTCATCAGGGTTCCAGGGGTGGGACCGACGTCGGCAGGACAGCGGTACCAGGGGGCGGGTCGGTGCGTGCACCGGTCCGCCCCCGAGCATGTCGTGCGCCGACGAGCGCACGGTCGGGGTGGCACCTTCACCGGTGCCCGGTGCGAAAGCGGTGAGCAGGTTGGGAGATCCGTTCGTCCTCGGTGGTTCGCCGGGTGAAATCCGTTCCTCGGCAACGAAGTGGAGCGGGTTCTCCACCGACACGTCGACCGCGGCCTCGGACATCCGCGGCCTGGACTCCAGCGAGTTCGTCGGCGACGAGGCCGACACCTACCGCTCGCAGATGTCCGACGACCTCCCGCCGAACCTGGAGACCACCAGCGAGGCGTGGTCGATGGTCGCCTCCGCACTCACCACCTACGCCGACACGCTGGAGTCCCTGCAGTCGCAGCTGTCGAGCCTGGCGGCGGACCGGGACGAGCAGAGCGATGCGGTCTCCGGCGCACAGACCGCCGTCTCGCACGCGCAGACCGCGGATTCCCAGCACGCCACCGCGCAGGCCGAGGCGGAGAAGCTGCTCAAGCCCGGCGAGACCATGCCGACGGACACCTACCAACCGCAGACCTCCGGTGCCACCGCGGATCTCAGCGCGAAGCAGGCGGCACTGCAAGGCACCATCGACGCCGCCAACGGCATCCAGAGCAAGCACCGCAGCGCGGTGGACACCTGCGTCTCGAAGATCAACGAGGCGAAGGGGATGCGTTTCGAGGATCCGCCGGGTTGGTTCGACTCGCTGTGCTCGAACGTCGGCGACTGGATCGCCGAGCACGCCGACGTGCTCACCGCCATCTCCTCCGTCCTCAAGACCATCTCCGGCATCGCCGGCGTGCTGGCCCTGATCCCCGGGCTCGCGCCGATCATGGGACCCATCGCCCTGGTCACCGGCGCCGCGGCCATCGGTATCGACGTGGCCGTCAAACTGGCCACCGGTGAGGGCTCCTGGACCCAGATCGGGCTGGACGCACTGGGACTGATACCCGGGGTGCGTGCCGCGAAGATCGCCATGGGCGCCGACATCGCCGTCACCTCCTACCAGGTCGCCACCGGCGAGGCCTCACCCGCGGACCTGGCCATGGTGGTCGGACTCGGCGCGTTGGGTGCCCGCGGCGGTCGCGGCGGTCGCGGCGGGCGGGCCGGCGACACCGGTGCCGGATCCCCCACGACGCGGACCCCGCTGGGCGACCGCACCGCCTGCGGCGATCCGATCGATGTCGTGTCCGGCGACATGCTACTGTCGCACACCGATCTCACCCTCCCCGGGGTACTGCCGCTGGTCCTGCGCCGCACCCACCTCAGTTCGTACCGCTGGGGCGGCGGTTTCGGCCCCTCCTGGGCGTCCACGCTGGACCAGCGCCTGGTCCGCGGCGCCGGCGACGATCTGCTCTTCCTCACCGAGGACGGCGGTGCGCTGCTCTTCGAGGACGCGCTCACGCTGACCGAGGGTGAGAGCCGGATCGCGCGCTGGGGGATCCGGCGCTGGGCGCTGACCCGGCTACGTGACGGCTGGGACCTCACCGACCCGATCGAGCTGGTCACCCGCCGGCTGGCCGACCTCGACGACGCGGGCGACGGCCGGATCGAGCACATCAGGGATGCCCACGACAACCGCATCGTCTTCGGCTACGGCGACACCGGTGTGCTGCAGCGGATCTCGCACACCGGTGGGTACCAGCTGCTGATCGAATCGGACCGGGGCCGGTTCACCGGGCTGTCGCTCGCCGATCCGGCCGCACCGGACGGCATGACCCGGGTGCTGAGCTACGGCCACGGCCTGCGCGGGCTCGCCTCGATCGTCAACTCCTCCGGCCTGCCGCTCCGGCTGCACTACGACGACCAGGCCCGCATCGTCCGCTGGGACGACCGCAACGGCATCTGGTACGAGTACCTCTACGACGAGCAGTCCCGCTGCATCCGCACCGCGGGCCGCGGCCGGGTGCTGTCGTACGCGTTCTCGTACGGGCTCGGCCGCACCACCGTCACCGATTCCACCGGCGCGGTCAGCGTCTACGAGTTCAACGAGGACGGGCAGATCACCCGTGTCGTCGACCCGCTGCACCGCATCACCTCCTACCTGCGGGACAGCTTCGACCGACTGCTGATGCGGACCGACGCCGAGGGCCGCACCACCCAGTTCGTGCTCGACGACCTCGGCCGCATGCTCGAGGTGGTGCACCCGGACGGGTCGACGGTGCGGATCGAACGTGACGCACACGGCCGTCCGGTCCGGACCACCGATGCCGAGGGTCAGCACCACCTCAGCGCTTTCGACAAGAACGGCTCGCTGATCAGCGAGACCACACCGGCCGGGGCGACGTCGATCTCCGAGTACGCGCCCACCGGCGCGGTGTCCGCGGCGATCAACGCGCTCGGCGACCGGGTGGAGATCGACACCGACGCGGCAGGGCGCATCGTGGCGGTCACCGATGCCCTCGGCCGCACCAGCAGCTACGCCTACGACGCCTTCGGCCGGCAGGTGCTGCTGGTCGACCCGGCCGGCGCCCGCACCGTCACCGAGTGGTCTGTGGAAGGTCGGCCGCTACGCCGGACCGGACCCGATGGCGCGCAATGGGTCTGGGCATGGGATCCGGAGGGCAACCTGCTGTCCCGGACCGACCCGGCGCAGGGCCGGACCGAGTACGAGAACGGGATCTTCGACCTGCCGGTCAGCCGGACCGATCCGTCCGGTGCCCGGTACCTGTTCGCCTACGACACCGAGTTGCGACTGACCACCGTCACCGACCCGGCCGGTCGGCGCTGGCGGTACGTCTACGACGCCGCCGGTCAGGTGGTGGCCGAGACCGACTTCGACGGACGCACGGTCGGCTACACCCACGACGCCGTCGGCCGGCCCACGGCACTCACCGACGCCCGTGGCGAGACCACCGGTTTCGCCTACGATCTCGCCGGCGACCTGGTCTCCCGCTCCACCTCCGCCGGCACCGTGCACTACCGCTACGACCGACGGGGCAGCCTGATCGGGGCCGATTCCGGGTCCGTCACCGTCGCACTGACCCGGGACCCGGCAGGCCGGGTGATCGCGGAGACGGTGAACGGCCGCACGGTCGCCTCGACATTCGACGCCGCGGGTCGCCGCACCGGTACCACCCTGCCCTCCGGCCGCACCAGCACCCGGGTGCGGGACGCCACCGGGCGCACCGTGGCCCTCGGCACCGCCGGCCGCGAGATCCGATTCGGGATCGACGATGCCGGACGTGAGACCCGGCGGGAGTTCGACGCCGGCGCGGTGCTCGACAGCAGCTACGACATCGCCGGGCGGCGGACCGCGCAGGCAGCCGGCCGGCACGGCGATGCCTCCGGCGGCCCGGAGATGCTCACCGCGCGGGAGTTCCGCTACCGCGCCGACGGCACGCCGACCGGTGTCCACGACCGGATCACCGGGGTGGCCCGGGACTACCTGCTCGACCCGGCCGGCCGGGTGCAGCGGGTGGACGCCGCGGGCTGGACCGAGGGTTACCGGTACGACGGTGCCGGCAACATCACCGATCTCGCCTTTTCGATGTCCGCGGGAGCGATGCCCGTCCCGGACGGACTGATGGACGCGGGCGGCACCCGCGAGTACGACGGCACGCGTGTCGTGCGCTCCGGGCGGCATCGCTACGCCTACGACGCCGACGGCCGGCTGGTCAGCCGGAGCACCACCCGGCTGTCCGCCAAGCCCGCCGTCACCCACTTCGACTACGACGCCGAGGACCGGCTGGTCGGGGTGCGGCCCACGGACGGCAGCACCTGGACCTACACCTACGACATGTTCGGCCGCCGGCTGTCCAAGCAGCAGCGCGGGGTCGACGGCACCGACGGCGCCCGCACCGAGTTCGTCTGGGACGGTCCGACGCTGGTCGAGCAGATCAGCACAGCTGCCGACGGCACGGTGACAGTCACCGGGTGGGACTACGCGGACGACGGCCTGGTACCGGTCGCGCAGCACATCGCCCGCGGCGGGTCCGACGAGTTCGACGCCGTGGTGACCGATCCGGTGGGGACCCCCACCGAACTGGTCGCCGAGGACGGCCGCTCGATCCGCTGGCGGGCACCGCAGGCCACCCTGTGGGGCAGTCCGCTCGTCCCGGACCCCACGACCGACCCGGACCGGCCGAACTGCCCGATCCGTTTCGCCGGCCAGTACGCCGATCCGGAGTCGGGGCTGAACTACAACCGGTACCGCTACTACGACCCGGAGACGGCGCGGTTCACCACGCCCGACCCGATGGGCCTGCAACCCGCGCCGGATCCGCACCGCTACGTCGACAACCCGCTCCGCGAGGTCGATCCCAGTGGTCTCAAGTGTCAGGACGTGGCCGCCGGGCTGCAGACCCGCGCGGCCGACCTGCAGTCGCAGCGGGAGCGTCCCTGGCTGGTCCGCAACGGCACTACCGCGGTCGTCCAGGTCCGGCACACCGAGACCGGCGAGGTGCGGACGCTGATCGCCACCGAGGCGCCGACCATGCCGCGCACCTGGGAGGGTCAGCTGCGGGACGGCGAGCAGTACGTCGACGGGGTCGGGCACGCCGAGCAGACCATCCTGTCGCACCTCGACGGATCACCGGAGTGGTCACCGACCGCCGGTGGCACCTCCCGCAACGTCTGCGAGTCGACCTGTGCGCCGCTGATCACGGGCAGCGGCGGGCAGACCGGCGGTCCGACGTTCCCCGGCGTCACCACCGGCGAGCTTGCGAAGACACCGCACCGCATGTTCTGGTGGCCCTCATGACCGAGACGCCCACCCCCGACCTCGATCTGAGTGCGCTGGACCGGCCGCGGCTGGCCGCCTACGCCCTGGCCTGCGCGACGCACCTGCAGCCGCTGGTCCGTGGCTGGGCCTCGCCGGCCACCGCCGCCGCGGTCGACGACTGGCTGCAGCGGCTCTGGGCCGGTCTGGGCGCCGGCGACGGTGCGGGCGTCGGTGCGGTCGATGCGGCGGCGGCCGAGCAGGTGGACGCCGAGGTGAACGAGGCCGACGAGGCGGACGCCGACGACAGCAACAGCCCGGCCTACTACGCGATGCGGGCGATCAGCGCGATCTCCTACGCGGCGACCGCACAGTACGGCGAGGATGCGGTCGAGGCCGCCGGCTGGGCCTCCGACGAGGCGGTGGACCTGTTGGCCGACCTGGACGTCACCCTCGCCTCCACGCCGCCGCTGGCCGAGGTCGAGGCCGCCGCGCAGGCCGAGGCCTATGCGCTCGTCTCGGCCGACCCGTTCGACCCCGCGCAGGTGCGCGCCGCCGCCGAGGCCGCCCGCATCCGCGACGTCCTCACCGCCGCGGTCCCCGCCTACGCCGCCGCCCGCGGCTGGAACTGACCCGCCGCACCACCCTGGTGCGCGCGCACGGGCCGAGCGGCCAGGCAGTAGCGTCCTGCAACCGGTGAGCTATACCTCACTGGATGCAGGACGCTGTCGCGCGAGACCTTGTGTGCGTCCGTGCATCTGGTCGCTATTGCAGCCACTTCCACGGACGCAACGCGTGTCTCAGGAGGGTTCGGGGAGGTAGCCGAGCTGGAGCAACTGAGGCTTGCGGCCCCGGCGCACCAGCGTGCCGCGGCCGGTGGGCTGCACGGAGAGGTGGACGCCGGGGAAGATCGCGCCCTCCTGTCGGTCACCGGAGAGCAGCAGGCCGGTGGCGCCGACCTCCCGCAGCCGTTGCAGCACCGGCTCGTACAGCGCCCGGCCGGCACCACCGGACCGACGGCACAGCACCATGTGGAAGCCGATGTCCCGCGCCTGCGGCAGGAACTCGAGGAACGGCGCCAGCGGTCCCGGTCCGCCGGAGGCCAGCAGGTCGTAGTCGTCCACCAGTACGTAGATCTCCGGACCCTTCCACCACGACCGGGATCGCAGCTGGGCCGCGGTCACGTCGTCCGGGGGCAGCCGCTTGCGCAGTTCCCCGGCCACACCGCCCGCCATGCCCGCCGCCGCCGCAGCGGTGCCGGCATAGGCGCCGAGGTAGTCCTCCGGCACCACGTCCAGCAGGGTGCGGCGGATGTCGAACACCGCGAACACCACCTCGTCGTCGGTGCGGCGCGCGATCAGGTCGGAGACCAGCAGCCGCAGGAACGACGTCTTGCCGCTCTCCGCATCGCCCAGCAACAGGATGTGCCGGTCGGCGCCGTCGGTGTCCAGCTCCACCGGTTTCAGCTCGGTCTCGTCGACACCGATGACGACGCCGGCCCGCTCACCGGCCCGGACCCGCAGCTCGGCCTGGTCGACCAGGGTGGGCAGCATCCGGATGGCCGGCACCGGCGCGCCCGGCCACGCCGCCGCGATGTCCGCGACAAGCTGCTCGGTGGCCGATGCCGAGGTACCGCCGACCGCGCCGGCAGCACCCGATCCGTCCCCGCCCGGCACGGCCCGCGAGACCTCCGCTGTCGCCGAGAGATCCGACACGGCGCCGGGATCCGCTCCGACACCACCCGCCAGCTCCGGCAGGCACACCTGCACCTGCAGGGCGTCGGCGACCAGCGCGCGGCCGGGGGTGTCGGCGCGCAGGTTGGCCGCGGCCTTGCGGGAGACGGTGGAGTCGCCGGGATCGTTGACCCGCAGCTCGACCTTGCTGCCCAGTGCCGCCTGCAGCTGCATCCGGATGTCCGCCCAGCGGCCGGAGGTCAGCACCAGGTGGATGCCGTACCCGGGCCCGCGGGTGGCCAGGTCGAGCAGCAGGTCGGCGAGGTCCTCGAAGTCGGAGCGCAGCACCGGGTAGTTGTCCACGACCAGCACGATGTCGGCGACGTCGAGCTCGTGCAGCCGCCCGGCCCGGAACCGGTCCCGCATCTCCTCCACCGAGTCGATCCCCCAGCGGGAGAACAGCTGCTCGCGCTCGGCCAGCGCGGTCGCGACCTCGGCGATGGTGCGGCGCACCCTGTCGGCGTCCATCCGCGGCGCCACCCCCGCGACGTGCGGCAGACCCTCCAGCACCCGCAACGAACCGCCACCCAGATCGACGCAGTAGAAGGAGATCTCGCCGGGTTGGTGGGTCAGTGCCGCGGAGATGACCATGGACCGCAGCAGCACCGACTTGCCGCTCTGCGGCGCACCGAGGATCGCCAGATGACCACCGGAGGCACCGAGGTCCAGCACGTACGGCTCCTGCCGCTGGTCCGCCGGCCGGTCCAGCAGGCCGATCGGGATCCGCAGACCGCCGAACCGGCCGACGCCCGGCAGCGACGCGCCGAACCGCAGGCCCAGCACCGGATCCGGGACCACCGGGCCGGCCACCTCGTCCAACGGCAGCCGGGACGGCAGCGGCGGCAGCCAGATCTGCGCGACCCGGTTCCCGGCCTCCGCGAGCCGGCGGACGGCGACGTCCAGCACGCTCGGCGCCAGCACGTCCTCCGCGACGACCGGGGCCGCCGGCCGGGCGGCCTCCTGCTCGGCGCCGACCGCCGCCAGGTACGCCGCCGTGTCGTTGAACAGCGGGAAAGGTGCTGCCACCGGCGCAATGTCGATCTCGGTCTCGCCGGTCACCGGCGGCGTGTAGACCCCGGAGACGTAGGCGGCCTTGAACCGCTGGAACACCGTGGTGTCGACCTTCAGGTAGCCCGATCCCGGGATGGGCGGCAGTTCGTAGGCGTCCGGCACCCCGAGCACCGACCGGGACTCGTTGACGTTGAAGGTGCGCAGGCCCAGTCGGTACGACAGGAACGACTCTAGCCCGCGCAGCCGGCCCTCCTCCAGCCGCTGCGAGGCCAGGAGCAGGTGCACGCCGATCGACCGGCCGATCCGGCCGATGGCCAGGAACAGTTCGATGAAATCCGGTTTGGCGGTGAGCAACTCGCCGAACTCGTCGATCACCACGAACAGGTTCGGCAGTGGCTCCATCGGCTCGCCCGCATCCCGTCGCCGGTTGTACTCGGTGACGTTCGGCAGGTTGCCGGCCGCGGCCAGCACCTGCTGGCGGCGCTTCATCTCACCGAACAACGCGTCGTGCAGCCGGTCGACCAGCCCGGTGTCGTCGGACAGGTTGGAGATCATCGCCGCGCAATGCGGCAGGTCCTCCAGGCCGGCGAAGGTGGCGCCGCCCTTGTAGTCCACGAGCACCATCGCCAACCGCTCCGGCGGGTGACTCATCGCCAGCGACAGCACCACGGTGCGCAGCACCTCGGACTTGCCCGACCCGGTGGCGCCGACACACAGGCCGTGCGGCCCCATCCCGCCGAGCGCCGGCTCCTTGATGTCCAGGTGCACCCGCTCCCCCGACGGTCCGAGACCAAAAGGCACACGAAGGAAGTCGGGCAACGACCGGGGCCGCCAGGTCGCCGCGACGTCGAAGTCGCCGGGATCCTGCACACCCACCAGATCGCCCAGCGAGAGGGTGCCGGCGAGCGGCTCGTCCGGCCCGCGCTCCTCCACCAGCCGGACCGCGGTCAGCTCCCGGACCAGCCCGTCCAGCACCCCGTCGGCGATCTCGTCGGGCACCCCCGCGGCGGCGCCGACCGCACGCACCCGCGCCGCCTGCACGTCGTCGTGGTCGTCCGGCGGGCGCAGGTCCTGCACCTGCACCCCGCCGTCGCCGACGGTCAGCCGGACGTCGACCAGGCGCGGTTCCAGGTGCGGGGACGGGACGAGAGTCAGCACGTGCACGCCGATCCCGGCCGGGTCGAGATCGGCGGGGATGCCGGACAGCGGGTCGGCGGCGGTACCGGCCAGCCCGTCGACCAGCAGCACCAGGGCCGGACCGAAGCGGGACGGATCACCCTGCCGGGACCGCAGCGTCCGGGTGGCTTCACCGACCCGGCGGGCGATCTCGGGTCCGATCGTCGCCATCAGTTCCTCGGGCCGCGCGGCTGCCAGCCGCGCCGGGGCCACCCCGTCCACCTCCTCGGTGGACAGTGCGTGCGGCAGCCATTTCAGCCGGTCCAGCCAGCGGCTGCCCGACCGCGGGACGCAGGCCAGCAGCCGCACCTCCTCCGGGCCGTGCAGGGTGACCAGCTGGGCCAGGGCCGCGGTCATCACCCGGCGGACCTCGGCCGGCGCCCCGACCACGCTGACCCGGCCCGAGATCGGCAGTCCGATCGGCATCCCGCCGACCATCCGGTCCCGTTCCACGATCCGGTGCACGGCGGCGGCGGTGACGATGTCCGGTTCCGCCAACGGATCCCGCACCGGTGTCGCGGCCACACGGGACCACAGCGGGGCCGGACCGGTGCCCACCCGCACCACCAGGAAGTCCGGGTCACCCGGGCGGCGTTCCCAGATCCGGGCCGGATCCCTGGCGATCTCGGGCAGCAGGTCCGGATCGGGGTGGTGCAGCAGCGCCGCATCCCGCTGCCGCGCCGTCGAGTCCGACAGGTCGCCACGCACCCGGTCCAGGTGGTCGAGGTAGCGCCGGCGCAGATCGGCCGCCTTGCGCGCGGCGCCGGTGCGCTGGCCGACGAACATCGCCAGCGCGCCGAGGATGGTGGCCCCGAGCATGATGCCGCCGGCGATCAACATCACCGGGTTCCTGTTCGACACGATCATGATCAGCGAGCCGGCGCCGCCCATCACCGGCATCAGGATCTGCATCGCGCCCTGGATGCTGCCGCCGGTCTCCGGCGGGGTCGGCGGCGGGATCAGCTGCACCGGGGCGGGGCGGTACTGCTCGGTCCGCGTCCGCGCCGGCCGGTGGATCACCCGCTGCGACATCCCACTCCTCCGTCCTGTACGCGTACCACGGCACCCCGACACCGATGCCTTCACCAGGGATTCCCGGCGATCCCCCGCACCACCCGAAAGGCCCCGCCTACACTACGGCGGGCCTGTCCGGGAGGGGCGGGATCGGCCGATCAGGGACCAGGAGGTGGCCGGTGGGAACACGGTTCACCCGGGTGACCGTGGTCGGCGAGCACGCCCAGCTCGATGTGTCGCTGCCGGCCGACGCCCCGCTGGGCGGTCAGATGCCCACGGTGCTGCGACTGCTGTCGGTCCCCGCCGCCGCGACCCCGGTCCGCTGGCGCCTGGTCACCCCGGCGATCGGGGCGCTGTCCCCCGAGCGCTCGCTGGACGAGCTCGGCGTCCTCGACGGCACCGTCCTGCACCTCACCGAAGCGGACGCCGCGCCGCCACCGCCGTTCGTCGACGACGTCGAACGCGCCGTCGCCGAGATCGTCGGCGAGCAGACGCCGCCCTGGTCCGGCACCGCGCGCCGCACCGCGGTGGGCTGGCTGCTGCTCCCGGTGCTGCTCGCCACCGTGCTGCTGGGCGCCGCCTCCACCGGCACCGTCGGCTGGCTGGCGCCCGCGGTCGGCGCGGTCGCCGCGCTGCTGGCCGGCGCCCTGCTGCCGGGGAGCGGTGGCCTGGCCGCGGTGCTGATCTCCCCGCTCGCCGCCGTCGGCGTGGTCTACGGGATCGCCGCCGGACGGCCGGGGTTCGGCGAGGGCACCGCGGTCCCGGCCTCACTGATCACCCCGTCACTGAACTGGGACGGGTTTCCGCTGGTCCCGTTGCTGGCCGCGGCCGTCGGCGGGCTGCTGGCCGCGGTGGCCCGACGGTCGCTGGGGGCGATGGTGGCCGGTGCGGTGATCGTCGTCGCCGGATCCCTGGCGCTGCTCTGTGAGCGGTTCGGCATGCCGGCCGAGCGCACCGCCGCCCTCGGTCTGGTGCTGGCCGTGCTGATCAGCGGCGTCGCCGGCCAGCTGGCGTTGGGTGGGGCCGGGCTGGTCGACCTGATAGTCGCCGACGAACGAGGGGTCAGGTTGCCCCGCGCCCGGGTCGCCGAGGCGGTCGCCCGCGGGACCTCGCTGGCCACCGGCGCGGTGGCCGGCGCGACGGTCACCGGCGGCCTCTCCGTCCTGCTGCTGATGGGCGGAACCGCTGCGGCGGGCTGGTTCTCGCCGGCCCTGGGCGCGCTCGGCGGCCTGGTGTTCGCCCTGCGGTCCCGCATGTTCAGCCGGGCCGCGCACGTGGCACCGATGATCGCCGTGCCGGTGGCCGCGGCCGTCGGCGCGTGTCTCGCGCTGCCCGGCTGGCTGCCGGAGAGCGGCGGGGTCGCGGTGCTCGGCGGTCTCGTGCTGGTCGGCGTGGTGGTCGCCGCCGCCGGTCTCGGCCGGCTGACCGACGTCGCCGGCGCGCGGGCGTCACGGGTGCTCGACCGGGTCGAACTGCTCGCCGTGCTGGCCCTGGTGCCCGGCGTGGTGCTGATCTTCGGGGTGATCTCGCTGGTGCAACGGTGGGTCGGGTGACACGTCCGGCGGACCACATGCCCCGGCCGGCCGACCGGATGGCCTAGATTGAGCCGGGCCAGGAGAGCCGTTCCCTGCGTCCATCCGTCCGGGCCGCCCGCCGGCTCCTGGCCACCCGGAGCGTGAGCCCGTGCGTCATCCCGTGCGAGCCGTCGTCTGGTCCCTCGTCTACGTGCTGCTGGCGATCGCACCACTGCCGCTGAGTCTGGTGAACCTGGATCCGGGACGCGGGTTCTGGGTCAACCTGTCGGTGGCGCTCGGCTTCGTCGGGCTGTCGCTGATGGGTCTGCAGTTCGTGCTGGCCGCCCGGTTCGTCCGCGCCACCACCACCTTCGGCATCGACGTCGTGCTGCAGGTGCACCGGCAGATGACCTGGATCATCACCCTCTGCGTGCTGGCCCACCCGATCGTGCTGTTCGTCTGGGACTCCCGGTTCCTGTCGCTGCTCGACGTCGTGCACGCCCCGTGGCGCGCCAAGTTCGCCGTGCTGTCGGTGGTGCTGCTGCTGGTGCTGATCGCGACATCCGTGTGGCGGCGCCGGATCCGGCTGTCCTACCAGGCCTGGCAGGTGCTGCACGCGGCGCTGGCGACCGGGATCGTGATAGCCGCCCTGGTCCACGTGCTGATGATCGGCTACTACGTCGACCAGCCCTGGGAGCGCGGTCTGTGGATCGCCTACTCCGCGGCCTTCGTCGGGATCGGTGCGTGGGTGCGGGTGATCAAGCCGGTGCTCCGCTGGCGGCGGCGCTGGGAGGTCGTCTCCGTGCGCGAGCAGCCCGGGCCCGGGCACACCATCCGGATGCGTCCGCTGCACTCGAACGGCAAGCACAACAAGGGTTTCCGGTTCGAGCCCGGTCAGTTCGCCTGGATCAACGTGGGCCGGTCACCGTTCTCGATCGAGTACCACCCGTTCTCCATCTCGTCCTCGGCCGAGCAGCACGAGTATCTCGAATTCACGATCAAGACAGAGGCGAACTTCACCCAGCGGGTGCACTGGTTCACCCCGGGCGAGACCGTCTACCTGGACGGGCCGTGGGGGCACTTCACCATGCAGCGGCACGAGGGACCGGGCTTCGTCTTCATCGGCGGCGGCGTCGGGATCACCCCGCTGCTCTCGATGCTGTCCACCCTGGCCGACCGCGGCGACCGCCGGCCCTGCTGGGCCGTCGTCGGCAACCGCTACGAGCACCAGATGATCGGCCGCGACGAGCTCGAGGAGCTCGCGCAGCGGATGGAACTCACGGTGGTGCAGACACTCTCGGCACCCGACGGGTCCTGGACCGGCCGCAAGGGCCGGATCGATGCGACGCTCCTCGACGACGTGCTGCCCGCCGACCGGCACCGGTTGCAGTACTTCCTCTGCGGGTCCAACGCGATGATGGACGGCGCCGAGGCCGCTCTCGACCAGCTGGGCGTGCCGCGGTCCCAGGTCCACTCCGAGCGATTCGCGATGGCCTGAAATGCGCCGCACCCTCACCACGCGCTTCGTCATCGCGATGTCCCTGCTGGTGCTGCTGTGCTGCGTCGGCTGGGCTCTGCTCGCCCAGCACGTCGTTCCGGACGCCTGCAGCTACGCCGACCCGCCGCCGCGCGCCCAGTACCTGCACTGCCCCTGAGCGGTGCTCGATCAGGCGGTCAGCACGCCGGCGGCGAGCAGGATCATCAGGACGACGCCGAGCACCAGCCGGTAGATCACGAACGGCAGGAAGCTCTTCGTCTTGATGTAGTTCATCAGGAAGGCGATGACCGCCCAGCCGACGAAGAAGGCGACGACGGTGGCGACCGCGGTCTCGGACAGCGTGTAGGCGCCGGGCTCGCCCCAGCTCGAGTACAGCTCGTAGAAGCCGCTGGCGAACACCGCCGGCACGGCGAGCAGGAAGGCGTACTCGGCGGCGGCGGAGCGGGTGTAGCCCAGGGCGAGGCCGGCGCTGGTGGTGGCGCCGGACCGGGAGACGCCGGGGATCAGCGCGAGTGCCTGCGCGAACCCGAGCAGGACGCCGTGCTTCGGGGTGATGTCGACGAGTTCGCGGTCGCGCTTGCCGAAGTGGTCGGCGGCCCAGAGCAGCAGGCCGAAGACGATCAGCATCAACGCGACCAGCCAGAGCGACCGGAACGCGGTGCGGATGGTGTCCTGCAGCAGGATGCCGAGGATGCCGATCGGGATGCTGCCGATGATCACCAGCCAGCCCATCCGGGCGTCCGGATCGTTGCGCGGCACCCGGCCGGTCAGCGATCCGAACCAGCGACCGATGATCCGCGCGATGGTCCGCCGGAAGAAGACGACCACCGCCAGCTCGGTGCCGATCTGGGTGATCGCTGTGAAGGCGGCGCCCGGGTCCTCCGCGGACGGCAGGAACTCGCCGACGATCCGCAGGTGCGCACTGGAGGAGATGGGCAGGAACTCCGTCAGGCCCTGGACGAGCCCGAGGATGATCGCTTCGAGAAATCCCACGCGGTGTGTCCTCCGTGCGCTGCGCGAAGCCGGTCCGGCACACCGTTGTGATCAGGGCGGATCAGCTGCGGGCCTGCGCCCGGCCGCTGTTCGTCCGGCGGTTCCGTGTCCGGTTCCGCCGATGAGAGTAGGGGATGCCCGTGTGCGGTCGGTGTCAGCGGCCGTCCGGATGCGTCAGGAGGTGCGACGGGACCGGCGTCCGGCGCTCTGACCGCTGACCGGGCCACCCCACACCGCAGGACGCACCGATGCGACCAGGTCCACCAGCTCCGCGGCGGTCGGCCGCACCCGCGGATCCGGGTCGACCGCACGCCACAGGCCGAGGGTGACCTCGTCGGGGAGTTCCGGCCAGGCGGCCGGGTGCGGATCGTCGGCGGCCGGGACGTCGGCCGAGGTGCGGCGCAGCATCGTCCACCAGACGAGCTCGCCGAACGCCATCAGGTCCGCGTCGACCCCTTCCGGGGCCGGGGCCGTGCCGCGTTGCGCCGGGATCGTCGGACGGAGGCGGTGCAGCCCGAGGTCGACCAGCACCGCTCCGCGGCGGGCGTGCACCCGGACCGTGTCCGGGCCGAGCGAGCCGTGCACCACCCCGCACCGGTGCGCGGTCGCAAGGGCGTCGGCGATCTGGCGCAGCAGCGCGATTCGTTGCACCGCACTCGGCAGCGCGCGAGCCAGGTCGGCCCGCAGCGACGGGGCATCCAGGTACTCGGAGACGATCTGCACCCGCGGGCCGCTGCGCAGCAGCCGGTGGACGAGCTCCAGCCCCGGGTGCCGGAGGGCGGCCAGCCGGCGCGCCTGGTGGTCCATCCCCGGGACGGCCTCGCGGGCGGCGGGCGGGACGAGCGCGGTGTGCACCACCACGTCGTCGCCGGACTCCGGGTCGTGCGCCAGCAGCGTCCACTCGGTGTCGCTGGAGGAGAGCAGCCGCCGGAAACCCAGACCTTCGGGCAGCAGATCCGGCACGGACACGACGGACGTCCCTTCCTGCTCTCGAACACGCGGTCACGGGCACCGGGACGGGAATCTCACCGGTGCGAGGACGGTAGGTCCCGGCACCGTCCGGGATCAAGACCGGAGCCCCGTTCGGCACTGGGTGATGATCACCAACCCTCGTTCAGGTGAGCGGTGCCACGGGCGTGTCACCGTAGCGAGTGGCGGCAGGCACGCTCCGTACCACCGGTGACGACGCCGCCTCGGCACTCAGTCGGGCAGCATCGGGATCGAGAAGTCGTCCGCCGACCGGCCCATCAGCCGGGCCCGGGACAGCGCCGCGTTGCCGAACCGCACCCGCACCCCGTCCACCGCGACGTCCAGCGCATCCCGGTCGTGCCGGTCGAACGGCAGCGCCAGCTGCACGGCGTCGTCGGCGGTCAGGCCGGACACCGACATCCCGATCATGGTGATCCCGCGTTCCCGGATCAGCGGTGTCGCCTCGGCCAGCAGTCTCCGCACCGCGTCCAGCAGCACCTGCGTCTGCGCCGTGGCCATCGGCAGGGTGCGCGAGCGGGTGGCCCGGCCGAAGTCGTCGAACCGCATCCGCAGCACCACTGTCCGGCCGATCCGGTGCGCCTTGCGCATCCGTCGGGACACCCGGTCGACGATCGCGGTCAGGTCCGCGTCGAGCTGCGGGATCGTCCACCGCCCGCGGCCCATCGCGTGCTGCGAGCCGATCGAGCCGCGCCGCTTCCCGGTCTGCACCGAGCGCGGGTCCCGGTTCGCGGCGAGCGCCGCGAGGTGCCGGCCGGCGCCCGGTCCGAGCATCGAGACCAGCCCGGCCTCGCCCACCGCTGCCAGGTCGGCGACGGTGCGCACACCGCGGGCGTGCAGCTTCACCGACGTCACCTTGCCGACGCCCCAGAGCCGTTCCACCGGCAGCGGGTGCAGGAAGTCGATCTCGGTGCCGGCCGGGACCTCCAGCAGCCCATCGGGTTTCGCCACCGCGCTGGCGATCTTCGCGAGGAACTTGGTACGGGCGATGCCCACGGTGATCGGCAGTCCCACCTCGTCGGCGACCGCGCGGCGCAGCCTGGTCGCGATGTCCAGCGGCGGCCCGGAGATGCGCCTCAGACCGCTCACGTCCAGGAACGCCTCGTCGATCGAGATGCCCTCCACCAGCGGGGTGGTGTTGTCGAAGATGTCGAACACCGCCTTGCTGGCAGCGGTGTAGGCGTGCATCCGTGGCGGCACCACCACCGCGTCCGGGCACAGCGCGCGGGCCTGCCGGCCGCCCATCGCGGTGCGCACCCCGCACCGCTTCGCCTCGTAACTGCACGCCATCACCACCCCGGCGCCGACGATCACCGGGCGCCCGCGCAGCGCGGGGTCGTCCCGCTGCTCGACCGACGCGTAGAACGCGTCGAGGTCGGCGTGCAGGATGGCGGCGGGCGCGGTCACCTGTCGATCGTCGCACAGTTGGCGTCGGAAAGGGAACATGTGTTCGACACGAGCCGTCCCGGCCTGAACGGCCACCCGCGGCGCCGATCCGCGCCCTTTCACCGCGATTCCCGCGGCCGGACGGCACCGATCGTCCGGCCCGCAGGTCCGGGCCGGTCACGTCGTTCCAGGCCTCGACGCGAAGGATGACCGACCCGGCGCGGCGCCCCGGCCGCCACCTGCCGCCTCATCCGCGCCGTTGCACCGCGATTTCCGCGGCCGGACGGCACCAATCGTCCGGCCCGCGGCACCGGGTCCGTCACGTCACACCCGGGTCAGGAACGCGCAGGGCGACCGACCCGACTCGACACCCGCCGCCTCACCGAGCCGCGCCGATCCACCGCGAATCCCGCGGCCGGACGGCACCGATCACCCAGCCCGTCAGACCTGCGTCAGGCAGAAGGGATGGCCGACCGGATCGGCGTAGACCCGGAAGAGGTCGTCCGGCCGGCCCTCCTCCGCGGGCGTCCCGGTCAACGCCCGGGCCCCGCAGGTCACCAGATGGACGTGCGCGGCTTCCAGATCCGGCACCGCCAGGTCCAGATGGGCGCGGCCGATGCCGGGCCAGGGTGGCACCGCGCCGTCGGACCGCTGGAACGCCAGCCGGGTCCCGCCGCCGGGCGGCAGCAGCACCAGCCAGTCGTCGCCGTCCGGATCGTCGTCCTGATGGCCCGGTGCGTACGGCCAGCCGGTGACGGACCGGTAGAACTCCGCGAGCTCCCGCGGGTCCGGGCAGTCCAGCGTCACTTCGAACAGGGTCACCTCGAACGGGGGTCCGGCCACCCGGCGACGATATCGGTGGTCACATTAGGCTGCTCGTGACCGGCGGGTTCGTGATCGGCCGGGTCGGTGGCGCGGACGAGAGGACCTGACATGGCAGCGGATCCGGCAGGTCCCACAGCGCAGGCCGGCGACGGTGGGACCGACACCCGGAAGATCCCCGGCAAGGTCTACGAGAAGGAACTCCGCCGACTGCAGGCCGAGCTCGTCGTCATGCAGCAGTGGGTCCAGCGCACCGGCGCCCGGGTGGTGGTGATCTTCGAGGGCCGCGATGCCGCCGGGAAGGGTTCCGCGATCAAGCGGATCACCGAGTACCTGAACCCGCGGTGGTGTCGCATCTCCGCGCTGCCCGCGCCGACCGAGCGGGAGAAGACGCAGTGGTACTTCCAGCGGTACGTGCAGCACCTGCCGGCCGCCGGCGAGATCGTGCTGTTCGACCGGTCCTGGTACAACCGCGCCGGTGTCGAGCGGGTGATGGGCTTCTGCACGACCGACGAGTACCGCCGCTTCCTGCACCAGGCGCCGATCTTCGAGCGACTGCTGGTGGAGGAGGGCATCCTGCTGCGCAAGTACTGGTTCTCGGTGTCGGACGTGGAGCAGGAGGCGCGGTTCCGGTCCCGACTGGAGGACCCGATGCGGCGCTGGAAGCTGTCGGACATGGACCTGCAGTCGATCACCCGTTGGGTCGACTACTCGAAGGCCAAGGACGAGATGTTCGTGCACACCGACATTCCCGAGG
This sequence comes from Nakamurella alba, assembly GCF_009707545.1. Classification (NCBI taxonomy): domain Bacteria; kingdom Bacillati; phylum Actinomycetota; class Actinomycetes; order Nakamurellales; family Nakamurellaceae; genus Nakamurella; species Nakamurella alba. Next base: position 645,662 of record NZ_WLYK01000005.1, on the reverse strand, counting down.
CACCGTGGATGACGGTGGAGAGCGAGGACAAGAAGCGCTCGCGGCTCAACGTCATCTCGCACCTGCTCTCCACGATCCCCTATGAGCGGATCGACCCGCCGGCCATCGAGATCCCCGAACGCCCACCGGTGGGCGACTACGAACGACCCCCGCGCGACGAGTTCCGGTACGTGCCGGACCACGCGGCCACCCTGCTGTGACAGGCACCGCCCGCGACCGGCTGGCCGAGATCGACCTGTCCATCAGGCATGCCGTCGGCGGCAACCCCGATGTCGTCGTCCTCGCGGAGGGTGCGGACGCAGGTACCGCCGGGGCGCTGCGCCTCCGAGGTGTCCGTGGGATGACAGTCGACGGCGGGACTTCTGCCGACCCCGGGGTGCCCGTCGATGGTTCGACTCCGGGCAGCGGCAGGGCCGGCGGTTGGCTGTCGTTCACCGGCGCACACGGTCAGCTGTCGGTCGACCCGGCCGACGCCTCGGTGCTCCGGGTCGGGCTCGGCGACGTGGTCGATGCCGAGAACGTCCGTGATGCCGCCGCTCTCGCGCTGCGCGGCGCACCCACCGGATCCGACGTGGTCCTGGAACCGCTGGGCGACCCCGACCTGGAGCACGCCTGGGTCGACGGAGCGGTGACCGGACTCCCGGCCGGAGTGGTGCTCCGGGTACCGGCAGCGGGCGCCGGCGGGATCGTCTCCGCGCAGGCGACCGCACTGGCGAAGTCGTTCACCGATGCCCCGGCCAACATCGTCGATCCGGCCTCCGCCGCCGACATCTGCTCCCGGATCGCTGATCTCGCCGGACTGGGCATCGAGATCGTCGAACCCGACGGACTGGCCGCACTCGGTTGCGGCGCCATCCTGGCGGTGGGACAGGGCTCGGTCAACGGACCGCGACTGGTGCACCTGACTTACCGTCCGGAACGGGCGACCGGCGGGAAGGTGGCGCTCGTCGGCAAGGGCATCACCTTCGACTCCGGCGGGCTGTCGCTCAAGCCGCCGGCCGGCATGATGGGGATGCGCTACGACAAGGCCGCTGCTGGAGCGATTCTCGCTACCATGGCGGTGCTGCCGCGGCTGGCGCCGGAGATCGCGGTGGATGCCTGGCTGCCGTTCGCCGAGAACCTCCCCGGCCCTGGAGCGGTGCGACCGGGTGACGTGGTGCGGGCCGCCAACGGTGTCGAGATCCAGATCATGGACACCGATTTCGAGGGCCGGCTGATCCTCGCCGATGCACTGGCGCTCGCCGCCCGTGACGAGCCCGACCTGATCGTCGACCTCGCCACCCTCACCTACCAGGTGGTGGTCGGGCTGGGTGACGAGATCGCCGGCGCGATCGGCCGGGACGAGGTGGCGACCGAGCGCCTGTTGGCCGCCGGCACCGCCGCCGGCGAGGCCTGGTGGCCGCTGCCCTACGCCCGGCGTTACGCCGCGCAGATGCAGACCCCGAGCGGCATGCGGAACCACCCGATGCACGACAGCGGCCGCGCCATCACCGCCGCCCTGTTCCTCGGAGCCTTTGTCCCGGAACACATCCCGTGGGTCCACGGCGACATCGCCGGTCCGGGCTGGAAGGGCAACGCCTCCGTCGACGGTGCCACCGGCTTCGGCGTCCGCACCCTCCTCGAACTTCTGCTGTGACATGGCGGCCGGGGCGACAACGTCCGGTCGCTCGTCGGGATCGTGCGGTCGAGCATCGCAGCACGGCGCGAGGTACGAGCAGAGTGCGAGAAGCGCAGGACGCGCGATCCCCTCAAAGACGAGCGACCCGCGAGCGCCAGCTCGCCATGTCCAGACCGACGACCGTTCGTTTCGTGCTCGGGCGCTATGAACGGCGACTTGTCGGCAGTGTCCAGACCGTGCAAGCCGGTCGACATGCCACATCCGGGACCGAAACCATCGCCTGCCGACGGAAATGATCCCCGATCCACAGGTATCAGAAAGTCAAGGCCGAGATTCCGCGCCACCGAGGGATAACCACCGCGGTCCCGCCTGGAATCACCGACCGGCCGCATCCAGCCACGACACCCAAGATCCGGGACCGAAACCATTGCCAGCCGATGGAAACGGTCCCCAATCCAGGACCAGTACCCGAGACACGTTGGAATTCGCGCCCAACAACGAAGAAGATGGTCGCTCGTCGGGATCGTGCGGCCGAGCATCGCAGCCGGAGAGAGGCACGAACGAGGCGAGAAGCGCAGGACGCGCGATCCCCTACAAGACGAGCGACCCGCGAGCGCCAGCTCGCCATGTTCAGCGCAGGGCGCGCGATCTCTTCGGGGACCAGCGACCCCGCGGCGCCAGCCGCCATGTTCAGCGCAGGACGCGCGATCCCTACAAGACGAGCGACCCGCGGCCCCCGGGCCGCCATGTTCAGGCCAGCAGTTCCCTGACGCGCGGGGCGACCTTCGTGCCGTAGAGCTCGATGGAGCGGAGCAACTGCGGGTGGGGCAGGGTGCCGTTGGAGTACTTGAGATCGAAGCGGTCGAGCTCGAGAGCCTTGGCGTTGCGGGCGATCTTGGTCGCGACGGTCTCCGGTGACCCGACGTGCAGCGCACCCTCCGGACCGGCCTCCGCCTCGAAGCGCGCCCGGGTCGGCGGCGCCCAGCCCCGCTCGCGGCCGAGCCGCGACATCATGTCGAAGTAGTGCGGCCAAAGTTCGTCCTTGGCCTGCTCGTCGGTGTCCGAGATGTGACCGGGCGAGTGCATGCCGATCGGCTGCGGGCCGGTGCCGAACTCGCCAAGCGCGCGGTGGAAGAGGTCGACGTACGGGCGGAACCGCTCGGGCTCGCCGCCGATCACCGCGAGCAGCAGGCCGAAACCGTAGTGCGCGGTCCGGACCACGGACTCCGGACTGCCGCCGACACCCAGCCAGGTGCGCAGCGCGCCGGACTCGGTGGTCGGGAAGATGTGCTGGTCCTTGAGCGCGGACCGGGTGGTGCCCTCCCAGGTGACCGCTCCCTCCGACCGCAGCTCGGCGAACAGCGCGACCTTCTCCTCGAAGAGCGTGTTGTAGTCGGAGAGCTCGAAGCCGAACAGCGGGAACGACTCGGTGAAGGAGCCGCGTCCGAGGATCACCTCGGCCCGACCGTTGGACAGCGCATCCAGGGTGGCGAAGCGCTGGAACACCCGGACCGGGTCGTCACTGGAGAGCACGGTGACCGCGGACCCGAGCCGAATCCGCTCGGTGCGGCCGGCGATGGTCGCGAGCACGACGTCGGGCGCGGACACGGCGAAGTCCTTGCGGTGGTGCTCGCCGACGCCGATGAAATCCAGACCGACCTGATCGGCCAGCACCGCCTGCTCGACCAGGTTCCGGATCACCTGCGGCTGCGGCACCCGCTCGCCGTCGGCGTCCAGCGTGACGTCGCCGAACGTGTCGATGCCCAGCTCCAGCGACTTACCCACGACATCTCCTCAGCCGATTGTTGACGTGTCTCCAACATCCTACCGGGTTCGTCGGTGAGTGTTGGGCGGCTGCGATCGATGGCTCGCTGACCTGCCCGGATGAGGCCTCTTCCGCTGAGATGACGTTGATGACGGTGCATGGACCGCCCTACCGGGAGGGTCGCTGGTCCGCGAGGCCGGTGGCCACCTCGTCCGGATCCAGGAGGCAACCCGGATCCGCGGTCGTCGCGGAATCAGCCTGTGGGGTCGGTCGGCCCGGCCGATCTCCTCTACGCGGCCGGCGGCCGTCACCTCCGGATTCATGAGATTGGGCGGTCGTCGTCGCGGAATCAGCCTGTGGGTTCGGACGGCCCGGCCGATCTCCTCGGACGGCCGGCGGCCATCACCTCCGGATCCAGGAGACTGCGCGGTCGCTCGCGCGGGATCAGCCCGTCGGCTCGGACGGCTCCGGATCGTCGGTCGGCCCGCCGGTCTCCTCGGCGGTGTCGGCGGCGGTGCCCTCCTCGCCCTCCTGGGTCGGGGTGTCCGGGTCGACCTCACCCTCGGCGGTCGGGGTCTCCGCCGGCGCCGGCGCGGTGTCGGTCACGATCTCGGCAGTCGACGACTCCTGCGGGTCGACCGGCTCACCCGGATCCCCGGCACCATCACCACCTGCAGCGACTTCTCCTGCGGCAGCACCATCATCGACCGGAGCACCGGACGCGGATCCGCCCTCCACAGCACCGTCGGTGGTCCACACCTCGCCCAGCTCGGCGTCGCTGACCGGTACACCCACGTAGTCCTCGGTCTTCGCGGCCTTCTGCTCCGCCCCGGCCGGGCTGTCGTTCTCGCTCATGACCCACTCCTTCCAGGGCCGCATCGCCCACGGGGCGCGCGGCCGTCCGTCGACTCACGGTTCCCCGCGGACCCCCGCCGCACACAGGCACGGGTGCCGGGCCGGGTCCGAGCCGGCGCCGAAGCGGGACGAGACGCAGCCTGTCGGCGCCAAGCCGCACCAGGGTCGGGCAGGACCGACAGGGACCCGGAACCGGGGGAAGAATGGCGCGGTGAGGATCGCCGTGCTCTCCGACACCCACGCACCCCGGTTCTGGAAGGCCTGCCCGCCCCGGGTCGCCGAGCAGCTGACCGACGTCGACCTGATCCTGCACGCGGGCGATGTCTGCCTGCCGTCGGTGCTCGACGAGCTGGCCGCATTCGCGCCGGTGACCGCGGTGGCCGGGAACAACGACGGCGACGACGTCCGGGCGTGGGGCGCGACGGAGTCATGGGAGGGCGAGCTGGCCGGGCTCCCGGTCGCGATGATCCACGACAGCGGGCAGAAGCAGGGCCGGTCGGCCCGCATGCACCGCCGCTTCCCCGCCACCGCGCTGGTGATCTTCGGCCACTCGCACATCCCGCTGGACCAACCGGACCCGGACGGCGTCCATCTCTTCAACCCCGGCTCGCCGACCGACAAGCGCCGGCAACCGCACGGCACCATGGGTCTGATCGAGGTCCGGGACGGGTACCTGATCGACACCACACTCGTACAGGTCAGCTGACCGGGAGCAGGAGCACAGCATGGGCATCGCCGGAACCGTCGGCAGCGAGGTCGCGAAGCGGGTGGCGCCGTCGGTCACCGGCCGCACCGTCCGGGTGCTGCTGGAGCGGGCGATCGACGGCGTGCCCGGCATCCCCGGCGCGGCGAAGAGCGCGGACGCCAAGCTCAAGGCCGCCGGCGGCGAGGCCGGCAAGGCGATCGAGTCGCTGACCACCATGCACGTCCGGCTGGCCGCGGCCGAGGGCTTCCTCACCAACGTCGGCGGCCTGGTCTCCGTGGCCATCGGCATCCCGGCGAACATCGCCGGGATCGCACTGCTGCAGTGCCATCTCGCCGCCGGCATCCTGCACCTGCGCGGCTACGCGCTGGACCAGCCGGGGACCCGGGACGCGGCGCTGCTCTGCCTGCTCTCCGACGACAACCTCAAGGCGTTGTCCAAGAAGCTGAAGCGTCCGGTCGACGCCGTCACCCTGGCCTCGGTCGGCACGGATCCGGTGTTGGGCGAGGCGATCTCGCGCGCGGTGACGGCCGAGCTCATCGCCGCCGCCGGCGGGAAGCGGCTGGCGTCCTTCGTCGCCCGGCGCATCCCGCTGCTCGGCGGCGCGGTGGGCGGGATCGGCGACGCCTGGTCCACCCGCCGGATCGGCAAGACCGCGGCCCGCATCCCGCCGAACGGGTCCACCGCCCGCAGCCGCCTCGCCAAGGACTGAGGTCGGCGCCCTCGCCGCCACCGACCACCGGAAGCCCGGTCCGGGCACAGTGCTGCAGAGCCCGGAGAGCACCCCCGACGTCACTCGATCATGTCGCCGGCCCGTGGACTACCGTCGCTGAAGCTCCGAGGCCTGACGGCAGAAGTCCACCGGCATCGCACTCGTCAGGAATGCCGCGACCCCGCCCGCGGCCCACGAAAGGCCGCGGGCGCGACGATTCAGGGACGCACGACGGACTTCAACGCACCCGGCGTGGTGGTGGACTCGAGCGCCGCGGCGGATTCCTCGAGGGTGAAGTGCCCGGTCACCAGGCGCTTGAGATCGACCTTGCCGCTGGCCACGAGATGGATGGCGGCGGGCCAGGTGTCGGTGTAGCGGAAGATGCCGGTGACAATCAGCTCGCCGTTCTGGATGGTCGGGATCGGCAGCTTCATCTCGTCCGAACCGGTGCCGACCAGCACTGCGGCGCCGGCCCCGCGCAGGGCGCCCAGCCCGGACACCACCGCCGACGGGATTCCGCAGCAGTCCAGGAAGGCGTCGAAGTAGCCCTCGGCCGGCGGCTCGGTGATCGCGTCCAGCACCCCGGTCGCGCCGAAGGTCAGTGCCAGGTCACGCCTCTCGGCGACCGGATCGCTGACCACCACCTCTGCGGCACCGAAGGCCAGCGCGGTCTGCAGGGCGATGACACCGATCGGGCCGCCGCCGGCGATCAGCACCTTGGACCCGGGGATCACATTGCCCTTGCGGTTCGCCGCGATGCCGACCGACAGCGGCTCCAGCAGTGCCACCTCGTCGTCGGACAGGTTGTCCGGCACCGGATGTGCGAACGGGGCCTGGATGGTGACGTACTTGCAGAAGGAACCGTCGATCGGCGGGGTGGCGTAGAACTTCATGTCCGGGCACAGGTTGTAGCGGCCGGCACTGCACTGCGCACAGACCCGGCAGGGCCGCTGCGGCTCGATCGCCACGCGTTGCCCGATCCGCGCGGCGTCGACGTCGGCACCGACCGCCACGATGGTGCCGCCGCACTCGTGCCCGAGGATCAGCGGCGAGTCGACGACGAACGGGCCGATCCGGCCGTGCTTGTAGTAGTGCACGTCGGATCCGCAGACCCCGACCGACCCGACGCGGATCAGCACCTCGTCGGGCGCCGGCGTCGGGACCGGAAGCTGCTGCATCTCGACCTCACCGGCGGCCAGCAGCACTGCGGCGCGCATGGTGTCGGGGACGGCTGTTGCTGTCGACATCTGTTCCTCCTGAGTACTTTTCGGGGTGGAGCTGCAGTTCGGTGCAGAGTGCAGGTGATGCGGTTCAGGTCGTGCAGGCCCGGGCAATGCGGTTCAGGTGCCGGAGTCCGGCAGGTCGGCCACCACGGCCAGCACTGCGCGGGAGATCCGCCGCAGTTCGGCCGGGTCGTCGAGCCGGTCCGGCAGGTGGGCGGTCAGCGCCAGCCGGCCCTCGGCGTCGGCGCAGGCGACCTGGAACGACCGGCCCACCTTCAACTGCAGTGCGGTACCGCGTCTGCGTTCCTGGCGCAGTGCCAGGATGGCCTCCCGGTCGCTCGCGCCGGTGCCCTCGAACGCAGCGAAATCCGCGACCACACGCGCAGCTTCGGCCTCCGGGAGCGCGGACAGCAGGGACACGGCGGCGGCGGAGCCGGCGGCCGCCGTGTACTGCCCGGGTCGCGGTGTCAGTGGCAGCGGCAGCTGACCGGGCCGGACGTCCAGGCACAGTGACCGGGTGCCGACCAGCCCGGAGACGGAGAGGGTGTGACCGTCCAGGTCGTGGAAGCGCGAGCAGCTGCGCAGCAGCCGGTCCACCCGACCCCGCGGGTCGGCGAAGGCCGCCCACCTGCCGCCCAGCTGCAGTCGGCCCTCCGCCGCCCGGGCGAGAAGTCCTTCTGATTCCAGGGTCCCGAGCAGATCGGCCACCGAGGACTTCGCCAGGCCCAGCGTCCCGGCAAGTGCGGCGGGAGTACGGGCGCGGTCCGACCACACGGCGTCCAGCACCGTCACCGCCCGGTGCACCGCCGGGGTACGCGGCGCCGCGGACCGTCCGGCGGGGGAAGCGGTCGAGACGGTGGACGCGGTCACGGATGCGGCAGCAGCCGTGGCGGCCGTCGCCGACGCCGTGGAGGTGGCCGTCGGCGCTGCGGAGGTGGCCGTCGGCGCCGCGGATGCGTCTAGCCCCATGGCTGGTAGTCACCCACGTTCAGCGTGTCGATCAGCCGCGGCGGCAGGTAGACCGAGCGCCGTCCGACACCGAGCCCGCCGTAGAGCGCGGCGCCGAGCTCCAGCCCGGCGCGCACCAGCCCACCCGGGTCCTGTGCTGCCGTGGCCGCCAGCGGGCCGCCGGCCAGGATCTGGTCGATCGCCATCCGCCCGCCGTCGACCGAGACGATCGGCACGGCGCGCCCTGCCGCGGCGAGCACGCCGGCCGCGCCGAGGGCGATCTGGTCGTTGCTGGCGAACATGCCGTCGAACTCGGCACCCTCCTCCAGCAGCTCGAGAGCGGCACGCTCACCGGAGATCTCGTCCAGGCCGGCGTACCGGGTGACCACCACCCGCAGTCCCGGGTTCGCCGAGATGACGCTCAGGAAGCCGGCCACCCGGTCGGCGTTGGCGGTGATCGGGGTACCACCGACGATGGCGATCCGCCCTTCCGCGCCGAGCACCCGGACCAGTGCTGCGCCGGCCAGCGCACCGGCCTTGGTGTTGTCGGTGGCGGCGACGGCATCGGCACCGATGGTCGCGGAACCCACTGCGACCACCGGGATCCGGGCCGCCCGCGCGGTCGCGAACACCTCCTGCAGCCCGTCGGAGGTGACCGGCTCGACCAGCACCAGATCGACGCCGTCGGCGATGAACCGGGCGACATCGGAGACCTGGCGCGCGGTGTCGAGCTCCGCCGAGCGGATGTCCGCGGTGGCCCCGATCCGCGACGTCTCCTCGCGCAGCGCCTTGATCTCCGCCCGGAAGAACGGCTCGTCGATCGGATAGCTGAACCCGATGCTGCGCAGTGACTGGTGCTGGGCGCGGGCGGCCGAACCGAACTCGAGCACCCGCGGTCCGAGGATGTACGAGCCGTCGGCCCCACGGGTCAGCAGCCGCTCCTCGGTGAGCGCGTGGCACACCCCCATCACGCTGCTCTTCGGCGCACCGACGGCCAGGGTGAGCTCGGCCAGGCCCACCGGGCGACCCGCGGTGGAGACCGCTTGCAGCACAGCGGCGGCACGCACGACGGCGGGGACCCGACCCCGATCGGTGGCCACGGGCATCGTCACCCCTTTCTCCGCCGGTCCTGAGCGCGACTGCGGTCACAGTAGACGATCCTCCGCTGTTGACAGCGCCCAGCGCCTGCCCTACCGTTCGTTTCGTTTTTCGGACGATGGTTCGAAATATGCAACGCTCGGCAGGGTGGCCGACCTCGGTCCTCCCGCGTCGGCTGCTGACCGGATCCACTGTGCGACAACTGGTCCGACCTCGGTGCGGTGTTCTCCGGTCCCCTCCGGCGATGCGCCTGCACCGCGGCGGACGCTCCTGTCCCCGTTCCACCCGTTCCACTCCAAGAGGAGAAGTCGATGAGGATTTCCCGGCGCTCCGCCGCCGTGGCGACCCTGGCGCTCACCGTCGCCCTGGTTGCCGGAGCCTGCACCAAGAAGAACGACTCCACGGATGCCGGCGCCGCCGGCACCACGGCGGCGGCCACCACCGCCGGGTCCGAGCCGGCCGGCTCGGGCACCGAGAGCGCGGGTGGCGGCACCGGCGACAAGATCAAGATCGCCTTCGTGCCGAAGCTGCAGGGCTCGCCCTACTTCGAGGCGATGAACACCGGTGCCGAGAAGGCCGTCGAGGCCCTCGGTGACGTGGAGTGGCTGTACCAGGGCCCGACCCAGGCTGACGCCGCCGCGCAGTCGCAGATCGTCCGCTCGTTCATCCAGCAGAAGGTCGACGTGCTGGTCGTCGCCCCGAACGATCCCGACTCCATGGCCCCGCTGATGAAGGAGGCCCAGGACGCCGGCATCAAGGTGATGACCGCCGACACCGACGCCCCGAACTCCGTGCGCGAGGTCTTCGTCAACCAGGCCACCGCGCAGGGGATCGGCGACACCACCGCCAAGACCCTGCTGGACGCCATGGGCGGCAAGGGCAAGTGGGCGATCGTGTCCTGCGGCGAGACCGCGGAGAACCTGAACTCCTGGATCGACGCAGAGAAGGCCTACGTCACCGCGAACTACCCGGACGCCGAGCTCGTCGACGTCGTGTACTCGGGTGAGGACCAGGCCAAGGGCACCCAGATGTCGATCGACCTGATGAACGCCAACCCGGATCTGACCGGCCTCATCGGCCAGTGCACCACCTCGGCCGTCGGCGTCGCCCAGGCCGTCAAGGACGCGGGCAAGATCGGCCAGATCTTCACCGTCGGCGTCGGCACCCCGCTGTCCATGAAGCCCTACCTGGAGGACGGCTCCTCCTCGGGTTCGATCCTGTGGGACGTCGAGCAGCTCGGCTACCTGACCGTGTGGGCCGGCCAGCAGCTGGCCCAGGGCAAGGAGCTCGCCGCCACCAACGACGTCAGCGAGACGCTGCCGGCCGTGAAGTGGGACGCCGCCAGCAAGATGCTGCTGCTCGGTGACCCGACGGTCTTCACCACCGAGAACGTGGACCAGTACAACTACTGATCCCCGCTCGCGGCGCAGTACCCGCGCCACCGGCAACAGGCACCACCTGAAGTGAACATCTGACAGTTGCGCGGTCCGGTCGACCCCGGTCGGCCGGACCGCGCTCTGTCGTCGTACCCGGGAACGGCTGCGAGCAGCGCGGTCCCGGCGTCACCCGCGCACCGGCGCTCCCACGCATCCCGCTGCCGCAGCGCCGCAACGAGCAGCACCGAGCGCAGCACCGAGCAGAACAGCACCCCGAGAAACGGAGCACCATGTCGACCGACACCCGGCTCTCGCTGACCGGCATCTCCAAGCGGTACGGCGGCGTCCGCGCGATCCGCAACGCCGACTTCCACGTCCGCCCCGGCCGCGTGCACGCCCTGGTCGGTGAGAACGGCGCCGGCAAGTCGACGCTGATCAAGATCATCGCCGGCGCGGAGGCCGCCGACACCGGCGAGATCCTCTGGGAGGGCGAGCCTGTCACCATCGCCACCACCGTCGACGCGATCGACCTCGGGATCAACACCGTCTACCAGGAGCCGCAGCTCTTCGCCGAGCTCAGCGTCGCCGAGAACATCTTCCTCGGCCGCGAGCTGCTCTCCGGTGGCCGCGTCGATTGGGCCGCGCAGAACGCGAAGGTCGTCGAGCTGCTCGGCACCCTGGGCCTGTCCCCCGACCTCGCCACCGTGCCCGTCGGCCGGCTCTCCGTCGCCACTCAGCAGCAGATCTCCATCGCCAAGGCCATTTCCGGCAAGTGCGGCATCCTGATCCTGGACGAGCCGTCCGCGATCCTCACCGACGCCGAGATCCAGGTGCTGTTCGGTGTCATCCGCCGCCTCACCGCGGACGGTGTCGCCGTCATCTACATCTCTCACCGTCTCGACGAACTCGTCGAGATCGCCGACGAGGTCACCGTCATGCGCGACGGGCAGACCGTCGGCTCCTACCCGATCGGCGAGCTGTCGGTCCGCCGCATCGCCGAACTGATGGTCGGCGACGCCCTCTCCGACGACCACCCCGTGCGTGAGGTCCCCGCCGGGTCACCCGTCCTCGAGCTCCGTGGCCTGGCCCGCGACCGCCACTTCCACGACGTCGACCTGACCGTGGGCCACGGCGAGATCGTCTGCCTGTACGGCCTGATCGGCTCCGGTGCGGGCGAGATCGCCGAGTGCATCGACGGTCTGGAGCGCACCACCGCCGGCGAGATCGTGCTGGCCGGCCGGACGATCGCACCGCGCAGCCCGCAGGAGGCGGCCCGCGACGGCATCGCCATGCTGCCGGCGAACCGCAAGGTCGAGGGAATGTTCTCCTTCCAGTCCATCGCCTTCAACATCTCGATCGGCCACCTCGGCCGACTCTCCCGGTGGCGGATGTTCGTCGACCGGGCGAAGGAACGGGCCTCGGCCAAGGACCTGATGCGCCGGCTCGCGGTGAAGGCCCCCGACGAGACCCGCCCGGTCGGCTCGCTGTCCGGCGGCAACGCGCAGAAGGTGATGCTCGCCCGGCAGCTGCTGGAGCGGCCCACGCTGCTGCTGCTGGCCGAGCCGACCCAGGGCGTCGACGTCGGCGCCAAGGAGGAGATCCACCGCATCATCACCGATCTCGCCGACCAGGGCACCGCAGTGCTCGTGGTCACCTCGGACCTGCCGGAGGCACTGCGCATCGCCGACCGGCTGCTCGTGGTGCGGGCCGGGACCGTGGTGCGGGAGTTCGGTCCGGGGGCCACCCAGGTCGACGTGCTGTCCGCGGCGGCCGGCGACCACAGCGAGCAGGGAGCGGCATGAGCACCACCATCGATCCGGGCGCCGATCCGCTGGCGCCACCGGTCCGGGCCCGGCGCCGGGTCCTGCCCAACCCGATCACCCCGCCCGAGTTCGTCCTGGTCGGCGTGCTGGTCGTGCTGTGGGCGATCCTCGGGTTCGCCACCCCCGCTTTCCTCACCGCCGGGTCCCTCGGCCCACTGCTGGTCGAGGTCGCCCCGGTCGCGCTGATCGGCATCGGGATGACGTTCGTCATCATCACCGCCGGCATCGACGTCTCGGTCGGCGGCGCCATCATGGTCTGTTCGGTGGTGACGGCGAAACTCATGCGGGACGCTGGTCTCTCGCTGATCATGTGCGTGCTCGTCGCACTGGTGACCGGGGCGCTGCTCGGTGTGGTCAACGGCCTGCTCATCGCCTACGGGCGAGTGCACGCCATCATCATCACCTTCGGCACGGCGAACCTCTTCCAGTTCCTCGGCCTGCAGATCTTCGACTCCGCCCCGATCAGCGGGATGCCCGACACGCTCACCTGGTTCGGCCGCGGCGTCGACGGCCGCACCTTCGGGTTGCCGCACAGCTTCGTGATCACCGTGCTGCTCACCGCCGTCGCCTGGTGGTACCTGCGACACACCCGCGGCGGCCGGCATTTCTTCGCCATCGGCGGCGACCCGGTCGCCGCCCGGCTGGCCGGCGTCCGGGTGCAGCGGCGGGTACTGCTGGCCTACGTCGTCACCGGGCTGCTGATCGGCCTCGCCTCGGTGTTCACCATCGCCAAGGGCACCTCCAGCCTGGACCAGTCCGTCGGCACCGGCCAGGAACTCGCGGTGATCGCCGCGGTGGTCATCGGTGGCACCTCGATCATGGGCGGCCGTGGCTCCGTGCTGGGCACCCTGCTCGGCGCGCTGCTGGTGCAGACGGTGAAATCCGGTGTGACGCAACTGGGTTGGCCCTCGCAGCTGTCCGACCTGTTCGTCGGCCTGTTCATCGTGATCGCGGTCGGCACCGACCTCATCCGGCAGCGCAGCAAGAACCGCAGCACCAAGGGAGCGACATGAGCACCGAGACGAAGCCGGCGGCGTCCGGCCCGAGCGCTCCGGCCACCGCACCCGCCGGGAGGTCCGTCGCCGACCGCCTGCTGCAGGCCGTGCTGACCCAGCGCATCGTGCTGCTGGTCGTGCTCATCGTGCTGGTCGTCGGCGTGCTGATGACCATGGGCGCCAACGGTTACCTCACCGCCGACTACGACACCGACTACCTGTCCGCCGCTCTCATCGACGCGGTACCGCTCGCCCTGCTCGGCCTGGCACAGCTGGTGGTCATCGTCTCCGGGCGCGGCGGTATCGACCTCTCCGTCGGTGCGATCGTCTCGCTGGTCGGCATGCTGTTCGGCTTCGCCTACGGGCAGTGGGGCTGGCCGCTGTGGATCTCGGTGATCTACGCGATGATCGCCGGCGGCGTGCTCGGCGCGGTCAACGGCCTGCTGGTCGCCCGGATCGGCTTCCCGGCGCTGATCGCCACCCTCGCCACCTACTACGCGTACAAGTCCATCGCGCTGGTGATCAACGGCCAGAAGCCGATCAACAGCCCGGAGATCCAGGACCTCTACTCGCTGACCTCCTCCACCTCGATCCCGGTCATCGGCGACTACGTGCCGGACGTGCCGCTCGGCGTGTTCACCTTCCTGCTGCCGGTGCTCGTTGTGCTCTGGCTGGTGCTCGCCCGCGGCACCTACGGCCGCCGGCTCTACGCGATCGGCACCAACGACGTCGCCGCCCGGCACGCCGGGGTCAACGTGGCGGGCACCCGGATGCGCGCCTACATCATCTCCGGCGTGCTCTCCGGGCTGGTCGCGGTGTACGTCACCGCCCAGTTCGCCTCCGCCCGGCCGGATGCCGGCACCTCCGGCAGCGGCATGGCACTGCCCGCCATCACCATCGCCGTGCTCGGCGGTGTCGCCATCACCGGCGGCATCGGCCGGATCGCCGGCGTCGTGCTGGCCACCGTGCTGATCGTCTGGCTGAACGCCGGGATCATCCTGGCCTTCACCGGCAACGCCGGCACCCAATTCCAGCTGCTGGCCCTGGGCGTCGTACTGATCCTCGCCGCCTTGCTGAACGGCCTGACCCAGCGAAGATACGGAGGGGCCCGGTGACCCCCGCCGGTCACCGCCCGACCTCGCACCGCACCGTCCCGAATACCACTCCGCAGACCAACAGTTCGCAGTCCGACGACGTACCGATCAGGAAAGAGCCACAGTCATGAGCGTTCTCGACACCTTCTCCCTCGCCGGCAAGCGGGCGCTGGTCACCGGCGGCAACCGCGGGCTGGGACTGGCGTTCGTCCGCGGGCTGGCCGAGGCCGGCGCCGACGTCGTCTTCGTCTCCCGCGACGCCGAGCGCAACGCCGCCGCGGTCGCCACCCTCACCGGCGAGGGCCTGTCGGTGCAGGCGTTCGAGGTCGACATCACCGCCCCCGAAGGTCCCGCCGCCGCACTCGCCGGTGCGGTCGAGCGGCTGGGTGGCGTCGACATCCTGCTGAACAACGCCGGGATCTCCATCCACAAGCCGGCTCTCGACGTGCCGGACGCCGAGTGGGACCAGGTCTTCGACGTGAACCTGCGGTCGCTCTGGCGGCTCACCCAGGTCGTCGGCGCGCACATGAAGGAGGCCGGCGGCGGCAACATCATCAACATCGGCTCGATCAGTTCGATCATCGTGAACCGGCCGCAGTGGCAGCCGGCCTACAACGCGTCCAAGGCCGCGGTGCACCAGCTCACCAAGTCGCTGGCCGCCGAGTGGGCGCCGTTCAACATCCGGGTCAACGCCCTCGCCCCGGGCTACGTGAAGACCGAGATGGCCCCGGTCGACGAGCCGCACTTCAAGGTGCGCTGGATCGACGACGCCCCGATGCAGCGCTACGCCCTGCCGGACGAGATCGCCCCCACGCTCATCTACATGGCCTCCGAGGCCTCCGCCTTCATGACCGGCTCCGTGGTGGTCATCGACGGCGGCTACATCCTGCACTGACCCGCAGCCGCACCGAACCACCGCCGAACCACTGGCACCTCACCCCATCGACAGACCCGAAGGAACCACCCATGGTGCAACCCACCACCGACGACCGCGCCGGAGCGATCGACGAGATCGCCGTCGCCGTCAACAGTGTCGACACCGCGACCCTGGATGCGATCGCACAGGACATCGCGGAAGCCAAGGTCATCGCCGCCTACGCCGGCGGCCGTGAGGGTCTGGTCATGCGCGGGCTGGTCATGCGGCTCTTCCACGCCGGCATGGACGCCCACTACATCGGCGAGATGACCTGCCCCGCAGCGGGACCGGGCGATCTGGTCATCCTGTCCTGCGGGCCGGGCAACATCTCCACCGTGCAGGCGCTGGCCGGGGTGGCGAAGAAGGCCGGGGCGAAGATCCTCTACCTGACCGCCCAGCCCGACGAGTCGCCGGCCGACCTGGCCGACCGGGTCGTCGTCATCAACGCCCAGACCATGGCGAACGACGGCGGTTCGGCCGCCGTGCTGCCGATGGGCAGCGGCTACGAGATCGCCATGTTCGTGATGGTCGACCTCATCACCAACCGGGTGCGCGGCCTGCGGCAGGAGTCGCCGGAGCTCATGCGCGCGCGCCACACCAACCTCGAGTGATCCGGCCGGGACCGTTGCGCACGGCTCCGGTCCCACCCGTTCACCCGTGAGACGACGACGGACCTCCCTTGCCCGGGGTGGTCCGTCGTTGTCGTTCCGGGTGGGTCCTTCCGGACGGGTCGCTCCGGACGGGTCGCTCCGGGCGGGTCGTTCCGGGTGGGTCGTCGGCACCGCACGACCGCGGCGGTGGTGGAATGGTCCCCCGACCCTCGAGTCAGCCGGCGAGCGGTCGGGACCGAGCAGCAGGCAGCACCACGACGAAGGAGCCCGGAGCACATGACGCAGGACCTGGTCGCCATCACCGATCTCGGCGACACCCGGCCGGACGTAAGAGGATTCGGCTACGACCGTGCGGCCGTCACCCCCGGCATCGCGCACATCGGCGTCGGCAACTTCTTCCGGGTGCACGAGGCGATCTACGTCGACGACTGCCTGCACCGGCCCGGCCAGTCCGACTGGGGCATCATCGGGATCGGCCTGACGAACTCCGCCTCCGGCCAGGCGAAGGCGGCCGCGTTCGCCGCCCAGGACCACCTGTACACCGTCACCGTGCAGGCCGCCGACGGCGAGCCGCAGACCCGGGTCATCGGCGCGATGATCGACTACCTGCACGCACCCGGCGATCCGGGCAGGGTCCTGGACCTGCTGGCGTCCCCGGCCATCCGGATCGTCTCGCTGACGGTCACCGAGGGCGGCTACAACATCGACGAGGTGACCGGCGAGTTCGACCTGCAGAACCCCGACGTGCAGCACGATCTCGGGTCGCCGGAGGCTCCGGTCACCGTCTTCGGATACCTGACCGAGGCACTGCGCCGACGGCGGGACGCAGGTACGGCGCCGTTCACCGTGGTGTCCTGCGACAACCTGCGCAGCAACGGCGACACCACGCGGAAGGCGCTGGTCGGGTTCGCCACCGCCGTCGACCCGGACCTCGGCGCCTGGGTCGACGCCCGGGTCGCCTTCCCGAACAGCATGGTGGACCGGATCGCGCCGACGATCCCGGCCGCCGTCGCGCAGTCCGTCCGCGACCGCACCGGCATCGACGACGCGGTCCCGGTGACCACCGAACCGTTCACCCAGTGGGTGATGGAGGACCGGTTCCCCGCCGGGCGACCGGATCTCGACCAGGTCGGCGCCGAACTGCGCGACGACGTCGCCGCCTTCGAGGCGGTCAAGGGCCGCATGCTCAACGCCTCGCACATGCTCCTCGTCTACCCCAGCCTGCTGGCCGGGCACCGGCTCGTCGACCGCGCGATGGCCGAGCCGGACACCGTCGAGCTCATCCGGCAGTTCCTGCGCCGCGACGTCATCCCGACCGTGCAGGCACCGCCCGGCCTGGTCCCGGAGGACTACGCCGAGTCCGCGATCGTCCGGTTCGCCAATCCCTCGATCGGCGACCAGTTGGAGCGGATCGCCGGCGACGGGGCGTCGAAGCTGCCGACCTTCCACCGCAAGACCCTGGCGCTGCTGCTGGAGTCCGGCGGCGACACCACCCGGGAGGCGCTGGTCATCGCCGGGTTCCGCAAGTACCTGCGTGGCGTCGACGATCTCGGGCGCGAGTTCCAGGTCAGCGAACCGCATCTGAGCGAGGCGGACGTCGATCTGCTGCGCAGCGACGACCCGCTCGACGCCCTCCGCGCCGCCCCGTTCGCGGCGCTCGACCTGGCCGCGCACCCGGACTTCGTCGCGACCTACCGGCAGGTCGTCGCCGACCTCGACGGCAAGGGCGCCGCGGCGACGGTGCACGAGATCCTGCAGCGCTGAGGCCTGCAGGCGGTCAGCGCACCGGCAGCGGGGCGTCGCCCAGGCCGACCAGGGTGCCGGTGAGCTCGGCTCCCTGCTCGGCGGCGACGCCGCAGTAGGCCTGGCCCGGGGACTCGCCGACGTCCTCCGGACGCCCCGGGTGGCGGTAGCCGGCCTTGTCGTAGACGACCACGCCGACAGAGACGGTGAGGCGCCCGTCGGCGGTCGGAACCGTTGCACCGGAGGCCGTCCCGACGAACGCGGCGCACGAGCGGTGCAACTGTTCCGCGTCGTCGAGGTGGTAGGTCAGGCCGGTGGTGGCGAAGAGCTCGAAGCGGTGCGGGCCGTCGCACGGCACCGTGCGCACCCCGATCACCGAGTCCGACGGGCAGGTGCCGTACGCGGCCGGCATGGTCCCGCCGTCGTAGACGCCCGCCACGGTGCCGGCGTACGGGCCGCCGGCCCGCGGCAGCACCACACACGCCATCCAGTGCTGACCGGCGTTGCGGGCCAGGGTGTCCGGGCCGATCAGCGCGAAGTCGCCGGGCAGCAGCGGCCACCACGGTTCGTAGCCGGAGGTCCGGTAGTTCCCGCGGTCATTGCCCGGCGACAACTGACCGATCGCGACGTACCCGCGCAGCGCCGGGTCGCAGGCCTCGTCGTCCGGTCGGGACGAGGCGCCGAACGCCACCCGCGGCACCTGCGCGCCGTCCTCGTACACCCGCAACACCTCACCGAAATGTGCTGTGCCGCAGTCGCCGTAGGCCTCCGGCGGCAGTTCGACAGTGCCCGCCCGGGCGTCCTGCAGCAGGCACTGCCCGACGACCGGCGGATCGGGGAAAGGCGCCGCCACCGGGGAGCCGGTCACGTCCGGGGCGGCGAGCCGGGCGACGACGAGCGCGAGCAGCAGGGTGACCAGCACCAGCAGGCCGCCGCTCCGTCGCCGCTCCACCCCGTCGACGGTACGCCGCGACCGTGCCGCCCGCCCGTCGCGGCCGGTGGCTCAGCGCAGGTCGGGAAGCGCGGGTGACGGCGTGATCGATCCGCTCGGGATGTGGACCGGACGGCGGCCCTACGGCCCGCGGTCGGTGCGGCCCCCTGGGCTCAGCGCAGGTCGAGACCGGTCGCGGCGCCGACGCTGGACCAGAGGTGCTCCACCGCGGCCGGGTCGTCCCGTTGCCAGGGCAGGTAGTGCGTGGGCCGCGGCCGGCGGTCGCACCAGAACAGCCCGGTGCTGCGCCCCGCCTCCTCGGCGGCCGCCAGCCACACGATGGTGTCCGCCCCCTGCTCGGCGGTACGCAGGATCGGCCGGGTGATCCGGTCGAAGCCGGGCAGCGAGTCGGACAGCCCGGGAGTGGAGGCCCAGCCGGGATGCATGCTGTGCACCACCGGATCCCGGCCGAACCGCTCCGCCAACTGCTGCGCGATCACCACCTGCATCCGCTTGGTCCGGGCGTACGCGCGCACCCCGCTGTACTTCCCCGACGACGACTCCAGGTCGAAGCCCAGTCCGGCGGAGTACATGCCGCCGGACGACACCCAGATCACCCGCCCGCCGGAGAGCCTCTGCCGCAGTGCCACGGTCAGCGCGAACGGGCCGAGAACGTGCGTGGCGTAGGCGAGCTCGTGCCCCTGCGGCGACAGCGCACGCTCCGGAGGCACCAGCCCGGCGCTGTGCACCAGCCCGTGCACCGTCTCCGGCAGCTCACCCGCCAGCTCGGCGACGGCGTCGAGGTCACCGATGTCGCAGACGTGCAGTTCCAGCTCGCTGCCCGGCACCGCCTGCCGGATCGTGGCCGCGGAGGACTCGAGCCGCTCCGCCGACCGGCCGACCAGGTGCACCACCGCACCCAGGGCCGAGAGCCCGGCGGCCGTCGCCCGACCGAGTCCGGACGACCCACCGGTCACCACGATGTGCGGGGTGCCGTCGAACGGCTCCGGGTCCGCCGGCCACCAGCGTCGGCGGACCATCGGTCCGAGCCGGCTGTACCCCGGCACCACCAACCGGTCCATGGCGGAGTCCAGCACGCTCGTCAGCACCGAGCCGCGGGGCGGCCGGGTCATGGTTCCGCTCACGGTCGCCGGCCCGCCTCCGCGGGCACTCCGGCCCCGATCGGGCCGGCGGGGTTCGACATCGCCATGCCCGAGAGGTTCCCCGGCCGGCCGCGACCATGTGCGGCGTCGGTCACCCCGAAGTCAGGCCCGGACCCAGAATCCGGACACCCGAACAGCTTCCGGACAGCAGGACTCAGCGTGCTGCGACCTGGGGGACCCGCTCCTCCGGCGCATCGGCCGGCAGCGGCCGGAACGGGGCGAGGAAGGTCGGAACCACGTGCCGCCGGTGGTGCACCAACGCGGCGACGGCGATCAGCGCATACACGCCGGAGAGGATCAGCCGGCCGGTGGTGCCGGTGACGGCGAACTGCACGGCGAACAGTCCCAGCAACGTCCAGGCCGACGCCCGGGTGAACCGCAGCGCCAGGATCAACGCGACGCCCATCATCGTCTGCACCGAGGTCAGGAGCATCTCCTCGACCTGCCGGGAGTCGAGCACCAGCGAGGACCCGCCGCCACCCAGCAGGTGCGCGATCGGCAGCGAGCCGACCAGCAGCGTCCACTGGTTCACCTTCGAGGAGATCAGGGTGGCGATCGCCGCCGCGCCGTTCCCGCGGCTGGCGAAGATGATCGCGATGATGAACTCCGGCGCCTCGGAGGAGAGCGGCGCCAGCCACTGCACCAGCAGGAACCGGTCGACGCCGAGCTGGGTGCCGGTGTCCACCAGGCTGGTGGCGAACGGCTCGGCGCAGAGCAGGATCACCGCAGCCGCCACCACGAACAGGCCGGGCAGCACGATCCGCCGCCGGATGCGGGACAGCGCGCCGAGCGCGGCCGAGGTGCCGACCAGGTGCGGCTCCTCGACCTCCCCGCGGGTGAGTCGGTAGAGGTAGTAGCCGAACCAGGCGAGCACGGCGAGGCCGAAGCCGATGTGGATCTGCCCGGTGATCGGCATCAGGAAGGCGACGACGCCGGCCACCATCAGGAAGCCGAGCTCGAGCCGGTTGCCCGGCTCCAGGTGCAGGGCCCGGGTCGATCCCTTGTGCAGCCGCTTCGCCGCGGCCAGCGCGACCAGCACCACCACCGGCCAGCCCAGGCCGAGCAGCAGCCGGTTCGATCCGGTCATGTTCGCGGCCGCGTACTGCACGTACTCCGGGTCGCTTCCGGCGCGGTAGGCGTAGAAGAGGTCGACGGCGTACTCGGGCAGCACCGCGATCAACGCGAGCACGGCGATCGCCAGACCGCCGGAGATGTCCTTCTGCGCCGCCTCCGCGGCCCAGGCCAGCAGGAAGGATGCGGCGACCACGGCCGCGCCGTACACCAGCAGCTGGACCAGCGGCGAGGTCTCGATGCCACCCACCCGCAGGGTCACGGCGGGGGCGATGAGCACGGCGCAGATGCCGAGCGAGCGGGTCAGCCGCGCTGCGTGCGCACGACCGATGGACGGCGAGGTCATGGTGCTTCCCTCGTGACGGGGCCGGGGTCCGGGAGGACGCGACGGCCGGCGGATTCTCGTTGCCGGCCGAAGGTCTCGCTCGCCGGCGCTGACGCCGGTGGACGGCCGGGCGCCGTGGCGCCGGTGTGTCGACCGTCCGCACCCGGGTGACCCCGGGCGGTGCTACTCCCCTTCGACGTGGACGACCCTGCCATCATTCAATCGATTGCGCAAATGTTTGAAGAAGTTCGGAGCGGCGAACTCCGGGACGTCGTCGGGGAGAATGGCGGGGTGAGCCCGACCGAACGCAGCGTCGCCGCCGGTGCGGGCGGGTCGTCGGCCGCCGCGAACCCGTCCGGCCCCGCCGCCGATCCCCGGATCGCCGGTCCGACGGATGTGCCGACCGATCCTTCGGTGGCCTCTGCGGATGCCGCTGCCGTCACGCTGACCGGACCCCAGTTGCGCTCGGCCGCCGAGACCTTCGCCCTCCTCGCGACGCCGGTCCGGCTGCACCTGGTCTGGCTGGCCGCCCGCGGCCCCCAGGACGTGGGCACCCTGGCCCGCCTGGCCGGCGTCACCGTCGCCACCGCCAGCCAGCACCTGGCCAAGCTCCGCGGTGCGGGGGTGGTCACCGTGCACCACTCCGGCCGACACCACATCTACGCGGTCGACGACCCGCACATCCTCGGTCTGGTCGAGCAGATCTTCGAGCACATCGCCCCCGACGGCGGCCTGGCCCCCGATCCTCCCCCCCCTGATCGTGGATATCGGGTCGCCGGTCGGTCCAGGTCGTGACGACCCACCCACGCTCCCGCCGAGTCCAGTGTGGCTCCCGACTGTCGGGGGGATCCGGGGGCGTGACCACCCACCCACAGGGTCCGCCGGCTTCTCCGCGGCTCCAGTGCTGAGGCCGCAACGATCGGAACATCCACTGCTGACATGCAGGCCGCAGGGGCGGCGTTTGTCGCCGGCAGCCCAGCGGAACCGGCGGGGAATGAGATCCGACAGCGCGTCGACGGCGGAACATCGACGCTTGCCCGCAGCGATCGGGGCGCGCACGTGGAGCTGACCGTCCGGGCCCGCGGGCCGGTCGACCCGGCCGAGGCCTGGGACCGGTACCTGCGCCCACAGCGCTGGAGCGAATGGGCGCCGCAGATCCGCCGGGTCCGAGCTTCTGCCGACACCATCGCTCCCGGGGTGACCGGCACGGTGCACGGTCCGCTGCCCGGACTGTCCGTCGACTTCACCGTCGACGCCGTCGATCCGGAGTCGATGACGTGGTCCTGGACCGTCCGCGCCCCGTTCGGGATCGTGCTCCGACTCGACCACGAGATCCATCCGGACGACACCGGTTGCGGTACGTCCGCGACGATCGACGGCCCCGCCCCGGTCGTCCTCGGATATGCGCCGGTGGCGCGGTACTCGCTCGGCCGGTTGGTCACGCTGCGTTGACCTTGGCGGGTTGCAGCACCGATGTCGCGGTTGTCCGGAACAGGTGGATCGACGGACTGGTTCACCGCAACGTTTCACCCGGGTGCCCACGATCGGACCGCATGGTGTTCCGGGGTGTGGCAGACCGGCCGTTCACGGTCACACCCGGTGACGGCGCGGCACGCCGGTGGAACGGACACGGCCGAACCCGGTCGGCGACCGTTCCGGCGAGAAGTGACGCACGGTAGCAACTTCGGCGCGTCCGGCGGCTTGCGCTCTGGCCGGGAAAGGTGTTCGGCGGCACCCTTGGGAGACAGCACCGACAGCCCGGCTCCGACCCGAGTCCCGTCCCCCACCTGGAGATCCCGCCCTCATGTCCGACCGCCACCGCTCCGGCTTCCGTTCGCGCTCCTGGATCCGCGCCGCGATCGTGCCCGTCGCCCTGCTCGTTCTCGGCGTCCTGGTCTGGCAGGGCTCGACGGCGGCCTTCACGGCCACCACCGACAACACCGGGAACACCTGGGCCGCAGGCGCTCTGACGCTCACCAACGACGGGGACACCGGCACCTTCCAGGGCACCACGGCCGCCGTCTTCAGCACGGCCGGCACCTCGCTCAACGGCGTCCCGCAGAAGACCAACGTGCTGGTGCCCGGCGCGACCGGCGCCAAGTGCATCGCGGTGAAGGCGACCGGCAACTTCGCGTCCGCGGTCCGGTTCAACGTGGCCAACGTGGTGACCGGCACCCCGAACATCTCCAACGTGCTGACACTGAACGTCAAGTACGGCGCCAGTGCCGCCACCGGCGACGCCGCGGCCCACACCGCGTGCGACAACTGGATCGCCGCAGCGGTTCCCGCGTCCGCCCCGGCCGGCGCCACCGCCACCACCCCGGGCACCGTCAGCACCGTCGTGCCGGACACGCACCTCAACGCGGTCACCACCACCCCGGTCGCCACCACCTGGACCACCGCGGGCAACGCCGCGGGTGAGTACGGCCTGTTCCTCATCCAGTGGACCCTGGACGCCGGTACCGGCAACACCATCCAGGGTGGCACCACCGGCGCCGACTTCGTATGGACGCAGACCGCCGGCAGCTGATCCCCCGGCCGGCCACCGCCATCCGCATGTGCCCGGCCCACCACCGGCGTGAGCCGGACCCACCCCGGCCCGAGCCAGGACCCCACGACCAGGAGTGCACCGGATGATGTCCAGTCATCCGGTGCACCACCGGCTCTCCAGGGTCCGTGGGACGGAGGTGGGCCTGGACCTGCTGCAACCGGCACCCGCCCGACCACGGCGCCCGGCCGACGACCGGCCGGCACCACGGGTGGTCCTGCCCACCCAGCGCCGCCCGATCGACGAGCCGACACCCGATGGCACACTGCGCTTCCCGCCGTCGTGGTGGTTCCGGTTCGCCCTGTCCCAGCTTGCCCGGCTGTACCTGTGCTTCCTGATCGGCGCGACCCTGCTGGTCACCCTGGTCGGCCTGCTGCCGGGCTGGAGCACCTTCGTGGTGCGGTCCGGTTCGATGGCACCGAAGATCGAGGTCGGTGACGTGGTGATCGTGCAAGCACGCGACGACTACAGCAAGGGCCAGGTCGTCACCTTCCACAACCCCGATCTGGCCGGGGCCGTCACCACCCACCGGATCTCCGCCGATGTCGACGGACGGATCACCACGAAGGGCGACGCCAACTCGGTGGCCGACCCGCTGGAGATCACCCGCGCCGACATCATCGGTACCGGGCGCATTCTCGTCCCGTGGATCGGTCTGCCGATGGTCTGGGCGCAGCAGCGGCACTGGGTGCCGCTGGGAGTGTTCTGGGCCAGTGTGCTGCTGGCGCTGGTGGTCTGGCGGTCCGACCCGGAGCTGTCCAAGGGCGGACGGCATGTCGCGCCACGCTGAGCTCCCGGCCCGGCGGTCCGTGCTGCGGCGGGCCGCCTGGCCGGCGGTGCTCACGGTCGCCCTGGCGTTGGTGCCGATGCTGCTCTGGTCGGGTACCGGTGCCGTGTTCACCTCCACCACCCGGAACAACGGCAACACCTTCGCCTTCGCGACCTACCAACAGGCCGTGCTGGCCGATGCGCCGGCGCTCTACCTGCCGATGTCCGACGCCGCGCCGGCGAACACCGCCACCACCACCGGGGTCGGCGACATCTCCGGGAACAGCCACGACTATGCGATCGCGGCACCCCCGAACTGCACCCTCAACGGTGGCCAACTGCTGACGCTGCTGTGCAACGGGTTGCTCGGCCTGCTGCAACCGGCGGCCGCGAACTTCCAGGTCGCCGGTCCGCCGGGCATCCACCCGACCCCCTCCTACGGCACGACGTTCAACTTCGGCGGCACCTGCATGCGGCCGCCGGCCACCAGCGGGACCAACAACCAGGTCTCGGGGGCGGCGGTGTGGAACGCCCCCGCTCCGGTGGCGTTGACCCTGGAGGCCTGGGTGAGCACCAACAGTCTGAACGGGGGGCTGGTGCTCGGCTACGCACCGTCGCAGGAGACCACCACCTCCGCCGCCGACCGCACCCTCTACCTCACACCCGCCGGGCTGCCAGCCTTCGCCGTCAACACGCCCGGACTGTCCGCCGGCACCCCGGCCGCCAACGTCGCCGTTGCCACCCGCGGCGGCGCCGTCTACACCACCCTCACCAGCCCGACAGCGATCCGGGACGGCGCCTGGCACCACCTGGTCGCCACGGTCCAGCCGAATCCTGCACCGCCGGCCGGGTCGCCCTATCCGGCGGTGCTCACCCTCTACGTGGACGGCGTGGCCGCGGTCAGCTACCAGACCAGCGCCGCGGCTGCCGTGGCCTACGGGACCGGCAAGTGGCGGGTGCAGTGCATCCAGGGGAGGTCGAGCACGGACCCCGCGGTCGGCACCGCCCAGGTGCTCGGCGGCGCGAACCCCTACACACTCGTCGGGTCGCTCTCCGCGGTGGCGATCTACTACGGTAGCGCCGCGTCGGCCAACCAGGCCCTGCCGGCCGCCACAGTGCTCGCCCACTACCGGATGGGCTCCACCACCTGAGCGCGTACTCCGCAGGAGTGCGCACCGAGCTGGGCGCCCGGGTCGCCGCCCGAGAGCCGTGGAAACGGCCCGCCGGGCGATGACCCTTCCCCGCGGCCATCCACAGCCTCGTCCCGCCGACGGGCCGGGTCAGCGATCGAGCAGCAACAGCAACAGTTCTCGCAGCCAGGCGCGATGCGCCCCGGGATCGTCGTCGAGCAGCAGTTCGGTCGTCGTCCCGTCGTGCACGGCCACCACCGCGCGGGCCAACTCCCGTGGCGACCGCAGTTCGGCGGGCAGCGCCTCCCGGTCCACCACCTCGGCCAGTGCCGGCGCCAAGGTCTCCACCATCGCCTCCCGGTGGGCGGCGAGCACGGCCGCGGCGACGGGATCCCTGGCGGCGTGCAGGAAGTACTCGGTGCGGACCAGCAGCCAGTCGCGGTCGACGGTGAGCGCGTCCAGCACCCGGTCGACCAGTGCCGGGATCGTCGACTCCCGCTGTTCCCGCAGCGCTCCGGCGATCTGCTCCGCCGCCCGGGAGGCGCGCTGGGTGTAGAGCGCGAGGAACAGCTCGTCCAGGTCGGCGAAGTTCGAGTAGAAGGCGCCGCGGGTGAAACCTGCTGCCTCGCAGATCTCCTCGATGCTCGCCCGGCCGATCCCGCGCCGGGCGAAGACCATCGCCGCGGCGTCGATCAGCCGCTCCCGCGTCCGCAGCCGGCGCGCGGAGGGCGGACGTGCCGATGCCGACATCGCTCCTCCTTGCTGTGACCTGCGAGTCACCACCGTTTCGATACATTGACGTATCGGATACGCCAGCGTATCAATAGTTGGTCACCGGGAACAGACCAGTGGCGGACGAGCAGGACCATCGCAGGAGGACCGGACATGACGGAGTCGGCGCGCGGGCGGCACGAGAGCCCCGAGGAACCGGCCGGACCCGGGCCCGGCTTCTGGACCGAACTCAAGGACGCCGTCTCGCTGCGCACGGTGTCGCTGGTGATCGGCGTCCTGCTGCTGCAGCTCGGCTTCGTGCTGTCCTACGTGGGTGCGTTCCACGAACCCACGCCGCACGAGATCGGTGTCACCGTGGTCGGTCCCGCGCAGGTCGCCGAGCAGCTGAGCGCCCTGCCCGGCACTCCGCTGACCGCCACCGCGACCACCGACGAGGCGGTTGCCCGGGCAGCGTTGACCGATGGGTCGACGAACGCGGTGCTCGTGGTCAGCGGCTCCGGCACCCAGGACACGCTGCTGGTCGCCTCCGCGGGCGGTGCCTCCAAGGCCACGGCGATCCAGTCGGTGATCACCCAGGCCGAGGCCGCGCAGAGCCGCACCGTCACCGTCGACGACGTGCTGCCGACGCAGCCCGGCGACAACCGCGGCCTCACCGGCTTCTACCTGGTCATCGGCTGGACGGTCGGCGGCTACCTGGTGGCGTCCCTGTTGGGCGTGGCGAAGGGTGCACGACCGGCGAACCCGCGGCGTGCGGTGATCCGGCTCGCCTCGGTGGTACCGTACGCGATCCTGTCCGGGCTCGGCGGGGCGATCGTCGTCGGCCCGGTGCTGGGTGCGTTGACCGGGCACACCATGGCGCTCTGGTGGCTGGGTGCGCTGATCGTCTTCGCCGCTGCCGCGGTGACCATGGCCTTCCAGGTGCTGCTCGGCGTGCTCGGGATCGGGCTGACAGTGCTGGTGTTCGTCATCCTGGGCAATCCCAGTGCCGGCGGTGCGTATGCACTGGAACTGCTGCCCACCTTCTGGCGGGTGATCGGCGGTGCGATCCCCAACGGCGCCGGCACGGCAGCGGTCCGCAAGATCGTGTACTTCGGCGCCGAGGGCGTCGGCGGCAACCTGCTGGTCATCGGGATCTGGGCGGTGGCAGGCGCTCTCGTCGCACTCGGCGCCTCGACCCTGATGCACCGCCGCGCCGCCGGCAAACCCTCCCCCGAAGGTGTGCTCGTCTGACCTGCTCGTCCGGGACCCGGTGACCTCTTCGGATTCTGAACATCCGAGGCCCGCTCGGCGCAGCGGATGTTCAGAATCCGAAGCGGCTTTCGTCCTGGCCCGGGGCCACACCCGCGGAGCGGACGTCCACATCCCGGTGCGATCCGTGCCGTCCGACCGCGGGATCCGCTGCGCAACGGCACCAATCGGCAACCCCCCGCCGGCGGCCACACCCGGTGCCATCCGTGTCGTCCGACCGCGGGATCCGCGGGGCAACGGCACCGATCGGCAGCCTCCCGCCGATGTCGACTTCCCGGTGCCATCCGTGCCGCCCGACCGCGGCATCCGCGGGGCAACGGCACCGATCGGCCCCCCGCCGATGTCGACATCCCGGACGGACCGGATGGACGGCGTACCTCGTCGTCGGCCGACGCCTGCGGCTGTCCGACAGACAACCGGGGCCCTGGGGTTCCCGGATTCAGCCGGCCCGCAGCGGCTCGGAGAGATCCATCTCGAGCGACTCGTCGAGGACCGGCGGGAACCCGCTGTCCGGGGTGTACGGGTTGACGTGCTGTGGTGCCCGATCCGCCTCGACCACCGAGGACTCGGTTCCGACCGGTTGCTGCCTGCTCTGCATTGCTACCTCTCCTCACCGCTGTCCCGCGAGTGACGCGGGACGGGCCGCGGCGGCATCGCTGCGGCTCACGGGTAGTACCCGGGTCTCCGCACCACTACTCCTGTCGCGTGACATCCGTTCCCCGACAGCGCCTCCCGCGCGGGCCGCCGGTCATGGGTGGGATCCCGCCGGATGGGTACCGGCGCCCCGACCGACGACACATCTCCGGGAGGACCCATGCCGGAACGCCCCGCGGTACTGCTCGACATCGACGGCACCCTGGTCGACTCCACCTACCTGCACGTCCAGGCCTGGTCCGAGGCCATGGAGGAGATCGGGCACGACGTCGACACCTGGCGGATCCATCGCGCCATCGGCATGGACTCGGCGAAGCTGCTCGACGCACTGCTGGGCGATGCGGTGGAGTCGGACGGGGACGCCGCGAAGGAGGCGCACAGCAGGCGCTATGCCCGCCTCGCACCACGCTTGCGGCCGTTCCGCGATGCCCGCGCGCTGCTGACGGACCTGGCCGGCGCGGACCTGCAGGTCGTGCTCGCCACCTCGGCCCCGGAGGAAGAGCTGCAACACCTCCTCGAGGTGCTGGACGCGGATCGCTGGATCACACACATCACCAGTGCCGATGACGTCGACACCGCCAAACCCGCGCCGGACGTCGTCGAGGTGGCCCTCGACCGTGCCGGGGTGGATCCCGACCGGGCGGTGATGGTCGGCGATGCGACCTGGGACTCGCGCGCGGCGGCGAAGGTCGGGGTCACTGCGGTCGGCGTGCTCTCCGGCGGGATCTCGGAGTCCGAACTGCTGGAGGCCGGGGCCTCGGTGGTGCTACGCGATCCCACCGACCTGCTGGCGCAGTGGCGCTCCGGGCCCATCGGTGATCTGTTGCGGTCCTGACTCCACTCGGCTGCAGAGGCCGGCGCGGGCCCGTCCCTGCGACCGTAAGGACCAAATCCGGGTTGAACCGTCAAACGATTGCCACGATGTTACCGCCAGGTTCCACCCGATTGACCTGCAGCGATCAGGGTGCAGCATCTTGACCGTCGGCTGAAGTTGCGGCAGAGTCGCCGCCATCGCGCCAATCGATTGGCAACTCGAGATCGCACCGCACCCCATGCCTGAAAGTTCTGCCGGAGGGAGTCGCCGTGACCGTCGTGACCGACACCGCCATCGCGTCGATCGACCACGTCAGCAAGACCTACCCCGGCGCGTCCGTCCCGGCGGTCGACGACGTGACCCTCGACCTCCGCCCGGGCGAGTTCTTCTCGCTCCTCGGCCCGAGCGGCTGCGGGAAGAGCACCCTGCTGCGGATCGTCGGCGGGTTCGAGAAGCAGTCGGCCGGGACCGTCGTCATCGCCGGCCAGGACATGGGCACCCGGCCGGCCAACCGCCGGCCGACCAACATGGTCTTCCAGCACCTCGGCCTGTTCCCGCACCTGACGGTGACCGAGAACGTCGCCTTCGGGCTCCGCATCGCGAAGACCGGGACCGCCGAACGGAAGCGGATCGTCGGCGAGGCGCTGGAGATGGTCGAGCTGCACGGTTTCGACGACCGCAAGCCCGCCCAGCTCTCCGGCGGCCAGCAGCAGCGGGTCGCGATCGCCCGCGCCCTGGTCAATCGCCCGGCCGTGCTGCTGCTCGACGAGCCGCTGGCCGCACTGGATCTCAAGCTCCGCCAGCAGATGCACGAGGTGCTCAAGGACCTGCAGCGCACCTCCGACACCACGTTCCTGTTCGTCACCCACGACCAGTCCGAGGCGATGGTGCTCTCCGACCGGCTCGGGGTCATGCAGGACGGGAAGCTCTGCCAGGTGGGCACCGCGGAGCAGCTGTACCGGTCCCCCGACAACCTGTTCGTGGCGAACTTCGTCGGCGACGCGAACATCATCACCGCTCAGGTCGACGCCGGCGCCGCGATGGTCGACGGGGTCCGGGTGGCGGCGAGCGGCAGCCGGTCCGGCACCGCCCTGATGGTCCGGCCGGAGGACGTCGTGCTGACCCCGACCGGCGAGATCGACTCGGGCGCCGCCGGTCCCGGCCTGCCTGCCACCGTCACCGGCGCGACGTATCTCGGCACCAACATCCGCTACGAACTGCTCACCGAGGGCGCCCGGGTGCTCCGGGCCGTCCGCCCCCCGTCGGCCCGGCGGCTGGCGATCGGCGACCAGGTCACCGCCGGCTGGCACCCGGACGACGCCGTCGTCCTCGCCTCCTGATCCGGCCCGCACCGCTCCGTCCGGCACCCCCAGCGCCACCGAGACACCAGCGACATCCGAGACACCCGGCAGTGCCGCCGTTCCCACAGCCAGCAGACGAGAAACCGAAGGAAACGGTATGTCCACCATCAATCGTCGTGCATTCCTGACCGGCGCGGCCGCGCTCGCCTCCGCACCCCTGCTCGCCGCCTGCGGAGGTGACATCTCCACCGGCACCACCACGACCGCGGCCGGCAGCACCGCCGGTAGCACCCCGGCCTCCCCCGGCAGCAGCGCCGGCAGCGCGACCGGCAGCGCCACCGCCGGGAGCAGCAGTGGCGGCGGGACGAAGGAGAAGATCACCATCTTCGCCTTCCTCGGCAACCGGTTAGCCGACATGCCGAAGGCGTTCGCGCAGGACTACATGAGCCGGCACAGCAACGTCGAGATCGAGATCTACGAGGACAGCAACGCCAACGGCTACCCGAAGATCCTGGCCGCGAAGCAGGCCGACCCCACCGCGACACCGCTGGTGAACATGGGATTCTTCAACTCGCAGATCTCCGCACAGGGCGACCTGGACGGCACCTGGAACAAGCTGGACTACGCCGCGCTGAGCAACGCCGCGGACATCAGCGACACCTTCCGCCGGCCCAACATGAACGGCATCGGCGTCGGCGCCGACCAGATCGGCCTGCTCTACAACACCGATGCCGTCAGCACCCCGCCGACCAGCTGGACCGCGCTGTGGGAGGACGAGCAGTTCGCCGGCCGGCTGAGCCTCTGGGACTACTGGTGGTACGTGGTCTTCATGGCGGCGAAGGTGAACGGCGGTGACCTGTCGAACATGGATGCGGGATGGGACATCTGGCGGGAGAACGCACCGAACGTGCGGACCATCGTCACCGCCAACCCCGAGTGGCAGCAGGTGATGAGCAACGGCACCTCCGACCTGACCAGCTGCTGGAACGGCACCGGGCTGCAGTTCAAGGCCGACGGGGCGCCGGTCGACTACGTGGTGCCGACCGAGGGTGCCATCGCGGTGCCGGTCTACCTGCAGACGCTGGCCGGCAACTCCGACAACCAGCAGGAGATCTGCCTGGACATCCTCAACGAGATGCTGTCCCCGCAGTGGGACCAGATGTGGGCGGAGACCGCGGTGCAGACCCCGGCGAACAGCACCGTCGAGCTGCCGGCCGACCTCAAGGACCTGCCCGGCTTCCTGCCGGAGAACGTGGACAAGCTCATCTCCATCGACTGGGGCCTGGTCGCGGCGAACAACGCGGACTGGCGGGCGCGCTGGGACGCGGACATCAAGGCCAACATCTGATCGGGCTGACATGAGCGACACCATCACCGCACCGCCGGGCGCACCACCGGCGGCCGACCCGCCGCCCGGCCGGCCGACCCGGCGGCGCACCGCCGAGGCGCCGTTCGCCCGCTGGCTGCTGGTCGCGCCGGCGGTGCTGCTGATGGCCGTCATCTTCATCGGGAGCCTGGTCCAGCTCGGCGATCTCGCGCTGCGACCGTACGCGAACGGCACCATCGGCACCGGCGTCACCTTCGACAACATCCGACGGTTCGGCGCGGACGCGTACAGCTGGCAGGTCCTGCTGGACACGGTGGTGCTGGGGGTGGTGTGCGCTGTCATCACGGTGGTGATCGCCTATCCGATGGCGTTGGCCCTCGGCCGGATGACGAGCCGGTGGGGCCGGTCGATCGCCATCACGCTGATCTTCGCCCCGCTGTTCACCAGCGTCGTCGTGCGCGCCTACGGCTGGAACGTGCTGCTCGGCGACGGCGGCGTGATCAACCGGCTGCTGCTCTCGCTGGACCTCGTCGACCGCCCGCTGCGGATCATGTACGAGTACCAGGCGGTGGTGATCGCGATGGTGCACGTCATGCTGCCGTTCGCGATCTTCCCGCTGATGGGCGTGATCCAGCACGTGCACCGCGACGTCCTCGAGGCCGCAGAGGATCTCGGCGCGTCCCGCTGGTACACCTTCCGCCGGGTGATCCTGCCGCTCACCTCGCACGGCGTGGTGCTCACCCTGCAGCTCTGCTTCGCACTGACCATCAGCGCGTTCGCCACCCCGGCCCTGCTCGGCGGCGGACGGGTCCAGGTGCTGAGCGGTCTGGTCTACACCAATGTCGGTGCCGTCGACTGGCCGATGGCGGCCGTGCAGTCCTTCGTGCTGCTGCTGGTCGCCCTGGTGATGGTGGCGCTGGTCAACGTGCTCACCCGGCGCCGGCGGGCGATGGCATGACCCGTAACCGTCCCTTCACCATCACCGTGCTCACCCTCGGGCTGGTGTTCCTCGCCGCCCCGCTGGTCTTCGTGGTGATCAACTCCTTCAACGACTCCTCGTACGGCGCCTGGCCGCCGCCCGGTTTCGGACTCCGCTGGTACCGCCGGCTCTTCGAGCAGGACGGCCTGCTGCCCGCCGCCCTGGCCAGCCTGTGGATCGCCGCCCTGGCCGCCGCGATCGCGCTCGCCGTCGGCACCGCGGCGGCGGTCTCGCTGACCCGTTTCCGTTACCCCGGGCGCGGTCTCGTCGACGCACTGCTGATGGCGCCGCTGATCGTGCCTAAGGTGGCGATCGGCCTCGGCGCGTTCATCCTGATCCTCAAGGCCGGCGGCTACGGGCAGATGTTCCCGCTCGTCGGGCTGCACGTGATCCTGCTGATCCCGTTCGCCATCAACATCATCGGCGGTGCGCTGGTCCGGATCCCACGGGTCTACGAACAGGCCGCCCGCGACCTGGGCGCCGGGCCGGTGCGGGCGTTCGTGCTGGCCACCCTGCCGCAGCTGCGCACCTCGCTGGGCGCCGCGTTCGCGCTCTGCTTCATGATCAGCTTCGACGAGGTCGACGCCACCGTCTTCGTCGTCGCGCCGAACCAGGACACCCTGCCGGTCTGGATGTACCAGTACATGCAGCAGTACCAGGACCCCACCGTCGCCGCGTTGTCCACCATCCTGATCGCGCTCAGCACCCTGCTGGTCGTCGTCCTGGTCAGCCGGGCCCGCACCACCATCGTCGCCGGCCTGGGCGGCGGCGCGGCCCGATGAGCGCACCGAAGGTCGCCGTGATCACCGGCGCCGCAGGCGGTATCGGCGCCGCGACCGCACGGGCGCTGGCGAAGGACGGCTGGGACCTCGCCCTCGTCGACCGCTCCACCGATGCCCTGGACGGTCTGACCGCCGAGCTCCCCGGCGCCCGGGCCTTCGGCTGCGACATCCGGGATCCCGCTGCCGTCGCCGCCACCGCGGCCGGGATCATCGCCGGTGGCGGTCCGCTCGGCGCGCTGGTGACCTGCGCCGGGGTCGGTGATGTCGTCCCGCTGGCCGGGACCGGTGACGAACTGTGGTCCGACACCATCGCGGTCAACCTGTCCGGGACGTTCTACTGGTGCCGGGAGGTGCTGCCGGAGTTGCAGCGGCAGGGCGGCGGGGTGGTGGTCACCGTCGCGTCGACCACGGCGCTGATGGGCCTGCCCGGCCGCGCCGCCTACGCGGCGTCCAAGGCCGGCGTCATCGGTCTGGCCCGCACCCTGGCCATCGAGTTCGCCGGCGACGGCATCCGGGTGGTGCCGGTGACCCCCGGCGCGACGCTGACCCCGTTGGTGCGCCAGGGATATCAGCACGCGGAGGATCCGGCGGCCGCCGAAGCCGCACATGCCCGGTTGCAGCCGATCGGCCGGCTGTCCCGGCCGGAGGAGATCGCCGACACCATCGCGTTCGTCTGCTCCCCGCGCGCCGCCACGATCACCGGCGCCCCGCTGGTCGTCGACGGCGGCTACTCGTCGGGAGGTGTCTCGTGGAATTCCTGACCCGGCGGGCGCGTGCCCTGCAAGCCGTCCATGATGCCGGCGCCGATCTCCTGGTCGTCTCGAAGCTGACCCACATCCGCTACCTGACCGGCTTCACCGGCACCGCGGGCGTGCTCCTGCTCGGCGACAATCCTGTGCTGGTCGTCGATTTCCGGTACGGCCGGCAGGCGGAGGCGGAGGTCCCGGACCTCCCGGTGAACGGCGACTGCGCGCCGCCCGCGCTGTGGCGCACCGTGTCGGAGATCCTGGCCGGGCTCCCCGGGCAGGTCGGCCTGGACACCGCCAACCTGACCGCCCAGCAGTACCAGGTACTCACCGGCGGACCGTGCGCCGGCCGCACCGTTGACTGCCCGGGGCTGGTCGAGCGCCTGCGATGGGTGAAGGACGCCGACGAGCTGACGGCGCTGCGGGACGCCGCGGGCATCGCCGAGAAGCTGCTGACGATGATCCCGGACTGGCTGGTCCCCGGCCGGACGGAGAACTCCATCGCCGGCGAGATCGAAAGAGCACAGCGCGCTCTCGGCGCCGAGCGCAGCGCGGCGCCGATCCTGGTGTCGTCCGGCGAGCGGTCGGCGCTGCCGCACGGGCAGGCCTCGCCCAAGTTGATCGCCGACGGTGAGCCGGTGCTGTTCGACTTCTCCCCGGTGGTGCGCGGGTACCGGGCCGACATCACCCGGGCCTTCCACCTCGGCCCGCCGTCCGCCGAGTACCTGCGCCTGCACGCAGCGGTCACCGACGCCCAGCACACCGCGATGGCCGCGGTGCGTCCCGGCGTGGCCTGCCGGCAGGTCGACGCGGTGGCCCGGCGCACCCTTGCCGGGCACGGTGGGCTGGACCGCTGGTTCCGCCACTCCCTCGGCCACGGCATCGGTCTCGACCAGCACGAGGCACCGCTGCTCTCGCCCTACGACGACTCGGTCCTCGAGGCCGGCATGGTCGTGATGATCGAGCCGGGGGTGTACGTGCCCGGCGTCGGCGGCACCCGGCTGGAGGACGCCGTCCTGGTCACCGAGTCGGGCTGCGAGCCGCTGACCACCTCCGATCCTGCGGTGGTGGTGCTGTGAGCGGCCGCCGCCCGCACGGGGTCGGGTTCACCGGCGAGGTGCACGAGGGACCGGTGGCGCTCCGGGTCTCCGACCTCGTCGTCCTGGACGCCGCCTCCGCCGCCCTGCTCGGCGCCTCCGGTGCCGGCGGAGATGGACCGGTGATCGTCGAGGATCTGCCGACGGATCGCGCGGTCGCCGGTCTGCTGCTGCGGCCCACCGCGCAGCGGGTCGTCGCCTTCGGCAACGGCTCGACCCTGGACGTGGCCAAGCAGGCCGCCGCCGGGCTGGGAGTGGCCTGCGTGCTGGTGCCGTGCGGGTCCGAGCCGTGGCGCGCCTTCGCGCCGTTCACCAGCGTCTACGACGACGCCTGGCAGCGGCACAGCACCGCCGATCCCCGCTACGGCGCCGCGCAGGTGCACCTGGACCGATCACTGCTCGAGCGGGTACCGGCGGAAGTCCGGGCCTTGCTGCGGGCCGACCTCTCGGTCAACGGCGTGGAGGTGCTGCTGTCGGCGGCGGCATCGACCTGGGACCGGGCGCTGGCTGCCGGCGGGCTGCGGCTGCTCCGGCACGACGACCCGGTCGACGACCTTGTGGCGGCCGGGTTCATCGCCGGCGCCTTCAGTTCCTGCGGACTCGGTCTGGCGCACGCGATCTCGTCACCGGCCGGGCAGCTGGACCGGCGCACCCACGACCTGCCGAACGTGATCCTCGGTCCGCGGGTGACCGCCGGATGGGGCGACCGGGCCGACTGGTCGGAGGTCGCGGCCGCGCTCGGCACGGCTGCGTCCGCGGAATCGGTGACCGAGGCGCTCGACGACCTGCGGCTGGCAGCCGGGGCGCCGTCGACGCTCGCCGCGGCCGGGTTCGACCCGGACCGCTTCGACGAGGTCGCCGCCCGCGCACTGCGCAGTTCCGGGATCCCGCACCTGCCCCGCTCCGTCGACGCGGCCGAGATCCTGCAACTGCTGGCGCCGGTGCCCGCGGAGGTGCCGCTGTGACCCCGCCGGTGTCAGCCCAGCGCCTGACCGCCGTCGATCACCAGGGTCTGCCCGGTGAGGTACGGCGCCCGGCGGGACACCAGCAGCTCGACCACCTCCGCCACCTCCTCCGGCCGGCCCAGCCGGCGCAGCGGGATGCGTTGCTCCAGAGCAGTTTCCGCCTCGGGCTCCACCTCGAACCGGGCGGCCAGCAGCGGCGTTCGCACCGCCCCGGGGCAGATGCAGTTCACGCTGATCCCGGCCGGGCCGTACTCCAGCGCGAGCTGCTGGGTGAATGCAATGACCGCGCCCTTGGCCGCCGCGTAGGCCGCCCGACCGGGCATCGGCCGCAGCGCGGTCAGCGACCCGAAGGTGACCACCGCGCCGCTACCCCGGGCGACGAGCAGCGGCAGCACCGCCCGGCACACGTGGAACACCGACGCCGCGTTGACATCCAGGTTCCACTGCCAGGTCTCGTCGTCCGTCGTGATGACGTCGCCGCCCCGGACACCGCCGGCCACCGTGACGACCGCACCGATGTCGTGGACCGCTGCCAGCTCCCGGACCACGGTCTGCACCTCGTCTGGCCGGGTCAGGTCGACCGCTCGGCCGACGGCCGTGTCACCGCAGGCCTGCACCGTGCGGGCCAGGCCGTCGGCATCGCGGTCGAGCAGCAGCACCCGGCGGCCGGCGCCGGCGAGCCGGATCGCGGTGGCCGCACCGATGCCCGAGGCCGCGCCGGTGACCAGCACCGCACCGGCCGCGGCGCCCGCGGCACCGGGCGGGATCGCATCGTCGGGTCGGGTTTCGCCGGGGGATGCCGATGACATCGGCCGATCCTATCGCCGGGCTCCCGGAGAGCCCCGCCCGAGATCCCTGGACACTCCGGGGTGCCCGCGTCCTGTCCGCCGAGACCGTCCCTGCGGTGGTGGATGTCGTGATCGTCGACGGACGGATCGCGGCGATGGGCGCGGCCGGCACCCTCGACGCCGGCCGGATCGTCGAGGTACCCGGGCTGGACCTGCTGCCCGGGGCGATCGACCTGCACGTGCACCTGCGGGACCCGGGCCAGACGCACAAGGAGACGGTGGAGACCGGCACCGCCGCGGCGGCGGCCGGCGGCACCACCCTTGTGTGCGACATGCCCAGCACCGCACCGCAGGTCACCACCGCGGCCCGGTTCGCCCACAAGCTCGCCGGCTGGCAGGGCCGCGCCTTCGTCGACCACGCGCTCTGGGCCGGCGGCCGCGATCCGATGGAGCTGCGCGGGATGGCAGCGCTCGGCGCCGTCGGCGTCAAGATCTACATGGCCACCTCGCCCGGGTTCGACGAGCTGTTCTCGCCGGACGTCGACGCCGTGGCCGGCGTGCTGGAGGTCTCCGCCGAGATCGGCTGGGCCACCGTCATCCACGTCGGGGATCAGGCAGCGTCCGATGCCCACCGGGAGCAGCTGATCGGCGCCGGGCGCCGCGATCCTCGCGCGGTGCTCGAGGTCGGCCGCGGCCCGGGCAATCTCGGCGCCCTGGACCGGGTGCTGGACATCGCGGTCGCCACCGGGACACCGCTGCACCTGGCGCATCTCAGTGCCTACGGCGACCGCGCACTGGACCTGTTCGCCGCGGCGAAGCCGTCGGCACCGTTCCTGACCGCCGAGAGCTGCGTGCCGGCACTGGACGAGGGCGCCGACCTGGACCGACTCGGCATGATGGTGATGCCGACGGTGTTCACCGGTGATTCCAGGGATCGCTGGTTCGCCGCGCTGCAGGACGGCACCGTCGATGCGATCGCCACCGACCATGCGCCGCACACCCGGGTCGAGAAGGCCGCCGGCATCGAGGATGCCTGGGCGGTGCCGGGCGGCTACCCCGCGCTGGAGACGTCACTGCCGCTCGCCTACGACGCGCACCTGACTGGACGGCTGTCCGCGCAGCGGCTGGTGGCGCTCACCGCGACCACCCCGGCCCGGATCCTGGGCCTGCATCACAAGGGCAGGATCACCGTCGGCGCCGACGCCGATCTGGTGCTGGCCGACCCGTCCGCGTCCTGGACTGTCGACGAGAGCCGGCTGCACTCGCTCGTCGGCTGGAGCCCCTTCCACGGCCGGACGTTGCGCGGCCGGCTGTTGGCCACCCTGCTCGGCGGAACCGTCGTCGCCCGGTGCGGTGACATCATCGGCCCCGCACGCGGCCGGTTCGTCCGCGGCAGGAACGGGGAGGGGTCGGCATGACCAGCCAGACGGGCAAGCCGACGCTGCGCGATGTGGCGCGGGAGGCCGGGGTCGACGTAGCGACCGCCAGCCGGTCACTCAGCCCGACGTCGAAACGCCCGGTCAACGAGCAGACCCGTTCCCGGGTCAAGGATGTCGCCCAGCGACTGGGCTACCTGCCGGACGAGGCCGCGCGCACCCTGCGCACCAGCCGCTCCCGGGCGGTGGGCGTGCTGATCCCGAACATGGCCAACCCGGCGATGCCGCCGCTGGTGCAGGGCGTGGAACAGGTGCTCACCCAGCACGGCTACACCACGCTGTTCGCCGACACGGTCGACGACGCCGGCGCCGAGTCGGCCCGCATCGCCACGTTCCTGTCCTGGCGCATCTCCGGTCTGATTCTGGTCACCGCCCGCCGGGCTGACACCATGCCGGCGGTGCTGCACGGGCAGGAGATCCCGGTCGTCCTGCTCTCCCGGAAGTTCAGCGGCAGTGCCGCGCCGTCGGCCTCCGCCGACGAGGCCGTCGGGGTGCAGCAGGCGCTCCAGCATCTGGTCGACCTCGGGCACCGGCGGATCGCCTACATCGGGCAGCCGCTGATGACCTCGATCGGCTACGAGAAGCTGCTGGCCTTCCGCGACCGTTCCGCGGCGCTCGGGCTGGACGTCCCGCAGCAGCACGTCGTCGTCTGCCCCGGGTTCCAGGAGCCGGACGGGTTCGCTGCCGCCTCAGCAGTTCTCGCCGGGCCTGCCCGTCCCACCGCGATCCTCTGCGGCAACGACATGATGGCGCTGGGCTGCCTGCGGGCGCTGGCCGCCGCCGGGCTCCGCTGCCCGGAGGACGTCAGCGTCATCGGCTACCACGACATCCCACTGGTCGACCGGCTGTCGCCACCGCTCACCACGATCCGGGTGCCCTATTTCGACATGGGGGTGGCGGCCGCCGACCTGCTCGTGGACGCCCTGTCGGGGGTCGGCGGCGGTCCGCACTCGGTCGTCGTGCACCCGCAGTTGGTCGTCCGCGGCACCACCGGGCCGGTGCGGGAGGTGTCGTCGTCATGACGAATCCCGCAGTGCTCGCGTCCCGGATACGTTGCTGCTCAGTAGAACTCGACGGTGTTCACCCGGTTCAACAGCTCGTCCCCGGCCAGGAACCGGCGTGCGTTCCGGACGAAGAGCTCCGTGATCAGCCGGTCCTGCTGCGGGTGCAGGGACGCGGTGTGCGGGCTGATCAGCACCTGCGGCATGTCCCAGAGCGGACTGTCGGCCGGCAGCGGTTCCCGGGCGAAGACGTCCAGGGCGGCGGACCCGACCCGTCCGGACCGCAGGGCCTCCACCAGCGCATCTTCGTCGACAGTGCTGCCGCGGCCGATGTTGATCACACACAGACCGGGCCGGGCAGCCTCCAGGACCGACCGGTCCAACAGGCCCTCCGTGCTGTCGGTACCGGGCAATGTCATCACCAGAACATCAGCGGTGGCGACGATGTCACGCAGCGCATCCACCGGGACGATCCGGTCGACCGCCGCCTCCACCTGCCGGCGGTGCACCCCGATGACCGTGCAGCCGAGCGCGGAGAACTTCGCTGCCGTGGTGCGGCCGATGTGGCCGAGTCCCACCACCACGACGGTCTGCTGCGCCAGCAGCGCCATCGTCCAGCGGGGCGCCCAGTCGTGTTGTCGCTGCTGTTCCTGCAGCCGTGGCAGGGTTTTCGCGGCGGCGAGCGCGCCGAGCAGGGCGAACTCGGCCAGCGGTTCGGCGTGCACCCCGGCCGAGGTGCTGAAGGCGACCCGGTCCAGCTCCTCGCGGGTGAGCCCGGCGGCGCGGACCTGGCTGCCGCCGCCGGCCGGCATGGTGTGCACCCAGCGCAGACCCGGATTGGATCGGACGGTGCGGCGCAGCTGTGCCGGCTTCTCGCCGGGGACGCCGAACAAGGCCGTCGCCGAGTCGAGCAGCTGCTCGAAAGCCATTTCCTGGTCTGCTGTCCGGCTCCACGCCGGGTCGCCGGCATGGTCCCCTCCGTGCCGCTGCGGCGGCAGCAGATCCGGCCGGTGCACGACGTCGAACTCCGGCAGCGCGCCCACCAGGTACATGGAGAGCTCGTCGGACAGCGGCGTGGCCACCACCACCCGTTGCTTCCCGGGATCGTCTGCCATCACGGTTCACCAGGTCCTTCCACCCACCCCCGCGTCGGCACCGCCGGCGCAGACCCGGCGACCGCCGGGTCGCCATCGTAGCGTCCCGCCGTTGTCGGGCCGGTCACCGGTCCGCATCGGCAGGATGCGTGAGAGCGAGGAGAGTTCCATGACCACAGCGCTTCCCGGACACGTCGTCGAGACCGTCCCGGTCACCCGGCTCGGCAACGGGCACAGTCTCGAACTGACGGTGCACCGGATCACCGGCAGCGCACCGGGTCCCACTCTGGTGTTGTTCGGCGGCATCCACGGTGACGAGGCGATGGGTGTCGAGGGTGTCCGCCGGATCCTCGGCTCGCTGGACCCGGAGACCATGAGCGGTACCGTGATCGGTGTCCCGGTCTGCAATCCCTACTCCTATGACGCGATGACCCGGCACACCCCGAACGACGGCCTGAACCTCAATCGCATCTTCCCGGGACTGCGGGCCGGTTCGGTGACCGAGCAGCTGGCAGCGGTGCTGTCCGAGATCATCCTGCAGGGAGACTACTTCATCGACTACCACTCGAGCGGCCTCTACTCCACGGTCGACTACGCGTACATGCTGACCGACTCCCGCGAGCTGTCACTGGCTTTCGGCACGAAGCTGCTGTATGCGCACGACCCGTTCCCCGGATCGTCGAGCGAGTGGGCGATGCGGCACGGCATCCCGTCCTTCACCAGCGAGCTCGGCGGCGGCGGTCAGTTCACCGACGAGTACCTGGACAAGGCGGTGGCCGGGACGCGGAACGTGATGCGCAGCATCGGGATCCTGCCGGGCGAGGTCGAGGAGCTGTCCACCGATCGCTGGGTGATGGACGAGCTGGTGACCCTCCGGCCGACCGCCGGCGGGGCGATGCTCTCGTCCTACGGGCCGGACCAGTTGGGCACCGTCGTGCCGGGCGGCACCGAGCTGGCGAAGGTCGTCGATCCCTACACCTTCGAGACCCTGGAGACCCTGGTCGCGCCGTTCGAGTCGAACTTCCTGGTGCTGGCCCGCGAGGGCTACACCCGCTGTTCGCCGGGCGACTACGGCTTCATGGTCGGCAACGCCGGCACCGCGAAGCCGGTCGGCGGCTGATCCTCGGGTTGCCCTGTGATCGCCGGGGCGTCCCGCGGTCCGCTGGGACGTTCCGGCGCGGGGTTCCGGGTCGGTCGTCGCAGACCGCCGGCCGGGCGTACCTGCCCATGGCGACCTCACGGGTCCCCGGGTCCGATGGCCATCGGCCGGCGATCGTGCCGGACGGAGGCGCTCGCCGCGCGGGCGAACGTGCCCATGGCGACCACAGGGGTCCGATGGTCATCGGCCGGCGATCGTGCCGGACGGAGGCGTCCGCCGGCCCGCCGGGGGCAGCGTGGCGCAGGGTGCACCGCTGCCGATGAGGGCCGGATCACCGGGTGTAACCTCGCCCGATGGCACAGGACCTTCCCGACATCGCCGAGATCCGGCAGACACTGGACCTCATCCAGCAGCAGAACACCACGCAGACCCCGGTCGACCGGCTGGACCGCGAGCACGCGGTGCTGCTGAGCCTGCAGAACCAGGTGCTGTCGGTGGTCACCCGGGAGGACCTGCCCGCCGACTACACCTCCCCGGACGACCTGCGCGCCCTGCTCGACGCCATCGAGAACACCGTTCAGCAGAACCGCACCGCGCGGATGCCCTCCGGTGACGCCGGCCCCGACGGGCTCTGAGCCCGGGCCTCGCCAGGGCCGTCCACTCGGCCTCCCGGCGATCGGACAACGGCGACCGTCCGACCGGGTCGAGGTCGATCCGTTGCACTCAGCCGCGTCGAAGGTGGCCCATGACAACGGATCTGCGCGGGCCCTGTTCCTGGGGGCGCAGGCGGTAGGTGGAGCGATCCGTATTCCGAAGCAATCCGGTGCACTCCGCCACGTCCGACGTGGCTGAACGCAACGGATCTGGCGGTACGGACGTCAGGTCGACCGCCGAACCGACAGGTTCCGGCCGTTCGGCAAGAGAATCGGCTCCCCGGCGCGATCAGGCGGTGACGTCGACGAGAACCTTGCCCACGGTGGAGTTCTGGACGGCCAGCTGAGCCTCCGCGGTGGACGCCAGCGGCAGTACGTGCAGCGGCAGACCCGCCTGCTCACCGACCCGCACCGCACCTGCCGCCACCGCAGCACTCACGTCGGCCACCGCGAGCTCCTTGGGGCGCGCCGGCATCGTGTAGACGAGCACGAAGTGCCATTGCGAGTTGAGGGTCATCTGCGCCCGGACCGGCAACGCGAAGGTCTCGTCCGGGTCGGCGCCGTAGCTGGCCACCGTCCCGTGCGACGCGAGCAGATCCGCGTCGGTGGCAGCGTTCTGGGCCAGCGCGACCTCGACCACCACGTCCGCCCCGCGCGGCGCGATCTTCCGCAGACCGGCCACCACGTCCTCGTTCCGGTAGTCGATCACGTGGTCGGCACCGGCGGCGGCCGCGAGCTCCGCCTTGGCCGGACTGCTGACCGTCGCGATCACCGTCGCGTCCGCCCAGCGGGCCAGCTGGATCGCGGCGTTGCCGACCGCACCGGCACCGCCCTGCACGAGAACCACCCGGTCCTGCAGGGTGCCCGGCCCGAGCCGCTCCGGCACGTTCTCGCCGAGGGTCAGGCAACGGTGCGCGGTGAGGAACGGGATGCCCAGGGCCGCACCGAGTTCGAAGCTTGCATCGCCCAGCGGGACGGCCTGCGCGGCCGGTACGACCGTGAATTCGGCGGCGGTCCCCCAGCGCCGCTGGAATGCGGCCTCCCAGATCCACACCCGTTCGCCGACCCGTCCGGCGTCGACGCCCTGCCCGACCGCGTCGATGATCCCGGCCCCGTCCTGGTGCGGGACCTGGATACCCTCCGGCACCGGGGTGGCGGCCCGCGCCTTCCAGTCGGTGGGGTTGACCCCGGAGAGGCTGACCTTCACCCGCACCTGACCGGGCGCCGGCTCGGGGATCTGGGTGTCCACCAGCTTCAGGACCTCGGGTCCGCCCGTCTCCGTGTACTCGATGGCTCGCATGCGTCCCGTTCTACACCCGGTCCCGATCCGCACGACCACCGCCCGGTGGCCCGCGGCGCGGACTTCCGCCGCATGCGCCGTTGAAGGGTCGCCCGCCCCGACTCCAGCGGTCGCCCAAGCCGGTTGAACTGTGGAAAGCCCACCGTCCCACGGCGCCGAGAGGTGTCAGCGATGTAGTGACACATCGATGCCGGAGGCGGTCGGGCAGAAGTGTCGGCGATGTACTGACACATCGAATGCGGGAGGCGGTCGGCAGATGT
The DNA here is from genome assembly GCF_009707545.1 of Nakamurella alba. Lineage (NCBI taxonomy): Bacteria > Bacillati > Actinomycetota > Actinomycetes > Nakamurellales > Nakamurellaceae > Nakamurella > Nakamurella alba. The sequence goes on along the minus strand of NZ_WLYK01000005.1, from coordinate 601,970 downwards.
GTCAGCGATGTACTGACACATGCTGGTGGCCGACGGCCGTACCGTCACCCCGGGTGCGCCACCCGGGCCATCCGCTCCGCCACCTTTACGTCCCGTGGGTCGTCGGATTCCGAAAGTCCCTGCAGCACACCGATCCGGTCGTCGTCGGAGCGGTTCTGGCTGAGCTTGTCCTTGGCCTCGACCCGCACCACGGTCAGCTCGATGCCGACGATCGCGCGCAGCTGCTTGTCGACGAATCCCGCCGGGGTGTCGTCCACCGACCACGGCGCTTCCCGGCGTTCCTCGTGGCGATCGGTCAGCGCGGTCACGGCGTGCCGCAGCCACTCCGGCTCGGTGTGCAGGGTCGCCGTGCCCGTGAGGTGCACCGCGGAGTAGTTCCAGGTCGGCACCACCCGTCCGTGCTCGGCCTTGGTCGCGTACCAGCTCGGCGAGACGTACGCCTGCGGTCCGGCGACGACCATCAGTGCCGGGGTGTCGGTGCCGATGGTGCGCCACTGCGGGTTGGCCTTCGCCATGTGCGCGATGACCGTGTCGCCGTGCCAGAGCACCGGCAGCAGCGTGGCGAGCGGGAAGCCGTCGGGTCCGACGGTGATCAGCTCGGCTGACCCGACGTCGCCGACGAAGCCGCGGATCGCGTCCTCGTCGTGCACGGCGTTGAAGTGCGGGATGTACATGGCCCGCACGCTACGTGCGGACCGGCCCGCGCGTGAGGGCCACTCGCAACAGACCGGACCGGTGCAGGGCGATGCCCACGGCCACTCCGGCGAGCAGGAACAACATCCGGCCGGAGGTCACGGTGACCCCGCCGAGCAAGGGCGCGAAGGCGGCGACCAACAGGCCGACACGGACCAGCACCGGACTGCGCCGGCGCCACGCGGTCAGCAGGATCAGCACCGCGCCGATCACCAGGATGCGCACCGGCAGCTGGAACCCGGGCACCGGTCCGGTCGCCGAGTACTGCACGTCGGGCACGAGATCCCAGGTGGTGCAGTAGCTGTAGCCGTCCCAGCTGATGCTGCAGTAGCCGGGGTTCCAGGCCCAGCCGAAGCCGGAGTCCAGCCCGCTGTTGCGCCAGGGCAGCCCGAGCGAGAGCAGCATGGCGGCGAGGCCGGCGAAGAGCAGCCGGGCGTCGTCGAGCCGGAGGGCAGGGACCGCGCGCCGGAAGGACGCGGTGCTCATCGCGGGCGCAGCGGCGAGAACCAGACGCCGGCCGCGACCGCGGCGGCGCCGAGGGTCATCACCAGGCCCTGGTTCGTCGAGATCCCCGGCAGCACCACGAAGACCCAGTGCGCGACGACCGCGACGCCGCCGGCGGCGGTGACCATCCACGGCGTGCGCGGGTTGCTGCCGCGGAACATCGATCCGGCAACGGCGAGCAGGGCGGCGACGATCGCGAAGATCGACCACGCCAACTGGGTGGCCCAGGCGGCCGAGGAGTCGAACGGGATCGCCATGCCGAGGGCGAGCAGCACCACTCCGGCCACGCCGGCGATCATCGGCAGCTGGGAGGATGCGGCCGGCTGCGGCTGCCACTGCCCGGCCTGACCCGGCTGCGGCTGACCTGGCTGCGGGTACGGGAACTGGCCCGGCTGCTGCGGGTACCCCTGCTGGGGATGCTGACCGGGCGCGGGCTGCTGGTGCTGCGGGTTGGCCTGGAACGGCGGCTGCTGCTGGGTGGGCTGCACTGGAGTTCTCTCTCGTCTGCTGGATCCTGATGACCGGACCCAGGAGTGCTCCTGGCCGCGGTTGATACCTGCGACGCACCTCCCCCCGCCCCCGTTCCCGCGATGATCAACTTCGCAGGCGCGTACAAAGATGCCGCCTTTGGGACAGGCGAGGCGCGTGTCCACCACTTCATACGCGCGGTACCCGGCACCCCGCGCAGTATCCAACGCAGCGAGGACCATGCCGCCGCATTCACCGGTCCGCCGGGGTTTGAAGTCCGGAGGTCCGTCGGCGGGACGACGGCCGGTGGCGCGGACGGGCAACAGTGCCGCCGCGGGACGAACCGGCACATCCCCCGGTCGCTCTGCATCCCCTTGCCGCAGAACGCCGGTAGTACCCGGTGTCAGCAGCATCGCCATCGAGGAGGACCCATGAGACGTCTCGCCGCAGCACTGACCACCGCGACCCTGGTCGCCGCCGCCGGAATGCTCGGCGCCACAACGGCTTCCGCCGCCGGAACCGGTGCCGTCTACGTGGTGCACGGCATTCCGGACACCCCGGTCGACGTGTACGTCGACGGCACCCTTGCCATCGACGACTTCGACCCGCTCACCGTGCAGGGCCCGATCGATCTGCCGGCCGGCGACCACGAGATCGCCCTCACCGCAGCGGATGCCGCTGACGCGTCGTCGCCGGTGCTGTCCGGCACTGCGACGATCCCGGACGGCGGGAACGTCAGCCTGGTCGCCCACCTCTCGGCGGCCGGCGAACCCGCGCTCACCCCGTTCGTCAACGATGTCGCCGCCGTGCCCGCAGGCCAGGCGCGACTCGTCGTCCGGCACACCGCGGCCGCCCCGGCCGTCGACATCCGGGCCGGTGGTGAGGTCGTACTCGCCGACGTCACCAACCCGAACGAGGGCGCCCTCGAGGTCCCGGCCGGCACCATCTCCGCCGACGTCGTGCTCGCCGGCACCGACACCGTCGCGATCGGCCCGGCCGATCTGACCCTCGCCGAGGGCACCGCGACCTTCGTGCACGCAGTCGGATCCGCCGACGCCGGCGACCTCGGCCTGGTGTCCTTCACGATCAGCGGTCTCGGGTCCGCACCGTCCGGTGTTCCTGCCGGTTCCGGCCCGATGGAGTCGGCACTGCCCACCGTGTTGCTGGTGCTGGCGCTGACCACGGGCGCCGGACTGATCGTGGTGAGCGGCCGTCGGCTGGTCCGGAGCCGCTGACCGTTGACCGCCGGAACCCACACCTCCCGACGCCGGGCCGTCCTCGGCCTGGCGTCGGGGGTGTGCCTGATCGTCGCGGCGGCCCTGCTCTACGCGTTCACCCGCCCCGAGCCGGCCGGGATGACCGTGCAGGACGCAGGAGCCGCCGCGGCCCAGGCGCTGGCCGGTCCGTCCGGCAACGGGACGGCGGGAGGAGTGAGCAGCACCCGCTCCGCCGCGACGGGCCGGGACGGCTCCGGCGGGTCGAGCACATCAGCGACCCGGCGGCCGGCGACCACGAGTCCGCCGGCGGCGCCGTCGGCCACAGAGCCGACCACCAGCCCCACCCGGACGCCGACCACATCGCCCCCACCGCCCACGTCCGCTCCCAGCAGTGCGCCGGCAACTGCACCGGCACCGACCCGGCCGGTCCGCCTCGCGCTTCCCCGGCTCGGCATCGAGGCGGAGGTGGTCCCGGTCGGGGTCCGGGACGACGGGGAGATGGAGGTGCCGGCGGACGTCGCGACGGTCGGCTGGTACCGCTTCGGGCCGCTGCCCGGCAGCAGCACGGGGTCGGCGGTCCTCACCGGGCACGTCGACTCCGCCGACCAGGGTCCCGGCGCCTTCGCCCAACTGGGCGCGATGGAACCCGGGGACCTGTTCCAGGTGACCGACGCCGACGGCACCGGCCGCACGTTCCAGGTCGTCGCCCGCGAGTCGTGGCCGAAAACGGAGGTGCCGCTGGACCGGATCTTCGACCGCAGCGGCGAGGGACGACTGGTGCTGATCACCTGCGGCGGCGCCTTCGCCGACGGCGCCGGCAGTTACCTCGACAACATCGCGATCACCGCGATCCCCGTCCGGTAGCGAAAGAACGCGCGCTGATTAGGCTGACCGGATGGCCGGGGACACCGCATCGCCCGCGGGTCCCGGCCGAGTCCGAGACCCGGTGATGGAGCAGAGGTTCGTCCGCGGCGACCCCGACGCGCTGCGCGAGATGTACGGGGCCTTCGGCGGAATGATCCACCGGATCGGGGTTCTCGCGCTGCACGACCACCACGACGCCGAGGACCTGGTCCAGCAGGTGTTCGTCAAGGCGTGGCGGGGTCGCGGCACGTTCGACCCGGATCGCGGATCGCTCGTGTCCTGGCTGCTCGGGATCACCCGCCACCAGATCGCCGACGGATTCGCCGAACGGTCGCGGCATCTGCGTGACGTGCAGGCCGTAGCCTCTACATCTGGTCCGATCGAGAACAACCGTGCGGCCGAACACCTCGTCGACCGGCTCGCGATGGACGAGTCGTTCGAACGGCTGCCCGCCGTTCAACAGCACGTCCTCAGGTTGGCGTTCTACGACGGACTCACCCACGTCGAGATCGCCGACGTCACGGGGTGGCCGGTCGGCACGGTCAAGAGTCACATCAGGCGGGGCCTGGCCCGGCTGCGTCAGGAGTGGGAGGTGGACGGTGCCACATCCTGATCCCGACGACCTCGCGCTCTACGCGATCGGGGAGAACGTCGCCACCGCCGCCCAGCAGCACATCACCGGCTGCCCGGACTGCCTGGACGAGGTCGCTCACCTGCGGCGGACCGCCGAGCGGCTGACCCAGGACCTCGCCTCCTCCCCCGCGCACCCGCCGTCCCGGGTGTGGGACGCCATCTCCTCCGAGCTCCGTCTCGGCGCCGCTGTCCCCGACCCGGAGCCGACCCCGGAGCCGGTGACCGAGCCGGCCCGGCCGTGGTGGCGCCGGGCTGCGCTGCCGGTGGCTGCTGCGATCGTCGGCCTCGCGGTCGGCGTCGGCGCGACCTTCGCGCTCACCCGGGAGTCCGACGCCCCGACGCCCACCATCCGCGCCACCGCCGAACTCGGTCCGGTCGCCGGCGGCGGCGGGCTCGGTCGCGCCGAGCTGCTCGGTGGGCCGGGCACCGAGGAACTCCAGATCGAGGCGTCGCTGCCGTCCATCAACGGCAACTACGAGGTCTGGCTGCTCGGCGCCGACGGACGGATGTTCTCCCTCGGCGTCCTGCACAACGGCACCGGCACCTTCGCCGTCCCCGGCGGCGTCGACATGGCCGAGTACAAGGTCGTCGACATCTCCGACGAGCCCGCCGACGGCGACCCCACCCACTCCGGCGACAGCGTCGCGCGGGGCACCCTCAGCTGATCACTTCCACTGGTCCGGGAAGAGCTTCTGGATCACGGCGTAGACGAAGGTGGACGTCGGGGTGGAGAAGTTGGTGGACTCGTTCCCGACCGCCGCGACGGTGAAGTCCATCGCGGGGTAGCGCATGACGACGGACGAGAAGCCGAGCACAGCACCGTTGTGGCCGATGAAGTCGTTGAGCACCTCGCACCCGAGGCCGTAGCCGAGGTTGATCGGCACCCCGTCGAAACGGTTGCCCTGCAGCCGTAGTGCCTGGGTCTCCGGCTTCAGCAGTGAACCCTCGGCGAGCTCACGACCCCACACCGCGAGGTCGTCGAGGGTGGAGACCATCGCACCGGCGGTCGCCGGCACCGCCGGGTTCACGTCGTTGACGACAACAGGCGGGTACTTCTTGTTGTCGAAGGTGGCCTGCGGGTCGGTCGCGGCGGGTCCGGTCGGCACGTAGCCGGTGGGATGCGGTTCGGGCAGCGAACTGTCGGCCGGGTAGACGGTCTTCGGCAGGTCCAGTTCCGCGACCAGCGACTCGTTGATCACCTCGCCCGCGGGCCTCCCGGTGACCTTCTCGACGATCATCCCGAGCAGCACGTAGTTGGAGTCGCAGTACGACACCTTCTCGCCCGGCGCGAACAGCGGGTCGTGCTTCTTGATCACCGCGACGGTGTCGGCATTGCTCCACGCCATTGTCGGATCGGCATCGAAATCGGCGAGAAACTTGTCGTCGGAGGTGAAGTCGAAGATGCCGGAGCGCATCCCCAGCAACAGTTCGACGGTGATCTCCTCGCCGTTGGCGATCCCCGGGACGTACGTCTCGAGCACGTCGTCGAGCTTCACCGATCCGGCGTCGACCAGCTGCAGCACGGCGGTCGCGCAGAACGACTTGGTGATGCTGGCGATCCGCACGGTCTCCGTCGGGACGAAAGCCGCGCCGGACTCCAGATCCTTGACGCCACTGACCTTCTCCCAGGTCTTCCCGCCGACCCACACCTTCGCCGCCATCCCGGCGATCCCGCTCTTCGTGAACTGCTCGGTGAAGATCGCGTCGAGATCGGCCATCGCCGCGTCGTCGAGGACGAACGCTCCGGCCGGTGCCGACGTCGACGACGAGGTGGTCACCGACGGGAGTGCGGACTCCGAACTGCTGGAGGGCACCGAAGCAACGCTGGACGACGTCGGGGTCGGCGTGGTCGGAGGTGCCGACGTGGCCGGGCCTCCGGCGTCATCGGTGCCGCACGCCGCCGCGACCCCGGTCAGTCCGAGCAGCCCGCCGAGTTGCAGGGCCCGGCGTCGGGTGAAGGTGGCGTTGCGGTGATCGCTGTCGAACGGCACGCGAGAGCCTCCTTGGATCCGCACGGCCCGCCCCTGACCGGCCGTAACGCCTGGAAGGCGCCCCCGGCATCATCGCCCATTCCGGACGAAACGGCATCCCTGTTCCGGGTGAACGGTCAGGGTCGGGTGGCCACCCAGTTGCTGCGCAGCGACCGCACCTCCAGGTCCTGCCGGCGCACCAACCCGTCCGGACCGTCGCCGACCAACGCATCCAGCGTCGCCCGGTCGTCGGGATCCAGGTGCTCGCCGACCGACCCGCGCATCCGAGAGAGGGTGCCGAATGCGTAGCGGCCGATGATCTCCGGGTGCGGCGGGTCGAGAGCGACCTGCACCTCGCGCAGCACCACATCGGTGAAACCTGCCGCCTCGATGATCGGCGTCCAGTTGTCCCCGAGGTGCGGCAGCTGGTGGTGGTGCCGGGCGGCGACGACCTCCCGCATCCGTCGCTCGAGCCCCGGCCGCCCGATGCCGAGGTCCTCGGGGAGGAAGCGCGGCGGACCGTCGAGCTCCAGGACGGCCAGCACCCCGCCCGGACGCAAGGACTCGAGTGCGCGAGCCAGCACCGCCGCGGGGTCGGCCATGTGGTGCATCGACTGCGCCGCCCACACCACGTCCAGCGGTCCGGTCGACGGCCAGTCGGTGTCGAGATCGACCTGCAGAGCAGTGATCCGGTCGGCCAGGCCATGCTGGTTCAGCTTCTCCTGCAGCCGAGCCACCATCCCGGGATCAGTGTCCACCGCAATGATCTCGGCGCCCGGGAATCGTCGGGCCAACGCCAGGGTCCCGGTACCGGTGCCGGCCCCGAGATCCAGAATGCGAGCCGGCGACGACACCCGCTCGGCGATGCGTGCGGTCTCCTGGTCGAGGAACGGGCCGAGCACCTCGGCGTCCAGGTCCAGCAGCTCGGCGAGCTCCTCGTTGTGCTCCGGCGCCTGCTGACCGTGCTGGTGGTGGCTGTGCTGGTGCTGGTGGTGACGTGTCTCGGGCATACCCCCACGCTACCCGGGCCGTGCGGATCTGACATACAGTCTTGCGCATGAAGCAAGAGGAAGATCTCGATGCGGTGATCCGTGCTCGCATCAAAGGCCTGCGTGCGGCGCGCGGCTGGTCGCTCGACGCCCTGGCGGCCAGGTGTTTCCTGAGCCCGTCGACACTGAGCCGGATCGAGACCGGTCACCGGCGGATCGCGCTCGATCAGCTGGTGCCGATCGCGAAGGCACTCGGCACCACCCTCGACGCACTGGTCGAGCAGGGCGGCGACGACGACGTGGTGATCCGCCCGACCGTCGACGAGGACCGCGGCACTACCACCTGGCAGCTGAACAACGACCGCGCACCGGGCGGGGTCAGCGTGGTCAAGATGCGCTTCGAGGAGCGCCCGCCGATCCCCCGCGACCAGCTCCGCGTGCACCCCGGCCGCGACTGGTTCACCGTGCTGTCCGGCACCGCCCGGTTGCAGCTCGGCGACCGCACGATCCTGGTGCAACCCGGTGAGGCGGCGGAGTTCTCGACCATGGAGCCGCACGCCTTCGGCGCCCACGGCGGCCCGGTCGAGGTGCTGATGCTCTTCGACCAGAACGGCGAGCGCGCGCACATGCTGCACCGCGCCGGAGGCGCGTGACCGACGTCCGTCCGCTGCCGAACCACGGCAACGTCCCGATGTTCCTCGGCAGCGGATCGTCGCCGACGAGCACCGCACGCCGGTCTCGTTCACCGACGAGGGCGTGCACCACCGGGTGCTCGACCTGATCCCCACCGTGCGGCCCGGCCGGAACTGCGGGCGATCAGGCCCCGACCAGCTCCCGCACCGGCGCCACCGGCAGTCGGAACTCGAACCGTGCACCCGGCCGCCCGTCCGGCCGCGCCACACAGACCAGGTCCCCACCGCCCCGCCGCGCGATGGCGCGTGAGATCGGTAGTCCCAGGCCGGATCCCGGTGTCGACCGGGATTCGGTGAGCCGGACGAACCGGTCGAAGATCCGCTCCCGGTCGCCCTCCGCGACGCCCGGCCCGTCGTCATCGATGACGGCCACGGCCTGCCGGCCGTCGTGGCCCACCGACACCCGCACCCGACCACCGGGTGGGGTGACGGCGGCGGCATTGTCCAGCAGGTTGGTGATCGCCCGGCGCAGCTCGTCGGGATCGGCTTGCACCGGCGTCGGCGCCGCGACCAGGTGCGGCGGCGGCAGGTCCGGCCGGCGCAGCTCCAGTGCGTCCACCTCGTTCCGCGCCAGCTCCGCGAGATCGACAGTGGTGGTGGCGTTCTCGACCGCGCCGTCCAACCGCGCCATCACCAGCAGGTCGTCGACCAGCCGGGCGGCCCGGCGCGCCTGCCGGACGATCAGCACCAGCCGCTCCTCCCGCTCGGCCCGGTCCAGGGTGTCCTGGTCGGCCCGCAGCAGGCTGTCGGCGCCGGCGATCACTCCGGCCAGCGGGGTACGCAGGTCGTGCGAGGCGTCGGCGAGGAAGTGCCGCATCCGGTCCTCCGCCTGCTGCGCCGACCGTTCGGCCGACTCCAGGCTGTCCAGCATGTCGTCGAAAGCCGCTGCGGTACGGCCGAGTTCGGTGTTGGGCCGGGTGGGCCGCAGCCGCCGGCCGCGGTCACCGGCACCGATCCGCCGGGCCAGGTCGGTCATCGTCCGCAGGGGCCGCAGCGCCAACCCGACGACCAGCGTCAGCAACCCCGCAGCCAGCGCGAGAGCGATGGCACCGGCGATGATCTCGATGGTCCGGAGCACCGACAGCGTGCGCTGGATCTCGTTCTCCCCGATCTGCAGCGCGAGGGTGCCGTCGCGCAGTTCGACGGTGGCGGTCAGCATGCCGTCCGCCTCGGCGAAGGACACCGTCGGCTCGGCGGACGGCTGCGGCAACGTCGGTCGCTGACCGGCGCCGAACGGGCCACCCGGACGGGGCCGGCCGATCGTGTTGTTCTCCTCGTCGCCGACGTACTGCCGGCCGTCCGCGGTGAAAGTGCTGAACACCCCGCCCCCGGTCAGCGCGTCGGCCAGCGTCTGCCCGGTGATCCCCCGCTCCTGCAGCACCACGGCATAGCCGGCCCGGTCCTCGAGCCGCTGCTCCAGGTCGGTGCGCAGCGCCTTGCCCAGCAGGCTGCTCACCACCAGGCCCAGCGCCACCAGCACCGCCGCGAGCACTGCGACCACCGAGACGACCACCCGGAACCGCAGCGACACCGTCGTGACCGGCTTGTCCACCAGCGGGCTCCTCACGACGCCTCCGCCAGCGGGGCGCTGAGCCGGTAGCCGATGCCGCGCACGGTGTGGATCAGCCGCTCGCCGTGGAGCTCGGTCTTGCGCCGCAGCGCCGAGACGAACGCCTCGACCAGGTTCGGGTCGTACGCGTCGTACCCCCACACCTGGGTGAGGATCTGCGTCTTGGACAGCACCCGGCCGCGATGCCGAGCCAGGTAGCTGAGCAATCGGAGTTCGGTGGCGGTGAGATCGAGCGGCCGGCCGTCCCGCAGCACGATCCCGGAGTCTTCGTCGATCACCAGGTCCGCGACCTGCACCACCGGCGAGCTCAGCCGTCCGGTGCGGCGCAGCACCGCCCGCAGCCGGGCCAGCAGCTCGGCGATCTCGAAGGGCTTGACCAGATAGTCGTCGGCGCCCAGGTCGAACCCGGTCAGCCGATCGTCGACGGCATCCCGCGCGGTCACGAACACCACCGGCAGGTCGGACCCCTCGTGCAGCGCCGCAGCGAGCTGGAACCCCGACCGCCCGGGCAGCATCACGTCGAGAACGGCCAGGTCAGGGCGGTGCTGCGCGGCCAGGTCGAGCGCGGCGTCGCCATCCCCGACCGCGGCCACCAGGTAGCCGGCATCGCGGAGGGCATCCGCGACGACCGTGCGCAGGGTCTCGTCGTCCTCGACGAGCAGGATGCGGATGGCGGAGGGTGCGCTCACCCGTTGAGTGTGCGTGTGTTTCCTGAGGATGGGCTGAAGGAATTCGCCCTGGTCGGGTGGATTCAGGTCGGCTTCAGGACCGGCGCCCAGGGTGGTGACAGGTCCGGTGCTCCCACCGGGCCACGTTCCGAAAGGCTGTGACCCCGTGACCGAGCACTCCTCGTCCCCTTCACCCGCACCGACCACCCCGGAGACCCCGCCGCGGCGGACCGCCCGCGGGCTGGTCATCTCGGCCGTCGCGGCCGGCGCCCTCCTCGTCGGCGGCGTCGCCTACGCCGCGGCCGACGACACCACCACGACCTCCGGCTCCGGCACGACCACGTCGGGTGCACCGACCACCGGTACCTCCGACGGGACCACCACCTCGCCGGACGACAAGCCGGAGCGCACCCCGCACCTGTTCGGCACCGTCACCTCGGTAACCGACGGGACGATCGTCATCACCGATCGGCAGGGCTTCAGCCGGACCATCCACACCACGGCCGACACCACCTACGGCGAGGGCCTGACCGCGGACATCGCCGTCGACACGAAGATCGTCGCCGAGGGCACCGTCGACACCGACCGCACCTCGCTGCTCGCCACCTCGATCTCCGTCGCGCCCGAGCGGGGCGAGGGCGGCCCCGGCGGTCGCGGGCCCGGCTTCGGCGGATGGGGTGGTTTCGGTGGCGGCCCTGGTCACGGCCCACGCGGGGGCGGCGAGCTGCCCACCCCGCCGACCGACGGCACCGCCCCCACCCCGCCCTCCGGTGCCCCGACCCCGCCGTCGGGGGCCCCGTCCGCGCCGGCTGATCCTTCTGCGCCGTCGACCAGCACCGCGCCGACCACCAGCTGATCCACCAACACTGAGGTCCTGCAACCGGTGAGCTGTACCTCACCGGTTGCAGGACTGAGGGCGTGTCTCCCAACCCCGAATCTGCTGCGCACCGCCCTGTCGGACCGTCGACGTCGTTGGTCTCGTCGGAAAGCCAACCAGGATTCCCAGCTCCTCGACCGCCTTGCCGCCGGCCCGACAGGACGTCGCTCGCGACGATCCGGGATTGAGAGACACGCCCTAGCCGTCTCGAGAGGCGTTGGCCCGCTCAGATTCTGAACATCCAGTGGCCCTGAGAGGCCCTGGATGTTCAGAATCCGCGGCCGATCAGGACTCCCAGTCGATGACGATCCGCCCGCGCACCCCACCGGCCTCCAACTGACGGTGCGCCTCGACAACCTCATCCGGAGAACAGGTTCGGGCCACCCGGAGCGGCAGCGCACCGACCGCGACCAGCGACATCAGCTCCTCCAGCACCGGCCGGCGCATGGCGTCCGGCACCCGCACGTCGCAGCGGCGGATGCCGCGTGGCAGCGGGAAGTCGACCGGGCGCAGGGCGGCGACAGCGCCGTCGTCCCGGACGGCACCTGCCAATGACGGTCCGATCAGCGCCGCGTCGACGACGGCGTCCACCGGGCCGACGGCAACCAGGAACCGGTCCGCGAGCCCCGGCCCGCGCGGCACCACCACCGCGCCGGAGTCCCGCACGAAGTCCGCATCAGATTCCGCCGCGTCGGCGACCACCACCACACCCCGCGACACCGCGAGTGCGACCACGAACCCGCCCACCGCGCCGACGGCGCCTGACACCCCCAGCGTCGCAACGGGTCCGATCATGTCGAGGGCCTGCCAGGCGGTCAGTCCGTTGAGCGGCAGTGTCGCGGCGGCGAGCAGCGGCACCTCGTCCGGCACCTGCACCACGTGGTCGTCGGCGACCACCACCTCTCGCGCGTAGCCACCGCGCCCGGGCACCAGACCGGGGATGACGATCCCGGCCACCCGGTCCCCGACCTGCCACCGCGATCCGGGACCGACCGCGTCCACCACACCCGCGAGATCCCACCCTGGCACGATCGGCCCACCAGCAGTCGGCGGCGCGGCCACCCGGGTCAGCCCGGACCGCAGCAACGTGTCCGTCGGGTTGACCGCCGAGGCGTGGACACGGACGCGTGCCTCGCCAGATCCGGGCGAAGGACGGTCGAACATCAAGGGCTGCAGCACATCCGGTCCACCGAAGGCCTCAAATCCGACAGCGGGAACAGTCATCCTCCACCTCGCCTCGGCGATCGGTCCACACGTCCCGGAGCGCCTGCACCCTCCGCAGCCGATCCGAGACGCAACAGCGACCGAGCGTGCTCGCATTGGCGCGACCCCCGACGAGCGACAACACAAGGGTGTCCGGCTGCCCGGCAGCGGCAGTCCACCACCGGGCAGCCGGGGTCTCACACGGCCGGCCTCAGGCCACCACCGCCGGCACCTGCGCCATCGCGTGCCGCGCCCCGATGTAGCCGAAGATCATGGAGTAGGCGATGCTCGCGCCGGCGCCGAGGTAGTGCCGACCCATCACGGTCGCCGTCCCGTTGCCGGTCGCATACAGCCCGGGGATGGGCCCGTCCGCGCCGAGCACCCGCGCCTGGGCATCGGTCAGTACGCCACCACAGGTCCCCACGTCACCCGGGAACAGCTGGAAGGCGTAGTAGGGCGGCTTGTCGATCGGCCCGACCGCCGGGTTCGGCACGCCCGGCCCGGGATCACCGAGACAGTCGTTGTAGGCGGAGGTCCCGCGGCCGAACTCCGGATCCCGCCCCTGCTCGGCGTGCCGGTTCCAGCGCGCCACCTGATCCGCCAGCCCCGCCGGATCGATCCCACACTTCGACGCGAGCTCCTCCAGCGACGACGCCTGCACGAGCAGCCCGGAGGACAGCCATTCCTTCGGCAGCCGTCCGACCAGCAGGCTGCGCCGGTGCGCGTACCGCCGCCGGTAGTGCTCGTCGAACACCAGCCAGGCCGGCACGGCGGTCGACGTCCGGTTCCGGGCGAACATCGCCTTGCCGACCTCGACGTAGGAGTTGCTCTCGTTGACGAACCGCCGGCCGGCCGCGTCGACCATGATGGTGTTCGGCCGGTTCCGCGCGGCGGTCAGCGTGCTCATCCCGAAGGCGGGCGACGGCCCCGGCAGCCACCACGCCTCGTCCATCAGATCGGTCTCGGCGCCCAGCTTGATCGCCGCCCGCAGCGCATCACCGGTGTCCCCGGGGTTCGACGACGACCAGGCCGGGTCCGTCCGTTGGGTTCCGCCGAACTCCTCGCGCATCTCCGCGTTCCGGGCGAAACCGCCTGCGGCGACGACCACCCCGCGCCGCGCCTGCACCAGCAGCACCCGGCCGTCCCGGATCACCCGCACCCCGACGACGCGGCCGTCCTCGACCACGAAGTCGTCGAAGGCAGCGCCGGTCCACAGCTCGACACCGCTCGCCACCGCGGCCTGCACCAGCCGCGCCACCAGTGCGGTGCCGTTGGTCAGCACCGGCCTGCGCAGCAGCTGCGCCCGCCAGGTGCGCAGCTGCACCCGGGCGGCGATCCGCAAGGACTTCAGAGATCTGTTGAAGTACTGCAGATCTCGCAGCTCGTTGGTCATCACGTTCATCCCGACGCCCTTGGCGAGCCCGGACTGGATCAGCGGCAGCCACTCCCCCAGCTCCGACCCGTCGAAGGCAGCCGGCTCCATCGAGCGCCCGGCCGCGTTGCCGCCGAGATTGTTCGAGTAGTAGTCGCTGTACCCGGGGCAGCGGACCAGGCGGGCGCCCTTGCGCATCAGCATCCGGATCATCGCCTGGCCCTCGGTCAGGAACGCCCGGCGCCGCTCGTCGGACGACGCCGCACCGACGTCGCCGACGGTCGCCCCGAAGTACTCCATGCCCAGTTCGTCGGAGTCCGCGATGCCGTCCCGCTGCATCAGCGGGTTGTTCGGCAGCCACACCACACCGCCGGACATGGCGGTGGAACCACCGAGCAGATCACGCTTCTCGATCACCAGCGCCTGGCCACCGGCCTCCCGCGCGGCGATCCCGGCGAGCAGGCCGCCGCCCCCGCTGCCGATCGCCACCACGTCGACGGTGTGGTCCCAGCTGACGGTCATGACGTCTCGATCCAGCCGACCTCGGTGCCCACCGGGTAGGTCTCGTCGGCCTCGACGTCGCCGTGCCGGAGCACCCCGGACGCCGCCGCCTCCACCTCGGTCTCGACCTTCTCGGTCTCCACGCTGTAGATCGGGTCGCCCACGCTCACCGGATCACCGTCGCCGACGATCCAGTCGACGAAGGTGGCCTCCTCGGTGCCCATGGAGACCTTGGGGATGGACAGCGCGACGCGGTCAGACACCGACGACCCCCAGCGTGCGACGGGCGGCGCTCAGGATGTCCGCCACGTTCAACGTGACCGCGGCCTCCGATGCCCGGGCCGGGATCGGCGTGAACCGCGCACCCACCCGCTCCACCGGTCCGTCCAGCGCACCGAACAGCTTGGCCGACACCTGCGCCGCGATCTCGGCGCCCGGCCCGGCCACCGTGGTCGCGTTGTGTGCGATGACCGCGCGCCGGGTCCGCCCGACCGACTCCACCACGGTGTCGATGTCCAGCGGCAGCAAGGTGCGCAGGTCGATCACCTCCGCCGAGATCCCCTCCGCTGCCAGCGCTTCGGCCGCGGACAACGACGCGGAGGTGGCCAGCCCGTAGGTGATGATGGACAGGTCGGTGCCCGGCCGGGCGATCGCCGCCTTGCCGATCGGCACCCGGTACCCGTCGCCGACCGGCACGTCGCCCTTCACCCCGTACAGCCGGGACGCCTCCATGAACAGCACCGGGTCCGGGTCGAAGATCGAGGACAGCAGCAGGCCTTTCGCGTCCGCCGGGTTGCTCGGGTAGACCACCTTCAGCCCGGGCACGTGCATGAACCATGCCTCCAGTGACTGCGAGTGGGTGCCGCCGGAGCCGGTGCCGGCGAACACCGCGGTGCGCACGGTCAGCGGGCAGGACGTCCGCCCGCCGGACATGTAGCGGAGCTTCGCGGCGTGGTTGACGATCTGGTCCATCGCGATACCGATGAAGTCCATGATCATGATCTCGGCGACCGGACGGTAGCCCTCGATGGCCGCTCCGACCGCGGCGCCGACGATGGCCGCCTCCGAGATCGGCGTGTTCATCACGCGATCCATGCCATGCGCGGTGGCCAGGCCGCGGGTCACCGCGTTGACGCCGGCCGCCGGATCGGCGAGGTCCTCGCCGAGCAGGAACACCTTCGGGTCGAGGCGCAGGGCCTCGTCCAGGCCCTGGTTGATCGCTTCCCGGATGGAGAGGGTCTGGGTCTCAGTCATGGGTGACCACCAATCCGTCGGCGTAGACATCGGTGCGGATCTCCTCGAGATCCGCAGGTGGGGCTGCGACGACCACCTTGACGGCGGCCTCGACCTCGTCGGCGGCCTGCTGCCGGATCTCGTCGAGTTCCGCTGCGGTGAAGCCGTTCTCGAGCAGGAAGCGCGGGAAAGTGACCATCGGGTCGTGCAGCTTGGCCTCGGCGTACTGCTCGGCCGGGATGTACTTGCCGCCGTCCCCGGCGTAGTGCCCCTCGAACCGGAAGGTGACCGCCTCGATCAGGGTGGGTCCCCCACCGGCCCGGGCGAGGGCGACCGCGTCGCGGATCACCTGGTAGGTCGCGACCGGGTCGTTGCCGTCCACGGTCACCCCGGGCAGCCCCAGGCCGAGCGCCCGCTGGGCGACGTGTTCGATCGCCATGGTCTCCTCGACCGGGGTCATCTCGGCATAGAGGTTGTTCTGGCAGACGAAGATCACCGGGAGCTTCCACACCGCGGCGAGATTCACGCCCTCGTGGAAGGACCCGGTGTTGGTGGCGCCGTCGCCGAAGGTCACCACGGCCACCCGGTCGACCCCGTCCTTGACCGCCGCCAGCGCCAGCCCGACCGCCACCGGGACGCCGGAGCCGACGATGCCGGTCGTCATCATCACGCCGTGGTCCGGGTCGGCGATGTGCATGGTGCCGCCCTTGCCGCGGGAGGCGCCGGTGGAGGTGCCCAGCACCTCGCCGATGATCTCCGGCAGCGGTACCCCCTTGGCGACGTGGTCGTGCAGCCCGCGGTAGGTGGTGACCAGCCGGTCGTCCGGGCGAAGGGCCAGACCGATGGCGGCGGAGATGGCCTCCTGCCCGCGGGACGGCCAGATCACCGTCGCGAACTCACCGCGCTTGATCCCGTTCCGGATGCGGACGTCCACCGCCTCTTCCCGCGCCATGGACGAGAACAGCCGGCTCAACTGTTCTTTCGTCACCGATTCGGCGGTGGTGCTGTCGGGTGGGGCGTCCTGCAACGATGTCATCTCACGCTCTTCCTGATTCGACCGGTTCCCCGGCCATGTTGTGGTCGCGTTCCTCCGCCGGGCGGAAACCCTTCTTCTCCAGGACGAGACCCTCGCCCCGGCAACGCAACTGGCACGCCAGCCGGATCAGCGGGTCGTTCCGCATCCGGCCGGCCATCTTCAGCCGCACCGCGTCCAGCTCCAGCTCCTCCGCGGGCACGGCGCACAGCTCCCCGTCGACGATCCGGGTGAAGCAGCTCATGCAGTCCGCCTGGCCCCAGCACTGCGTCGGCCAGACGTACCCCTGCCGCCAGGCGGCCTCGGCGACCGCTTCGCCCTCGCGCACTTCCAGGTCGACCCCGGCCGGCAGCACCCTCACCTTCGGCATGACGCTCCCCTTCCGCGCGTACGGCTCACTCGCCGAGCCGTACCTGGTCGGGAGTCGGTGCCGTGGAGACGGTCTCGAGCCGACCCTGCCACTCCGACCGGGCGATCGGGTCCTCCAGTGCGACCAGCCGGCGTTCGAGCTCGGCGACGATCTCCAGCAGCCCGAAGACCGCCTTGCGCATCACCAGTTCGTCCGACTTGTTGATCCGGTTCCGGTCCAGGTCGATCAGCTTGTCCACCAACGCACGCACATACGGTGCGCCGTCGGTGATCTCGACGTCCTGGATGTTGTTCTCGGTGAACACGGCTCAGTACTCGACGGCCAGCCGGCGGTCCAGCTCCTGGTGCATGTTGGAGATGGTGACCTCCCACAGCTCGGACAGCGTGGTGTGGGTCAGGCTCTGGTTCTTGATCCCGCGCTGCATCCGCTCCAGGTTGGCGAAGTCCTGCCGGGGGATGAGGCCCCAGTGATCGGCGTCGTCCTTGTCGAAGGTGCCGGCGATCTCCAGCCGGCCGTTGTCGTGACCCTCGGGATAGGTGGTCAGCGACCACACCTCGAAGCGGCACCAGTCCGGGTCGTCGTTGTACGGCCGCACCCGGTAGGCCAGCGAGTTCGCGTACATCGGCAGCATCAGGTAGTTCGGGAACAGGTGGATGTCACCGCCCCACATCCGCAACACCTCGGGCGTGCGGTCCGGGGCCGGGACGCCGGCGCCCTTCCAGAAGTCGAACAGGGCGTCGATCGCCTTCTTCGTGTAGGCCGGGTCCCGGGTGTCCATGCCGCCGGCCACCGACTCGAAGACGGTGATGTCCCGCTCCAGCGTCATCGCGTCCTGGCCCTGCCAGTTCAGCCGGGCAGCCTGCAGGAAGTCCGGCTTGCCACCGTAGCCCTCGCGGGCGTCGCCGCTCTGGAAACGCCCGTGGCCGTTGACGAACGGCGTGTACTCGGTGTTCTGCAGGTTGGTCTCGCTGTCCGGCTCGTCCACGTAGGTGTACAGCTGCGGGTGCGTCTGCTTGACGTGCCAGCCCTCGAAGAAGGCCTCCTGGGCCAGCTTCCAGTTGCAGTTGATGATGGCTTCCTTCCACCACTTCGCCTTCATCCGCTGCACACCGTTGCGCTCCAGGATGTCGGCCGCGGGGAACAGCGCCTCGCGCAGCGGCGGCGCAGACAGGTCCAGGTTGACCCAGACGTGACCGCCCCAGGTCTCGCACTTCGCCTCACGCAGCCGGATGTCGTCCGGGTTGACGGTCGCCGCGTCGAAGCCCTCCCGGCCGAACACGTGGCTGATCGAGCCGTCGGTCCGCCACCGCCAGCCGTGGAACGGGCAGACGATCTGGTTGCCGGGGAACCGCCCGCAACCCTTGCCGAGCTCGGTGGCGCGGTGCCGGCACGCGTTGTGCAGTGCCTTCACGCTGCCGTCGGTCTGCCGGACGATCAGCAGCGACTGCCCGACGATCTCGTACTCGACGAAGTCGCCGGCCTGCGGGATCTCCTCCTCGCGGGCGGCCATCTGCCACACGTGGGTCCACAGCTTCTGCTTCTCCAGCTCGAAGAACTCCCGCGAGTAGTACCGCTCCGTCGGCACGTGCAGCCAGTCGGTCATGTGGAACGGGACCCGGGAGTTCACCTCGGTCCCGTTCGGCCCGTGGGCCAGTGCCGCCTCGATCGCGGCGGCGGGCAGGTTCTCGGTCAAGGTCATCGTTGATCCTCTTTCCTGGCGGTGGGCGGATGATCCCGGTCCCGGTCCTGTCGGCGGGACCGGACCGGGTACTGCGGCGGGGTTGCTGCGGCGGGGAGTTGTGCTTCTGCAAACCTAAGATTTGCTCACACTGTAGCCCCGGTCACCCCACCCTGCAAGACTTCACGAGTCATCGTCGGTATCCGCCGTCGGGTCCCTGACCAGCACCGACCCCAGCCGGGGCAACGCAGCGGCACCGTTCGCCGCTTTGGTCCAGGGCGCATCCGGTCCGAGATTGCGCGCCATACCCGGCTCACCGCCGGCCGGCATCGGCACCGGGTCACCGAGGTCGACGATGGCATGGGCCGGACAGTCGAGCAGGGCGCGGCGCACGCCGGCCTCGTCGGCCGCGGCGATGTCGTTGCCGGCGGCCAGCGACGGGTAGCCCCAGTCGTCGAGGCTGAACACGTCCGGCGCGTGCACGACGCACGTCCCGAACCCGTCACACACCGTCCGGTCCAGTTTGATCCGCATCAGGCACCTCCTTCGGTGAGCACGGCGTAAGGGGGCCGGCGACGCACGGCTGGCGGAGGGCAACTGCTGCAACGACTCTCCAAGTGCTCCTCGATCTCGGCCGGGAACTCGCGCAGCACGGTGGCGGCGATGTTCGTGGCGCCGTCGAGGGTGCCGCAGGCACCGCGGCCGCGCAGCACCGTCGACCAGCGCTGCAGCCGCTGCACATCCGCGCCGGTGGCCTCGCCCGTGCACAGCGCGTCGAGCACAGCCGCCATCGCGGCGGTGCCGTTGAAGCACGACCCGCACTGGCCGGCGTTCTCCCGGGCGAAGTAGCTCAGTACCCCGGCGGCCACGCCGACCGGGCAGGTGCCGGCGTCGAGCACCGCGACCGCCCCGCAGCCCAGGCCGCTGCCGGCCCCGGCGATCGTGCCGTGATCCAGCGGCAGGTCGAGCACCCGGCCGGACAGCAGCCCGGCGAAGTAGCCACCCATCAGGGCACCCCGGAGATCGCCGGAATGACCGACAGCGACGAGGATCTCGCGCAAGCTGATACCGAACGGCACCTCCAGCAGCTGTGGGTGCTCCACCCCGGTGAGGGTCATCAGGAAGGTCCCGGACGAGTCGGCGGTCCCGGCCGCCCGGTAGCCGTCGGCACCGAGCCGTTGGACCACCGGCAGATGCGCCAGGGTTTCGACATTGCTGATCTGGGTCGGCCGGCCGTGCACGCCGACCTCGAACGGCCGCGGCGGCTTGTCCTGGGGCAGCGCCGGTCCGCCGCCGATCGACCGCACCGCGGCCGTCTCCTCGCCGGCGACGTAGGTCGGGGCGACGCGGTGCACGGCGATGTCGATCTCGTTCCAGCCCTCGGCCGGGAACTCGGTCAGCGCCTGTTCGACACTGTCCGCGGAGACCGGGTCGGAGACGTACATGTAGGCCTGCTGCGCACCCGTCATCGCGGCGGCCAGCCGGAGCCCGTCCAACACCAGGTGTGGCCGGAACCGCAGCAGCCACTTGTCCTTCACCGACGCCGGCTCGCCCTCCTCGCCGTTCGCGACCAGCACCGGGGCGCTGGAGCCGCTGCGCACCGTGACCATCTTGCGGGCGATCGGGAAGGCGGCACCGCCGCGTCCGCGCACCCCGGCGGCGGCCACCTGCTCCAGCAGGCGTTCCGGGTTGCGCAGCGGCCGGTAGCCACCGCCGGCGAGGTAGTCGTCGACCGACTCCCGCTCGTCGACGGTCAGCAGCCGGGGCTCGACCCCGACCGCCCCGGTGCGCACCGGCAGCGCGCGGGAGGCCAGGGTGCTCATGCCGTCACCAGGACCTGGCCGTCGTGGACGCGCACCGGGTAGGTGCGGATGCTCCACTCCGGCTTGACCGTGGTGGTGCCGGTGGCCAGCTCGAAACCCCATTGGTGCCAGGGACAGTAGACGAACTCGCCGGGCCGCACCTCGCGCGCACCGCCCGGCTTCTCCGGGTCGGCGACGGTCTGCCCCTTGGTCCGGCCGACGCAGAGCGGGCCACCCTCGTGCGGGCAGTAGTTGGCGATGGCGTAGAAGGTGCCGCGGACGTTGTAGACGCCCACGCCGTACCGGCCGATCGGCACCACCTTGTGCTCCCCCGGCGGGATGTCCTCCACCCGCGCGACGACGTGCTCGCGGCCGCGGGCCAGGGTGGGCGGACCCGGCGCCGCGCCGGTCTCGGGCGCCATCAGTAGGCCCGGACCTGCCCGGCCAGCGCCGGCAGTTCGGACGGCAGCTTGAACAGGTCGATGCCGTTGCGGAACATCACGGCGTCCCGCATCGGCTCGGGGAGATGTTTGGCCAGCCAACGGGGTTCGTCGAATGTCCAGTGCGGGTAGTCGGAGGAGAAGAGCAGGATCTTGTCCGCCTCCATCCACTCCAACGCGTGGGTCAGCTCGAGCTTGTCCTCCGGGTAGTCCAGCGGCTGGGTGGTCAGCCAGATGTTGTCCTTGACGTACTGCGAGGGCTCCTTGGACAGCCCGGTCTCGTTGCCGCGGGCCGCGTGGATCGCGTCCATCCGCCACATCAGCGGCAGGATCCAGCTGAAGGCGTGCTCGATCAGCACGATCTTCAGCGTCGGGAACCGCTCGAACACCCCGTCGAAGATCAGGCTCATGATCTGGTTCGCGGCAAGCATCGAGTACGTGACCATGAAGTCGTGGTTGTAGGACAGGAAACCGACCGGGCTCATCGGCAGCAGGTTGTGCTTGCCGCGGCCGAGGTGGCAGGACACCGGGATGTCGTGTTTCACCGCCGCCGCCCACACCGGGTCGTACATCGGGTGGCCCCAGGCCGGCCGCGGCTCGGCGTGGATCAGGATCTGCTTGAACTTCGGGTGCCCGGCCCACTTCTCGATCTCCCGGGCGGCCTGCGCCGGCTCGGTGATGTTGGCGCAGATCGAACCGAAGAACCGGCCGTGCCAGTTGTTCTCGCGGTCCAGCCAGTGCTCGTCCTGCCACAGGTTGGTGGCCGCTGCCATCGCGGTCACCTCTTCGTCGGTGTCGCCGGCACCGCCCGAGGTCGGCCCGAGGATCACCACGTCCGACCCGGAGTCCAGCACCAGCTGGCGGAACGCCATGTCCGGGTCGGAGCAGGCGAACTCGCCGTCGCCGGGGAACGCATCCACCCGCATCGCCTGCGCGAAGTTGAAATCGGGTGCATCGTAGAAGATCCCGTTGTTCGCGCCGTCGGCGCGCAGTCGCTGCTCGCGGACGAACTTCGGGTCGAGGTACTGGTGCAGCACTCCCTTGCGGGCATAGGGGTGCACGTCGCAGTCGACGACACGCACCGGGGTCATCGCCCCGGCGGTGACGTCGCGGGTGTCGGTCTGGGTCATGTCAGGCTCCTGGATTCTGGGGGCGGCTGCGGCGGGCGGCGGCTCAGCCGACGGGCGAGGGCACGGGCAGGCGGTAGAGATCAGCGGCGTTGGCGCCCAGCACCTTCGCGCGCTGCTCGCCGGTCCAGCCGGACGGCAGCGCCTCGGTGGTGGCGAACTGCCAGTCCGGGTAACTGGATCCGAACATCAGCATGTCCTCCTTGCCGGTCATCCGGAGCCACTCGGAGGCGTAGTCGACATCGCCGGGCCCGTCGAGCATCCCGTTGACGAAGTACACGTGACCGGCGAGGTAGTCGCTCGGCATCCGCGGTGACCACGGCGTCTGCTCGAGGTGCGGCCGGCCGAAGGTGTCCATCCGCCAGATCATCGGGGTGAGCATGTCGGCGGCGCCGTCGGCGAAGACCACCTTCAGGTCCGGGAACTCCTCGAACACGCCCTCCGCGATCATGTTCATCAGGTGGAACACGAAGGTGAGCGGCTGGAACCCGACGAGCTGCTGATAGGTGCGGGCGGTGCCGTTCGGCGTCGGCGGGTGGGTGATGCCCTGGCCCATCTCCCAGTGGATCGCCACCGGCAGCCCGGCATCGACCGCCGCCCGCCACAGCGGCCGGTAGTGCGGCCGGCCGTAGGGGGCCTGCGTCTGCATCGGCAGGCCGATCTGCACGATCCGCGGGTGGCCGGTCCAGCGCCGGATCTCCTTCACCGCGGCGTCGATGTCGTTCGGGTTGACCCGGATGGTGCCGAAGAAGCGATCGGCGTAGCTGCCGGAGTCCAGCCAGCGCTCCACCAGCATCCGGTTCGTCGCCTCCAGGATCGCCGACTCCAGGTGCCAGTCCGGCAGCACCCCGACGGTCATCGGGTGGAGCACGGCGAGGTCGAAACCCTGCTGTTCGAAGACGATCCCGCCGACCTGCTCCGGATCGGACCCGGGGTGCGACGCCGGGTCCGGCCGTGATCCCGGGGTGTACCGGCCGCCCAGCGGCGCGGTGAAGGAGGTGTCCGGCGTCGGGAATCCGCGGCTGGCCCACGGCTCGCCGAGGTACTGCCGGAGTTCGGCGTCGGACCGGAAGAAGATGTGGACACTGGCGTCCACCCGGGGCGACGCGGGGACTGTTGTGCTCATGACTGGGCTCGATTCGTGACGGACGGCGGGTCCGGGAGGGACGGCGGCGAGCTGCTACGGACCAAACTATTGCTCCGCTGACGATTCCGCAACACCAGTCCGACCAGCGGTTCCGGGAACCAGGAAGGCCAGCAACGCGCCCAGCGCCATCAATGCGGCCAGCCCGATGAAGGCGAGCCGGAAAGTGGAGCCGGTGGCGTACTCGCCGGTGGTCGTGGTCAGCGAGGTCGCCGAGGTCAGCACGGCGACCGCGGCCACCGAGGCGGAGGTGCCGACAGTGCGGAACAGCTGGTTCAGCCCGTTCGCCGACGCCGTCCGGTCGGCCGGCACGGCCGCCATGACGATCATCGGCTGGGCCGACAGACCGAAGGAGATGCCGATGCCGACCAGGACCGCACCGACGACCACCGCGGTGGGTGATCCGGACAGCCAGATCCGCGCCAGGTAGGCCGCCGCCATCGCCAGCGCGGCCGCCACCAGCACGGTCCGGCCGCCGAACCGGTGCAACGCCGGCCCGATCACCGGTGACAGCACGATGATCATCATGGCCGGCGCGATCATCAGCAGTCCGACGGTCTCCGATGGCAGTCCGAGACCGCCCGGCACCGAGGCCGGGTTCGCCAGCTGCTGGGAGGCCAGGTACATGTTGGCGAACATGCCGCCGGCCAGCAGTAGGGACGAGAGGTTCGTCAGCATCACGGTTCGGCCGGCAGCGATGTCGATGTCCACCAACGGATCCGGTGCCCGGCGCTCCCACCACAGCCACAATCCGCCGGCGACCACGGCGGCACCGAACAGCCCGAGGACCGCCGGACCGGCCCAGCCCCAGTCGTTGCCCTGGGACAAGGCGAGCAGGAACGGCACCAGGGCGACGGTGAACAGCACACTGCCCAGCACGTCGAACCCGGTGCGCTGCTGCACGCTCCGGCCGGGCAGGACCAGCTGGGCGGCCAGGGCCAGCAGCGGTGCGATCACCACCGTCACCCAGAACAGCGCGTGCCAGCCCCACCACCGGTACAGCAGGCCGGCCACCGGCAGTCCGAGCGCGGTGCCGAGACCGAGAGTGCCACCCAGTAAAGCGATCCCGCTGCCGATCTTCGGGCCGGGCAGCACCTCCTTCACGATGGACATGGACACCGGTATCAGCGCCATCGCGGTGCCCTGCAGCGCGCGGCCGGTCACCGCGATCGCGAAGACGTCGCTCACCGCGACCAGCAGCGAGCCCAGCGCGGTGACCAGCAGGGTGCAGACGACGATCAGTCGCTTGCCGTAGAGGTCGGCCATCCGCGAGATGATCGGCGCTGCCACCGAGGCGCCCAGGGTGGTCGCGGTGACGATCCACGAGGCCGTCGCCGCACTGACCGAGAACACCTCGGGGATGTGCGAGATCAGCGGCACCACCACGGAACTCTGCAGCGCCGACACCACCGAGATGACCACCAGCACGGCCAGGATACCCCGGGCCGGCCGGTCGGTCCCGATCGCCTCGGCGACCGGGTGGGCGGCGGTCGAGGTCAAGCCGGCACCCGCACGGAGTACTCGGCGATGAAGTCGAGGAAGGTCGGCACCGCGTCCATCCACGGGTCGAAGATGCCGCCGGTGCCGGCGTCCCGGGCGGCCTGTCCCCGCTCCCAGGCGTCCTCCGGCCACGGCGGGTCGATCAGCCTCGATCGGCGGATCAGCGCGTGCACCTCGAACGACGTCCGCTTGGGGTGGTCGATGTCGTTCTCGCCTCCGCGCACGATCAGCGTGGGCACGGTGATGGATCGCATGAGGTGGTCCGGCACGCCGGGGATGGCCTCGTTGGCCTTGGGGACATAGGCCTCGAACCAGCGCCACATCACCTTCTCGAACTCCTCGGCGCCCAGGTCCACCAGCCGCTGCTTGTTCCGCGGGTTGGCGGCGACCAGGTCGGACCAACTTCCGGCCGGTCCGGTCTGCGCCAGGATGCCGTCGATGCCCTTGCGGCGGACGGTGCGGATCTCGTTCATCACATAAACGCCGGCCAGGCTCATCGAGCTGAACGCGCCGCCGACGATCGACCAGACGATCAGCTGCTCCACCAGCTCGGGGTAGGTGATGGTGAAGACGATGGAGTCGCGCGCGCCGCCGGATCCACCCATCACCACCACCGGCCCGAGGTCGAGGGCGCGGACCATGCCGGCGAGAGTGGCTGCGCGCATGTGGGACTCGGACTCGCCGTACAGCTGGATGTCGGAGGCGCCGGTGTTCGGCCGGTCCCAGATCAGCACCCGGTGGCCGGCCTCGGCGAGCGCCTGCGCGAACGGCCGGACGCCGCGGTAGTCCTTGCTGAACCGGCCGCCGGGGGTGATGGTCAACGTCCGACCGCCGTCCGGCGGTCCGAGCAGTTCGTACTCGACGATGCCGCCGTTGATCTCGATCTGGGACATGCTGTGCTGCCTCTCGTAGGGTGGGGCGCCGTCCCGGCGGGGACGGCCGTGTCAGGGAGCCGGTCAGCGACCGGCGAGCATGATCGCGGCGTGCAACGAGGTCATGGTCTCCGGATCCTCGACGTCGACGCGGAGCAGTCGGGTGATCCGGGCCAGCCGCTCGTACAGCGTCGGCCGCGAGATACCCAGCAGGCGAGCCGCTCTCGCCTTGTTGCCACGGACGTCCAGGTAGCCGGCGAGGGTGGCGACCAGGTCACCGCCGTCCCGGGCGTCCCGTTGCAGCAGCGGGCCGAGGCTGCGGGCGGCGAAGGCGCGCAGCCGTGGCTCGTCACGCAGCAGCGTCAGCACCCCGCGCAGTCGGAGGTCATCGACCCGGTGGCACCGCGGCGGGCCCGGTGGACCGAGCCGGACCGCGTCCGCGACGTCGGTGGCCTCGGCGAGGGCGGCGGGCAGGTCACCGAGGTCGGCGGTGGCCGTACCCGCCGCGATCACCAGCTCCCGGGCATTGCGTCTCCCGTGGAGAGTTGCGGCCAGGACATCGATCCCGGACTCGTCCTGGTCCCGCCGGAGCAGTACCAGCACCACCCACCGGGCCGCCGACTGCGGCCCGACCAGCACGTCGAGCCCGGAGCGCTGCGCCGCTTGGTGGATGCGGTCGGTGGGGTCGGCACCGATCCCGTCGACCAGCACCGGCACGAACCGGCGGTCCCGCAGTTCCACCCCGAGGGCGGCGGCCCGGGCCACGGCGACCGAGGTGGCACGCACATCACCGGACAGCAGGTCCGCCAGCACCGCGGTCCGGGCGGTGGTCACCGGACCGTCGTCGCGGCCGGCGAGCAGTCGGAGGGTCAGCGCCGCGGCGGCCTGCTCCAGGATCTCCTCATCGGCCGGCCCCGGGCTCGCCGCGAACAGCAGCAGTTGTCCGCGTATCCGGCCGCGCACCACCACCGGGGTCGCCACGGTGCCGGTGTGCGGGTCGACCGTCGTCCGATCGTCCACCGGGGCGGAACCCGATCGCCGGCGCCACCGGGCGAGCAGCAGCTCCACCGGCCCGTTGTCCGCATCCAGCGCCAGCACCCGGCGGCGCGGATCGGCGAACACCACCTGTCCGCCGGTGAGAGCCGCAGCAGCGGAGACGATCTCGTCGACGGACGCCTCGGCCAGGCAGAGTGCGGTGAACCGTTCCCGGGCGTCGGCGACAGCCTGCTCGACGGCCGTGCGCTCGTCCAGCAGCACCCGCTGGGCCGCCTCCACCAGATCGACGAACGGCACCTCGCGCCGGATGACGATCAGCGGCAGCACCGCCCGCGCGCACGCGGCGACGAGTGCGTCCGGTGCCCGGGAGAGCCGGCGGCCGAGTTCGAGCACGAGCCCGACCACCCGCTGCTTCGCGAGCGCATCCACGTACGCCCGGCACTGCCCCGGATCGTCCGGCAGCGCCAGCCCGGTGGTCAGCACCAGCTCCCCGCCGTGGAACAAGCCCTCGACGTCGGTGAGCTCGCTGACGTGCAGCCAGCGGACGGGCGCAGAGAGACCCGCCCGCCCGGCGAGCACCATCGGCCGACCCGCGGCCGCGGCCGGCAGCGCCAGCACGCCGGCGACGGTCAACCGGCCCGGCACGGTCCGTGGACGGGGCGCCGCGGGCGGGGTCGCAGTGCGTGCCGGTGTCGCCATCACTGCTCCTTCCACTCGACGCCGTTGTCCTCGATCTCCAGTATTGCCCGGTCAACGGGCAGAAAGGAAGCGCTGCGAACCAAATAATTGCTCTCACTCCTGGTTTCGGGCCGGGGTCTCCGCTCCGCGATCACTTCGATCGACAGAACGGGCGTGGATACTGCTCCGATGAGGGCAGCGAACGGGGGCGTGGACGCGCCCGCGGCGAACAGCCGGACCGAGGAGATCCGGCAGGTCGCCGCGCAGCTGTTCGAGCAGTCCGGCTACTCGGCCACCACCATGAGCGACATCGCGAGCGCGGTCGGTCTGCTGCCCGGCAGCCTCTACCACCACTTCGAGTCCAAGGAAGAGATCGCAGTCGGGATCCTCGCCGGACTCGACCAGGACCTCACCCGACTGATCGGCGAGGTCAGCGGTCGGCTCGGCACCGACACCCCGGAGGACCAGCTGCGGGAGGTGGCCCGGCAGATCACCGCACTGTCCCTGCGCAGTGGCGCCGCGCTCCGGCTGTACTCCTACGCGGCCCCCACCGTCGCCACCGAGAAGTTCCGCTCCGCAGTGCATCTCAACGCGCCGGCACTGCAGAAGCTGTGGAAGCGAGCGGTCGACGACCTGGTGCCGACGCCGGACACGCCGCGGCAGGACGTGGGTCTGCTGCGGTTCGCACTGCAGCAGCTGACGCTCAACGCCGCCCTCAACGTCTTCGACACCCCGCACGACGCCGACGAGGCGGCGGACCGGCTCTGCTCGATGCTGCTGCAGGGGGTGGCGATCGAAGCCCCCGATGACCGCTCGCTGAACGCCTCCGTGGCGATGCGGGCGGCGCAGGAGGGGACGGCCGGTTGGCAGTCGCCGCCGGTGTCCGGTGGCACCTCCGGACGGGACGACATCGTCATCGCCGCCCGCGGCGAGTTCGCCCGGCGTGGGTACCAGGCCACGACGGTGCGGGACATCGCCGAGGCCGCGGGTGTCCGGATGGGCACGCTGTACCGGCGGATCAGCTCCAAGGAGGAGGTGCTGGCCGAGATCCTGCTGGACTACGGCGGGCAGCTCGACCGGGCGGTGCGCAGCGTGCTCGGCACCGACGACTCGGTCGCCGCCAAGCTGGACGCGTTGGCGTTGATCTTCGTCAAGGCCAAGCGCCGCTTCCGGCTGGAGTCCGACATCGTGAAGTTCGGCTCCTTCGACCGCGAGCCGGTGATCATGCCACTCGCCGACTACCACGCCGAGACCCGCAGTCGTTTGGTTCTTCTCGAAGACCTGATCGCCGGAGGCGTGCGGGCCGGCGAGCTGCGGTCGCTCGGCGACCCCGGGTCCTACGCCGCGCAGATCCGCTACATCCTGTGGACCCCGTACCAGGACTACGCCCGGGCAGGGGTGACCCGAACGCACCAGTTCCTGCGCAACTCGCTGCTGCGTGGGTTCCTGGTCTGAGGTGATCAATCCGGTGCTCCGCCGGATCGCTGTGCCTGCCGGGCATGTCGGCGATGTGCCGGTCGTGCCCGCGCTCACGCCGTGCGGATCCGGACCTCGGCGTTCAGCGCGGCTTCCAGGGCGGTGTGCAGCCGGCTCTCCGGCACCCGCCGACCGTCGTGCCGGTGCAGCGTGACGAGGACGATCTCGTCCTCGCCGTTGTGTTCCCGCAGGACCTGGCCCTGCACACCGAATCTGTCCAGCACCGCAAGCGCATCGTCATCGGTCCCGCGGCTGACATAGGTCACGATCCCGATCTCCACCGGCCGGTCGAACACCGCCCGGCACCACTCCTGGTAGTCACCGGCGGTCCGATCAGTTCCGAGATCTTCTTCGAGAAAGGCGATCTCGTCGGGAGTCCGGCCGTCGTCGGGCGGTGGGAGGACGTCGAGACCGATCTCCCGCAGCTGCGCGAGGCCGGCCGACCACAGCTCCCGGTCGACCTCGCCCACCCTGATCCGTACCACCGCTGTTGGCACTGCCGCATCCTTTCCCACACAGCGGTGGGGGGACCCGGTCAGGGGTCCCGCCACCGCGCGAACCGTCAGCGTCCGGAGGCCTCGCCGGCCAACGGCCGGTCGATCACCGGAGCGGCCTGCACCGGCAGCACCGCTTCGGCGGGCACCGCGGAGGCCATCGCCCCGACCGGCTCCGGGGCGACCTTGTTGTGCACGATGTCGGTCGGCTTCGGCCGGAGCACCGTCGCGACCAGCACCAGCAGGATCGCGGCGACCACCACGGTCCCGAGAAGGTAGACCTGGAAGCCGGTCTCGCCGTAGATGACGCCGCCGGTCGCGGTGACATTCGCGTACGGCGCCATGACGGTGAACATCAGGATCGGCGCGACCGCGCCGAGCCCGGTCTGGCACAGCTGCACCGTACCGGCCACCGAGCCCTGGTCCGCGGCCGGTGTCGCCTGCATGACGACGTTCGGCAGCGAGGCGTTGACCATGCCGCCGCCGAGACCGGCCAGGATGGCGCCGCCGATCAGCGCGACCTCGGTGGTGTTGAAGAAGGTCAACGACAGCGCGGCGAGCGGCCAGCAGGCCATGCCCAGCACCATGAACACCCGGGGTGAGCGGCCGCGGGCGACCAGCATGCCGAGCAGCAGGCCGACGACGACAGAGGCCAGGGCCCTGGGTGTCTCGATCGCGGCGTACTCCACCGTGGTCAGCCCGAGGCCGTAGGTGACGCCGGCTTCCCGGGGTGTCATCGCCAGCAGCGGGATGACCTGGCCGATGGTCGCGGAGAGCGCATAGCCGACCGCGCCGAACACGGTCACCAGCACCACCGGACGCCGGGTGAACAGCGACAGGTTGACGATCGGGTCGGCCGCCCGCCGGGCGTGGGTGAAGAACACCGCGAGCACGACGAGCCCGCCGAGCAGCAGGGCGAGTCCGGTGCCCGACGCCCATCCGACGGTGCGGCCGAGGCTGACGTAGAGCAGGACGGCCAGTACCCCGATACTCAGCAGCACGGCGCCCAGCACGTCCGGCCGGGACTTGCGGCGCAGCGCCGACTCCGGCGAGACGAAGGCGATCAGCACGCACAGGCCGATCGTCCAGATCGCGTCGAACCAGAACAGGCCCCGGAAGCCGAAACTCGCCAGCAGCCAGCCGACGGCAAGCGGGGTGGCCAGGCCGAAGATGCCCATGCCGGTGACCGTGGCGCTGGCCGCGAAGGCGGCGGGCTTGGGCGGGAAGATGTCCCGCAGCAGCGAGTAGGTGAGGGCGAGCGTGGCCAGCACGACGCCCTGCAGGGCGCGGCCGATCAGCAGCACCAGGAAGGTCGGCGCGATCGCGCAGAGGACGGCGCCGGCTCCCGAGATCGCCATGGTGATGACGAGAACCTTCTTCTTGCCGTACAGGTCGGCGCACTTGCCGAGCAGTGGCGCGGCGACCGCGCCGGCCAGGAAGTAGGCGGACAGCAGCCAGCCGCCCTGGGTGGTCGGGAAGACCTTGAGGATGCTGGGCAGGGCGATCGCGACGGTGGCCGCGCCGAGGGCGACCGCCTCGAGCACCATGGCCAGGAAGATGGTCGTGAGGACCATCCGCGCTGTCCAGCCCTGCTTCTCGGATGTGCCGACGCTCGGCGCCGGGAGATGTGAGTCCACTCGAAAGTCCTTCGACGAAGAGGCGGCGGACGATCCGGCCCGCCGCGTTGCGGGACCTGCGGGATTCCCGGCGCTGTCGCGGGGACAGGACGGGTCGTGCTGCCGTCGGATCGCGACGGCACCTGTGTTGCCGGCCCGGTCCCTGGCGTGCTCGGTGGGGTCCACCACGGGCGGACGGGGAAGGGATCGGGGCACTCGGAGTACTGGTGGATCTGGCTGGATCTGGCCGATCCGTGTCCGTCAGCGGCGTGGCCGGGCACCTTCTGAACCAAATCTTTGCTCACAGTAGCAGTGTGATCCGGAGCACGCAAGAAGTTCGTCCCGCCGTGTCCGTTGCGGTGGAACCGCTGGTCAGGCCGGGTGGACGAGGGCTCCGCGGAGCACCGTGCCGCGGTAGTGGCGTTGACTACGGTCCGGTCCGTAGCGGTCGTACATGTCCGGCGGGAGCCACAGCAGGTCCCAGACGCAGCGCGCGAACACCTCCACCGGGCCGTGCCCGCGCAGCTCGCCGGAGGCCACCGCGGCGCCGATCATCCGGCCCACCGCGTCGGCTCGTTCCCGCAGCGATTTGCCGTGCTCGGTGTGGTGCGGCGGCCGCAGCCGCAGCCAGGACCGCTGGATGCTGAACTCCTCGTCGAACCGGTTCCGCACGTGCAGGTTGAACCAGGCGAGCGCGTCCAGCTTGGCGGCGGCCGGCGCGTCGGTGGCCAGCACCTTCTCGTACCCCTCGGTGATCCGCGTCTGGAAGGCCGCCATGATCCAGTCGAGCATGGCCTCCTTCGAGCCGGTCAGCCGGAAGACCGTGCCGGTGCCGATCCCGGCCGCGGCGGCGATGTGCCGGACGGTCGTCCCCTCGTACCCGCGGCGCGCGAACTCGGTCCGCGCCACCCGGAGCAGCGCCGAGACCCGGTCGTCCGCAACAGGTTCGGCGTCGGCCTCGTCCCAGGACCGGACCGCTGCGACGGCCACCTCCATCGCCGCGGACCCGTCCAGGTCGGCGTCGGCGACGGGGCCCCGGGCGATGCCGTGCAGCAGGACGTGGATGACCGTGTCGGCCACAGCGGAGGGCGGGGTGTCGCCGTAGAACACGGTCAGGCTGGTGTGCAGCATGGCCTCGCGCAGCTGGTCGGCGAGCAGTTCCGGTTCGATCTCCGGGCGGAGCAGCCCGTCCGCGCGGGCCTGCTCCAACACCGCGCGGTAGGCGTCCTCCAGGGCGCCGTCCGGCCGCCGCAGCGTCTGCTGCAGGCGCTCGCCGGACCGCTGCGGCGGGTCGTGGAAGAGCAGGGTCATCGCCGCCCGGTGCCGCACCGAGTTCGCCGCGGCCTCGACCGCCAAGAGCCGCAGCTGGTCCTGCGTCGAACGGTCCTCGCCCTTCGCGAGGCGGCCGAGGGCAGTGGTCCCGATCCGCTCCTGGTCGTCGTGGAACCGGTCGAGCAGCTCGACGACGATCGCTTCCTTGGACTCGAAGTGGTGGTACAGGCTGCCCGGCAGGATCCCGCAGGCATCGGCCACATCCTTGAGCGAGGTGGCCGAGAAGCCGGAGCCGGCGAAGAGAGCCGAAGCAGCCTCGAGGATCTCGTCGCGACGGGTGCTCGCGGACTCCGCGCGGGCAGGTGCCGACCCGGCCGTGCGTGAGCGCGCATTCACCACCCGACGCTCTCCTGCCTGCTCAGTTGCTGATCGGTGTCGTGACCAGCGTATACGGCGGTGTGAGCTGATGTTTGCTTCGTGAGCGGCCTGACAGGTTGTAGTGAGCGGGGTCCGGATCCTGACACCTTGCACATTGCCGCCGTCCGGACACGGCTGCGAGCATCCCCGGCATGGACGTGCGGACCATCGGTCACTGGTGCGACGGCGCCGCCTGGAGCGGGACCTCGGCGCGATCCGCCGCGGTCACCGACCCGGCGACCGGCGAGGTGAGCGGCCGTGTCCTGCTCGCCGGCCGGTCGGACGCGGAGGTGGTGATCGCGGCCGCCGTTCGTGCGGCCGCCGGGTGGCGTCGGGCGTCACTGGCCACCCGGTCGAAGGTGCTCTTCCGGTTCCGCGAGCTGGTGGACGCGCGCAAGGAGGAGCTGGCCGCGATCATCACTGCCGAACACGGCAAGACCCTCGACGACGCGCTCGGCGAGGTCAGTCGCGGACTGGAGGTGGTCGAGTTCGCCTGCGGCATCGGTCATCTGCAGAAGGGCGAGTTCTCCGAGCAGGCGTCGACGGGTATCGACGTGCACTCGAAGCGACAGCCGCTGGGCGTGGTGGGCATCATCAGCCCGTTCAACTTCCCGGCGATGGTCCCGATGTGGTTCTTCCCGATCGCGATCGCCACCGGCAATGCGGTGGTGCTCAAGCCGAGCGAGAAGGATCCGGGCGCCTCGCTCTGGATGGCGCAGCAGTGGCGCGAGGCCGGGCTGCCGGACGGTGTCTTCAATGTGCTGCAGGGCGACAAGGTCGCCGTGGATGCACTTCTCGACTCTCCGGACGTCGCCTCGATCAGCTTCGTCGGCTCCACCCCGATCGCCCGCTACGTGTACGAGCGGGCCTCTGCCGCCGGCAAGCGGGTGCAAGCGTTGGGCGGTGCGAAGAACCACATGGTGGTGCTGCCGGACGCCGACCTCGACCTGGTCGCCGACTCCGCGGTGAACGCCGCCTTCGGCTCCGCCGGCGAGAGATGCATGGCGGTCAGCGTTCTGGTCGCGGTGGGGCCGATCGTCGACACGGTGATCGGCAAGCTGCAGGACCGGCTGGCCGGGCTGAGGGTCGGCGACGGCCGGTCCGGCTGCGACATGGGCCCGCTGATCACCCGGGAGCACCGCGACAAGGTCGCCTCCTACATCACGGCCGGGGTCGAGGCCGGTGCGAAGCTGGTGGTCGACGGCCGGGACGTGTCGGTGCCGGGTGACGGCTTCTTCCTCGGGCCGACCGTGTTCGACCAGGTGACGCCGGAGATGAGCATCTACACCGACGAGATCTTCGGGCCGGTGCTGTCGGTGGTGCGGGTCGAGACCTACGAGCAGGCCGTCGATCTGGTGAACAGCAGCCCTTATGGCAACGGCGTCGCACTGTTCACCACCGACGGCGGGGCTGCTCGCCGGTTCGAGGAGGAGGTGCAGGTCGGGATGATCGGCATCAACGTGCCGGTCCCGGTGCCGATCGCCGCCTACTCGTTCGGCGGCTGGAAGTCCTCCCTGTTCGGCGACACCCACGCCCACGGCGCCGAGGGTGTCCGGTTCTTCACCCGGCTCAAGGTGGTCACCAGCCGCTGGCCGGATCCGTCAGTTGCGCCGTCCCGCGGGCTCGAACTCGCCTTCCCGACCCACGCCTGACCATGTCCGTCCTGCTGGTCCAGACCTCCCCCGCCGCCGGCACCTCCGTCGACGACTTCAACGCCTGGTACGACGACGTGCACCTGCCGGAGATCCTGGCCTCGGTGTCCGGGATCCTCGGGGTCCAGCGGTACCGGCTGGTCGGCGACGGGCCTCCGCGCTTCCTCGCCGTCTACTCCCTGGACCGGCCGGCGGCCGAGGTGTTGGCGGTGCTGGGGGCCGGGGTGCGGACTCCCGGGCCGTTGGATCTGACGGACAACCCGCCCTTGGTGCAGGGTTTCGACTCACTGGTTGCTCCATGACGTGCAGTGGTCGTTGCCGTCCATCGTGGGGACCGGCCGGATTCTATTCTTCTCTGCCGAGCTCGGACGATGCCCCGATGCGTCCGCGCGCCGGCGTTCCTCCGGCCTGGCGAACTGCCGCACTCCGAGTCTCAAGTCATCGGTTCAGGGCGGGTTGGACGGAGTGCGACCATTCTTGTGCCCACCATTTTCGCGACGGGCTCCGTCTGACCACGCGGTCGGGCTCCGTGCAGTCGGAGGAGCCGCCCGCTCAGATCCTTGCGTCTCCCGTCCCACCCGGGCGGCGATCACTGTTCCTCTCTGCCGTCACGTCGATGGGGTCGATGTGACCGCGCGGGTCGAACTCGACGAGCCGCGTTGCGTCGCATCGGGATTGTGCGTGATGGCGGCGCCGGACGTCTTCGATCAACGCGACGACGACGGCATCGCGATCGTGCTCGACGAACATCCGCCCGACGAGCTGCTGGACGAGGTCCGCGAGGCGGTCTCGCTCTGCCCGGCGGCCGCGCTGCGGCTGGTCGGCGGGTGAGCGCCCGGTGCAGCGGATCGTCGTGGTCGGCGCGTCGGCCGCCGGTCTGGCCGCGGTCGAGACCCTGCGCCGGGAGGGGTTCTCCGGCGAGGTCGTGCTGGTCGGCGACGAACCGCATGCGCCCTACGACCGCCCGCCGTTGTCCAAGCAGGTCCTCTCCGGGGCGTGGGATCCGTCGCGGGTAACCCTGCGACCGTCGGCTGATCTCGCGGCCCTTGATCTGGATCTGCGACTGGGCGTGGGTGCGGTCGGGCTGGGATCTGCGGGCGTCGAGCTCGTCGACGGATCGGTCCTGGGTTACGACGGCCTGATCGTCTGCACCGGCGTCCGCCCGCGGACGCTGCCGTGGGGCGGTCACGTGCTCCGGGGAGTGGACGATGCCCGGCGGCTACGGTCGCGGCTGACGCCGGGATGCCGACTGGTCGTCGTCGGCGCCGGGTTCCTCGGCGCCGAGGTCGCCGCGGTAGCTGTCGGTCTTGGCTGCTCCGTGACGCTGATAGACCCACTCCCCTCGCCGATGTGCGCGGCACTCGGTTCGGAGGTCGGAGTCTGGCTCGGATCGGTGCATGCGGCGGCCGGCGTCGAGGTGCTCTGCGGTGTGCCGGTCGATCGGTTCGACGAGTCGTCCGTGGTGGTTGGGGGCCGGGAACTGCCGTGCGACGACGTGCTGGTGTGCATCGGCTCGATCCCCAACACCGACTGGCTCTCCGGTTCCGGTGTTCCGGTCGGGGACGGAGTCCTGTGCGATGAGTTCTGCCGTGCCGGCGAATTCGTGTTTGCCGCGGGCGACGTCGCCCGCTGGTTCAACCCGGCCTACGGAGTGGAGATGCGGATCGAACACCGCACCCACGCCGGCCTCCAGGCCACCGCCGCCGCCCGCAACCTGCTGGCCGTGCTCGACGAGCGCGACCCGACGCCCTTCTCGACCGTCCCCTACGTCTGGTCCGATCAGTACGACCTGCGGCTGCAGGTGTTCGGCTACCTCCGCGGCCACGACGAGATGCGCGTGTTGGACGGTGCTGTCGGGAGTGGTCCCTTCGTCGCCGGCTACTACCTCGCCGACCGCCTGCTCGGCGTCCTCTGCGTCAACACTCCCCCGCGCGAGTTGCGGCGGTGGCGGGGCGAGGTCGAGCAAGCGGTTCGCGCCGGACGTCCTGCACCCAGTGAGGTATAGCTCAAGGGTTGCAGGACCTTGCCGTCTCGAGATCGGTTGACCCATTCGGATTCTGAACATCCGCTGCCCCTCAGAGCCACTGGATGTTCAGAATCCGAACGGGTCTCGTCTCAGCCCGGTGGCACCAGGAGGGTGCGGTACTCGCGGACCAGGATCTGTTCCGTCGTGGAGGAACTGAGGACCTCGGTGCCCGTCTCGCCGTTGGTCGCGACCCAGTTGACGGTCCAGTTCGCCGTCACCGTGAGCGGCCAGCGGCCGGTGCCGTCGGTGCGCTCTTCGGTGGACTTCCAGGCGTAGGTGTAACCACAGGCGGGCTGGACATCCAGCTCCGGCAGTGGGTCCGGCGGCGGGGCGCCGAGGCCGTCGCAGGTGACCGGTGGCATCAACGTGGCGGGGTCGGCCGGATCGACGGGCTCGTGGGTGTCCCAAGTGGTCGAGGTGATACGTCCGGTCGCTGTGACAGACAGCCCGCCGGCGGCGACGGTGACCTGCAGCTCGCCGGGGTCGGTGATCCACAGCCAGACCGGGATCTGCACGGCGATGGTGTCCGGGTCCGGCCCGAGGTGCAGTTGCGGGGTCGGCGCGACCATCTGCCCGATCGCCCGCGACGCCAACTCGGTAGCGGACGGTGGTGGTGGTGGGGCCGGGGCCGCGCCGGCTGGGACGAAGACGAACTGGCTCGACCAGTCCAGCCCGTCGGGTGTGAACGCACCGCCCGCAGTCGAGAAGGGGCAGCGGATCTCGACGACGGATCCTTCGGCTGCGGAGTGCCCGCCCCAGCGGGAGTCACCAGCGGGCGGAGAGATGTCGACGTAATGGCACGGGTCGTCATCACCACCGCCTCCGCTGCCGCCACTCCCACCAGTGCTCGATCCGGATCCTTGGGAGTCGCTCGCATCCCTGCCAGGGACCGACACCGAGAAGTCGAGAGACGCTCCGCCCCCAGACGCCTCGACTCCGATATCGCCGTCTGGGGAGACCATGACGCCGACTGTGAGCATCAGAACGCCGACGAGTAGGTGCTTCAGCATGTGTTTTCCGGCATGAAACGGATCTCGGTCACGATCCACTGTCCCGAGGCCTGGCGGCGGAGAACCCCGCGAGCGTCGTCCCTCTCAAGACCGCGGGTGAGAATCTTGTCATCCTCAATGCTTCGGGCGCCATACTTGCTCGTGTCTGTGCAATCGCCGATGTTCGCCACATCCCTACCCTCGATTGGAGGACCCCAATAGATGCGGTGCGCGACTGTTCCGTACGACGCCTCGCCAGCAGCCTCCTTCTCTGCAACTGAGGCCGACAGCTTGCTGTAGAGAGGCTCGCCAGTCACGGACCTCAGCAGAGATTCCCGCTCCGCTGCAGGGCGATTTTGCACGACCTCGATGACGTCCCAGAACCGGATCCACGCCTCGGCCACCGCTTGCCGATCCGCGGCCTCTTGTGGATCGAGCCCTTCGGTCGGGATGGTCGCGGCAGTGCTCCCCGGGCCCGCATCAGCCTTGGTACTGGCCACCTCCGGCAGCGGCACAGAAGCGGCCGGACTCGGCGGCGCTGCAGCGCGCGAGCCGGTCGTCGCGGTCGAGGTGCTGGTCGGCGCAGCTGAAGTCGGGGCGAGAGTCACTCCGGACGGCTTCGTCTCCGACGACACAGCAGAGCTGGACGTCTCAGAGACCCATGACGACACAGAAGATGCCGGGACCGAGCCGGGACCGGACTCGGATGACGGCGCAAACACCGTCCCCCGCGGCGTCAGCGGAGCCTCGGTGGTCTCCAGCACATCGCCCGAGGGCGAGCACCCGACCACCACCCCCGCGACCACGCACACCGACAGACATGTGGACACCACGGACAAGCGCCATCGCGCCATCAGATTCCCCCAGTACGTGAAATCACCCCGGTACTGCTCCCCTGCGACAGTTGTACAGCCAGGTCAGCGAGGTGTCCAGCCTTCGGATTCTGAACATCCACTGCCCCTCAGAGCCACTGGATGTTCAGAATCCAAAGACCCCAACCGCTCTCGCGGCCGACAATCACAGCTGGTCAGCGACCGAACGCCGGCAGTGAGCGAAACGGGCCCCCGCGACCGCCACAAGATCGCTCCGTGATTACCTGCAGGGATGAGTGACAAGCAGAGCGGCGGCCAGGAGTTCCCGTACCGCGAGCTGGGCGCCGAGCGGCTGTTCAGGGTGCACGACGTGCAGCCGGGGAGGGTCGGCGTGGTCGGGCACATGTCCGCCGGCGACTGGATGCTCGGTCCGGACGGCATCCGCAGCCCCGGATCCCTCGGCGTGCTGATCGACGACACCCTCGGCTACGCGATGGTCGCCTCCCAACCGCCCGGCGGGTGGACCACCAGCACCGAGATCACCATGGAGGTGTTCGACGCGTTCCGGCACAGCACGTCGGACCTTGTCGCCGAGGCCCGCGTCGCCGACAAGAGCTCGCACGGCTACCTGGCCAGCTGCACGATCAAGGACGCCGAGGGCACCCAGGTCGCGGCCTGTCACATGCGCGGACGCTCCATGCACTTCGACCGCACTGCCCAACCACTGCCTGCCCGCGCACCTGAGGGCGTCGATCTACCAGGCCAGCTGATCCTCCAGGACACCGTTCGCGACGAGCAGTCGGCCGAGCTGCGGTTCGAGGTGGTCCCGGCCATCCAGAACCCGATGTTCAACCTGCACGGAGGCGTCGGCTTCTGCGCGATCGCGATGAGCGCCGGCCACCTGCTGCAGGGCTTGGACCCGCGGTTCGCCGCCACTTCGATCCACGCCTTCTACCCGCGCCCGGTCCCCGGCGGCAGCCTCGCCACCGTCCGGTCCGAGCTGCGGACCCGCACCCGCACTCTCGCCATGGTCGACGTGGAGATCAAGTCCGAGGGCAAGACCCGGGTGGTCGGCAGGGTGGTCGGCGAGGCGCTCTGAACACTTGAGGCCCAACGAGACCACCCGATTCGACCTGTAGGTCCCGAGATCTCCAGCAGTAGGCTCCGCCAACGTCGCTCCTCTGCCACGGAGCGAGTGGATCGGGGGCGTTGTGTTCTCCACCCGCAGAGCGGTCGGTTCCGGCCTCGGCATCCTCCTCGTCGCTGTGGTCATTCCAACGCTCACTTCCGCGCCGAGGTCCGCGGCCACCACTCCGGTCAAGGCAGCATCTGTCACCAAGGAGATGGCCGCCGCAGGTCAGCCGACGGATGGCGGACTGTTCGGAGCTATCGATCAGGTCCGGATCCTGGACACGCGGACCGGTGTCGGCGCTCCGGTCGCCGAGGTGGCCGCCGGTGCCTCCGTCGAAGTCGAGTTGCCGGAGAACGAAGGATTCCCTCCAGGGAACACGGCGGCCATCGCGGCTTCGGTGACGGTGGTCGGACCGACCTCGGCCGGAACTCTCGCTGTCTCTCCGTTAGGTGCGAGCAGGCGCGGAGCAGTCATCGCCAACTTCCGGCCGCCGCACAGCATCTCCAGTACGGCAGTCCTGCCGATCGGCATTCACGACACATTCGTCCTGACGAACAACAGTCGCGGATCCGTCCACCTGGTGGTGGACGCGACGGGGTTCTACCGCTCCGGAACCCCTGCTACCAACGGCGCGTTCGGGGTCGTCGAACCGGTCCGCCTCCTCGACTCCAGGGTGGCGGTCGGAACTCCCCGGGCTCGACTCGCTCCCGGCCGCTCGATCACAGTCACCATGACCGGCCGCGGGGGTGTCCCGCGAAGCGGCGTGTCAGCGATCGCCGGAGCAGTCACCGTCGTCTCGCCGGGCACATCCGGAACCCTCGCCGTAGCGCCTGCCGGAAGCGCCCACCATGGAGCAGTGGTGCTGAACTTCCGGACCGGCGAGAGCATCTCCACGGGAATCTTCCTTCCGCTGGGCGTGGGGGGAAGGGTGGTGTTCACGAACGTCAGCGCAGGGACGATCGACCTGGTGACCGACGTGACCGGCTATTTCACCTCGGGACCACCGTCCCGGTCCGGCGCATACGGCTCGGTGGACCCTTCCAGGGTCCTGGACACCCGTACCGCCATCGGCGGTTCGCAGGGCCGGATTGCCCCTGGCGGCTCGATCACTGTCGGATTGGCCGGTCCCGCTGGAGTACCGGGTATCGGCGTGTCACGGATCATCGCTGCGGTCAGCGTCGTCGTTCCACTCGCCTCGGGCACTCTCTCCATCGCCCCGGCAGGGCGCCCGGCCGAGTCGGCCACGGTGCTGAACTTCGCGGCCGACCAGAGCATCTCCGGAGTTGCATTGCTTCCGGTCGGTTCCGGTGGACGGCTGACACTGACCAACAACAGCAACTCATCGATTCATCTGGTCATCGACGACATCGGCTTCCACCTCGACAGGAACCTGTCTGCCACGCCGACCTGGCAGACACCACAATCGATCTACCAGCCCATGGGTACCCCACACAGCATCTCCTGCGTCGACGACGAATTCTGCATGGTCGCCGATGGCGGACGCACTTTCACCTTTGCAGGCGGTTCCTGGACGCCGGTGCTCCCGGGTCGCGAGCAGATTGCAGTGACATGCGAGTCCCGCAGTGCGTGTCTCGCTTTCGGCAACCGGACCTCCATGTCCTGGACCGGCACGAGTTGGGCGGATCTCCAGCAGATCGTGCCCCCATCGAGACCCGCCGAGATCATCGGTGCGGTGGACTGCGTCGGCGTCTCCTTCTGCATGGCCATCTCCGACACCGGCAACGCTTACCGCTACTCCACCGACAGGTGGTCCGCGGGCGCCGAGATGTACGTGAGCTCTGACTATTCCGATCAAGTGACCGATGTGTCCTGCTCCTCCGTCAACCGGTGTGCCGCCGTCACCAGTACGGGCAAGTACCTCATCTGGGACGGAAGGAGTTGGTCCGCACCGGTCGCCACCCGCGTTGCCGCCAACCTGAATGTCATCTCGTGTTCCTCTGCATCGCTCTGCACCGCGATCAGCTCGCGAGGACGGGTGATCCGGTACGACGGGGCGACCTGGCGATTCTCCGACCAACTCGGGGATCCGAACGGGCAGCAGATCACCGACCTCTCGTGCCCGACCGCGGGTCGCTGCATGGCATCGGGATATCCCGACGGGTATCTCTTTGACGGCGATACGTGGAGGGGCACAGGAACTGGTCAGGGGTATGCAGTCGACTGTCGGCGGCCCGACCGATGCGCCATCGGGACACTCCGCGGGGTGACCATGTGGGAGGACTGGGTCTTCCAGGAGCCGGCAGTGTTCGAGGCCGACTTCGACAACGGCCTGCGCACCGTGTCCTGCACCGACGCACTGTGCATGGTGAGTACGACTGATTCGGCGACCATCCGCGTCGTGGGTGGCCGGAGCACAGAGATCCCCGTTGAGGCCGGGCCTGCTGCAGCCGTCGACTGCTTCGAGGTGGACCGCTGCGTTGCCGTGGGGAATTCGGGCGCCTGGATCTTCGACGGTGCGGAGTGGTCCGAGAAGGTGCGGATCTCGGGCCTCGGAACTGCCTTCTCCGTGTCCTGTACCGGCCCTACCTTCTGCGTGGCGAT
Source organism: Nakamurella alba (assembly GCF_009707545.1). NCBI lineage: Bacteria > Bacillati > Actinomycetota > Actinomycetes > Nakamurellales > Nakamurellaceae > Nakamurella > Nakamurella alba. The sequence continues at coordinate 560,428 of NZ_WLYK01000005.1, read as the reverse complement.
CACCGACACCGGATTCACCATGTTCGACGGCGAGACCTGGAGCGCGCCGGAGGTCATCGACCCGGCGGGCGGGATCACGTCGGTCTCGTGCGTCTCCGAACACTGGTGCATGGCAACGACTTCTCGAGCGATTGACCAACTCAACAGTGTCGGGGAGGTTCTCGTCTTCGACGGGCAGGTGTGGAGCACCGCCACGACGATCTCACCGTCCGGAGGCATCTGGGAAGTCTCCTGCGCGACCCAGACATTCTGCGCTGCTGTGGGAAGTCTTCGGGATACCCCACGAACGCTTTCGGGATTCGTGGCTTACTTCGATGGCACGGACTGGACGACGCCCGCGATGGTGACACCCGACGGAGCCGGCCTCGAACGCGTCTCGTGCACGAGTGCGACGTTCTGTGCCGGTACCGACGGCAATGGAGGGGTGTATTCCTTCGATGGTGCCCTCTGGCGGTTGTCTGCCGTGGCCGGAACGGGGAACAGTGACGTGTCATGCAGCTCCGATCAGCGGTGCTCGATGATCAACATGGGCGACGGGTCCATCACGCCCACCCGACGCGGCGGCCGGTAGGGGTGCGACACCACGAGTCCTGTTTTTCCTCGGATGGCCCGATGTAGGCTCCGCCGATGCTGCCGGGGTCGGCCGGGCGGCGCCGAGCTGGGGGCTCCATGTCGCTGCACCGTCGCAACGCTGTCCTTGTCTACCTGACAGCGGTCCTCGCCGCCGTCGGACTCCTCGCGATCCCGGTGACTGCCGCTGCCACGCCGCAGGTGCAGGCTGCACCGGGTGTCGCGGGGGCGTTCGGATCGGTGGACCCGGTCCGGCTGCTGGACACGCGCACCGGCAACGGCGCACCGAAGGCACGGCTGCAGCCAGGAGCATCCATCACCGTCGGGTTCCTGAACCGCGGCGGACTCCCGACCACCGGGGTCTCCACGGTCGTCGCGAGCCTCACCGTCGTCTCCCCCTCGACCGGCGGGACGCTGGCGATCGCCCCGGCAAACGCGCCCACCCAGCGCGCCGTGGTCATCAATTTCGCTGCCAAACAAGGCATCTCGAACACCGCCTTCCTCCCGCTGAGCTCAGCAGGGCAGGTCGTGTTCACCAACGTCTCCGGCGGCACCATCGACCTGGTCGCCGACGTCACCGGCTACTACCGCTCGGGCACCCCGACCCTGGCCGGCACCTACGGCCTCATCGCGCCGGTCCGGCTGATCGACACCCGCACCGGCAACGGCGCACCCAAGGCGCGCATCGCCCCCGGCACATCGATCACCGTGAAGTTCACCGGCCGCGGCGGCATCCCGACCAGCGGCGTCTCCACGGCCGTCGCGGCGCTCACCGTGGTCAACCCATCGGCGGGCGGAACGCTGTCCGTGGCTCCGGCCGGCAACACGACCAAGCGCGCCGTCGTCATCAACTTCGCTGCCAAACATGGCATCTCGAGCACCGCGATGCTGCCGATCGGCTCCGGCGGTCAGGTGGTGTTCACCAACAACAGCGCGGGCACCATCGACCTGGTCGCCGACACCACCGGCTACTACCGCGCCGGCACCGCGGCCCGATCCGGCACCTTCGGGCCGGTCGACCCGATCCGGCTGCTCGACACCCGCACCGGCAACGGCGCACCGAAAGCGCGGCTCGCCGCCGGGCAGTCGATCACCGTCTCCCTGCCGGGTCGGGGCAACCTGCCCGGCACCGGCATCACCGCCGTCACCGCCGCGGTCACCGTCGTCTCGCCGACCGCCGGCGGCACCCTGGCGGTCGCTCCCGGCGGCGCCACCGGCAAGCGGGCCGTGATCATCAACTTCGCGGCGAAGCAAGGCATCTCGACCACTTCGCTGCTGCCCATCGGTGCCGGCGGCCGGACCGTCTTCACCAACGTCAGCGGCGGCACCATCGACATCGTCGCCGACGTCACCGGCTCCACCCTCGACATCGACACCACGGCGACCCCGACCTGGGGCACCCCGACCCCGGTCTACAAGCCGGTGGGCGAGCTGACCACCGTCTCCTGCGTCAACGTGTCTTTCTGTATGGCCTCCGACGGTGCACGCAGCTTCCGCTTCAACGGCGACGTCTGGACCACCCAGCTCGGCAGGGGCTTCAGCGAGATCAGCTGCTCGTCGACGACCTTCTGCATCGGCGTCAAGGACGGTCGGTTCTCCCGCTGGAACGGCACCACGTGGACCACTCCCGCCGCCATCAAGGCCGGGGAGACGACGGTCGATCAAGTCTCCTGCGCCGCGTCGACCTGCGTCGCGATCAGCACCGGCCGCACCGCCTATCGGTACAGCGGCGGCACCTGGACGGCTTCGACCATCGGAGCGACCACCACGACGCTGCAGGACATCTCGTGCGCGAGCGCCGTCTACTGCATGGCCGTTGACACCAACGGCCGCTACATGAAACGCACCAGCACCGGCTGGAGCGCACCCGCCCAGGTGTGGACCGCGAGCATCACCCGCGCCGTCGACTGCACCTCCGTGGACTTCTGCGTCGTGGTCGGCATCGCCGGCCTCGACGGCAGCCAGGCCACCGAGTTCAACGGCACCACCTGGTCGACCCCGACACGACTGGGCACTGCCGACGAGGATCTCGTGGTGCAGGACGTGTCGTGCTTCGACAGCGTCCGCTGCATGGCGGTCGGGTACGCCACCCCGCAAATCTGGGACGGCGAGAGCTGGACTGCCTCCGATGCGGGGACCAGCTTGGCCGGCTTCTCGGTGGACTGCTTCAGCCACCCCGGCTGCATCGTGCAGGCCGCACTCCAGGTCACCTTCTGGTCCGACGGTCAGGTGGGCGACGGGCACCAGCTGGTGACCAGCGACGGCATCGTCGACGTCTCCTGCGCCGCCGCGGACTGCTTGGTCGTCGCCGAAGACGGCGGCGCGGTGAAGTACTCCGGCGGAACGGTCACGCAGCTGCAGGACGGTTCGGTGGTCGGTGTCGACTGCCTGACCGCCACCTACTGCGTGGGCGTCGGCGGCAACCTGACCTCTGGGTCGCGGGTGTTCGACGGCCTCAACTGGACCGACGACCAGATCCTGCCGATGGTGCACTACCCGACGGATGTCTCCTGCACGTCGACCAGCTTCTGCATGGCGATCAACCGGCAGGGCAACACGGCGGTCGACCGCGGCACCGGCTGGACCGACGCGGGCACCATCGGTGCGACAGCCGGAGACATCACGTCCGTGGAGTGCGTGTCTGCAACCCGCTGCTACGCCACCATCGACGCCTTCCCGGACGGCGGCGGGGTCGTCACCTGGAACGGCACCTCCTGGTCGGCACCGGTCGAGCTGAGCGCGGCAGGCGGGGTCATCGCCATCTCTTGCCCGGACGCCGGATTCTGCGTCGCGGTCGGCCAAGAGGATGACGACAACACAGGCTACGCGGCCTATTTCGAGGACACGGTGTGGAGTGCGGCCATCGCCCTGCCCAGTTCGACGCTGGGCGTCGCCGGCGTCTCCTGCGCCTCCCGGACCTTCTGCGGCGTCACCGACGACCTCGGCCAGGTCAGTACGTTCAACGGTGCCACCTGGAGCACGCCGGTGAAGGTCGGCAGCGCCGACGCCACGACGAACGCGATCTCCTGCTGGGCCATCGGGTCCTGCGCCGCGACCAACGGCAGCGACGGCTCCCTCACCACCACCAACTGACCACGCAGCGAGGACCGGAAGCACCCGATCGAGGCCCGCTCCGTCCCGTTTGTCCGGTATAGGCTCCCGCGACGTCGACCCGGCGTCACCGGGTTCTGTCGATCAGGGGACCGCATGTCTGTGCACCGTCGCGCACGATCCGTCCGGTGGGGCTCGCTGCTCACCTCGGCGGTGTTGGCCATCGGGTTGGGGTCGCTCATCGGCGCGGTCGCGAGCGCGGCTCCCGCACCGCAGGCCCCTGCCACGCAGACACCGACCGTCCAGGCAGCGCCCACCCAGGCGGGCGCGTTCGGGCCGATCGACCCGGTCCGGCTGCTCGACACCCGCACCGGCAACGGCGCGCCGAAGGCCCGGCTCGCCCCCGGCGCGTCCATCACCGTCACCTTCACCGGCCGCGGAGGCATCCCGACCACCAACGTCTCGACCGTGGTCGCCGCGGTCACCGTGGTGACGCCGTCCGGCAGCGGCACCCTGTCGATCGCACCGAACGGCAAGCCGACGAAGCGCGCGGTGATCATCAACTTCGGCCCGAAGCAGGGCATCTCCAGTACGGCGTTCCTGCCGATCGGCACCGGCGGCAAGGTCGTCTTCACCAACAACAGCGGGGGCACCATCGACCTAGTCGCCGACACCACCGGCTACTACCGCTCCGGCACCCCCACCACCGCAGGCGCTTTCGGCCCGATCGACCCGGTCCGGCTGATCGACACCCGCACGGGCAACGGCACCCCGAAGACCAAGCTCGCGCCCGGCGCCACCATCGCCGTCACGCTCACCGGCCGCGGCAACATCCCGGCGTCGAACGTCTCCACCGTGGCCGCGGCGCTGACCGTGGTCGGCCCGGTCAAGCCCGGCACACTGTCCGTCGCACCCAACGGGGCGCCCGGCAAGCGGGCGGTCGTCATCAACTTCACCGCCGGCAGGAGCATCTCCAGCACCGCCCTGCTGCCGGTCGGTACCGACGGAAAGGTGCTGTTCACCAACAACAGTGGCGGCACCATCGACGTCGTGGCCGATACCACCGGGTACTACCGTGCCGGTGCCCCGACCGGCAACGGCACCTACGGCCCGATCGACCCGGTGCGCCTGCTCGACACCCGTACCGGCAACGGCACCGCCCAGGTCCGGCTCCCCGCCCGCGCCTCGATCAACGTCACCTTCACCGGTCGCGGCGGTATCCCTGCGACCGGGGTCTCGACCGTCGCCGCGGCGCTGACCGTCGTGTCGCCCGCGGCCGGCGGCACCCTGTCCGTCGCCCCGAACGGCAACCCGACCAAGCGCGCCGTGGTCATCAACTTCGCTGCGGCGCAGGGCATCTCCAGCACAGCGCTGCTGCCGGTTGGCGCCGGCGGCGGCGTGGTGCTGACCAACAACAGCACCGGCCCGATCGACCTGGTCGCCGACGTCACCGGCTACGACCTGGACATCGACCTCACCGCCACGCCCACCTGGGACACGCCGGACCCGGTCTACCACCCGCTCGGCGACCTGCGCTCGGTCTCGTGCACCTCCACCGCGTTCTGCATGGCCACCGACGGCGTCCGCACCCTGCGCTACGACGGCACCTGGCACACCCAGCTGCTGGCGTCGGATACGACGACATCGACTGCACTGCCACCAACTTCTGCGCCGCCGTCGGCTCCGGCCGTGCGGCGATCTGGAACGGCACCAGCTGGACCCGCACCACGCTCAGCCCGGCGCCAACGCTGGCCGGCACCTCCGCCATCTCCTGCGTGTCGTCGACTTTCTGCACCGCCGTCGACCCGGCCGGTTATGCGTACAAGTACACCGGCACGAGTTGGGGCAGCGGCGTGCGCATCGACAACCAGGCGAACGCCGCGACCCCGATGTCCGACATCTCCTGCGCCACCGTCAACTTCTGCGTGGCGATCGACGCCGGTGACCGCTACGTCACCTACGACAGCGGTACCTGGAGTGCACCCACCGCGGCCGGCACCGGGCTGCGGACCGACGCGATCTCCTGTGTCACCGACGAGTTCTGCGCGTTGATCGGCTACAACCAGCGCAGCAAGGCAAGTTTCTTCGACGGGACCACGTGGTCGTCGCCGGTCAGTGTCGGATCGGTTGGCGGCAACTACCTCGCGCCCGACATCTCCTGCTCCGCCACCAACTTCTGCGTCGCCAACGGCACCACCAACTACTACGGCTGGAACGGCACCGCCTGGTCGACGTTCGCGAACCGGCTGGAGGACGGAGGCACCACCGTCGAGTGCTTCGGCCCGACCTCCTGCGCGCTCGGATCGATCGGCGAGGTGGCGTTCCTGGCCGGCGGCACCGTCGCGGATCCGCTGCGCGTCGAGCGCGGACTCGAAGGCCTGAGCGACATCTCGTGCGTCGGCACCATGTGCCTGGCGGTCTCGCGCGACGACGGCGCGGTGAAGTACGTCGGCACCACCGCCACCCAGGTGCCGAACTTCCCGACCACCGCGGTCAGCTGTGTCACCACGACCAACTGCATCGCAGTCGGGTACGGGGTCTGGTCGAAGTTCAACGGCACCAGCTGGGCCGCGCCGAAGAACATCGGCGGCGCCACCTTCTTCAACGCGATGTCCTGCCCGACCGCCACCTTCTGCCTCGCGGTCTCCGACAACGGCTATGCCGTGTTCAACGGGACCGGCTGGACGCCGTCGCAGACCTTCCAGATCCCGTCCGGTGTCGTCACCGGGCTGTCCTGCACCTCCGACAGCCGCTGCGTCGCGGTGACCGAGCGCACCTCGGGCGGCGGGGTCGTCCGCGGCGACGCGATCGTGTGGAACGGCTCGGCATGGTCGTCCCCGACGCTGGTCACCGACCAGGGCGGGCTGGCGTCGATCTCCTGCCCCGGCGCCGACTTCTGCGCCGCGGTCGGCACTTTCGGTGCGTCGACGTCCAACGAACCGGGATTCGCCAGCTACCTGGAGGGCGGGCAGTGGACCGCACCGGCCGCCCTCGGCAGCAGCGTGAAGGCGATGCGTGACATCTCGTGTGTCACACAGGCCTTCTGCGCGGCGACCGACAACCAGGGCCAGGTGCTGACCTTCAACGGCGCGGCGTGGAGCGCACCGGTGAAGACCGGCCTGGCCGGCGACCCCGGCGCGAAGGCGATCTCCTGCGCCGGAGTCGGCAACTGCGCCACGATCAACGGCAACGACGGCACCATCACCACGACGGTCCAGGTGCGGTGAACCCGCCCGTGTGATGTTCTGTTCGTCCGGCTCTTGACCTGGCCTTTGGGTTGTACGCTCCAGTCAGGTCCCGGGTGCCGGGACTCCTGAGCGGGGGGCTCCATGACATCGCACCGTCGCGCTCCGTCGTTCCGTACCAAGGGTTTCCGGCTGTTCGCAACATCTCTCATGGTTGCTGCCGGGCTCGCGCCGATCACTCCGGCCGTCGCCGAGCCGGTGCCGCTACCGGCCAGTGCCTCAGCGGCGGAGTCCGGGGCCCACAGTGCCTTTGTGCCCTTCGGCCCGATGCGATTCGCGGACACCCGCACCGGCGCTGTCCTGCCGAAAGCACGGCTCCGGCCCGGAGCCTCGGTCACCGTGCCGTTCTCCGGGTACTACGACATCCCGGGGCGGTACGTCAAAGCGGTCACGGCAGCGGTCAGCGTGGTCAACCCGACGACCTCCGGCACCCTCGCCGTGGCCATGCCCACCGCGCCGACGAAGCGTGCCGTCATCGTTAATTTCGCCGCCGGTCGTAGTAGTTCCAGCAGCACGGTGCTGCCGGTCAGCAACGGGCAGACGGTCCTCACGAACAACAGTCCGGGCACCATCGACCTGGTCCTCGACGTCACCGGCTACTACCTGGGGAACAATCCCCAGGAGGTGGCCGGCGCGTTCGGCAGGATCGAGCCGGTCCGCCTGCTGGACACCCGGGCCGGCAACGGCGCCCCGCGCACCCGGGTCGCACCGGGCGGGACCGTCGCGGTGACCCTGGCCGGCCGCGGGACGATTCCCCGGACCGGCGTCGCTGCCGTCACCGCAGCGGTCAGCGTCGTCGCCCCCACCGGTACCGGCACCCTGTCGCTGGCGGCGGCCGACGCACCCGGCAGGAGGGCGGTGGTCCTCAACTTCACCGCCGGCCGGAGCATCACCACCACGGCGAATCTGCCTCTCAGTCCCGGGGGCCGGGTGCTGCTCACGAACACCAGCAACGGCACCCTCGACCTGGTCGCCGACGCCACGGGCTGGTTCCTGGCCGGCCGGGCGGGAGGGCGCGGCACCTACGAGCCGATCGACCCGGCGCGCCTGCTCGACACCAGGACGGGCAACGGCATCCCGAAGCTGCGCATCCCGGCGCGGGCGTCGGTGCTGGCATACCTGCCGGGCCGCGGCGGCATCCCGCCCGCCGGCGTCGCCACCGTGACCGCGGGGGTGTCGGTGGTCGCGCCGGCCGCCGGCGGCACCCTGGTCGTCACTCCACACCTCGCCCCGGACCGGGACCCGCGGGACGGCCCGCTCGATCCGGTGACGATCCTCCAGTTCACCGCCGGACAGAGCTTTTCCGGTTCCGCGCTGCTCCCGATCGGCGCGGGCAGCGGTGTGGTGCTGACCAACCGCAGTGCAGGCCCCATCGACCTGGTCGTCGACGCCTACGGCTACACCCTGCTCAATGGTCGTGGCGGCCTCCCTTACGGCTGGAACGCACCGGACCCGTTGGGCGACATGATCACCGGCCTCACCGACGTGTCCTGCGATCTTCCCGTCGGACCCGACCAGCGGATCCATCACGTGTGCACCGTCGTCGCGCAGGGCGGCGGCGCGGTCGAGTACGACAACGGCGTCGCGACCCGGTTCGACAACATCCCGGCGAGATCGGTGGGGTGCGGCCCCTCCTGCATCGCCATCGGCGACGGTGTCTGGTCCCAGTTCGACGGTGAACGCTGGACCGATCCCGAAGAGCTCCCGGGCGGTCTCACCTACGACCAGATCGACTGCTGGAACTCCGCACACTGTCTCGCTGTGTCGGCAGCGAAGTACGCCAACTACGACACCGGCTGGTTCGATCTGTGGCGGGGACCGGACACCTTCCAGGCCCGCAGCGCGGGCGTGATCACGGACATGTCGTGCGGGCTCTACGACGACAACTGCCTCGCGGCCGGCACAAGACGATCCGCGGCCGGGACCGTTGGCACGGTCACTTTGATCTCGAAGGGAACGGCGGTGTCCCCGGCACTGGTCGTGAGCGATCTGGGTGGACTCGAAGCGGTGTCCTGCGTGAGCGCCCGACCGCGCGGTGAGTTCTGCGTCGCCACCGGCACTGTCGTGAGTGCGACCACCGGAGCGCCGACCAACCGGAGCTTCGCCACGTATCTCGTCGACGGGGTGTGGACATTGCCAACGGTCCTCGACAGCCGGATCGGCCGGATCCGGGACATCTCCTGCGCTGCGACCAACTTCTGCACCGCAGTCGACGAGCGGGCAGGAGTGACGATCTTCGACGGCAGTGACTGGGGCACGCCGACCTTTCTCGGCGTCCAGAACGGACCCGGTGCACACGCGGTCCACTGCTCGACCTCCGGCCAGGCCTGCGCGGTGATCAACGGCAACGACGACACCATCACCACATCGGTATGGCCCTACTGATTGTCGATACCCTGCCACCTCAGCGTGATGTTCTGACCGCAGGGTTCTTTACCCATGCTTTGTGTCGTAGTCTCCGATCATGTTCCGGACGAACCGGGGCACCGAGCTGGGGGCTCCATGACATCGCAGCGTCGCACCATGTCGTTCCGCCGCAATGCTTTCCGTGTGGTGCTGGTGGCCGTCCTCGGTGTCGCGGGTCTGTCCCCGGTCGCAGCGACCGTAGCCGTCGCGTCGACGACCCAGGACGTAGCGGCACCGGCAAGCATGTCGGCAGCGGCGCCGCAGGGCGCCGGTACATTCACCCCGATCACGCCTACCCGGCTGCTGGACACCCGCACAGGGAACGGCGCGGCCAGGGCCCGGCTGGAGCCCGGCGCATCGATCACCGTGATGATCGCCGGTCGCGGTGACATCCCGGCGGCCGGTGTGGCTGCGGTGGCCGCGGCCCTGACCGTGGTCGACCCGACCGGCGGCGGCACCCTGTCGGTCGCGCCGGCCGGGGCGGCAGCGGCCCGCGCGGTCGTGATCAACTTCAGTCCGGGCCGCAGCATCTCCGGGACGAGTCTGCTGCCGATCGGTACCGACGGCCGGGTGGTGCTGACCAACCACAGCGCCGGCACGATCCATCTGGTCGCCGACGCCACCGGGTACTGGTCCACCGGTGCTGGCACGGCCGGCAGCTACCAGCCGATCGCCCCTGCACGTCAGCTCGACACCCGGTTGGCGATCGGCGCACCGGCGAAACGACTCGCGCCGGGCGCTTCGGTGGAGGTGACCGTCGCCGGCCGCAACGGCATCCCGGCCACCGGGGTGGCCACCGTCGTCTCCTCCGTCACGGTCATCGGCGCGACCAGGCCCGGTACTGTGGCCATCGCCCCGAAAGGTGCGCCCGGATCCGCTGCTGTGGTGGTCAATTTCGCGGCGGGACTGAACATTTCGGGAACAGCGATGCTCCCGGTGGGCACCGGTGGCAAGGTGGTGCTGACCAACCGCAGCACCGGCACCGTGCACCTTGTTGCCGACAGCAGCGGATGGTTCCGCTCCGGCACCCCGACCACCACGGGCAGCTGGACCACCGTCGATCCGGTACGGCTGCTGGACACCCGGACCGGCAACGGCGCCGCCGCCGCGCGAGTTCCGGCCGGCGGTACGGTCACCGCGACCCTGACCGGCCGGGGCAAGGTTCCGGCCACCGGGGTGTCGACGGTGACCGCCGCGCTGACCGTGGTGAACCCGGCCCGGTCCGGGAGCCTTGCCGTCGCCCCCGACGGTGACCGGGCGGGCAAGGCCACGGTGATCAACTTCGCGCTCGGCCGGAGCATCTCCTCCACCGTGCTGCTGCCGACCGGCGCGGGCCGCCGCATCGTCCTGACCAACAACAGCCCCGGCCCGATCGACCTGGTCGCCGACGTCTCCGGCTACCTGCTGGACGTCGACCTGAGCCCTGCGCCGACGATCGACGCACCTGTCCAGCTCGGCGGCACCAGGGACTGGTTGGACTTCCTGTCCTGCCCCTCCGCGGACTTCTGTCTCGGATCGGATCGCGTCCGGGTCCAGCAGTTCGACGGCACGCGCTGGCGCGCACAGCTTCCGGCTGTGCAGCGCTCGGAGATCACCTGCCTGGCGAAGACCTTCTGTGCCGCCATCACCGGAACCTCCTCGGTCGCCGTATGGACCGGCACCACCTGGTCGCTGCCGACCCGGCTCGTCACCGGATCCGCAATCGTGGAGCAGCTGGCCTGCGCCTCGGCGTCGTTCTGCATGGCAGCCGCGAGCGGCCGGTCGTTCCGCTACAACGGGCTGACCTGGTCACCCGCCGGCCCGTTGTCCACGCCGAGCGTCGCGGCCGAGGGTGCCGACCTGGAATGCCCGACCTCCACGTGGTGTCTGCTGGTCCAACGGGACGGGAAAATGCGCACCTGGAACGGCTCGAGCTGGTCAGCAGCGTCGTCACCCGGGTTCGGCCGCTACCTGACCTCCGAGCTGCAATGCCTCTCCCCACAGTTCTGTGTGATCACCGGCGCCGAATATCCCGGTTACTACAGCACTTTCGACGGTGCACGCTGGTCGGTTCCCGCCCCGGTGGAGACCGATGACATCTATCCGTTCTACGGCAGCCTCAACTGTTGGTCGACCACAGGTTGCCTATTGGACGGAGCGCCCAACTACGACTACGTCTTCGACGGAACGACCTGGGACCGTATCCCCAACCTCGGCCGAAGCGCAGCCCGTGCGATCTCGTGCTTCGGCCCCTTCGAGTGCATGGTCACTTATGGCCGTTACTCACGGCTCTGGGACGGCGAGGTCCTCGGCCCGGATCTCCCGGTCACCGGACCCCGGTTGGAATCGGTGTCCTGCGCAGACGACGGTTGCATGGCCCTGCTCGAATACGACACGTCCGTGAACGAGGACGGTGAACTATTCCCACTCCTGATGGATCCACAAGACACCTCCGGTGGCGCCACCCTTCTCGCTTGCGCCGACACTGCTGACTGCATCGCCACCGGCTACCGATGGTGGAACTTCGACGGAACGAGCTGGACTCAGTCAGCCGATCGAATCCCTTCGGGTAAGCCGGACGCGCTCTCCTGCGTCGGCACCGAGTTCTGTGTCGGCGTGAGCAGCTCCCACTCCTGGATCACCTACGACGGCACCGACTGGACGGCTCAGGGGACGCTGCCGACAGGGGATGCCGGGATCCGGCGCTACGTCAGCGATGTCTCCTGTACCTCACCGCAATTCTGCGTCGCCGTCATCTCCATCACCGTCGACACCGACGCCGGTCCGACTGCCGGTCTCGGCGCCGCGACCGTGTGGGACGGCACGTCGTGGTCAGAACCCGTCCTCGTGTCGACCAACGGAGCCCTGCACAGCGTTGCATGCGTGCCCGACGGCACCTGCATAGCCACTGGGTCCGAGGCATCGGATGCCGGACCCGGCCCCGGCATCGCCGCCTACCTGCGGAATGGCGCGTGGACCACGCCCGTGCGCATCGCCCCGAACGCATTGCCCGCGGGTGATCTCGGATGTGCTTCTTCACAGTTCTGCATCTCCTCGGATGCTGGCGGGCGGCTGCGCATCTTCAACGGCGCCGCGTGGAGTGCTCCTTTGCCCATCGGCACCACGGACCCGGACGGCAACTACTTCCCTGTGTCCTGCTCGTCATCCGGGCGATGCGGTGTGATCAACGAGCTCGACGGCTCGCTGATCACAATGACGGTCGGGCGCTGACCACTCCCGTGTGATGTTCGGTTCGCCCGTTTCTTTACCCGAGCTTGGTGTCATACGCTCCGGCCGGGTCCCGGGGTCGCCGTGACCGCGTAGCTGGGGGCTCCATGAATTCGCACCGTCGCATCCCGTCCTTCCGTGCCGGACGTGTCCTGTTGGCAGCACTGCTGCTGGCAGCAGGGCTGACTCCGGTCGCCGCCGCCGCCGCCGCCGCAGTTCCGCTGGTCGCCGCGCCGCCGACGACAGCCGCAGAGCAAGCGGGCAGTGCGGCTGCCGATCCAGTCACAGGCACCTTCTCGCCCGTGGACCCTGTGCGCCTTCTCGACACCCGTACCGGCAACGGTGCACCGAAGGCGAGGATCCGCCCTGGCGCCTCGATCACCGTCGCCTTCACCGGGCGCGGTGGGATCCCCGGCACCGATGTGCGGGCGGTGGCAGCGGCGCTGACCGTCGTCGGCCCGGGGAACACCGGCACCCTGTCAGTCGCGCCAGATGGCGACATCGACAAGAAGGCCGTGGTCATCAACTTCGCCGCCGGGAAGAGCATCACCGGGACGACCCTGCTCCCGATCGGTTTCGAGGGACAGGTCGTCCTGACCAACGTCAGCGCCGGCTACATCGACCTGGTTGCCGACGTGACCGGCTGGTACCACGCCGGCAACCAGTTCCTGGTCCCCGGGGCCTACGTCGCCGTCGATCCGGTCCGTCAGTTGGACACCCGCACCGGGAACGGCGCCCCGAAGGCCCGGCTGGCTGCGGGAGCCTCCATCGAAGTGGCCTTCACCCGCAGATCGGGGATTCCGTCGAACGGCGTCGGAACCGTCGTCTCGGCGCTCACCGTTGTCGGACCGGGCGCCAGCGGAACCTTGGCCGTCGCGCCGAAGGGCGCGCCCGGGAGAACCGCCGTCGTCATCAACTTCGCCGCACGCCAGAGCATCACCGCCACCGCCCTGATGCCGATGGGTGAGGGCGGCCGGGTCGTGCTGACCAACCGAAGTGGAGGACCCATCGACCTTGTTGCCGACACGACGGGCTGGTTCCGATCAGGAGCGCCGGAGGTCGCCGGCGGCTACGCATCCATCGATCCTGCACGGCTGCTGGACACCCGGACCGGGCAGGGTGCCAGCAAGGCGCGCGTGAGGGCGGGCGGCGCCATCACGGTGTCACTGACCGGTCGGTTCGGTGTCCCTGCGACCGGCGTGTCGACGGTGCTCGCGGCGCTGACCGTTGTCGCCCCCAGCCGCTCCGGCAGTCTGGCGGTCGCACCGGCCGGCTCCCCGGCGAAGCGGGCCACGGTCGTCAACTTCACTGCGGGACAGGGCATCACCAATTCGGTGCTCCTGCCGACGGGCGAGGGACGACGGATCACACTGACGAACAACAGCACCGGGCCGATCGACCTCGTCGCGGATGGCACCGGATTCGTGTTGGACACCGATCTCGCCCCTGCACCGAACTGGAACACCCCGATCACCGCCGGCGGAACGTCCGACTCGCTGTGGACCTTGTCGTGTCCCTCCGAAAACTTCTGCCTCGGCTCTGACCGAACCCGTGTGCAGCAGTTCGACGGCACCACATGGAAGGCCCAACTTCCGGTTGTCGAACGATCCGACATCACCTGCGTATCGTCGAGCTTCTGCGCTGCCATCACCGGCGGATCATCCGTAGCCGTGTGGAACGGAGCGTCGTGGTCGTCCCCGACCCAGTTGGTCAGTGCCGGCCGCTTTGTCCGCGAACTCGACTGCGCGAGTTCCACCATGTGCATGGCCGCCGCGGATGGGACGTACTACAAGTACGACGGCCTCACTTGGTCATCTGCAGGATCAATACTTTCCGACGGCCTCGTCGACCTCGAATGCCCGACGACCACCTGGTGCATGGCCATGCTCGGCACCGAGAGCGGAATGCAGCTCTGGAACGGCGTGGTCTGGTCGGCGCCGATCGCCACCGGATTTGCCGATTTCTCCAATGCAGACCTGGTATGCACGTCGCCGACGTTCTGCATGTTGACCGGGGTTGACTATGGCGATGGGTACAGCACCTTCGACGGGGCGACGTGGTCGGAAGTGGCCATCGTCGACAGCCAGAGTCGGTATTCGATCAGTGGCCTTTCCTGCTGGTCATCCACGGGCTGCCTGGTCGGAGGATCGCTCAACTTCGACTTCCGGTTCGACGGTTCGGAATGGGCGCCGATTCCCGCCCTGAACTACTTTGGCGCTGCCTCGTGTTTCGGACCTGCGCAATGCATGATGTCGTTCGGCGATAACACTGCGTTGTGGACCGATGGCGTTCTGGGCGAGCGGGTCGAGGCCCGCCACCCGGAGCCGGGCGCGTTCTCTTGCGCCGACGACGGCTGCATGGTCCTGGTGTCCGGGGGCAGCGTCAACGAGAACGGGGATGTATTTCCGATCGTCGATGACGATCAAGTGCCTGCGCCCGGTCCAGGTCTGATCAGCTGTTCAACGATGTCGGATTGCATTGCGGTCGGCATCCACACATGGATATTCGACGGTAGCGACTGGACAGAGACATCCAGCATGAACCCCGCGGACCGCCCCCATCTCTTGACCTGTGCGAATACGACCTTCTGCATGTCGATCGGCACCGGCAACCGCTGGTCGACCTACGACGGGACGAGTTGGACCAGCCATGGGGAGTTCCCGGCCGGCGGTCCGACCTCCGACTACGAAGTGACCGATGTGTCCTGCTCACGCCCGGACTTCTGCGTCGCAGTTGTTGACATCACCATTCCTGACGGCCGACCACGCTCGGGGACTGCTCTGACCTGGGACGGGACTGCATGGTCCGATCCCACGACCGTGTCGGTCGGCAGCGGGCTGACTCGGGTCGCATGCGTCGCCGGAGACACCTGCGTGGCCACCGGACTGGATTACAGCGACTGGAACGGCCATAGCTTCGTGGCCTACCTCGAGGACGGAGTGTGGACCGATCCTGTGCGACTCATACCGGAACGTGGCTCTTCCGCAGATCTCTCCTGCGCATCCGCGAACTTCTGTGTGTCCACGGACATCCGCGGCCGTGTGCTCACCTTCAACGGCGCTACGTGGAGTCCGGCGCCGGTCGACATGGGCACGCTCAGCGACTACGCGAACTATTTCCGGGTCTCGTGTTCCGCAGGCGGCCATTGCGGCGTCGTGAATCGCACGGACGGGAGTCTCTTCACCACTGTCGGCTGAACAGACCTCTGCGATGCCCTTACCCTGGACTGAACCGGACAGATCGGACCAGGGGTGTGGGCGTGAAGAAGTTCCGCATGACGGTCGCAGTGTGCGCGGCCTTGCTGACCCTCGCCGGATGTTCCTCGTCGGTGGCCGGCTCGCCGGCCCGGTCGAACGTGAGCGGGAGCGGCAGCACGGCGGGCGAGCCCGCGACCCCGATCGCACCCGACGTCTCCGGCTGGATCGGGAGCGTCGAGGGTGGGATGGCGATCACCGCGGTGGTCGCGGTGCACGAGGACGACGACGGGCTCGAGGCATTCCCGATGCTGCCCGACACCTTCGAGATCAAGCCGACAGACACCGTCGTCAGCGGGAACCGGCTGTTCGTCCCGGCCGACCTCTCCTCCGACGCCTGCTCGGGATGCGATTCCCCGCCGGGGATGTTCGTGCTGGACGCGGGCACCGGCGAACTGGTGGAGACCCACGTGCTGGCGGACTCCGGCGGGATCATCGACGTGATCAGGGCCGAGGACGGCCGGGTGTGGGCCCTGCTCTGGGGGACGGCCGACGGCATGAGCATCGCGGTGCTGGAGCCGACCGGCGAGCTGGTGGACACCGTCCCGATCGACGGGGTCGAGGCGACGTCGGATTCGTATTCGTACAACTACCTCGCCTCACGCGGCGCGGACGTGTTCCTGGCGCACGCCGTCGGGGACTCCTTCACCGGGCACGTCGACCTCCTGGCGTTCGACCAGGACCTGGCGACCACTCCGGTCGTCGAGCTCTGCGACGATCTGTCGAGGTGCGCCACCAACTGCACCAACATGCCGATCGACGATCAGGTCGCGGTCGAGATCCTCTGCCAGTACACCGGAATGGGGCTGTGGACCGTCGACGTCGAGACCAAGGATGTCAGCACCACCTACCCCGAGGACACGACCCCCGGCATCATCAGAGGGTCCTTCCCTGACGGCACGATGATGAGCCCGAAGAAGGATGCCTACGACCTGCTCGACCGTGACTTCACCGTCATCGGTGACGTGGCGGCGGTGCGGGTCGGCGACACCGACGGGTTCGACGCGGTGGCCGGAGCTGCGGCCTACACCACCGACGGCTCCCAGCTCGGGCTGTGGGACCGCACGGCCCCGGAGTTCACCACCATGATCGTGAAGAACAACTCCGCGGGGCTGAACCTCCGGCAGTGGGCCGAGCCTGTCCTCACCTCCACCGGCGTCTGGTGGGTCTCCCGATGGGGCATGTTCTTGCTGGAGCCGACGGCGACCACCACCCGCACCCCGATCGCGACCATCGACACTGCGTGACAAGGGCACCCGGGTCCTGACCAACGTCCGGGGGAACCGCCGGCCACGGCCGTGTCACATCTAGTCGGCCCCGCCCGCCGTGTCGATCAAGAGACATACCCTCCGGCCGGGATCCCGATCGGCGGGACCATGTCGCCGGGGGACCCATTGCCTTCGCACTTCCACGCACCAGGGTCGCCTCGCGCCCGGACCTCGGCCGGGCCACACTCCCGCAAGAGATTCCGCCGGGTCTGCGCAGTTGTCGCCACCTTGCTGGCGCTGACCGGTTGCGCACCGACGGTCGCCGAGGACAGGGCCGTGGCAGCCGAGAGCACCTCTGTCGGTCCAGCTCCCGCGTCCTCCATCACGACCGCCGGCGGATCATCATCGGCGGCGTCCGCATCCCCGGACCCCGCCGCGGGTGCCGCACCCGCTGACGGCCTGCCGGACCCGACGAGGTGGATCGACCAGATCCCCGGCGGCATGGCGATCACCGGAGCGATCGCGGTGCACGAGGGCGACCCCGGATTCGGGCGCGGGCCACAGTTGTGGGGCGCCGTCTCGATCAACCCGAAGCTGGCACTGACGAGCGGTCACTTCCTCTTCGTACCGGCGTCGTTGACACCCGAGTGCGGGGGATGCCCGGAGCGCCCCGCGGTCTTCCTCCTCGACTCCTTCACCGGGCAGCCGGTGGATCGATTCGTGCTCGCCGAGTCCGGCCGGATCGTCGATCTCGTCCGCACCTACAACGGCACCGTCTGGGGCCTGTTGCAGGGCACCGACGGCAGCACCCAGCTGTTCGGGCTCACCGATTGGGGCGGCGTCGCCATGTCGGCGCGGACCGTCGAGACGCGCAACCGGTCGATGGTGGTGACGAACTACCTCGCGACGGCGTACAACGACGTCTTCGTCGTCGACGTCTACCGCGCCCCGCACGACGACTACGTCACGCTCCTGAGGCACGACGGCCGCGGCACGACGACGCCGGTGATCGAACTCTGCGACCAACGGGTCTACTGCGGTCAGGACTGCACCAGCACCTGGAGCTTCGACAAGGTCCAGATCCTCTGCCAGATCAACCGGGTGCGATGGATGACCGTCGATCCGGCCACGCGCGCGCTGACCACCAAGATCGTCGAGCCGCCGGCCGGACCGGCGAAGGTCGCCATCACGACGATCGACGGCGACCATGTCGTGGCCGGTGCCACCGGTTTCCAGCTCTGGTCGCGTGAATTCCAGCCGGGCCGGACGGTGGCGGCGCCGCACCGGGGGCAGATCACCGGATGGGACACGGCCATGCACGCGGTCGCCTTCGCCACCGACTCCGGTGAGCTCGGGAACTGGGACGGCCGGAGCGACGCCACGATGGCCGTCACCGTGAGCAGGAACTCCGCCGGACTGCCGGCGCCCGCCGGCGCCGTCCCGGTGCTGGGCACGACCGGGGTGTGGTGGGTGTCGCCGACCGGGATCCTGCTGGTGGAGCCGCGGGCGTCCGCGGGCCGCCGGACGATCGCGACCATCGACGCGTCCTGACCTGCCCTTTCCAGGGCGAGCAAGCATCCCTAGACTCCGGCGAAACGGACTTTCCGGACCGGGGGTGCGCGGTGGCACGGACTCGATCGATGGTGACTGCCGCTGTGGCGGCGCTGGTCTTGAGTGGTTGCGCGGGTGCCGTCGCCGGCAGCGGAGTCCGGGCGGTGACCAGCTTCGCGGTGCCGGTCCCGACCAGCACCGCCTCCACCACTACCTCGCCCACAGCAACCGACCGGGTCACCACCACCGCGTCGGCATCCGGACAGGCCTCGGAACCAACGCGGACGACGGAGCCGCCAGGAGCGACGTCCGGACCGGTCCGGACCGCGGACTGGATGGCGCATATCGGCAGCGGCCTGGCGATCACGGCGGTGATCGCCGTGCACGACGACGACGATCTGCCCGGGTTTCCGACCCTGGAGCAGGCCATCCACATCAACGACGACGGTCCACCGGTGGTGGTCGGCGACCGGATGTTCGTGCCGGTGGAGATCGACCGCGACTTCTGCGATCCGGCCGACCAGTGCAGCGTGCCGCCCGGCGTCCTGGTCCTGGATGCACGAACCGGGGAATTGCTGCAGACCCACATCCTGGCTCCACAGGGCCGCGTCGAGTCCCTGGTGCGGACGGCCGACGGCCGGGTCTGGGGGTACCTGGTGGACACCCCGGACGGCTCGCAGGTGTTCGGCCTCGACCCGTCCGGCGCCGAACTGATCGGTCCGGAATCGATCGACGGCGAATCCATGTTCGCGAGCGGGGACTATCTGGTGGCCTCCGGGACGGGTGTGTATGCAGCATTGGTCGAGAGATCCGCCGAGGACAAGGGCGTCACACTTCGCCGCATCAACCCCGACCTGACCACATCCGAGGTCGGTCTGATCTGTGAGGACATCTTCAACTGCAACAACAACTGCTCCAGCTCACCGTACGTCGAGCAGTTGAGCATCCTCTGCCGCAGCGCCCCACCGCTCCGACTGCTCGTCGACGTCGACACCGGCACCACCGAGCGGATCGACCCGGCGGACCCACCGCGGAGCACCGAGGCCCTCTTTCCCGACGGCACCGTCTTCGCTCTGGCCGAGGACGGGTTCGAGGTGCTGGACGAGAACTTCGACGTGGTGGCTGACATCCCCGCGGCCTGGCTGGGCGAGCTCGGCAGATCGGGCACCGCTGACGGTTCGGCAGCCTTCGTGACGGACCAGTTCAGGCTCGGGCTGTGGCAGGACGGTGACCGGGCGTTCACCGTCTTCGACCTGTCCACGAACTCGGCCGGACTCCGAATGCTTCCGGCCTCCGTCCCAACCATGACCGACCACGGGGTGTGGCTGGTCCACAACAGCAAGATGTTCTTCTTCGAACCCACCGCAACCGCCACCGGCACCCCGATCGCCACCATCGACGCGCCCTGAAGCGTGACACCCGGACCTGGCATGATCGGGGACTCCGGGAGCGAGCAGGGAGGTGGCGCAGGCGTGTCGGTACCCCCTGAGCCGGCCACCCCCACGGTGAACGCGCAGGTCCTGAACCTGATCGAGTTCCTGGCCGCGTACGACGCGCAGCGCAACCCGGCCGTCCGGGACATCGCGGAGACCGGCATGTACCGACTGCTGTCGGCGAATGTGCCGAAGCACCCGGCGGTCAGGGTCCGGCCCAGCGAGGACGTGTGGCTGCGGGTCGACTTCCTGGACCTGCCCGCCGAGCCGATCGTTCCGGCCGACCTGATCGATCTGCTGGTGGAGGGCGGCCGGCTGGAGGCGGACGAGCCACCGGAGCTGGTCAGCCCGCCGACCTTCGTCCCGCCGGATGCGCTGACACCGGAGGAGCAGGCCACCGCCCGCGCGGAGAACGCGGCGGCCTGGGAGCGCGACCTCGAGCCGGCGCGGCAGTGGATCGAGACGGTGTGGCAGCCGTGGGCGGCCGACTACCGGTCGGTGCGCAAGGTGAAGAAGCTGCACCGCGACCTGTTCGAGCAGCGGGACCGGCTCACCACCGATCGCGAATCCGTCGAGCTGGTCTGGGGTTTCGGCCGGCTGCGCTGGTCGGTGGCGGGCGGGATCGTCGACCACCCGCTGATCACCGTGCCGGTGGAGATCGACCTGCAGACCGACGACCAGCAGATCGTGGTCCGGCCGACCGGCGCACCGTCGGTGGAGAGCCGGTACCTGCACGGGCTGCCGCAGCACGACGCCACCGGCTACAACGCGGTCCGGCACTCGGTCACTGCGGAGAACCCGGATCCCTGGGACGCAACGACTCTCGCCGAGCTGGTGCAGGACCTGGTGCGCGCCGTCGACGACGAGGGCGTGGTCGCCGCCACCGCCCCGCGCCGGTCGGCCAGCGCCGTCGCCGACACCAGCTGGGTGCTGCACGCCCGCCGCCGGCCGCCGAACGCGCAGGCCTTCCTCGACGCGATGCGCGACCTGTACACCGCGCACCCGGACGCCATCCCGGCCCCGCTGCGGGCTGTGATGACCTCCGAGATCGAGACGGTCACCACCCACGAGGCGGACGAGCGGCTGCTGCTGCCGCTGGCCACCAACGAGGAGCAGCGGCGCATCATCCGGCTGGTGCAGCGGCACCCCGGCGTCACCGTGCAGGGCCCGCCCGGCACCGGGAAGTCGCACACGATCGCCAATCTCATCTCCCACTACGTCGCCTACGGCCGGCGGGTACTGGTGGTGGCCGAGAAGGAGCAGGCGCTGCAGGTCCTGGCCGAGAAGGTGCCGGAAGACATCCGCGACCTCACCGTCTCCGTGCTCGGCGCCGACGAGGTGGGCCGCCGCCGGCTGGAGACCTCCATCCAGCAGATCCAGGCCGGTGTCGGCCGGGTCGACCGGGTGGACGCCGACCAGCGGATCCTGCAGCTGGACACACGTCTCGACGAACTGGAGCGAGAACTCACCGCGTTGGACACCCAATTGCTGGATGCCCGGGCCGCCGAGGTGAAGACCCTCGACGGCACGTTGACGCCCGGCGCGGCGGCGGCGTGGGTCGCCGACCACGAGACCCGGCTGGTGCACATCCCCGACGTGCTCGCCGTCGATGCCCCACTTCCGTTGACAGCAGCGGAGTTCGGCGAGTTCTGCACGTTGGCGGCCGAGGTCGGGTCCGCCCGCGCCGACCAGGCCGGCTACACCCTGCCGGCCCTGGACCAGTTGCCGGACGCCGCCGAGTTCGCCGAACTGCTGGATCGCCGCGCGACGGTGGCAGCCGCGGTCGAGGGCGCGTCGCTGGCTGATGTGGACCGGGTACGCCAGGCCGGCACCGGCACGCTGATCGCACTGGCGGCGGACCTGCGCAGCGAGGCCGAGTGGCGCACCGCGCTGAACGGCCAGTGGATCGACCAGGTGCACCGGCGGCTGGATGACCCGCTGCAGCGGCAGGAGTGGGAGCGGCTGCACCACGACCTGGGCCGGCTGCGCACCGAGGCGATGGCGCTGCGGTCCGGGCTGATCACCCACCGGGTGTCGGTCGCGGCCGGGGTGACCGTCGCCGATCTGGAGGATGCGCGGCAGAAGATGGCCGGCGGCGGCAAGCTCGGCATGTTCGCCCGCGACGCGAAACGTGCTGTCGCGCAGTGCGATGTCGACGGTCATCAACCGGCCACCGCCGACGAGGTGGCGCTGTGCATCGCGCAGCTGCAGCTGCAGGACCACCGCCGCGACCTGTACACGCGGTGGGCGAACCAGGCCCAACCGCTCGGCGCTGCGGCGCTGTCGCAGACGCCGGAGGAGGACGTCCGATTCGCGCTGGACGAGCTGGGCGGGGTGCTCGGCGCATCGCCCCGGCTCGCGGCCCTGGCCGAAAGGGCCGTCGCCGCCGGGCTGCCGGCACCGACTGCGGCTTCACTGACCGACGTAGCCGTCACGGCCGAGACCGCCGCGGGTGTCCTGGATCTCGATTCGATCGATGCCCGACTGGACGCTGTCGGTGAGTACCTGCGCTCCGATGTCGCCGACGCCTCCCCGCTGTGGCGGCACCTCGCCGACGCACTGACCGACCGCGACCGTGTCGCCTGGAGCGAGAACGTCCAGGCCGTCGACACTCTCGTCGACATCGCCCCCGCAGCGCTGCAACTGCGGCTGCTGCGGGAGCGGTTGAAGGCGGCAGCGCCGCTGTGGACGTCGGAGATCCTGCAGGATCCGGCACGCGGCGGGAAGGCGGAGGAGTTCGAGGACACCTGGCGCTGGCGCCGACTGGACTGCTGGGTCGCCTCGGTCACTGCGCTGCCCTCCCCCGGCGCGCTGCAGCACCGGATCGACGACCTGACCGGTGAGCGCGGCCGCACGGTGGTCGAGTTGGTCGGTGAACGGGCCTGGCGGCGGCTGGTCGATGCGATCGGAACGCCGGAGCGGCAGGCACTCTCGGCGTACCTGAAGGCGGTGAACCGGTTCGGCAAGACCGGTGGCCGGTTCGCCGCGCGCTGGCTGGAGGAGATGCGGCAGGCGCTGGACGAGTCGAAGACCGCGGTGCCGGTGTGGATCATGCCGACGGCGCGGGCGCTGACCAGCTTCCGGCCGACGGTAGAGCCGCCGTTCGACGTGATCGTGATCGACGAGGCCTCGCAGATCAACTTCTCCGCGCTGCCGCTGCTGTCGCTGGCGAAGGCGGCGATCGTGGTCGGCGACGACAAGCAGACCAGCCCGGAGAACGTCGGCCTGGACCGGCAGCGGGTGTTCGACCTGATGGACGACTACCTGACCGGGATCCCGAAGTACCGCACGCTCTTCGACCCGGACAACAGCCTCTACGACCTGGCGGCGCAGAAGTTCCCGGACGTGGTGATGCTGACCGAGCACTTCCGCTGCCTGCCCGAGATCATCGGCTACTCCAACACTGTCGCCTACGACGGCCGGGTCATTCCGCTGCGCGACAAGGCGCCGCACCCGGGCTGGACGCCGCTGGGCGTGATCACCGTCGACGGCGGCCGCCGGGTCGGCGACGTGAATGCGGACGAGGCGACGGTGGTGGCTGACCTGATCGCCGAGCTGTGCGCGGACCCGGCCTACGAGGGCATGACCTTCGGTGTGGTGTCGCTGCTGGGCACGGCGCAGTCGAAGCTGATCAACGACATGCTCTACGACCGACTGGATCTCGAGACGCTGCAGGCACGTCGGATCCGCTGCGGGGAGCCGGCGAACTTCCAGGGCGACGAGCGGGACGTGATGGTGCTGTCCACCGTGGTGGACCCGTCCGGCCGGATCGGCGCGATGACCAGCGCACGGGACCTGCGCCGGATCAACGTCGCCGCGTCGCGGGCGCGCAGCCAGCTGTGGGTGGTCACCTCGGTGACGCCGGAGGACCTGCCGCGCGGCGACTTCCGGGCGCAGTTGATCGCCTACTGCTCCGAGCCGGCCGCGCCGCGGGCGATCGGTGAGGGGCTGCGGGAGCGGTGCGAGTCGGAGCTGGAGCGCAAGGTGCTGGAGCACGTGCGCAGCGCCGGGTTCGTGGACGTCGACGTGCAGCGGCAGGTGGGGCGGCACAAGATCGACCTGGTGGTGAACGGCCCGGACGGCCGGCTGGCGATCGAGTCGGACGCGGACCGCTGGCGCGGCGCGGAGGCGTGGCGGCAGGAGCAGAGCCGGGTGCAGGTGCTGGAGCGGTCCGGGTGGTCGTTCGAGCGGGTGCGGGCCTCGTCGTACTACCGCGATCCCGACGCCACCATGGAGCCGATCTTCGACCGCCTGGCGCTGCTCGGCATCCATCCCGATGCCGGCGTCGAGCCGCCGCCGCGCACCACGCTGCGCACGGTGATCGTCGATTCCCTCGCCCCCACAACGGATCTCGATCTACCGGGTGCCGTCGAGGATGACGAGGACGAGGTGGTGGAGGTGCCGGCCGATGCCGTGCACACCCCGCTGGGGACGTACGTGGAGTGGGTGCCGCGGGAGCTGCCGCCGGTGTCCCAGGGCAACCGCAAGCAGATCCTGCCCGGGATCCTGGACATCGTCGGCGTCGAGGGCCCGATCCTGGCGGGGCGGCTGTACCGGCTGTATGCGAAGGCTGCCGGCCAGAACCGGACCGGCGCCGCGATCAAGCGAGTGCTCGCCGACGTCGTGAAGCACGCCCTGCGCGACGGCACCCTCGCCCGCATCGACGACCGCTCCACCCCCGAGGAGATCACCCTCTATCTCCCCGAGACCGAACCTGTCCTCGTCCGCGACCGCGGCCCCCGCGACCTCACCGACATCCCGCGCTCCGAGGTCCGGGCGCTGATGGACCTGCTGGAGCTCGGCGCCGAGCTCGACGAGGACGGGCGGCGAGCCGTGCTCGGGGAGTACGGGATCACCCGGCTGACCGGGAAGGCGCGGGCGTACCTGGATCGGAGCGCCGCGCCCCACCGTGGGGCGGCCGTCGGAAATGATCATGATCGGTCGAGCAGCCTTCGCGGGGAATGACGTCGTGCGCCCGAGCGAACACTTTCCGTGGAGGTTCTTGCCGATCATGAAGTAGTGTCGCTCGCATTGAAGCGGTTCATTCTCGGCGCCCGGTCGGGGGATTTGCAGAAGCTACAACACTGTTTCCAAGCGGGACTTTGCCGTGGTCCTGCTGGTCACCGCTCCGTCGTGTCACAGTGCCCACTCGAACGGCCCACATCGGCATCAAAATCCTTCGTCCGGACCAGATTTCCTCTACGGATGACGCACAGATCGGACACCCGCAGGCGCTGACCTCGTGTTAGGTTCCTGCTGCTCAGAACGTGCTGAGTTCACCTGAAGGAGGGCAGGCGAGTGGTATCGGACAGCTGTGGTGCCACCCGTACGCCTTGCAGGGACTGCGCCCGGTCGACTACTCCGCGTCCAGCCAACGGCGCGGCCATCACCCTCCCGCCGGCGCACGTCGCAGGTCGGCCCGGACCCCATCACCAGCGAGGTGGTCGCGCGGCATAGGGGGAAACCGCTCGCGCCGGATCGATATCCGGCAACGGAGGCTCGCGTCGGGGTCGCGACCATCCGCATCCAATTGCACCTTGTGATCAGCTCCTGCGCACCTGCGCCGAGGAGTGGATGACGGCCGCCTTTTCGCTGCCTTTTCGTGCCGCTCGGAAGAATTCCAAGATCCGCCAGATCGTTGCCATTCCGAGACGTCCAGCAGTTGCATTTCGTTGCATTTCCGGCCCTATTGTCACTGCCCAGTCGGATCCACTCCGGGTCCCTCACCGAGGACAACCACATGAGACGAAAGCTCGTACCTGCCGCGGCCGTCATGGTCGCGATGCTCGCCGTCACCGCGTGTTCCGCCGAGTCCGCCGCGCCTGCCGCTACCGCTTCGACCTCCGCCGCGGCGTCGACCGCGTCCGCCTCCGCGGGCACGTCCGCTTCCGCAGCGACGTCGGCCTCCGCAGCGACGTCGGCCTCCGGGGCGACGTCCTCGACCTCGGCGGCCACCACCGCGCCCACGTCCGACAGCCCGACCGCCTCGGCGACGCAATCCGGCGGCGGGGCCGGTGCGACCACCGAGCCGGCCGAGGTCGCCGAGGCGCAGTCACCGTCCGAGGTGCCCGAGATCCCCGCAGCCACACCGATTGCCGACACCTTGACGCTGAAGATGGTGATCGTCGACGACGAGGTCACCGTCAACGTCAACGGCACCGAGGTGGGCAAGCAGGGCATCCTGCGGAACAACCAGCCGCCGGTCGAGCTGGACCTGACCGACAAGCTGGTCAAGGGCACGAACACCGTGTCGGTGAGCGCGATCAACGGCGCCGGCTCCGGCTCGTTCGATGCGAGCCTGCTGGCCGACGGCAAGGAGATCAAGCGCTGGCGGGTGTACGGCGACTCATCGGTGCACAACGCACCGTTCCTGACCGACAGCTTCTCCTTCGACTTCACCGGTACCCCGGAGACCACCCCGCCGGCGCCGGCCGAGAGCTGCCTGCCGCAGGGCTGGTCGAAGTGCATGGTGCTGGACGCGCCGAAGATCACCATCGTCGCCTCCGAGGGCGTCAGTCAGTCCGCGATGGACAACGTCTCGGTGATCTACGCCGACATGACCAGCCGCTTCACCGACGCCTTCCCGGCGAACAAGATGGACGGCTACACGGTCTACATGACCAACGGTGAGCCGTGGGCCGACCTCAGTGGCCTGTCCCCGATCGGCACCATGTGGCCGGGCACGGTCGAGAACGGCATCCCGAAGGGCGACGACCTGCGCGGCGGGACCAGCATGGACTACCTCTGGATCGACGAGCAGATGATCTGCAAGACCGGCATCAAGACCCGCAACGACGCCTTCGCCGCCGGCCTGCGCTCCGAGGGTGATGACTCCGTCCGCACCTTCGATCAGGTGATCCACGAGTTCACCCACGCGATCATGTACCGCTACGGCCTCGAGGCCCAACTCAAGCAGGTCTACGCCGACAGCTGGAACACGCCGGACCATGTGGAGGAGTTCCCCTGGAACGTGCAGAACAAGTTCGGGTCGCCGGCCCAGGATTACTACTCCGACGCCCAGAACGCCTTCGTGGACACGATCTTCAAGTCCTACACGACCTACAGCTGCGACAACTACACCCCCTGATCGCCTGATCCACTGCGACCACGGGCCCACGTCTGACCTCGGGGTCCTGCCTGCCACCCCGCTCCGGTTCGCGCCGGTGCGGGGTGGTGTCGTACGTGCGGTGGCCGGTGTGGGCGTGCACGTACCGAGCACTGTCGGTCCCCCGATGTTTCCTGATGGGGTCCCGACGATCACAGGAGGTCCGATGGCAGCACCGCCACTGCCCATGTCCGTTCCCCAACTGCTCGACGAACCTGATCTGGCCCACAACCTGTACGTCGTCGTGAGGGGACAGGTCGATCGCGTTCAGATGCGACAGAATTCGCGAGGAGAGCGGTGGTGCGCGGCGGTCATCCGTGATCACTCCCGCACCATCGACATCAACACGTTCCCACACTCTTTCGCCCGGCTGCCGTTCCTGGCAGGAGTCGGGGACGAGGTGCAGGTCATCGGTCATCTGCTCGACAACGGAACACGCTTCGTCATGGTCCAGAGCTGGCGGATCGTGCACGGCACACTGGCCGATTGACCAGCTCGGTGCGTCCGCTCGGCCCACACGGTCGACGGAGGCCGATCAAACGGGAGGTCAGGTCAGGCCGAGCTCGTCCTCCATCGCGCGAAGCTCCGCGAAGGCGTACTCCTGTGCCTGGAGCTGATCCCGTCGATACGCGAGAGCATCGGCCATACGGATACGGGTGTGCGTGCCGACTTTGTGGGCCGGGATCGTGTTCGACCTGATCAACTTCATCAGGGTCGGTCTGGAGATGCCGAGCATCTGGGCCGCCGCGCTGGTCGTCAGTTCGTCCTGCAACGGACCGACGGAGATCGTCCGACCGGCGGCGATTGCTACCAGGATCTTCCGGAGCAGATCGCTCAACTCGGACGGCATGGGTTGACCATCCGGAAGTCCGAACGGCTGATGACCGGCTGATCTCGGATCGGCGACGAGAGTCGCGGCCTGATCCCGCTCCGCTCTCGTCGTGGTCAGTGCCTCACGTTGCAACGTTGCAGCCATCGTCAACCCCTTCCAGATGCAGAGTGTTCGATCTGCACTTGCAACTGTAATTGGTGCCCTTCATCTGCGCGATCCGACCAGCGGTGTCGTCGACGCGGCCGCGAAGCATCACCAGTTCCGTGGGCGACGTGTTGGCGCGCGGCATCGATGGCGAGCTGCGCGGCGAACATGGACCTTTCGCAGCCGTGCGGACCGACAACCATCCAGACGGAGCCAGGCCGTAGCCCACCGCCGGTCAGGCTGTCCAACTCGACGATCCCGCTGCTGATGCGAGCTCGGCGCGCACCGGCTCCGTTCACATTCTCGGTCTGCATCATCGACGGAGACTCGCATGCATCCCCGACAACGCGGCGACGATCGAGTTTGGCGACCGGCCTCGCTTCGTCGTCCGCCTGCGCCCAGCGCGCCATGGGGTTGGAGACAACATCATGCTCGATGCTCACGCGACTTGCGGCACCCTGTGCGTCAGTGTCCTTCGGTCCAGGCGAGGACATCGAGCAGTCGAAGGTCGCTGAGGCGTGTCAACCTGAGAATCCTGTCGCTGTGGGCATCTCCCGAGTCCGCCGCCGTCCTGAGCCGCTGACGGGCATCGTCGAGCGCTCCTGTTGCTCGGTTTGCGATGACATCGTCTCGGATCGCGGACCAATACATCCGTCGATAGTCCCTCCCCTGATCACGGTATCGATCGGCGCTTCGTTCAGCTTCGGCACGGTAGAGCCGCGACAGTCGAGAGTCCAGGATCGGGAACAATGCCGGGTACTTCAAGTACAGAACCTTGCTCACCTTGGCGGTCCCGATCTTCATCTTGCCCGTACCTGCGAACCAGTCGAAGAGATCCAAGGCGTGATCGTAGAGACCACCGTGCACTGCCGGATCCGCGTCAACCAGGTCGGAGTCAGCACCCTCAATCCATGGGGTACCGGTCTCGGCAGCTCTGTCTACGAACCAGTCGACCTCTGCTTGACTGATTCTGGAGCTCATCCGCCGGGTTGCGCGCACCTGCTCTGGGGAGATCGAACGAAGGGGGCCGCCGACAAGATCGTCATACTCCTCGACAGCGCGATGGTTCTCGATGGCGTACTTGTGGAGGCGCGCCACACATTCCTCAATCGATAGATCCTGGCCCGCGACAGTCATCATTTCGGTCTCCTCGCTGATCATTCCGTAGCCCCACGATCTCTTGAACCTATCTGCAGGTCACGACAAGAGCACCTCCCCTTCGAGTTCTGGTGGCCACAACGAGCATTGTTGGCCCCTGGGGACGAGCGCGAGAACCACATCCTCAACCGCCGGACCGACCGTGCTCGTACCCCTTGGTGCTGACCCGAGCTGGCAGCTCTCAGAACGACAAGGAGGACTGGATGCTCAGCCGCCGTCCGCCACCTTGGTGGACCCGATCAGTCGCGCTTGTGCCAGCACCATGGGACCACCGTTGCCAGTGATGGGACCGGTAGCCAGTCATGGGAACAGGGCCGTCGTTCGGGGCCGAGGGACACAGCGAACCGGTCAGTGTTCGATGCCGGCAACGATGCGATCGACGAGGTTCCCGGCGCGCTCCCGGAGGGAGGGCGGCATGCCGGCCAGGGCGTCGACGTACCCCTGCGCCACTCGACTGCGGACCTCGTCGATGATCTGCAGACTTTCGGATTCCGGGATCCGCAGTCGCCGCCCGACCACGACCCAGTCCTTACCCGTGATCTGGCTCAGCAAGGTGTGTTCGCCGATCTTCATCGCCGAGCGCGTGCCCGGCTCCTCCCGGGACCGATAGGCCCAGATGCTCGCCAGGTCGTAGAGGGGCGCGAGCCGGATGTCTTTGTCGCGCAGCAGGATCGAGTAGTTCTTGGCGTGGGCATCGGTGTTCCCGATGGTCACGTTGAAGACCAGTGCCCGGAACATGGTCCTGGACGTCTCCGCGGAGCGCGCCGGCTGGGTGATCAGGTCGAAGATGCGGGCGATGTCCCCGACTCCCGGACCGCCGTCGTCCTGGTACTTCTTCGACGGCTCCACTCCGAGGGCCTGGCAGAAGTCCTCCTGGTGCAGCCTGACCCACGACCTGCCGTCGAAGAGGCGGTCGTACCGTTGCGTGACGAAAACTGATCCGGCCGTGGGCATCTCCTCGACCGACGCATGTGCGACTGGAAGCCCGCAGGCAGCCGCCGCCCGCAGACTCAACGCCTCGTTCAGTTCGTGGTCGTCGAGTCCACTGATGGCCGGCTTGAGGATGTGGGTCGTCGGGGTCGGACCGGAGGGGATGGCCCAGGCACCGTCGGCCGTCCGGAAGAGCGCCAGCTTCGCCTGCGCGCCGGCGAGGCTCCATCGCCCGCTCGCCCGCCCGGCATCCCATGAGGTCGGGTGGGTCGCGAGACTGTGCACCATGGCACCGACCTCGGCATCGGAGATCACGGCGAAGTCCTTTGGTCCGCTCCTACCGTCGTCGGGCACCTCGCCGACCGGGAGGATCTGGAGTGCCCCCGCGACATCCCGCCCGGTGTGCGCGAGCAGCGCGAACGGATTGTTCGGGGACACTCCGTACTCGCGCCCCCACCGTTCCAGCGTCTCCTGCCGGTCCGGCAGCAGACCACTGAAGTAGGCGTGCACAACGCGGCCGCGATGGTGTCGGGCCCGGATCGGCATCGACAGTGACAGGGGCGTGGCATCTTCGGGGTACTCCGGGAGGTACGTGAACGACAGCGCTCCCCGGTCCGACTGGGTCAGCACCCCGACCGGGACCCCGTCCATGTGGACGTGCAGGTCCGTCATGTCACGTCCCGCTTCCCGGCGAGCTCTGACGTGTGGCTGCGAAGGACCTGGTCGAGCAGGCCGTCGCTGTCGCTCCGATCATCCTTCTCGGCGTTCAGTTTGATCCCGAGCACCGCCAGCACGTCGAGGACGAGTCCCAGCTCGATCCGCCTGACCCCTTTCTCGAGCCGGATCACCCATTCCCGGGAGACCCGGCACCGCTGCGCGAGCTCGGCCTGGGTCCAGCCCGCGGCCGTTCGGGCCTCGCGCACCAGGACAGCGAGATCCGCCGCGGTGGCCACCCTCATTGCAAACCTCCCTGTGGACGTTCATCCACATTAGCGGATGTGGACGAACATGCACATCATCCCATGTGGATGATGAACCACATTTCGCACTTCAACGAGCTTCCTGGCCACGAGGGGAGTCGCTCGTGACCGCTCGGGAAGGACCTCTGACCTCGCGAGCCAGAGGCGAAGACTTCACCCGCGCGAAATCAGGCGCCGCCGGTCCGCTCCCTGGTCCACGCCTCGTGCAGCGCCAGCACCTCGGCTCCGGAGATCAAAGCGCCGGGCCAGGACACGGCAGTGGACTGCGCCGGCCAGATCGAGATCAAGTCCCGGTTGTCGGCGACCGCCGCGCGGAAGCCGTCCAGACCGCGCATCCGCAGCGGCAGGATCACCAATTCCCAGAGCAGTCCGGCCGACAGGTCGCAGGCCACCGAACGCTCCGGCGGCGTCCGAACGCCCTTCGGAAGAAGGTGATCGACAGCAGCGGTTCCCTCGACCGGTGATGTCACGTCAAATCCGCCGATCCGCACCGAGAAGTCCTGCACCGGCGCCTTTCCCGCCTTCAGCCTGCGCAGCACCGACTCTGCGGTCTCCAGCATCCGATCAGGGGACTCCCACTCGTCGGCCAGGATCTTCATCATCTCCGCCTTGAGGATCCAGCGGGCGGTGAGCTCCTGCGCCGCCGGATCGAGCGACGTCGAGTGCCCTTCGATCAGCGGGCCGGCGATCTCCGCGAACGGCTTTTCCAGATGCTCCTCGAGCCCGTTCGCGCAGCCCAAGCAGAGTTCGACGTAACGCTCGTCGTAGGGGTTGATGATCTCGACTCCGCGATGGTCCAGGACGTCGATCATTACGTCGATCATCCAGTCCGGGAACACCGCCACCTCGACCAGCTGCTCGACCCGGTCGCAGATCGTGCAGGCATCGATGACGAAGTCGTCGTCCATCGGCGGAGGCTATCAACCACGGCCGCGGAGAGAGATGGCCGGACATCCTGGTCTGTCGGCATCCTCCCGCGGCGGACGGCGGCCGTTCCCGACGCGTCGTGACCAACTCCTGGCCCCCGAGATCCGTCACTAACACGCCGTTAGATGGACTTGTGTCATCCCGACACCGGATCGACGCTCGCGGCGCTCAGACCTGCGGAAATCCTGAAGCGCTTGCGCACTAAATCTGCGCACTAAGGCGCTCTGAGATCTCCCAGCAACACCGGCAACAACGCCTCCTCGTGCACCGCGACATCCGTCGCCACCATCTCGACGGCGAGCTCCTCATCCCACGGCGTCGACTGCGCCACGCCTCTCAACTCTGCCAGCAGCTTTGGCGAGGAGTCCTGCCGGACCCTCAGGTGGTCCCACGAAGCGTGCGACCGCTCCTGCCTCACGCAGCCGCCCACGTGGCGAGGCTCGCGAGCCGCAGTTCGACAGGTTGAAATGGGGCCGCCATGCGTATCAATTCCAGATGGTGAACTCACGCCGAGACAGGATAAATCCATGACTTCCGTCGTCCAGCTCACATCGAACTCCTGACTGAGTCGATACGCAAGTCACGTCACCATAGGCTATCGCCTCCCCGTAAGGGAGAGCCGGTCGCTCATCGAAAGTCGGCGGCTTCGAATGGCACGCAACTTGTGCCAAGCCTTCTTCGGAAGAAGAGCTCTTCGACGAGAGATGGAGACTGTCATCGCGATAAGTCCATGTGTCTGGACAATCATCCACCAATTCAGGGTCGGGACTGCCATACTCTTTGTCGAGGATCACACAGTATGCCCCGGCAATGTCAGATGTACTGTCGCCAATGTTGCCGATGAAGCAGCCAATGTTCCCGGAAGGGCTTTGGAATTTTCCATCCGGATAGGCTTGCGAGTCTGCGAGGTTGGCCGAGCTTGCAGGTTCATCAATCTGGGGATCGCGGTCGACGTCGACGTCTGGTGCCGCTGCCATTGTCGTTCGACTGGCCGTCGGACCGGGTTCGTCCGAGCCGGAAGTTCCATAGATTGTCATTTCGTAGTTTGACAGGAAAAATCCCGGACCTAAGTAGGACTCGCATTTCACGCCAGTTACAGTAGCCATACAGCTTACCCCGTTGTAGGAAAGTACGCGGCCGGCTGGTAGTTCGAGAATCGTCTGCTGCAGAGAGTAGAAGGGGTCGCCGTAGCAGACGAGCTGGGGAAAACCAACTGTATACACCGCAATCCGTTGGCCGGAATCACCGTTCTCGCAGGGTATCTTGCGTACCGGGTACAGTGGACTGCCCACTTGACATTGTATACCAGTGCTGCCGTAAACGGTGTCGTCTTGATTGTCTCCCATGGTATCTCCGCAGATAATGTCTGACCCTACGCGAAACAACACATGCTTCGAATCAATCAGGTATAGGCTCCCTTCGATCAAGGAACCCGATGAGATCGAACGATCTCGTAGGTCGTCCGTGACCTGGCCAGAATCCTGCGCACTGGCGATTGTTGATGTACCAGATGCTAGCGCTGCGGAGGTTTCTGATTGCGATGACGTTGCAGGAGTTGGAACTTCCGAAGAAGAAGATGTCGGAGATCCAGGATAAGCAACATCTGCATTCATGTCACTCATAGCTGTCGAGATCTGTCGCACTAGATCGAACATCAGGAACCCGTAGACGACGGTAGGGTCAGTAGTACCTGAGACCGTCGGCACGGTCGTCGCAGGACTTCCGGGTAGTGGCGCGGAGGTTGGGTCATCCCTTATGACCGTGACCTGATACCACGTGAATCCATTTTGAATGAAGGATTCAGCCCTAAAGACGCCAAAGGTACTGAAGGATACATAGCTCGGGAGTGGCAGTTGTGGATCTAGTTGACACTCGATGGATGCCCCCATACTTTCAGATTTGCACGCGCTTTCGGCGGTTCCGAGCTCGGACTCGTGGGTCGTGATTGTGACAGAACCCAGATCGGCAGTGGTCGCTTTGATGAGGCATCGGTCGGCGCCAACCGGCACTCTGAGGATGTTGGTGGCGCCGATGGACGCGACGAATGCCGCCAGATCGAGTCCACCTGGGCAGGAACTCTGCCGCACAGGCGTTGGTGGCAGGGTCGTTGCCGGATTCGCTGACCGTGTCGTTGACGGAGCTTCGACGGATCGCTGGGTCTCAGTAAGCACGCTGGCGCCCACCTGGGACGACATCGTCGAGTTGTTCGCCTGATCGGACTCTATCGATGTTGAGGTTGTGCATGCCCCAAGGGTGAGGAGTACAGAGACCAAGAGAATCACCTTGACATGCCCGGGAAAAGGGCTCCTTGCCATCGCCATCCGAGAAGTATGCACGATTTGCGCTTCGTCGGAGTCAAGAGTCATGGGGACGAGCGCATGTCGCCGCGAAGGTCGCGGCGGGTGGTCGGGGGTTGGTTCGATGCATCTTTCGGCCGAACCGTGTGCTGCGAGCTTTGCTTGCGAGGCGGACGGGCTGGTTTCACAACCCGTCAGATCCTGGGGCCGAATGCGGCGCTGCTGGCCGCCCGCCCGATCCGAAGTCTTGCCTACTTCGACAGTCTTGCCTATTTCGACGACCTAGCGGAGTGGCGGCCGCACTGTAGCGACCAACGGCCGTCCCCAGCGTCGCCGCGGCTCCGCTCGGGCCCGCAACCTGGCGAACCTATCACCACATCGCACCTCAGTACCGGCGACATCGGGGTGCCCTTACGACGTGGATCTCGACCAGCCATCGACTCTGCGCGACTCACATTAGATCCTCCAGCAACACCGGCAGCAACGCTTCCTCGTGCACCGCGACATCCGTCGCCGCCATCTGCACGCCCAGCTCCTCATCCCACGGCGTCGGCTGCGCGACCCCCTCAAGCGGCAGCCGCACGCCCACCGGCACGGCGGCCACCGCGGCGAGGTAGTCGGCAGCGCCGAAGCGCCAGGGGGTGGCGCCGGCGGCGAGGATGCGGCGGGCGATGGCGACGCCGGGCCAGTCGAAGTCGCCGTGGTAGCGGACGGACACCCGCTGGAGCAGGGTGAGGCCGGCGGCGGAGGGGTTGCCGGAGGTGCAGATCAGCGGTCGCGCGACCCGGGCAACGGCGGCGGCCTGCAGCACCTGCGGGTTCTCGCACGCGAACACCACCTCACCGTCCGCGGCCAACGGAACATCATGTGCCGCCAGTTCCAGCGAGATGAGGTGGGTGACCAGGCCGAGGTCGGAGCGATCGCGCATCATCGCGGACCAGCGGTCGGCGCCGGGCGGGCGCAGGCCCCAGCACAGCACCGTCCCGGACACGGCATCGGTGGAGACGCCGAGCCGGTGCCACAGCACCCGCCGGTCGTAGGCGGACCCCGGCGCCGGCACACCCAAGAACAGCGCCGCAGCGCGCAGCACCAGCAGCGACACCGGCCGGCCGTCGTCGAGCCCGTGTGCGGTCCCGGTCGCTGCCACCGCCAGCTCGGGCAGCGAGCGTGGCCCCGGAACATTCAGCAGCTCCGACAGAACCTTCACCGCCACCCTCACCGTGACAGCACCGTCGACGCCCCGCCGCGCTAGCACCCCGCTGGACCGCAGCCACTGCACCCACTCCCCCGCCCACGAGTCAGACGCCAGACCTGCCGCGACCAGCTCGTCATCGACCGCGGCCCACAGATCACGGGCATCCGCCAGCCGATCGGCGCGCTCGGCCACCCGGTCGCGTAGCGGGCCGCCGGTCAGCTCGGCGACCACAGCGGCCAGCCCGCGACCGGCACTACTCCCCCGCAGCGCCGCATCGAGCTCGACCAGCGACACCCGCACCCGTCCGGCGACAACCAGACGTCCGAGCACGCCGGACAGTCGGTCCGCAGCAGCAGCATCGAGCGGCACCACGACGTAACCGGCGATGGCAAGACCGTTGCGCTCCAACCGCTCCCGCAGCCGCACCCACAGCGGCGCGATCCCGAGCAGGTGCTCCCGCAGCGAGGATGGCAGCGTCATCAGGCGCTGTGCAGATAGGTGCGGTTGCGGCCGTCCCAGTGCACCCGCGTCGTGACGGCGGAGCTGCCGTCGCGCCGCCGCACCTCGTACACGTCGAGGGAGGGCACCTGCGGGAAGCAGCCCCAGAGGTCGTGGCCGGACATCACGAAGTCGAGGTCGAGATCGACCAGCAGGCCGAAGAACTCGGCGATGGTGCGCTGGTCGACCTTCGCGAACGCGTCGTCGAGCAGCACCAGCCGCAGCGACATCTCCGTCCCGCCGAGCCCGGCGAGGTAGGAGTCGGCGGCGGCGAACAGCGCGATGTAGCTGACGAACCGGGTCTCGCCCTCGGACAGCTTGGCGCGCCGGGAGATCCGCCGCTCCTGGCCTTCGGCCGGCCCGCGGATGATCAGCTCCACCTCATGCCAGCGCCGGTAGTCCAGCGCCGCTGCCAGGTGCTCGGCGTACCCGGAACTCGGGTCGGCGGCGTAGAACTCCTCCACCCGGCGCCGCAGCAGGTCGATCAGCTCGGCATTCTGCGCGGGCGTGCGGACGGCGTCAGCGGTGGCGATCAACGCCAGCACCCGGTCGAGGCCGGTGCCGTCGTCCTCCAGCCGCCAGTTGATCTTCACACCGATGCCGTTGCTGGTCCGGATCCCTTTCAGCGACGTGTTCATCGCCGTGATCAGCGACCGCGCCTGGTTCAGCTGCCGGCGCAGCTCCTCGCCCATCCCGCCCAGGATGAACGTGGTGAACACGGTCCGCTCGTGCTCGTCGAGCGCGGTGCGGCCGTCCTCGACCCGGCGCACCAGGTACGCCGATGCCGCCGCGAGTGACCGGTCGTCGCCAGCGCCACCGACTTCCACGACGTGCACGCCGTTGTCGATCCGCAGTGACACGTCGAGCCGTCCTGCCAGTTCCCGGTCGAAGACCTGGAAGGCGGCATTGATCGCGTTCTCCCCCGCCGCCTGCGCCGGCCGCCGGACCGCGGCGCGCAGGCCCTGCACACCGGTCAGTACCGCATCGGTCAGCTCCGGCCGCGCCACCGGCACAACCGGGTCCGAGGTCACGGCTCGCAGCAAACCGGGGATCTCCAAACGACTCGACAGCTGTTCCGCAGCAACGATCATCGCCGCCTGCTGCACCGAGACGGAGGCGATCGCCTGGTCTCGGGCGGACTCGGCCCGACCGACGTCCGGGCCGAGCGCGGCGAGCAGCTTGTCCGCCCGCTGGATCTGCTGCACCACGTCCGACAGGCTGCGCCGGCTGCGCTCCAGCTCGATCCGCGCCTGCTCGACGGTGAAGTCCAGCGCCTCGTGCTGCGCGGCGACCTGGCTGGCCTCGCGCATCCACTCGTTCCAGGCGCGGGTGGCGTCCTCCTCCAGGGTGTCGCGCTCGGTCCGGGCGGCGAGCTCGGCGGCGACGGCCTCGGTGTGATGCGCCACCGCGCGGTCCAGCCGCGCAGCCGCGGCGATCAGCTGCGAGCAGCGTTCCGCAGCAACGCGACTCGACGAGATCACCACGGCCAGCTCGTCGATGCCGACCGGCAGCCCAAAGTGCGCGCACGCTTCGACGTGCACAGTGGATGCGGTGGCCCACTGCCGGCGCCGGTCCACAGCCCGGTCAGCCGCCTCCGCAGCACGCCGGCGGCTGGACTCCGCCCGCTCCGCGGCCAGCTGCGCCGCCGTCCGGGCGGCACTCAGCGCGGCACTGGTCGGCGCGGCGCGGACATGCGCGGCCAGGGCCACCACCCGCTCGTCGATCCCCACCCGCTCCTGCGACCGTTCGGCGAGAGCAACGTCCAACACCTCGATCTCGGCAGCGATCTCCGCCAGCCGCGCCTCCCGACGCCGCGCCCGCGCCTGCGCACCGATGTGCCGCGCCTCCGGCACTTGGTGCCGGCCGTGCAGAGGACCAAGTCGCCACCCGCCGTCCACACCGACCGATGCCGCAGCGTCCGCATCGTCCAGCCCGATCCGGGCCAGCACCGCCTCCACCACCGAAGATGCAACACCGGAGTCCGGATCGGCGACCAGCACCGACGACACCG
The DNA here is from genome assembly GCF_009707545.1 of Nakamurella alba. Taxonomy (NCBI): domain Bacteria; kingdom Bacillati; phylum Actinomycetota; class Actinomycetes; order Nakamurellales; family Nakamurellaceae; genus Nakamurella; species Nakamurella alba. The sequence goes on along the minus strand of NZ_WLYK01000005.1, from coordinate 522,426 downwards.
GCTGCGCCACAACAGCACCCGAAGCGACGAGCAACACCTCACCACTCGCGGCCAACAGCCGGTCGGCGTCCAGCACCGCGGTCAGCAGACCGGAGTCCAGCAGCGCCGCCTCCAACCCGGCCCGCTCCGAAGCACCGAGCGAGGAAGCGAAGTCGACCGCCCGCCACAGCGGCACCCCGACCGGCTCCCCCGACCGCCATGGCGGCCGCGGCGGCGCCGGGTCCCGCGCCGCACGCAGATCCGCAGCCTCGGCCAGCAGAGCCTCGCGAGCCAGGTCATCGGCAGTATCGGCATCGTCGAGCTCCCGACGCCGGGCGACCAGAGCATCCCGGGCAGGCTGGGCCTGCTCGGCAGCCTCCCGATCCAACGGCTCTACCACAACCGACGGGTCGAGCAGTGCCTCTGCATCCAGCAGCAACGGACCGACCGCAGAACCGGGCCAGTCGACCGGACCCAGCAGATCGAGAGTCACCGGATCGGCCACCCACCGCCGCCAGTCACCGGCCAGTGCGACGGCCGCGTTGTCCCGCGTTTCGGCGGCGGTCTCGGCGTCGGCCAGGTCCCGGTCCCGGTGCACCGCTTCCTGTTCGGCGTCCTGCTCGAGCCGCTGCACCTGGCGCAGCTCACGTTCCAGCTTGGTGGCCTCCAGCCGGCGTCGGTCGGCATGCTCGCGGCGCTCCTCCGCCGCGGATCCAGCGGTACGAGCCGCGGCGACCAGCTCGGCCCGGTCGTCGGGCTGCAGCCGCACCTGCAGCGGCAGCGGCCGGTCCACCTGCTGCGGGTCGCCGTCCACCTCGGTACGCATCGGGATCCGGGTGGTGGCAACGGCAGTCAGCAGGCACTGCTGCGACTGCGGCAGCCCACCGGCCGGCAGTCCGGCATCGCCCAGCGCGCCGCGGGCAGCGATGATCGCGCCGGACAGCTCCCCGGCCACCTGCTCCAGCTCCCGCGCGCGGCTGTCCGCAAAGGCCACCTGACCAGAATGGTGCTTGCGCGCGGACGCCGCAGCCGAAAGCCGGGTCGCTGTGCTGTCCCGTTGCGCAGCAACGGCTCTGTCCCGCGCTGCGAGGTCGTCGGCCTGCTTGAAGATCTCCCGTTGGCGCATCCCGTCGATCGCGCTCTCCAGCTCGGTCTGCTGGTCGTGCAGGTCCTGCCGCTCGGTCTGCCGGCCTACGTGCTCCTCCTGCAGCGCCTCGAACCGGATCGCCAGCCCCTCCGCCTCCCGCTGCGCAGCGACCACGGCATCAACCGCGGCAGCAGCAGTATCGGCCGAGTCCAGCAGCACCCCGGCGGCGTACCGGCGGTAAACGGAGAGCATCCGGTCGACGTGCCGGGAGGTCTCCTCGGTGCGCAGCTGCGCCTCCCGGGTGGAGGTCAACCCGTCGAGCTGCTCGCCGGCGGCGGCCAACGCCTGCTCACGCAGCGGCGGCAGCGAGTCCGAGATCAGTTGCGGCAGACGACCTTCGTCGATCCTGTTACCGACGTCCGGCGCGCGCAGCGTATAGAGCAGCTGCAGCAGCCCGGCGAAGCGGTCGCGGCCGGCATCCCCGCGCAGCCCGAACACCTCGGAGCGGATGCGGTCGCGGTGCGCCTCGGCGACGTCGGTGATCCGTTCGACGCCGATCAGCTCGCCGAGCTGGTCACGGCTGAGCACGGACCGGTCGTCGGCGAGCAGGGTCAGCTCGTGACCGACCCGCTTCGGGGTGGTGAAGTACCAGACCTGCGTGCGCTGCGCGGACTGACCGCGGCGCAGCAGCGCGCCGATGGTGAGATACCCGCCGGGGCGGGCAAGTTCGAGCCAGAGGTAGCCGATGCGGTTGGCCTGCTCGCCGGCGCCGGTGCGCATCAGCTCGTCGAGGTTGACCTTGGCGGCGCCGGTCGCGTCCATCCGCCGCCGGTCGCCGTCGAGCAGGAACGGCAGCAGCAGTTCCAGCGCCCGGGACTTGCCGGAGCCGTTGGTGCCGCGCAGCACCATCCGGCCGCCGCTGATGTCGAACTCGTTGTCCAGGTAGTGCCAGACGTTGACCATGCCGGCGCGGTGCAGGCGCCAGCGGTCGGGGAAGTGCCGGCGGTCGGTCATCGGCGGATGACCCGGGGCCGGAACCGGGCGGCGAACGGGAAGACCACCAGCCCGGTCTCCTCCGACGACGCCAACCGCAACGACACCAGTACCCCGACGACGTCGCGGCGCAGCAGCTCCGGATCGCCGGCATACGCGAAGCGCCAGGTCTTTGCATGCCGGACGGCGAGCTCGGACAGCACGGCATCGACGGTCGACCAGGGTGCGAGCAGCCCCGGTCGATCGTTGACCATCGAGTCCGGGCCTGGCTCGAGCCGGATGATCAGCTCGTCGAGCAGCAGCAGCGCTGCCTGCTTGGCGCTGCCGGTGCCCGGGAAGTCGATGTCGCTGAGCTCGCCGGCCGGGTCGTAGGCCAGCGCCCCCTCGGCGCGCACCTCGAGGGTGAGGCCGAAGTTCTCCGCGAGCTGCCGGGCGAGCTCGGTGCGTTCGCGGGACAGCACGTCGCGTTCGTCCTCCGGCAGCTCGCTGCGGAAGACGGCCGGGTTCTCGACGAGGCGGCGGCGTAGCCGGCGGCGCGGCTGGTCATCGGCGGGCTGATTCCAGATGTCGGCCGGGTCGTCGGTGCGGGGCAGGGCGTGCGGGACGACGAGGGCGAGCAGCGGCCGGTGGATGGATAGCAGCGCCTCCTCCTCGCGGCGCTCGCCCCAGCCGGTGACGCTGCCGTCGGTCTCGGTGAGCACGCCCCAGCTGATCAGCAGGCCGATGGCCATCACCAGCTGGCGGCGGTCGGCGAGGTTGTCGGAGACGGTGATGCCCTGTTCGGCGGCGTCGGCGCGGACCTGGGCGACGAGCCCCGAGATGAGGATCTGGTCGCCGATGCCGGGGGCGAGCAATCCGGCGCAGACCAGCGCGAGGATCGCGTAGCCGGCCGGGCCGAACGCCGTGCCGTCGCTCTCCCGGGTGCCTGGGCGCAGCGGCGCTTCGCTGCCGGGCGGTGCCTTGACCAGCCGGGCGAAGCCGGATTCGACGACGAGGGTGTAGCCGAGTTGCTGGGAGAACATGGAGCGCAGGGCGGTGGCGTGCCGGCGGACGAGGGCGAGCTGGTCCGGGCGGCGGGTGGCGGTGAGGATCGGTTCCGCCAGCAGGTACCGGGCGGCCTGGCGCCGGCCGACCGCATCCTGGGTCAGGGTGCTGACGGCGGGGGCGATCACGAGACAGCATTCTCCCGGGTGGCGGCGGGATTCTCCTGGGTGGGGGCGAGCGCGGCGGCGGTGAGGGCGAATCCTTCGACGGTGACGTCGCCGTCCTCGCTGTGCACGACGGTGTCGGCGCCTTCGCGGGCCCGGATGACCAGGCCGAGTTCGTCGTCGACCGCCTCGTCGAGGTGTTGGCTCCACATCCAGGAGAGACGGTCGAGCAGCAGGTCGCGGGCGGCCGGTGACAGCCGTGATCCGTGCAGCCGCCCGGCGGCGGACAGCTCGACGGCGGCGGACCGGCGCTCCTCGGCTTCCCGTTCTGCCTGTTGGGCCAGGGCGCGGCGGTCGGCGGCCGGGTCGGGGACGCGGGAGGAGCGCCCGCGGATGGCCCGGTCAGCGCGTTCGCGCAGGGAGACGGGGACGTCGACGGCCGGGGCGGTCCAGAAGGAGGTGGTCGGCCCGATGCGCGGATCCGGCTCCTCGGGGCCGAGGGCGAGGTGGCGGGCCGGGTAGGCGATGAAGGCGGCGGCGAACAGCCGGTGCGCGTCGTCGGTCTCCGCGGTGTCGAACCAGCGGGCGAGGCGGAGCAGGTCGGCGCGGCGGGAGTAGCCGACGCCGGAGGTGTCGAGCATCCGCTTGGCGTTGCTGATCAGCTGGCCGAGCGCGACGCCGGCCGCAGCGCGCAGCTGGTCGGCGCCCGAGCCCGACCCGTCCGCGCCGTACCAGATCGCCAGCTCCTCCCAGTCGCTGCGGCTGCGCCCGCGTCCTCGGTCGACGGCTTCGATGTCGAGACCACGGACCTTGTTGAGGATGTTGAGGAGGTCGTCGAGCCGTGCTTGCAGGTCGGTGAGGCGGGCGGCGATGGCCGGCGCGTGCCGGTTCACGTCGGCGTTGATCAGGTCGACGTAGTCCAGCAGCAGCCGCTTGAACTGCGTGTACTCCTCATCGACCAGGTCGAAGCGGCTGAGCACGCCGGAGAGGTAGGCGTAGAAGTCGCGGGCGCTGTCGGAGAACAGTTGATGATCGTTGAAGACGGACGTGACCATGCCCGCGACAGCGTCCGGATGCGCCTGTTCCGGCTGGTCCAGGGCCTGGGCGATGCGGTCGAGGGAATTGACGATCTGCCCGAGCAGCTCACGCGCGACCTCCCGCGCACCCTCCGCCGCCTGCAGGACCTCCATCACCGCGCGATGCGTGCGACCGCCCAGCTTGGAGATCTGGAACCGCGACCGGGCCCGCCAGAAGTCCGCGACCGTGTTCACCCGCGCGTCCCTCGGCGCCGGCGTCAGATTGCCCCACTCCACCAGCTGCCGGCACCGGGCCTCGGCGATCTGGACCGTCAGATCGGTACCGGTGTCGGAGACTGCCTGGGCGACCTCAGCTGGTGAGAGGTCCACCAGCAGGGTTGCGCTGAACAGCTCCATGATCGCGACGTACTCCGCGGACTCGCTCGCGGTGAGGTAGCGGAAGAGGTCCTGGCGTGGGGTCTCGGCCGTCTTGTTCACCCCCTTCCGACAGACCCGACTCTGCGGCCGAGGGTAGATGAGAGGGCACACGGTGACTGGCTAAGCCGGACCCGCTGACGGATGCGCGTTGCACTCAGATGGCGACCCACGTGGAGTGGGTGCCGCGGGAGCTACCGCCCATCTCACAGGGCAACCGCAGGCAGATCCTGCCTGGGCATCCTCGACCTGGTCGGCGTCGAAGGCCCGATCCTGGGTGGGAGGCTGTACTGGCGGTACGCGAACGTCCCGGCCAGCACCGCACAGGCTCTTCGATCAAGTGGGTGCTTCGCCAACGTCTTCAAACACGCCCAGCCGAAGACTCCCTCGCCCGCCTCGACGACCGAACAGACCAACCGGTACCGCTCCTCACGGAGCGTGCATGTCGCTCCGTTCACACCCGCGGCTCATATCCTTGGCGGACAACAGCAGCATCTCCGCCTATCGCGAGCCTGTTTAGTCCGGCGTCGCAGCGGGGTGCTCCTAGAGACCCTAGCCCGCCTCGACAGCAGAAGGCTCCTCGAGCAGGAGGCCAGCTCGAGGAGCTGGCCTCCTGCACCACCGAGCAGCTTCCGAAAGGCGGATGATTACGTGCTTGTTGCGAGTTTCAGAAGTTCCTCCTGGTTCCGCCTACTACGGACATCGTCCTTTCGTAGGCTCCGCCGTTCAGCAAGTGCCGCCGAGTAGAATGCCAGAGCAATCTTGACAGCTCGGAGAATCGCAGCTTCAACAGTTTCAGAGTTGGCTCCGACCGCAATCTGGAATTCTAGGCCTCTCTTTCGCATTAGTATTTCGGTTGTAGCCTTCGTGTCGGCCACCTTGAACGCAGACCCGAGTCTTGGGTTGACAATTGCCGACACCATCATGGCAATATGGTATTTCGCAGCCTTCAATGTCGCCGACTCTGGCGTTCGAGCGAAATAGCGGTCGATGCGATACAGAATCCAGGCAGCATAGTAGTAAGCTTCCTCTGAGAACTCACCCCAGATGAAGGCGCCTTCGGATTCGAGTTCCTTCGGGGATCCGATGGCTCGAGCAGACTCTCCAAATAAGGTCGCAGCGACCGCTCGATCTAGTTCAGAGGTGGTGACGACACGCGTGCGTGTGAACTCAATACCTGTACCGCGACCCTGACGTTCGTAGCGAAGTCCTTCGATTCCGGAACGCTCGAAGAACTCTTCAACGTTCTTTGCGGTCTGTGAGCTACTTTGGATGTCGGTTGGGTCAATAGCTGTTTGAAGATTTGTAGCGATTGCAATCCGAGTCTTGATATCGGAGTCACCCGAGCTAACAAGCTTGATTGGGATCCAGAGTTCGGATAGGAGTGTAGGGTCCACCTGAACTTGATCGGACTTAGACCACCTCACCAATTGATGACTGGTCTGGCCGCCATTGACGACTTGATACCCGGAGATAAAGAACCTGTCTCCAGACCCGCGTAGTTCGGTTGCTATCAGCGTGAGTCCGTTATTCAAGAACGGAAAGAGACCGCGATCATCAGAATGCAGGGTCGATGCCACGCGCTGATTGACTGCATTATGTGGTCCCAGATCCAAGCGCACATTATCCTCGAATATCCCGGCCCGAATCTCGCCGGCCTCGTCAACAAGCAGTTTCAATAGCTCCTTCGCGGCCACCAGCCCGATGTACGCTTCCGCGACAGAGCCAACAGCTGGAATGGTCTGCCGCTTCTCGAAGCTGAACTGGACGTTCTGAGGTCCATATCGCTCCTTCTGCTTGATAGAAAGTTCGTCATGCCCATGCGTTCGGAGACTAAGCTGTTCCGAATAGGCTGCGATGTCGCGTATCCGGCTCAGTGCCTGCTTGACCTGCAACTCTGATTGAGCCGCCTGACCATCATTTGAGCTTGTGGTGACATAGTACAAGTCACAAGGAATCCGTGCCTCCTGAAACTTGTCTCCGCTTTCAGCGATCCTATCAATCAGTGTTGCGACATCCACAAGTCGAGGTGGCAGTTCGATGCTGCCGGGCCTCATGGCATACTTTGTTATTGACTCGACGCCGTGAAGGAACTTGGCGATAAGCTTGGAGTCGTATGATTCGCTGGTCTTTGCCTGTATGAATATTGCTCGCGCCGAGTTGGACGCTTGGTCGGAGATTAGGTCGTCAACTTCCTCCGGCTCGAAAACAATCTGGCCATTGACAATTACGGCGGCAATATCTACGACCTCATCCTCCCCACCACCGAGAATTGTTCTCTCTATCTTGTCGACACTATCACCAACGTACTGGTACAAGTAGTTGGCCGCTACGTATCGTTCAAATTGATCTGATTCAGTTCCCTCGAATCCGAAGTCTCGGGAGAACTTCTGGACACGCTTTCTGGTTAGAATATGCACCGAGCTGGTCCTCTCAAAATCCTTGGTTGATATCTCGACTGGTGATTCTGTTTAGCAGTGGGGCTGCGCGTTGAAGGGCGAACTATCCTCGCGCGAGACTAATGTTGTCTTGATCTGCCTCCAACTCTCGGGCCGTGAGTTTCTCTCATGCTTCGTACGGATATTGGCTCTTCGGCGCAAGATTGCAGATTGCCGCCGATCGCATTTATGTGCTCCGGTAGAATCGGTCTTCTTGACAGACATGGGGACGTAGCCGTTGCCATTAATCGGCGCCGCCGGTGCCGAGTTGGTGCTGCCCTTCGCTGCCGATGTCGGGCCCGCGAGCGAAGAGTTCGCGGCGGCACAGAGGTGCAGACTGGGCAATAGCCTTTCCGGGTACGTCCAGATTCGCTGCGTGGAACGCTTGGATGAGCCGATCATAGGGTCCTCCCCCGTCTCTCCCCCAGGCTAGAGCACCTGGCACGTAGATGCTCGGTCGGGGCAGTTGATCGATCAGGTTGACTCCAGCCCACTGGTGTACAGCCTGGTGAGCGCCTCGTCGCGTCCGAACGTGGCGGTACCCCGGGGTGACTCTACGAGCGAAGGGACCTTGACCCGGTTCTGTGGACAGATCGGGTGGGGTGATCATGTCGCGGGTGCGGCGGTGTTGTGTAGTGCTTCGTAGCTGTGTGGTGCGTGGTAGCCGATGCCGGAGTGGCGGCGGCGGGGGTTGTACCAGGCTTCGATCCATTCGAAGATCGCGGTGCCGAGTTCCTGGCGCGTGTGCCAGTGCTGTCGGTCCAGGAGTTCGCGTTGCATGGAGGACCAGAACGATTCCATCATCGTGTTGTCCACGGAGGAAGCGACGCGGCCCATGGAGCCGAGCAGGCCGGCTTCCCGGAGCCGGTGCCCGAAGATCCAACTGGTGTACTGGGCTCCTCGGTCGGAGTGGACGATGGTGCCCTGCAACGGTTTCCGGTTCCAACGGGCCATGTCCAGGGCGTCGACGACGAGTTCGGCGCGGATGTGATCGGCGATGGCCCAGCCGACGATCTTGCGGGAGTAGACGTCCAGTACCGCCGCGCAGTACACCTTGCCCTCATCGGTGGGGTGTTCGGTGATGCCGGTGCACCAGAGCCGGTTCGGGGCGTCGGCGACGAACTTGCGTTGGACCCGGTCCTGTTGGGTGGCCGGTAGTGGCCGGTTCTTGCCGCGGCGTGGCGGGTAGAACACGCCCTGCAGTCCGGCCAGCCGCATCAGCCGTGCGATCCGTTTGCGGCCGCACCGTACCGGGTCGGTGCCCATCCGTACCTCGGCGTGGATCCGTGGGGCGCCGTAGGTGCCGCGGGAGGCGGCGAACACGGCACGGACCCGGTCCTCCAGCTGGGCATCGTCCCGGTCCCGGGCCGAAGGGCCGGCGCCGGCCCACCGGTAGTAGCCCGACCGGGACACTGCCAGGGTCCGGCAGATCGCTGCGACGCCGAACCCCGCCGCGTCCAGTTCCTGGACCAGCGGGAACATCATTTTGGGAGGATGTTCTCCCGGGCGAAGTACGCCGACGCCCGCTTGAGTATCTCGATTTCTGTTGCCTGGACACGGTTCTCGCGACGCAACCGGACCAGCTCGGCGCGCTCGTCACCGGTCAACGGCCCGGTCCCGGGCTCGGCCGGGCCGGCGCCGACCTCGCGGTCGGCCTTGGCCATCCAGCGGCGCAGACACGCCTCCGCGATGCCCAGATCCATCGCGATCTGCGCGATCGGCTTCTCCCGGGCGCGCGCCAACTCCACAGCACGACGACGGAACTCAGCAGGCTTGGCAGCAGGCATCAGGACTTCCTCTCCGAGACGATCATCGCCTCAGCACAGGTGTCCACGGAAGTCGGTCAAGGTCCGACGGAACTCAGCAGGCTTGTCAGCAGGCACCAGGACTTCCTCTCCGAGACGATCATCGCCTGACCACAGGTATCCACGGAAGTGGGTCAAGGTCCCGCCACCCCGGCAGCGACTACGCGACCCGACCTACACCCTCAACTGCGAAGAGCCGCTTAACGTCTTCCGCCGACCGCTGCGAACAGGACGGATTCAATCTTTCCGACGACGGAATCCACTGCTTCGTGCTCCCAGCAGCGCACGACCAACCAACCTGCACCCGAGAGTGCGTGATCGTACTTGAGGTCACGCGCGACGTTTCCCAGGAGCTTCTGCTCCCAGTAGTCCGTGTTGTTCCGCGGAATCTTCGAATGATCCGGGCAAAGATGCCAGAAACAGCCGTCAATAAAGACCGCGACCTTCAAGCGCGTGAAGACAATGTCGGGTCTGGGACGCACACTGCCCATCTCCAGGAGGAAGTCCTTACGGTAGCGAAATCCTCTACGGTGGAGTTCCGAGCGGACTAAGACTTCTGGCTTGGTATCTGACCGGCGGATCGCGGCCATGTTGCGCGACCGTGCCGCAGACGTCACGTACCCCTTCGCCTCGGCGGAGTCGTCGGGGGCGTTGGTGGCCGGACCAGCAACTTTCTCGGTCGCGGCGAGTGTCTCGCTGGTCATCGACTCGGAACCTGTCTAGTGTGCGTAGGTGTAGCTCAGGAGGCTCCCGCGTCCTGTCACACCGGCTGTTGCGGCCGCCGCTTGCTTCGCGAACGAGGAGTACCAGCATCATGATAGCCACACCGCCTTTGACTGTCGTCGAGATCTGCGCGGGAGCCGGAGGACAGTCACTGGGCCTTGAGCAGGCGGGCTTCGCCCATGCTGCCGCTGTAGAGTTCGATCCCGATGCCTGTGCGACGCTCCGCTTGAACCGACCGGCCTGGGAGGTCATCGAACAGGACGTTCACCTTTTCGATGGTCGGCCCTATCGAGGAATCGATCTTCTCGCCGGCGGCGTACCGTGCCCTCCGTTCTCAGTCGCGGGCAAGCAGCTGGGGGCCGCAGATGAGCGCGACCTCTTTCCAGAGGCCTTGCGCCTTGTCCAGGAAACCAAACCTAAGGCTGTGATGTTGGAGAACGTGCGAGGCTTAAGCACAGCCCGCTTCTCAACGTATCGTCAACAGATTCTGTCGCAATTGGATGAATTGGGTTACGAATGCGACTGGCAGGTCATCAATTCATCTGAACATGGAGTTCCTCAACTGCGCCCTCGGTTCATTCTAGTTGCACTCCAGAAGCGCTTCTCGGGCACGTTCCGATGGCCGGAGCCAGTCGGAACTCCTCCCACTGTCGGCCAGGTGCTCCTGCCAATGATGGCGAGTCGTGGGTGGCCGGGTGCCGATGCCTGGGCCGCCCGCGCCAACGGCATCGGACCTACTCTCGTTGGTGGCTCTCGAAAACACGGGGGCCCCGACCTGGGACCAACGCGTGCTCGCTCTGCCTGGCTCGGCCTCGGTGTGGACGGTCGCGGTCTTGCAAACGAGGTGCCTGACGATTCCTATCCTGCAGACTACTTGCCAAGGTTGACGGTGCAGATGGCGGCTCTAGTCCAGGGTTTCCCCAGCGACTGGGTGTTCAGCGGCCGTAAGACAGCCTCATATCGACAGGTCGGAAATGCCTTTCCGCCGCCCGTTGCACGTGCTATCGGTAGGAGCATCCGGTCTGCGATTGGTGCCGGCAAGGGTCCCTCGCTCAAGCAGCGAGTCCCCTCAGCCGGCCCCACCTCGCGAAAGATGAGCCCTTCCGTCTTTAACTAGGATTGGACCTCGTCCGTCCGTCAGGTGGTTCCTCCAACCTCTTCGACCCTTCGAAGGAGCGGTAGCTTATCCGCCCCTAGCTTTGGACTGTTCTTTACGAGATTCGCGACGACATGTGGCGCCAATGCGACATCTACGTTTAGACTCTTCAGTACGTAGCTGTCTCGGCCAGAGACCTTCGATGTGTCGATGTCGAGACCGATCTCTCGCAACTCCCGAACACGCCGCTCAGCATGCACCGCATCGGCTGTCACTACACGAAGATGGTCTGCCGCAACAGGACGACCTATCCGCTCGACAAGCACACAGAATAGTTGATAGTGGGTCTCGGAACCGTACGGGACCTTGAGCGCCCAGTCAGGCACCACACCTTCGTAGAGCCGATACATCTCGTACTCCAACGTCGAGCGAGCTGTGTGCCACTCAGTCCTATAGTCACGTAGATTCTCAACGACCAGTGCCTTGAAGGCCTGTGCCGACTTCCGCTTCAATCGAAGGTAGTCCTGCACAAGATCCTCTGGCGCGGAGTCCTGCTGAATTCCAAGTCTCAGCGATTCGAGCATTGAATCCAAGTCATCGATATAGGAAGTCCACTTGGGCTCCACGTGCCTCATCCTTTCATCTTCTCAATAGCAGAAAGTTGCCCTATCTAACCCACAGGTGGGTTAGTCGGGGGAAATCTCAAGATATGGTTGTCGTCTCCCGCACTCTCTAGGCCCTCGATGTCACCAAGCCACTCTCTGAGAAAGTCATTACCACTCTGGTCTACTTGGCCGTGGCGCATGAAACTGACTGAACTTCCCAACCTGATCCGGTCACCCCCAAGTGGTCTGTTAAGTGATGATTGCAGATCTAGCCCTGCCGCAATCCTTCGAACATCCGAAACAAAGTCAAGGACGATCACCTTCTCCTTCCCTGGAGTGATCCTCAGCCCTCTTCCAAGCTGCTGTATGAATATCCTACGGCTATGAGTTACACGCTGAAAGACCACGATGTTGACGTCAGGTACATCAACGCCTTCGTTGAGGATATCTACAGCGGTCAGTATTCCTACCGTCCCCTCTGCAAAGTCCCAAAGAACCCTGTTCCGTTGGACTACGCTGTCCCTGCCAGCTGTCATCCTTGAGTGAAGCGCTACAGCTTTGCTGAACCCAAGAGAGTTCACCTTGGCGGCAACCTCGATAGCGTGATCAATTGTTCCACAGAACACAATCGCTTTCGGATTCTCTACCTCGGTCCAGGCCTCCCGGAGTCGGTCAATGACAGCATCGTCCCATTCCTCGATGAAGAGCGTACGGTTGATACCCTTAGGAGTCAGAGAGACTCCATCTATAGCGGCAATACTCTCCCATCTGATGTTGTCCGTGAACATTCGGTAGTCGACGTTAGCCAAGAATCCCTGTCGGAGACCCTGGACGAGGTCGATACTCGCTGCCGGCAAATCGAACCACCGGGACAGATCCGCGCCGTCTGGGCGCCAGGGAGTCGCCGTTAGCCCTATGAGGAATGTACCGCCGTCGCCGGCCGACAGCGCCGAGAGTACGGCATCGTAAGTCGCCGAACCGAGATGGTGACACTCGTCTACGATAACTAGATCAAAGCCCTCAAGCATCTCAGGAGACTGGCTCGCCGCCGCGGCTACAGAATCCACGCAAGCGAAAACCACATCTATCTCCCTGAGCACATCGACGTCTGGACGTTCTACTCCATTCCAGATAGCGGTCGCCTGTTCGGCTGTCAAGGACGGCCAGAAGGCCTTCTCCAGCTGATAGACCAGTTCGTTACGGTGAGCGAGCACAAGTGTTCTTACCGGCCCATTCGCCTTGGTAATCTCTCGGAGGGTTTCCGCCGCAATGTGCGTCTTTCCGAGGCCAGTCGCAAGCACCAGCAGGGCGCTCCTCGCGCCCCGGAACCGATCGTTCATTACCGCTTCGACAGCCCTCCGCTGGTAGTCGCGCAGTTCATAACGTTCGGGGTCTTGTTGTGTGATCGGCTCCGGTCGGCACCTCTTGATGAGCTTCAGTAAGCTGCTTGAATCCCACAGTTGCAACGGGGTGCCGGCCAAAGCCAGTCGCCGCTGCAGTTCTCGTACATCAGTAGTGAACCCATTTCGGCTCACTACTACTGGCACGTCAGCGCCATAGGTATGCATGGCCTGCAGTGTCTCGTCGACGGTCGCGATTCCTACGGCGTTCCGCCACCGCTTGCACTGGAACAGCCATCTCTTGCCATTCAAGTTGGCGGTCACATCGGCGCCTCCGTCGCCGCTGGATCCCGCCAGCCGTACTTGCGTGTAGCCGCGCGACAGCAGCAGGCGAACGACCAGGCGCTCGAATGCTTGCCATGACGCGCCACTGAGTGTCAGTTCGTTCAAAAACAAGACTAGTTTCCTGGCTTTCGGCGGACAGACGCTACTGCAGTTTGGCAGATAGGAAGTCGACTGCTGCCTTCGCTCGAGTCACCAGAAGTCGTTCAGGATTCCTGTACTCAACATATGATGCGCAATCCTCCAAGCACCTTTGATACTTGGTAGTGAGCTCAGACCTGAGTCGTTGAGCTACCACTGTTCCTAGTTCTTCGCCTGGCCAATCCTCGGACCAGACGTTTTCCGTGAACCACTCGGCCGGGCTGAACCGGAAGAAGCCGACAAGAGTGGAGAGATCGGCGTAGGTAAGATATTCCCCAGACTGCTTGAGAGAACTGAACTGAGTCAAGTCGGCTCCTGAGGCGATGATTGCACTCGCAAGATTCCCCTGCTGTCCTTCATCGAGCTCGCCATAAAAGTCGGGCGCTGATCCCAACTTTGCTGCCTTCTCCGATATCAAGGCAAATAGGGCATTGACCTCTGCTTTCACGGTCTCTGGAGACTCGGCAAGATCATCGCCCCAGGCGACCTGGAGGATCTGCGCCATCAGAGTGGCCGGAGAATGTTCGACGCGTCCGATAAGCCCCGGGTGGCGTTCATACATATAATGAGCAAGCTCCGTAGCCGCGGCGTCCTCCGGTCGCATCCCGTAATCAGCGAACGCCGGGTGTGTACGATCGAAGTAGATTTCTATCCTGACCGCGTGTCGCCTGGTAGCAACAGGAACCCTGGGCCGCCCAAATTTGGGAACGATAGGTCTAGGGACCAGGTAGCTCACCAGATCGATAGGCGAGCTCGTACTTCCGTCGGCTAGTTGTAGTTTCAGACCATCAATTGATAGGTCATCCCAACGTTCCGCCGTTAGTGCGAGCGTTTCCGGATCGGATGGGTTCGGTGCTCCGCGAAGCTCATCGCACCGCTCGCACTTTTCCGATTCAGAAGGGTTCACACTGTCACAGATATTGCACTTCCAAGGGTCACGAACCTCTGGAACCTGTGATGCGCCGCACGTCGGGCATGCAATTGCCGACCGCGGAATAGTCTCTGTACAATTGGCGTTTAGACATGCCTTGCCGTCGAGCACGTGCCCGCACATCTCGCACATCTCTGCGTTCGGCGCGTTCTGGTATTGACATTCGGGACATTCGGGCAGAGTGTCTATTGGTTTGTCGCCAGCCCGGACGACCAGTTCCCACCATTTTTCGTCATCATAGTAGCCAGGTACTTTCGCTTTGAACAATTCAAGATATTCGCGCTCCACTGACCTCGCGACCCTGTCGGCCTTACCTTTAGCGGGATTGTACTCGCCCATGTACATATCTGGCGTGCCAAAGTTTCGGACCTTGCGGTATCCCTGGAATATCTGCGAGACCGGGGAAGTGTTGTCGTATCCTTCGGGCCATCTGCTTGGAAGTAGCGATTTGCCTCGCAGAAACTCCATCGCAGCGTGCCATTCATCACTGGTGCGCTGAAAATCTTGCTTGGTGAAATCGACTGGCACGTGATCTAAGTGCACTTCGCCCACTATTCGGCCGTACTGTTGATCTACAGGATATTCGCGTTCTGACTTCTTCGTGTCCTCGTCGATATTCTCGAAGAAGGCGCTCTTCTCCTGCACTCGAATCGCCCGGCCATTTCGTATCAGGTCGATGCCGTATTCGTTCTGGTCGTCGAATCGCTGAACTCCGACCCACCCTTTGACGCGCTCTTCAACCATGCGGCTGTCTCGACCGCCGCATCGCAGACAGACCTCGTTTCCGCCCATGTCAGATCCGTCCTGTATGCACCTGACCGAGCTCGCCAGAACTTCGTCGAATACTATTCGAGCATTGATTCGGCCGCGGCCAGCTCGCTCCACAAATCGGTGTTCGCCCCACACGCAATGTTCGAATGCTGGATGCGTGTCATCGTTAACTGTGATCCTTATGGGATTCTCCGACGTTCTTCTGAGCAGGGTTGCGTATCGCCTTGCAAGCTGTTCTCGAATCGTCTTACGCGGTGTAGCGGCGAGTCTACGTATAAAGGCATTGTTTGGATCCTTGTCGGGCCACCAACCTCGGATCTCGACAATGGTTCCATGACGCATTCCATGGGGCTTATGGATCCGGGAGGTCGGTACTTCGAACGATTCATTCTCTATTAGTGAAGGAAGGTCCAGCTCGACTTGTAGCGCCATGTCGTCGTCTTCCGCGGCGGTGACAATTGTTGTCTGTCGGCCCAACTTGCCAGTCGCGATGTTGAAACCCATACCGAAGAGTCCAAGTGTGTCGAAGGCGTTCTTCGACGAGAAGCCGGCCTTCAGTGCGTTAGTCACTTGCTGGAGGGTCAGGCCGGGTCCTGTATCCCTGATTCGCACCAGGCCCTCCCCTCGGGCTACTTCAGTAATGCCCGGTAGGTCCACGATGACATGGCGCGGCTTTGCGGCGCCACCCGAGACATCGGCGCTGCGGAAGGAGTCAAGCGAGTTGTCGATAAGTTCGCACAGTGCGTCGATTGGCGTGATCGGGGTCCGTGTGAGTGCTAGCAGCACATTCGGAGTGGGTTGGATGTCTACCGTCTGGTTTTCGGACACGGCTTAGGCTCCCCCGTTCAAGGTGTCGACAGTTCTGCCGTCTATGCTACGTGGTACCTAGGCTTTCGCGCTCGGTTCGTGGTATTCGAGGCGGTCACCCGTACCGCTGATCCGCCAGGATCTCATCCACATCCGGCCAGAGGATCCTCGCCTGCATCCGCGCCGGCTGGGACTCGAGGAGCTCGTCGATGAGCCAGCCGAACATCGCCGCATGTTCAGCGGTCGCCGCCGCAGGATCAGAGTCCCGCACCGCTGCCACCACCCGCCCGATCCGCTCGGTCAGCTCCGGACGCATCCCAGGACCATAACGCCATGTCACAGCAGCGGTCATGGCCGCCATGGCCGGCACGGTGGTGGCCAGGACCTCGTTGTGGGAGGCCTCGGCAAGCAACAAGTTGAAGCGCTCGGAGTGGCCGGCATACACCGGGCCGTGGGTGGACTGGGCGGCGCGGAGCAGGTCGACCTGGCGGTCCAGCACCCGCAGGTCGGTCTCGTTCCGGCAGGACGCGGCCAGCGCGGCGACGGCCGGCTCGATCGCGGCCCGGGCCTGGAACACCGTGTGCAGGGTGGCCCCGCGGAATTGCACCACCATCCCCAGCGCCGACCCCACCACCGCCGACCCGGGCGTGGTGAGCTGCGGACCGCCCCGCGGCCCGGATTTCACCGTGATCGCGCCGAGGAAGGACAGCAGCTTCAGCGCCTCGCGCAGCGTCCCGCGGGACACGTCGTAGTGCTCGATCAGCCAGGACTCGTCGCCCAGCGACTCCCCCACCCGCAACCCGCGCTCGGTGACGTCCCGCAGGATGCGCCGGGCAGTGTGCGCGGACAGCTCACCGCGGGACGGCGCCCGCTCCACCCTGCCGGCCACCACTCACCCCCGATCCACCGATAGCAAACCCTGACCCTACGGCCTGCCCGCGCCCGGAACAGGACCTCTCGCGCCGCCGCCGGTACCAGCGGGGACGGTCGTGCCGAGCCGCGTCACCTGGTAGTCCGACAGGTCCGGCCGCCGGGTCATCGCCCAGTAGTCCACCAGCCGCCAGGGGGTGTTCGTCACGACCCGGCCCGAGGAGTTCCGGTACCAGGTGTCCACCCCGGGGTGATTCCAGATCATCTTCTCGTGCGCGGCATCGACGTCGGCGTTGTACCGGTCGAACACCTCCTGCCGCACATCGATCGACGCGATCCCCTGCTCCAGCATCTGCACCAGGAGCCGGGTGATGTAGTTGACCTGGCATTCCGTGTGGAAGATGACGCTGCCGCCGTGGCCGAGGTTGGTGTTCGGCCCGTACACCACGAACAGGTTCGGGAAGTCCGGCACCGTCATGCCCAGGTAGGCCCGGGCGTCCTCGTCGCCCCACAGCTCGCGGATCGACGTACCGCTCGCCCCGCGGATGTCCATCGGGTACAGCACCCGCTTGCTCTGGAACCCGGTCGCCAGCACCAGCACGTCCGCCTCGTGCCGCTGCCCGTCCGCCGTCACCACCGCATCGGGTTCCACGTGATCGACGGCCGTGGTCACCAGCTCCACGTCGTCCCGCTGGATGGCCTCGTACCAGCCGTTGTCCATCAGGATCCGCTTGCCGTACGGCGGGTAGGTCGGCAGCACCTTGTCCCACAGGTCCTCGCGGCCGGCGATCTCACGCCGGATGTGCTCGGTGAAGAACGCCCGGTGCTTGTCGTTCGCCGCGTTGATCGACCGCTCCGGGAACTCCCACGCCGGGTCCACCTGCAGCGACTCGTGCAGCTTGTCGTTGAACATCCACAGCAGCCGGATCCGGTACCAGGTCGCGTAGTACGGCACGTGCTCCAGCAGCACCTGCTTGCCCGCGCTGATGTCCCGCCGGTAGTTCTTCACCGGCGCCGCCCACTGCGGCGAGCGCTGGAACACGGTCAGCTCCGCCGGCGTCCCGGCGAGCGTCGGCACGATCTGCATCGCGCTCGCCCCGGTGCCCAGCACCGCCACCCGCTTACCGGCCAGGTCCACGTCGTGCTGCCACTGCGCCGAGTGGAACATCGGCCCGGCGAAGTCGGCCAGCCCCGGCGTCGACGGGAACTGCGCCCGATTCAGCTGCCCCACCGAGGTGATCAGCACGTTCGGGTTCTCCACCGACACCGCACCGCCCGCCCGCTTCAGCCCCACCCGCCAGGACGAGGACGCCGGGTCGTACTCCGCCGACTCCACCTCCACCCCGAACTCGATGGAGCTGCGCAGGTCGTACTTGTCCACGATCCGCAGCAGGTAGGCCAGGATCTCCGGCTGCTTCGCGTAGTACCGCGACCACGTCGGGCTCGGCTCGAACGAGAACGAGTACAGGTGGCTCGGCGTGTCCACGCCCGATCCCGGGTAGTCGTTCTCCAGCCACGTGCCGCCGATGTCGTCGTTCTTCTCCACCACGGTGAACGGGATGCCCAGCGCCTTCAGCTTGATGGCCGTGCAGATCCCGGACACCCCCGCCCCGACCACCAGCACCTTGAAGTCGGCGAGCCTTGCGGTCGGGGGTTCAGCGGTCCAGGTGACGTCCCGCAGCCGGAACCGCGACTCCTCCGCCAGCATCGGCCCGTACTCGGCCGGCACGGTCTCGCCCATCGCCACCGACAGCATCTCGACGATCTGCTGGTCGGTCGGCGGCTCCGGCGTCGGCAGGCTGCCGTCCCGCTCCCGGCGCAGCACCTCCAGCGTCGCCGCGCGCACCTCCGCCTGCCGCTCCGGCGAGAGGCCGCCGGTGTCGTGGTCGTCCAGCGCCACGGTGCGGGTCGGCCGGTACGGCTCCTCGAGCCACGAGTGGTCGCCGGTCAGGTGCGCCACCGTCATCAGCAGGGTGGGGATGTTGGCGGACTCGAGGGCGAGCCGCAGCTCGTCCTCGGTCGCTTCGCGCGGATCGGGTTGGACCGTCACGGCGAACCTCCAGTCGTGTCTTCGGTGGGGGCAGCGCGGGTCAGTCCGCGGCGCTGCAGGAAGTCGTGGATCGCTGCCAGGCCCTGGCCGTGGCCGGGGGCGCCGGGCAGCTGCAGGATCCCGTGCGGCGAGTCGGCCAGCACCACCAGCTGATGGTCGATACCGGCATGGCCGAGACGCGCTGCCAGTGAGTAGCTCTCGTCCGCGGCCGGGTCACCGTCGCCGGTGAGCACCAGGGTGGGCGGGAAGGTGTCGGGGTAGCGCTCGGGATGCAGCCGGGGATCGTCGGTGATCGACCGGTAGTCCTCGGATGTCAGGTACAGCTGGTTCTCGCCTTCGCCGACCAGCGCGGCGATGGTCGGCAGTGCGCGGTGCACGTCGTAGATGCCGTAGAACAGCAGCGCCGCTTGGACTTTCACCCCGGAGGCGATGGCCGCGGCCGCCAGGTTCGCCCCGGCCGAGTCGCCGCCGATCAGCACCGTCGCCGGGTCGCCGCCGAAGTCGGCGATGTGCTCGCGCACCCAACCCACCGCATCGATGGTGTCCTCGACGCCGCCCGGGAAGCGGTGCTTCGGTGCCCGCCGGTAGTCGACAACGACGACCAGCAGCCCGTTCTGGGCCAGCTCGGCGGCCAGCCGGCGGTGGGTGGCCGGGGCGCCCATGATCCAGGCGCCGCCGTGCAGGTAGACCAGCACCGGGAACGGACCGTCGCCGACCGGCCGGTGGATGTCGGCGGTGACCCGCCAGCCGTTGACCTCGCGGATCGGGACCTGCAGATCGACGTGCGCCACCGCCGGTGCATCACCGTTGATGTAGTCGTCGTACCCGCCGAGCAGCTGCGCCGCGGTCATCCCGTCCGGCGCTGTGAGCGTTGACTGGAAGTCCCAGAGCGGCTGCGGGACAGCCTCTCCCGGCCGGGCCGCGGTTGCCGGTCCGGCTGGGGTGGACCCGGTCACAGCGACCGGCGGCGGAGTTGGGCGGCGCCGACCGCGAGCAGCAGCACGCCGCCGTTGAACACCGGGCCGACCCACTGCGGGGTGCCCAGCTGCGACAGGCCGTTGACGCCGACCGCCAGCAGCAACACCGACAGCAGGGTGCCGATGATGTTGAAACGGCCCGGCCGGATGGTGGTGGCACCGAGGAACGCGGCGGCCAGAGCCGGCAGCAGGAACCCGGGCCCGACGCTGGGATCGGCGGAGCCCTGCGTCGCGGTGTTGACCACCCCGCACAGCCCGGCGACACCGCCGGACACGATGAGACTGGTGACCACCAAACGGTTCACCTTCACGCCGGCCAGCCGTGCGGCGTCCCGGCCCTGGCCGATCGCCTCCATCCGGCGGCCGGTCGGGGTGTGCTCGAGCACGTAGTAGAGGATCAGGCCCACGGCCAGCGCCATGAACACCGCGGGTGCGATCCCGCCCGGGCCGCCGGAGCCGATGCCGGTGTAGGAGTCCGGCAGCGAGCCGGTGACGATGGTGGAATCCGAGATGAGCAACGTGATCCCGCTCAGCACGGTGCCGGAGGCCAGCGTCGCGATGAACGAGGAGATCCGGAAGAACTGCACCAGCAACGCGTTGAACGCGCCGAGCAGCGCCGCCACCACGATCGTCACCAGCGAGGCGACCCAGACGTTCCAGCCCTGGTTGATCGTCAGCACCGCGACCAGCATCGAGCTGAACGACAGCACGAACCCGATCGACAGGTCGAACTCCCCGCACACCAGCGGCACCAGCGCGCCGAAGGCCAGCATCAGGCCGACCGCCTCGGTGGACAGGATGCCGGAGGCGTTGCGCATCGTCGGGAAGGTGGCGGGCAGCGCGATCGCGAACACGATGATCAGCACCACCAGCAGCACCGGGACGCCGAGCCGCTCCAGGCTCTCGGCCACGCCGATCCGGCGGCGCACCACCTTCCGGGGTGCCGGGGTCTCGGCCTTGGCTGTTTTCGCGGGGGTCTCCGGCCCGGCGGTCATGCCGTCACCGCCGCGCTGCTGCCGCGGGCCACCGCGCTGCCGATCCGTTCGATCGTCACGTCGTTCCCTTCGATGTCGTCGACGAGCCGGCCGTCCTCCAGGACGACCACCCGATCACAGACCTCGACCAGTTCGTCGATGTCTGCGGTGATCACCACGACCGCGCAGCCCTGCGCGGCCATGGAGCGGATGAAGCGGTACAACTCGGGGATGGTCTCGGCGTCCACCCCCTGGGTGGGGTCGTCGAGCACGACCACCTTCGGCGCCAGCCGCAGCACCCGGGCGAACACCAGCTTCTGCTGGTTGCCGCCGCTGAACGCCGCAAACGGCTGCTGCGGGCGGGCGGGCACGGCGCCGACCTCGACCATCTGCGCCGCAACGGATTTCGTCTCCGCCTTCTTGTCGATCCGGCCCTTCGTGAAGAAGGTGTCGACGGTGGAGAGGGTGACGTTCTCCCGGGCCTGCATGGTCAGCACGCCGCCGGAGCGGCGCCGGTCCGGCGGCACGTAGGCGACACCGTGGGTCATGGCGTGGTCCGGGGACCGCCAGGACTGCGGGGTGCTGCTGCGGACGGCGATGGTGCCGGCGGTGGACTTCTGCGCGCCGGCGATGATCCGGCCCAGCTCCGACTTCCCGCAGCCGACAAGGCCGGTGACGCCGACGACCTCGCCGACGTGCACCGCCAGATCCAGCTCCTTGACCCGCTTGCCGCTGATGCTCTGCAGCCGCAGCCCGACCTCGTCGGTGCGGTGCCCGGCCTTGCGCGTCTTACCCACAGCATCGACCGCCCCGCCGAACATCGCCTGGGCGAGCAGCTCCGGACTGGTGTCTTTGGCCAGCGTCTGCGCGACCACCCGGCCGTTGCGCAGCACGGTGACATCATCAGCCACCGCCAGGGTCTCGACCAGGTTGTGACAGACGAACAGCACCCCGGAGCCGCGGCGGGCGATCACCCGCATCAGCTCGAACACCTGGTGCACCTCGTCCGGCGGCAGCGCGGCGGTGGGCTCGTCGAGCACCAGCACCCCGCGCCGGCCGCCCAGCGAGTGGGAGGACCGGGCGATGGCGACCAGCCGCCGCTCGGTGCCGCCCAGCTCGCCGATCGGCATCTCCGGGTCGACGTCGACGCCGAACTCGGTGAGCAGGTCGCGGGCCTGCGCCTGCACCGTCCGCCACTTGATGCGGCCACCAGCGGTGGCGAAACCACAGGCCAGCGCGATGTTCTCCTGCACGCTCATGGTCTCCACCAGACCCAGGTCCTGGTGCACGAAGGCCATGGGTGCGGGCAGCCCGGTCCCGGGGTCGGCCGGCATGTCCACGGTGCCCCTCGTCGGGGTGTGGTAGCCGGACAGGATCTTGATCAGCGTGGACTTGCCGGAACCGTTGGCACCGACGAGGGCGTGGATCCGGCCGGCCTCGACCCGCAGGTCGGCGTCGCCCAGCACCTCCACACCGTCGAAGACCTTGCTTAGTCCGCGTGCGTCGATCAGCACGCCCTCGTCGGTCGCCATCGTTTGTCTCCTAGCTCGCTGCCGGTGGTGTCCCCTCGATCAGGAGGTGACGCCCCACAGCTGCTTGTAGCCGTCCGCCGGGGTGAAACCGTCCATGTAGGGCGCGGTCTCGACGTCCACGATGTCCTTGGTCAGCAGCCGGAACGGGATCTTCTCCTCCATGGCGGGCTCACCGGCGAAGGCGCGGGTCAGCTCGTTGACGGTCGGCCAGCCGGCCAGGCTGACTGCGGCGTTGGAGCAGGCGACGCTGCCGGTGCCGTCCTTGATGGACTGCACCTCCGGGGGCAGGCAGTCGACGCCGGCGACGCCGACGTTGTCCATGCCCATCTGCTGCAGCGCGGTGGCGGCGATCGAGGCGTACTGCGAGACGTCCAGGAAGATGTACTCGATGGACGGGTTCGCGGTCAGCGTGCCCTTGATCAGGTTGGTGAACTCCGCCTGGCTGACCAGGCCGTAGGTCTGGTCGGAGACGACCTCGCAGCCGCTGCACTTGCCGATCTCACCGATGAAGCCGTTGTAGCGGTTGGTGGTGGAGGCCAGCGAGGCGATGTGGAACGACGCGACCTTGGCGGTGCCGCCGCTCTGCACGATGAAGTAGTCGGCGATGGCGCTGCCGGCCAGCTCGCTCTGCCCGCTGATCTCGGCGTAGACCTGACCGGCGCCGTCGCCCATCTGGTTGTCCGACAGCGCGCTGACCACCGGGACGCCCGCGGACTTCGCCGCGTTCATGCCCTGCAGGATGGTCGACGAGTCGATGGCGACCAGCACGATGCCCTCGGCGCCGCTGTTGATCGCGGAGATCATCGCCTGGCTGGCGCCGGTCGGGCTGCCCTTGCCGTCGAGGATGGTGGTCTCCCAGCCGACCGAGTCGCCGGCCTCCTTGACGCTGTCCGCGGTGGCGGCGCAGCCGGTGTTCACCGCGGCACAGGTGACGACCGCGATCTTTTTGCCGGCCTCCGGCTTCGGGCCCTCGGTCGGGCCGTCGTAGGTCGGGGCGGCGGTGGCCGCTGCGAGGGCCTCCTCGAACGGGGCCAGTTCGCCGCCGCCCCCGTTGCTGCTGGTCGGAGCCTCGCTGCTACCGCTGGTGGGTGCCTCGCTGCTGCCGGTGTCGGCGCTGGTGGGGGCGGTGCTGGCGGCGGTGGTCGGGGCCGCTGTGGTGCTGGAGGTGCCGCTGCCCGAGTCCGACCCGCAGGCGGCGAGGACGAGCAGGGCACTGGTGGTGAGCGCGGCGAGCTGCGCGCGACGACCGAACGACGGTCGGCGTCGCCGGGTGCTGGACACCATTGTCTCGGGCATTCCGGGTTGTCCCATCTTTCGTGTGGTGGGGGTCTTCGTGGTGTGCGCTGGTTCGGGTGCGCTGTGAGGTTCCGGGCATGGCGAGGCGAGCCGGGCCCAGGGGGAGATGGCCCGCCGGCCGGACCGAGAGCCGTGCTCGGTCGTGACCGCCGGGAGCGGTACTGCCGGGGCGCTCCACGGTGAGGCGTCCTCCGGCGGTGATGACGACTATCGACCCCGGACCTGCGGTTCGTCAAGAACTAGGATCAGATTTATTTCTGGATCGGTGATTGTGCTCACCGGCTCGCACGCCCTAGACTTCTTCCCGTTGCGTGTGCGACCAGCTCAGCACGACTGTTCATGGCTCCGAGCTTGACCTTTCGTCCGGATCCCGGTGATCCGGCCGTCACGGCGGGTGACCGAGTCAAGTATCAGATTTGATCTGGATCACGTAGCAGACAGCCGGCGAAGGCGCCGGGTGTCCGACCCATCGAGGGAGCAGAACAGTGGAGTTCTACGACGTCGTCTCGACCGCCTGGACGAACCGTTTCTACAAGAAGGAACCCGTCGACCTGGCCGTGCTGGAGAAGGCCTTCGACGCCGCCCGCTTCGGCCCGCAGGGCGGCAACCGCCAGCCCGTGCACTTCATCGTGGTCACCGACCCGGCGGTGAAGGCCAAGCTCAAGGAGTGGTACCTCGTCCCGTGGAACGAGTACCTGGACAACGCCCGCAAGGCCGACATCGCGATCGGCGGGCAGGCCGGGTTCGAGGTGCCGGAGTACCTGAAGAAGGCCGACGACTTCGCCAACGAGCTGGACGAGATCCCGGTGCTGGTGGTTGCTGTCGCTGAGCTGGCCGGTCTGCACCCGACCGACCTGGACTCCGGCCGGCTGTCCATCGTCGGCGGCGGGTCGGTGTACCCGTCGATCCAGAACTTCCTGCTCGGCCTGCGGAACGTCGGCCTGGGCGGCGCGCTGACCACCCTGCTCTGCCATTACGAGGCGGAGGTCAAGGAGCTGCTCGACATCCCCGACGGCTACATCACCGCGGCGACCATCGCGGTCGGCTGGCCGTCGAAGGGCTTCCCGAAGAAGCTGAGCCGCAAGCCGGTCTCGGAGTACTACTCGGTCGGGAAGTTCGGTCAGAAGGCCGAGGCGTGAACCTCGACGAGCTCGACGTCGGCGTCTACGACACCGTCACCGGACGCTCGACCGTCGGCGACCAGATCCGCCGGCACGCCCGCAACCAGCCCGACCACCTTGCGCTGGCCTACTACACCCCGGACGGGGTGAACGCGGTCCGGCTGACCTACGCGGAGCTGGATGCGCGGGTCAACCGGATCGCCTGGTCGCTGCGCGACCGTGGCGTGGGCCGCGGCGACGTGGTCGCGGTGATGTCCCCGAACTCCGCCGACTACGTCTGCCTCTACCTGGCGGCGGCCCGGCTGGGCGCGGTGACCACCGGCATCAACTACCTGTTCACCGAATCCGAGATCACCTACCAGATCACGCATGCCGAGCCGGTGCTGCTGCTCGCCGATGCCGGCCTGGTCGCTCGGATCGACGCGGTGCGCGCCGATGTGCCGTCGCTGCGGTCGTTCGTGGTGTCCGGTCCTGCTGTGGATGGCTGGGAGTCCTTTGCTGACTTCTACGCTTCCGAGGTCCGATCGGACGAGCCGGTGGCGGAGGTGCAGGAGCGGG
The DNA here is from genome assembly GCF_009707545.1 of Nakamurella alba. Classification (NCBI taxonomy): domain Bacteria; kingdom Bacillati; phylum Actinomycetota; class Actinomycetes; order Nakamurellales; family Nakamurellaceae; genus Nakamurella; species Nakamurella alba. Next base: position 497,391 of record NZ_WLYK01000005.1, on the reverse strand, counting down.
ATCCGCTGTTCATGATCTACACCTCCGGCACCGAGGCGTTCCCGAAGGCGGTGCTGATCCCGCACCGCAACTACGCGATCGCCACCGCGCCGGCCTGGGGCATGGGCGCGCAGTGCGACAGCGACTCACTGACCGGCGGCATCGTCCGGACGCATGACCGCTGGCTGCACCTCACCCCGCTGCATACCATCGCCGGCCTGGGGAACCTGTCCATCGTGCTGTGCATCGGCGCCTCGGTGATCCTGCCCGGCGTCGTGAACGCCGCGCTGGCCATCGATCTCATCGATCGCGAGCGCTGCACGGCGATGGTGCAGACGCCGACGTTCTTCCTCGCCGCGGTGCAGCACGCGTCGTTCCTCGGCGCCGACCTGTCGTCGGTGCAGCGGCTGCTCACCTACGGCGCGACCATGCCGCGGGCGATGATCAACGGTTGGAACTCGAAGTCGCCGGCGCTCATGTGGGCGACGTACTGGGGCCAGTCCGAGCTGACGCAGCTGGGCTGCACCGGCTGGTTCCGCGAGCTGGAGGACATCCCCGGTGGCGACATCGCCTGGATCGGCAAGCCTGTCGCCGCGCTCGAGCTGATCCTGGTCGATGCGGACGGGGTCGAGGTGGCCGAGGGCGAGGTCGGCGAGGCCTGGTGCCGGACGCCCGCGGTGATGCTCGGCTACTACAAGGACCCCGAGCGCACCCGCGAGACCTTCGAGCAGGGTTGGCTGCACACCGGCGATCTCATGCGCCGCGACGCCGACGGGAACCTGTTCTTCGCCGACCGCCGCAAGGACATGATCAAGTCCGGCGGCTACAACGTCTCCTCCCAGGAGGTGGAGAAGGTGATCTACGCGCACCCCGAGGTCGCGCAGGTCGCCGTCGTCGGGCTGGCGCACGAGTACTGGTCCGAAGCCGTGACCGCGTTCGTGGTCCGCAAGCCCGGGTCGGTGCTGACCGACCGCGAGCTCACCGACTTCTGCAAGGAGCGCGCCGTCAACTACAAGGTGCCGAAGGCCGTGCTGTTCCTCGACTCCCTACCGGTGGACGGGCAGGGCAAGGTCCTCAAGCGCGAGCTCCGCCGCCTCCACAAGGACCACTACTCCGGCGAACTCGTCTCCTGACCTTCGGCGTTGCGTCCGTGGAACTGGTCCCTCCTTAGGCCACTTCCACGGACGCTACACAGGTCTCGCGCCGAGGTTCACCCACGTGCGGAGTATCCGGGAGCTGTTGACGGCTGAGGGAGTGGCTCGTGCTGGAACTCCCACGGAGACCGTTACCCGCGGCTAGCTTCTGCTGAGTCCTGACCCGACCGCAGAGGTGACGCCATGAGACGGCTCCTACCCGCGCTGCTGCTCGTCGCCACCGCACTGCTCGCCGGCTGCACCACGGAAGGATCCGCCACTCGTGCCGCGGCGGTCGAGCGCGAGTTGGACGAGACGGCATCGGCCTGCATCTACCTCCCGGATACCGTCGTCACGAGGGCACTCCCGAACGTCGGCTTCGGCGTGACCCCGCCCGGTCAGCCGACCGAGTGCGGCTACTTCGGCGAGGACCGGCTGCTCACCCTCTTCATCACCTTCGATGCGACCCCCGACGGCGTCTCGCGCGCGGACTACTCCGCCGAGCAGTTCGGAACCATCGATGAGTGGGAGCAACTCGGCAAGACCAGGCCGGAGCAGACTCCGGTGGACGGCATTGGCAATCCCGCCGTGATGTGGAACGACCCCGGCTCGGAGGGGGCTGGCTCCGGCGTCCTTGTCGTCGAGTGGTTCCACGCGTCGGCCTCCGTGAAGCTCGTCTACCCGTACCCGACCACGGAAACCTCCGGCTCCCCCGACGTCGAGCCCTCGGTACTGGTCGGCCTCGCGCAGCAGGTCAGGCAGTCGATGCTGTCCTGACGACGCGCGCCGACCTCTTGACGCTGCTGCTTCGTTCCGGACAGGTCGGATGCTGCACGAAGGGTCCGCGGTGCGGCTTTGTGCCGGACCGAACAGGAGCGACTCAGGGCGCGATGAGCATCGGGGCGTTGATCTCCTCTCGCATGGCCACGACCATCGCGACCCGCAGCCGCTTGATCTCACGGACGCGGGTCTCCAAGTCGTCCCGTGAGCTGATCCGCGGGCCCGACGGGTAGAGGGTGTTCCGATCGGTGGTCAGGCCGATGGCCTCACTCAGCATCTCGAGCCGCTTCCCGACTTCGAACGCTGCCTCGCTGACTTTCCTCCCGGACAGGATGTCGAGGTCGTACCGATGTGCGCGGAAGCGATCCTCGAGCTCCCGCGCGCTGTCGACGAGCGATATGTCGCCGGCGCGTCCGTTCAGAGACTCAAGGCAAGCCTCGGTGAGACATCTGCTCCAAGCTCGTGCTGTGGTCTGCAGACCGACAAAGACGTCGCGCTTGTGCTCGATCCATCGCACGCGTTCGTCGTGCCGGCGCTTGTCGAGCTCGGCAACCCGCTGTTGCCGGGTGCTGTACACCGTCTGCAGCCAGGTCAGCGTCCCACCCAGGAGCACTCCTACCAGCCCGAATATCGCCTCGACCATGTCGGGATCGTCGCAGGTCCGGCACCCACCGGAAAGGGTCCGGATGGTCGACAACCGTCCGTTGGTCCGACTTGGCACCCCTAAGTCGGACTACCGGCAAAGCTAGTCCGACCTGGCACCCCGAAGTCGGACTACCGACGGCGTTCGTCCGAGCCCACCGCCGCCAACGAGCGGTGTGAGGGTGGTGAGAGGACGCGTTCGTAGCGTCCGCAGCATGAACCCCAGAGACCTGGCCCGGCGCACCCGGGCACCCCTGTCGCTACTGGTGGCGGCCGCGCTGCTGGCCGGTTGCACCTCGACCACCGAGTCCGAGACCAGCACCGGGACAGCGGCTCCGGACGCATCGACGTCGGCGGCCCCGACCTCGAACACCGCCGCGCCCTCAGGAGCAACGACCTCCGGCGCAACGACCACCGAGCCCGCCTACGTCGCCACACTTCGGCCGCAGATCGAAGAGGCGCTGGCGAAGAACGGCGTCCCCGGAGCGGTGGTGCTGGTGCGCGACGAGGCGCAGGGCGACTGGACCGAGGCGTTCGGCACCCGGACGGTCGGCGGCGGCGAAGCGGTGACCACCGATGACGTGTTCCGGCTCGCCGACATCACCGCCACCATGACCGCGAGCATCCTGCTCAAGCTCGAGGAGCAGGGGAAGCTCTCACTGCAGGACCCCATCTCGGACTACGTCGACGGCGTCCCGGGCGGCGACGAGCTGACCCTGCAGGAGCTCGGCGAGTACCGCAGCGGGCTGTTCTCCTACGACCAGGACGCTGGCTTCCGTAAGACGGCCACCGCGGACCCGACCAAGGTCTGGACGCCGCAGGAGCTGCTCGACATCTCCTTCGCCCATCCGGTGCAGACCGGGCCGGCCGGATTCCTCTACTCCAACACCGACTACATCCTGCTCGGCCTGGTGATCGAGAAGGTCACCGGTCAGGACGCCGCCACCGCCTTCCGGACGATGCTGTTCGACCCGCTCGAGCTCGACGAGAACGCCATCGGACTGTCCGGCACCACCGACGACCTGCCCTCCCCGCACCCCGACGGCTACGCCTTCGAGACCCCGGCCGACAACCGGGTGCTGCCGACCGAACAGCGCGAGGCGGCCGCGGCCGGCGAGCTGCTGCCGGTGGACCGCTCCGATCTGGATCCGTCCTACGCGTGGACCGCCGGCGCCGGCTACGCCTCCGCATCAGCGCTGGCCGACTACTTCACCGCTGTCGTCGACGGACCGCTGATCGACCAGGCGCAGCGGCTGGAGTGGAACAAGGACATCGCCGACGACGGCGTGACCACGGCGGACTCGGTCCGTTACGGGTTCGGGATGGCGACCCAGGGCGACTTCCACCTCTACGGCGGCGCGATGCCCGGGTTCAACTCCTTCGCCGCCCACTCACCCTCCCGCGGCACGACCGTCGTCGTGCTCACCAACCTGAGCTGGACCCCCGCCGGCGGATCGCCGGTGGCGCCGATCTTCTCGGCCATCACCGACTCGCTGAACGCCAGCAGTCCCACTGCATCAACACCATCAGCAGCACCGACATCAGAAGCACCGACTTCAGCAGCACCGACAGCGCCGGCCCCGACATCCGAGAGCTCCAGCACGGAAGGCACCCGATGAGACACCGCAGGAGAGCGACGGCGGTGACCGGCATCCTTGTGGTGCTGGCCGCCCTGTCGCCGATGACCGCCCGGGCGGCCGCCCCCGAACCGGCGCCGGCCGGCGGGAGCGTGAACGCGGCCGGCACGAGCGCAGCGACCCGCGGCTTCTGGATCCACAACTGGTCCAGCAAGACGTTGCAGCTGACCGCCGCCAAGAGCGTCGGCAACAACCCGCCGCCGAACCTGGAGCTGCTGCCGACCGGCTGGCAGCTGGCGGGCGGCGAGCAGGGCCACTTCGAACTGGACAGTGTCGCGCGGGAGAACGACGTGCTCACCACGTGGGCCGTCCTGGATAAGGACAACACACCGACCGGCGCCACCTTCGACCTCACCCTGTCCGTGCAGGCGAGCGTGCGATACAGCGAGGTGGGCGCAGTACCGGCCGGTCTCGTGGTGAACACGCAGTCCCAGGACGTCTACGTGCTGGACCCGCCGAACACCACCACCGAGGTCACCACCGGTTCGGGGGCCGGGGCGACGATGAGCCAGGCGGACGGGGCCGAGCTGGCCCGCCGGCTGTGCGCCGAGGACGGGTCCCGCTGCCAGTTCACCTCCGCCGGGCGTCCGCAGGAGACGACCGTACCGGTGGTCGTCGACGGTCCGTACCGGAACCTGACCTGCGACAAGGTCACCATGACGCTGAGCAACAACACCACCCGCACGTTCTCCACCAGCTGGGACGTGTCGGTCACCATGGACACCAAGCTGCTCGACCTGATCAACACCTCGACGAAGGTCTCGACCGGCGGCACCCAGACCGACGTCACCTCCGTGAAGGCCACCGGCGCGACCACCCTGGAACCCGGCCGGATCGGCTGGTGGCAGGTCACCTACCCGGTGTGGCGGTCGAACGGCACCTTCCAGATCCTGCTCGGCAACACCACCTGGCTGGTGCACATGACCATCGACACCCCGCGGCCCGGTGGCAAGAAGAGCCAGGCCGCCGCACCTCGGCAGACCACCATTGCCACCGACGATCTCGCGAACCTGGGGGCATCATGCGGCTGACTCCGACCTGCCGACTGCTGACCGCTTTCGGCGTACTGCTCACCATGCTGCTCACGCAGGGGGCGGCAACCGCAGCACCCGCACCACGCGCGGCGGCCGCGGCCACCAAGGGCTTCGACATCGTCAACCTGAGCCACTACACCCTGCTGTACAAGGGCTGGCAGCAGAAGCTGCCCGGCACCGACGTTCCGCAGAACCTCGAGATCCCCCGCAGTGCCTTCGAACTCGGTCCCGGCGAGTCGATCAGGATCGAGATCGACAACGACGGGAGGAACAACGACGTCCTGACCTCCTGGGACCTGCTGAAGGAGTCCGGTGGCGATCCGGTGGGCTCCGCCGAACTGCTGCTGGAGATGAGCGTCGGTGTGGCGTCCTGGATAGTCAGCGGTGAACTGATCGCACCCGGCAATCAGAACGGCACCGACGTCGAGATCCTCGACCCGCCCGGCACCGTCGTCGAGAGCGCGAACTTGGACCCGGTCGACCAGCAGAAGTTGATCGGGGCACTGTGCGCACGGGACGGTCACGTCTGCACGTTCGTCCTGGACGCTCCACGCACCGCGAGCTTTTCCGAGATGCCGCTGACCGACGACATCAACGGCAGCTGCGACCCGCTCACCGAGGAGGTGCTACGGCTGACCTCCGAGGACGTCTCCTCCCGCTGGGAGGTGAGCGAGACCGCGAAAGCCGAGGTGCTCGAGGCATTCACGGTGGCCATCACCGCCCGGTACGGACAGGTGTCCGGCACCCGGCAGGAGGTGTCCTCCTCCGTCAAGTTCACCGTGCCACCGCTGTGGGCCTACCACTCGGCGCTGGAGGTGCCGGTCTGGCGGTACACCGGGACGTACACGATCGCCTCGGCGAACAGCTCCTGGCGGATGACCGGCACCGTGTTCGAGACCCTGCGCGACGGCACCGGCACCACTGCGGACGCCTCGACCGTATCGGTCCGGCCGGCCACGCCGACCGAACTGGCCGCGCAGGGGATCGGCGACTGCTAGGGCGTGTCTCTCAATCCCGGATCGTCGCGAGCGACGTCCTGTTGGGCCGTCGGCAAGGGGGTCGAGGAGCTGGGAATCCTGGTTGGCTTTCCGACCTGGCAAACACCAGTTTACGCATCCGACTGTTTTCAGGGCGTTGTGCAGCAGATTCGGGGTTGGGAGACACGCCCTACAGCCAGCCCTCCACCAGGTTGTCCGCACCCAGCCGCTCCCCGCTGGCCCAGGCATCCTGGAAGTCATTGGAGGACAGAGTGTCCCGGAGACCGTCGAGCTTCTCGGCGGTCCCGGGATGCCGGGGCCAGGTCCGGCCGACGCGGGAGTTCTGCAGGTGGGAAGCGCCGTAGCAGCGGAGGGCTTCCACCGGCATGCCCGCGTTGACGTAGTGGTTGCCCCGGGTCTCCAGGGTGTCGGCGATGTTCCACACGCCGAGGGTCTCGTGCAGGCGCAGGGTCCGGTCGGTCCAGCCCAGGCCGGCCGGGCCGTCGCCGTCCAGCAGCGCGGCGACCGAGAGGGTGACGGTAGCCATCAACGCGGCCAGGTTGTTGCCCACCTCGCCGGCCCGCTCGACCAGCACCGTCGCCTCGGACCGGGCCGCGCCGGGATCGCTGAAGAGCTGCAGCGAGGACGCGAAGACCGCTGCCACCACAGCGATGTGGTCGTCCTGCAGCGCCGTACCGTGCCCGGCGGCGGCATCGGCGGCCATGGCGGCGAGTTCGTAGTCGTCGCCGACCCAGCAGCAGGCGGTGACCATGGTCAGCGTGTCACCGATCAGTCGGCGCGTCTCCCGCGGCAGGTCTTCCGTGGCCGACGCTGTCAGGTCCGAGACAGCTTCGACCAGTTCGGCTCTCACCTCCGCAACCTCCTGGTTTGCCGCCAGCACACAGCCGTGCACCGCCACCGCGAGCGCTCGGGCCACCGCGCTGTTCGCCGGCCCGACGGCCTTGCGGACGGCGGTGGCCAGCCGGACCGCATCGGCGCCGATCATCCGGTCCAGCCAGTACGGCAGCAGTCGGCAGAGCGCGAGAACGTCGGCGTCGTCGACGGTTTCGGCCAGCCGGTCGCCGAGCGAGGCGGTGACGGCCCGCAGGTGGTCGTCGATGTGCAGGTAGTGCTCCGCCTGCCCGGACTGACCCGGGCGCGGTCCGGCCATCAGCAGCGAGCGCACCCAGCGATCCCGGCGGTCGGTGACGGCACCTGATTCCCCTGCCGTACGCAGCTGGTCGCCGGCGTGCTCCCGGATCGGCACCAGCTGCCGGAACACGGACGGACCGCCGGGGCGGTACGGGCCGACCGCCACCAGCAGCGAGCGGAAGCTCAGGCCGGCGACCGCATGCGGCACCTCCTCGGCCGTCAGCTCGTCGTCGCTGCACACCGCTGCCGCCGATTCCAGGGTGAAACCCGGTGGCAGCACGGACAACCGGCGGTGCACCACCCGCTCGTCGCCGGTGAGCAGCCCGTGGCTCCAGTCGATGGAGTCGCGCAGCGTGGCCTCCGCACGGGACGCGTCGCGCAGGTTCCGGCCGGGCCGGCGCAGGCCCATCTGGTTGCCGTCCAGCGCGTCGGCGATCTCGTGCAGCTGGAGCACCGGCCGCAGCGCCGCGGCCAGCTCGATGCCCAATGGCAGCCCGTCCGTCGCCGTGCAGATCCGGAGCACCGCCGCCCGCTCGGCCTCCTCCAGATCCGCCGTCGGACGTTCCTCGGCGAGCCGCTCGACCAGCAGCGCCGCGGCCGGGCTGCCGGCGAGGTCGGCCGGAGATGCGCTGTGCGGCAGCGGGAGTGGACGCAGTACGTGCACCAGCTCGCCGTGCAGGTCGAGCGGCTGCCGGCTGGTGGCCAGCACTGCCGCGCGGTCACCGGCCAGGACGGTCCGGGTGATCTCCGCCGCGGCCGCGGTGACCTGCTCGCAGTTGTCGAGGACGACCAGCACCTGCCGGTCGGCGGTGAACGCGGCGACGGCAGCGACGGGCGGTACCTGCGGATCGGCCGGGATCTGCAGGGCCTCCTGCACCCGGCCGGCCACCGCGTCCGCCGGCTCGGCACCGGTCAGATCGGTCAGGTCGACGAAGACGACCCCGTCGGCGTAATCCAGCCGCAGCGCCTCCGCTACCGCGATGGACAATCTGGTTTTCCCGCAGCCGACCGGCCCGACGACGCTGACCTGGCGCTGCCGGCGCAGCCCGTGCCGCACCGCGGCGAGGTCGTCGGCCCGACCCAGCATCGAGGTGCGACGGTGCGGGACCGCATACACCGCAGTGGTTGTCGTGGCCACGGGAGCCGCGCGGCCGAGCCGTCCGACCAGCGCCTGCAGATCACCGCCCGGCGCGGCACCCAGCTCCGCGTCCAACAGCTCCGCGTACTCGCGGTAGGCGGCCACCGCATCGGCCGGTCGCCCGGCCCGCTGCAGGCCGAGCACCCGCTGCTCCCGCAGCCGCTCGACGAACGGGTGCTCGGCGATCACCGGCACCAACTCGGTGACCGCCCGCTCCGGCTGACCCGTCTCCAGCAATGCGTCGATGCGGTCCTGCAGGACGGCCAGCCGCTGCTCGGCGAGGCGGGTGCGGACCGGGTCGAGCCACCCGGTGTCGGCGACGGTCTCGTAGGGATTGCCGCGCCAGAGGTCCAGCACGGCCGCCGACTCCGCCACCCGTTGTGCGGGGTCACCGCCGGTCCCCAGCCTGTCCGCGTAGGCGGCCAGCACGGCCGAGTCCACCTGGTCGGTGTGCAGCAGCAGCCGGAAGCCGGGATCCTCGGTGCGCAGCACCGTCGACGGAGATCTTGCCGGTCGCTGCGGCTCCAGGAACCGGCGCAGCCGCCAGATCAGCGTGTCCAGCGCTGCCGCCGCGCGGGGCGGTGGGTCCTCGCCCCACACCGCGTCGATCAGCCAGTCCGTGCTGACGATCTCGCCGCGCCGCACCAGCAGCGCCGCCAGCACGGCCTCCACCCGGCGGCCGGCCAAGGGGCGCGACACACCCGCCGTCTCGATCGAGATCGGCCCGAGGTCGTGGAGTCGCACCTGATCACCTTAGGGACGACCTTGAATGGCTCAGGTACAGGCCCCTTTACCCGGCCGAGGCCGTGTGAGGACCGTGAGAGGACGGCCCGGCACGGTGCTGCCATGACTCTTGGCGACATCGACGCACCGGCCCCGAACCTGCGGGTGATCGAGGGCCACCACCCGCACCGGCTGTGGGAGGACCCCGACATCCCCACCATCGCCCTGTACCGGCACGCCGACACCCTGTACCTGCTGGACAGCGGGGTCGGCGAGGCGCAGCGGGCGGCGATCCTGACGTGCGCCGCCGAGCTCGGCCCGGTCGAGGAGGTGGTGCTGGTGAACAGCCACGGGCACCTGGACCACCTCGGCAACAACGACGTGCTGGACGAGATCCCCGCCGCCCGGCGTCGCCACTTCCTGCCCCGGGACGCCCGGCCGGCATTGGAGGCGGAGTCGTTCTTCTCCGCGATGTACCAGCGCGGTCTGCCCTACTTCGACTACCTGCAGGGCCTGGACATCGACGACGACAGCGCCGCCTCGGTGCTGCGGGCGCTCGGCGCCGAGCTGCCCGAGGGGACCGCCGCCGAGCTGCTGCGCGCCGGGCGCGCCGCCGGTATCGGTCCGGCGATCGCGCAGCTGCTGCCGGCCGCCGTCATCCGGCTGCTGATGACCAACTACCCGCCGACGTTCCCGCGGATCGACGGGATGACCGACCTCGAGGACCTGGGACCGGCCGTCGACCAGAACCTGGCGGGCACCGGGTGGACCGGCTGGGACCTGGGCGGCGGCGCGGTGAAGGTGCTGCAGTCCGGCGGGCACTCGGCCGGCGGCTGCGTGTTCCTGATCCCCGAGCACGGCTTCCTGATGCTGGCGGACGAGACGTCCACCGCGCCGATCTGGGCGGACAGCGACCCGCGGTCGGCGGCGCGGATGGCCGGTCATGCGCTGGCACTGATGGACGCCGGGATCATCCGGACCGTCTGCGCCGGGCACCGGCCGATGCTGCCGGCGGACGGGGACGCCGCCCGCGCGGTGCTGTCCGGGATGGTGGCCGGGGAGGCCGAGTTCCGTGAGACTGTCGACGGCACACTGCAGCGGATCGGGCCGATCGGCATCGACGCGCTGTACGACGAGCTCGTCGCGACCGCCACCCCGGGATCGTCGGTCGACGTGCTGCACCGCTTCCAGTTCCCCGTGTTCGGCACCTTCCTCAAGCTGACCCTGCTCAACCACTGTTTGCTGCAGGGTCACGTCGAGACCACCGGCCCCGACGGGCGTCCCGTGTTCACCGTGGCCGGGTGAGCGTGGACGACTGGGTCCGGTTCTTCTCGGCCCGCGCCCAGCGGCTGATGACCACCGCCGACACCCTGCTGGGCGAAGACCGCCTCGCCGCGGCGTGCGCCGTCTACCTGCAGGTGGTCGACAGCTGCGCACTCGCGCTGGAACAACCGGGTACGCCGGACGCCGACCGCCGGGTGCTCGACGAACTGGCCGCGGTGGCGTTCCAGGCGGCGGTGCCGCTGCTGCCGCACCCCGCCGAGCCGGTGCAGCTCGGCTCCGGCGCCGCAGGGATCACCGGGTACTACTTCCGGCCGGCCGTCGACCGGCCCGGATCCCGCACCGTCGTCTTTCCCGTCGACCCGGACCGCGGCGTGGAGGCCAGCTACCGCAGCATCGCCGTTCCGGTGCTGGAAGCCGGGATGGCCTGCCTGCTGGTCGATCTCGGCCCGATGGAATCTGACGATCCGTTGTCCCGCCTGGCTCCCGTTCCGCACCAGGGCGCGCTGGTCCGGCACCGCCGCGTCCCCAGCCGGTCCCGATGAGCCACCGACACCTACCCACCACACGATCGACAAGGACTCTGCGATGACCTCCCCACTCCCGCTCTCCCGCCGCCGCGCCCTGACCCTCGGTGGCGCCGGACTGCTCGGCCTCGGCGCGACCGCCGCGCTGGCCGGTTGCACCTCCGGCACGCCCGATGCGGCGGCGGTGACCACCGCCCCCACCACCTCAGCAACCACGACATCATCAGCGAGTTCCGCTGCCAGCACGTCGATGTCGGCCTCCTCGTCGACCGCTGCAACCACGGCCACCACGACGCCGGCACCGCTCGCCCCGGTCGGGATGACGGAGCTGGCGTTCACCGACCCGGAGTTCGACGGCCAGTTCCTGCGGGCGCTGGACACCATCTTCGACGGCGGCGCGGACGTCAGCGAGTGCTTCGTCACCGCGCGGCGGATCGTGCCCGGTGACACCGACAGCTGGTACGAGCAGTGGACCGCCACCGCGGATCGCATCATGGCCATCGGCGACAAGAGCGCCGCCGCCGGCCACGATGTGAGCGCGCACCAGGCGTACCTGCGCGCCGTCACCTACTACCGGACGGCCGGCACCTTCATGTACGCCCCGCCGATGGATCCGCGGTTCGTGCAGTCCTACGAGAGCCAGCGGGCCGCCTTCCAGAAGGCCGCGGCGCTCGGCAGATGGACCACCGAGATCGTGCAGATCCCCTACGAGAACACCACCCTGGAAGGATATTTCATCCTGCCAGACGGTGACGGTCCGTTCCGCACCCTGGTGATGGTGGACGGGTACGACGGTACCAAGGAGGAGATGTTCTTCTCCGGCGGCACGGCGGCGCTGGAGCGCGGGTACGCCGTGCTGCTGGTCGACGGGCCCGGTCAGGGCGGGGCGCTGATCGAGCAGAAGCTGTACTTCCGGCCGGACTGGGAGAAGGTGGTCACCCCGCAGATCGACTGGCTGGTGCAGCGTCCGGAGGTCGACGTCGAGAAGATCGCGCTGATCGGCCGCAGCTGGGGCGGGTACCTGGCGCCGCGCGCAGCCACCGCCGAGCACCGGATCGCCGCGCTGATCGCCGATGCCGCGCAGTACACCCCCGGCCCGCGCGGGGCGTTCATGATGCCGGAGCAGTACCGCGACGAGCTGTACACCGGTGATCCGGCAGTGCTGAACGCCGCGCTGGAGGCGGAGATGGCGCAGTCGTCGGAGATCCGGTTCACCCTGCTGCGCGGCATGCTCACCCACGGCTTCGACACCCCGCTGGACTACCTGCGCGGCGCGGTCGACTACACGATCAAGGGTCTGGCGGACAGGATCACCTGCCCGACGTTGATCTGCGAGGCCGAGAACGACGTCCGCGGCGGCGATGCGAAGCCGCTCTACGAGGCGCTGACGGCGCCGAAGACGTACGTGCTGTTCACCAACGCCGAGGGCGCGGGCGAGCACGACGAGGCCGGCGCCGCCTCGCTGTTCGGCCAGGTGGTCTTCGACTGGCTCGACGAGACCCTGGCCGGGTGAACGTGCTCAGGACTGGACCTAGGTCCATCGACCCCGGCCCCCGCCCCTGCTGCAATGGAACGTCCGGAACGTCCGGATCAGGAAGGTCTTCCCGTGCGTAGAACCAGTCTCGCCGTCGTCACTGTCGCCCTCGCCGGCGTGCTGGTCGCCTGCACCGGCGACCCGGCGGCCGCCCCGTCCTCCTCGGCCTCGAATGCGGGCGCCACCTCCGCGGCTCCCTCGTCCGGCTCGTCCGCCTCGTCGAGTACTGCATCGGCGTCCAGCTCGAGCAGCGCCGCCATATCGACATCGGCCGCTGCGCAACAGATCCCCGGCCTCGACGACTCGGCGCTGGAGGTGATGAACGGCGCCGCCTACGACGGCGGGCAGTGGGCGATCTCGGTCAAGGACCTGGAGACCGGCGAGCAGCTGATCTCGCACAACGCCGGCCTGTTCCTGCAGCCCGGGTCCGTCGTGAAGACGTACAGCTCCGGCGCGGTCTGGGCGAAGTTCGGCCCGGACTCCACCGTCACCACGCCGGTGCACCGGTCCGGCGAGGTGGCCGGCGGCGTGCTGACCGGGGACCTGATCATGGTCGGGCAGGGCGACCTGACGATGGGCGGGCAGACCAAGCCCGACGGCACCATCGACTACACGAACCTGGATCACAACGACGCCAACGACATCCCCGGTGCCACCCTGGTCACCGAAGATCCGCTGACCGGGCTGGACGCCCTGGCCAAGCAGGTCAAGGACGCCGGGATCAACCAGATCAAGGGCGATGTGCTGATCGACGACCGGCTCTGGGACGCGGATGCGCTGGAGAACGGGCCGATCACCCCGATCATCATCAACAACAACCTGATCGACTTCTCCATCACGCCCGGCGCTGTCGGCAGCAAGGCCGAGGCGGTCATGCGGCCGGTCGTCGCGCCGTGGAAGGTCGACGTGCAGGTGGAGACCGTCGCGGCCGGCGGCACCACGAACATCACGATCGACTCGCCGGCGCACGGTCAGGTGGTGCTGACAGGCTCCATCGCCGCGGACAGCGACCCGATCATCCGGACCTGGGCGTTCGACGACCCGGCGCGGTTCGCCCGGACCGCGTTCATCGAGGCGCTGGAGCGGGCGGGCGTGACCGTGTCCGCCGATCCGGTGGCCGAGAACCCGGTCGCCGACCTGCCCGCGAAGGACGCGGTGACCGCGCTGCCGGTCGTCGCCGAGCGCGAGTCGCTGCCGCTGTCCGAGGAGGCGAAGTACGTCCTCAAGATCAGCTACAACCGGGGCGCGCAGACCTTCATCTGCCGGCTGGCCGTCTCCGCCGGGAGCACCGACTGCGACGACGGCCTGACCGAGGCCGCCAAGATCTGGAAGGGCGAGGGGCTCGACCCGACCGGGGCGGTGCTGATCGACGGCTCCGGTCTGACCGGCAACATGATCACCGCCGACAACGAGGCCGACCTGCAGCGGATCATGGCGCAGCGGCCGGACGCGGACGAGTGGAAGGCGACGCTGCCGATCCTCGGCGTCGACGGCTCGCTGGAGATGGTGCAGGCGAAGAGCCCCGCCGCCGGCAAGGTCTTCGCGAAGACCGGCACCCTCGGGCTGTTCGACATCTACAACAACCGCATCGTGCTGCCGACCAAGGCCCTCGGCGGCTACATGGACGCCGCCTCCGGCCGCAAGCTCGCCTTCACCATCATCGTCACCAACGGCGTCTTCGCCGACATCCAGGGCGTCTTCGCCGCCAACGACGACGTCGGGAAGGTGGCCGCGATCATCCAGCAGTCCTACTGACGGGCGCCCGACCCCCCGACCGCTGGGCCCGAAGTTGCGTGGATCATCTCGCCTCGCAGGGCATTCGGAGGCCGAAATGGAACGCGTGGGGCACGAGTCAACGAGTTCGCCCCTGCCTAGACCACCCGGGTCCCGACTCCCGGGCTGACAGTCCGGGGAAGTGGCTGTACCGGCGGCCACTTCCCCGGGCGCCCAGCATGTTTCGCCACTAAGGTCTTGCAACCCGTGAGCTCGGAGCAGTCGCGGCAGCGAGCATCGCATCCGCAGAACGAGTGCAGCGGCGAGGAGCGGAGTGACCAGTGGGCCGTGACCATGGGTGCAGGTCACTGGTTGCAGGACCTCTCTGCACGCTCAGGTCATCGGCGCGAGCAGCTCAGGTGATGGTGACCCCGCCGTCGACGACCACGGTTTGCCCGGTGGTGTAGCCGCCCGCGGCGGAGGCCAGCCAGACGACGGTGGCGGCGAGTTCCTCCGCCGCACCCATCCGGCCGAGCAACATCCGATGCTGCATCGCGTCCAGGTAGCCCGGCGCGTATCCGTCGGTCATCTCGGAGACGAAGAACCCCGGCGCCACCGCGTTGACCCGGATCCCGCGCCGACTCCCCCACTGCTGGGCCAGATCCCGGGTCAGTCCCATGATCGCCGCCTTGCTCGCCGAGTAGGCCGCCTGCGGCAGTCCGCCGGTGGTCAGCGCCAGCACCGACGAGACGTTGACGATGCTCGACCCCGGCTGCATGTGGTGCGCGCACGCCTGGGCCGCCCAGTAGGAGCCGTTGAGGTTGATGTCGATCACCGACCGGAACTGCTCGGGAGTCTCCTTCAGCGCGGGCACCGCGGTCCCGACGCCGGCGTTGTTGACCAGCACGTCGATCCGGCCGAACTCCGCCATCGCCGCGTCCGCCATCCCCCGGCAGTCCTCCGGCGACGCGACGTCGGTCTGCACCGCCAGCGCTCGTCGGCCTGCGGCTTCCACCAGCCGTGCGGTGTCACCGAGCTTGTCCACCCGTCGGGCTGCGAGCACCACGTCGGCACCCGCCTCGGCCAGCGCGGCGGCGAACGCCACCCCGAGCCCGGAGGACGCACCGGTCACCACGGCCACCTTGCCGTCCAGCCGGAACAGATCGAGCACACCCATCGCAGCACCCACCTTCCGGGCGACAACCCTGTCGCCTCACCTGATCGTGACCCTACAAGCGCTGAGTTGATCTTCGTTCCGAGGCATCCCGTGGTGGGCAGTCTGGCTTCGTGAAGACCGACAACGCGACCGAGTGCCGCGATATGCAGCGGACCAACTGGCAGCGGTACGACGGGCTGTAGGTCAGGCCCGCAGTCCCCGGATCCGCTTGCCGATCAACTCGACCAGGCGCTCGGTGTCGCGTTCCCCGAACCCGATCTCGCCGATCCGCTCGACCCACGGCTCCGCCCGGTCGAGCAGTTGGTCGATCAGCCGGGTCACCACCGCTTCGCCCAGGCCCCACCGGCCACCGGCGTCGATGAAGTCCCTGCGGCGCAGCCGGTTCGCGCGACTGTAGAGGTTCATCGCCATCGGGTCCCGCCAGCCGGTGTAGGGCTGCGTCGTCACCAGGTCATACGCCGGGGTCGGCATCCATACGCCATCCGGCGCATGGATCGACAGGTTCTTGCCGTGCAGGTCGCCGTTGCCGATCAACCACGAGAAGATGATCATCCGCAGGAACTCCCGGACCGCGGCCAATCGCGAGCCACCACCGCGCACGCAGGCCTCGGCCAGCACCTCGACCGCGGTCTCGGACTTCATCCGGTACTTCGACGCCGGGTAGAGCCCGGCCACCTGGCAGGCGTCCTCCTGCGGGATCCGCCGGCCGTTGGCACGGTCGAAGCGGCGCACCAGCAGCGCACTCCGCCCTGCGTCGTCGTGCAGCAACTCCTGCCGTGGCACGGCGAGTCCGCAGCCGGCGGCCATCCGGAGGAAGAAGTGCTCGTTCTCGACCAACCGCGGGAAGCCCGACGGTGGCGTCAGTTTCAGGATCGCCGGACCGGAGGCCGTTGACGTCGGGACCGACCACATCGCTGCGCTGACCTTCGGCTGCACGCCGGGCAAGGCGAACGGATCCGCGTCCGAGGATGTTGCCATCCGGTCGAACAGGCGACGGAAGTCACGGTGGTCCCGGGGGTCGAACATCGCTGTGGGATCGATGATCTCGGAGCCGGCGGGCACCACACGGACGTTCCCGATCGCATCACCGCCGACTGCCAGTAACAGCGTCAGGTGATCGTCGGGCGAGGTCTTGGTGGCCGAGACCACCGCGCCCAGTCGGACGCCCTCGGGCAGCAGCCCGGCGAAGAACGGCGGTACGGCACCCCCGGAGTACGTGACGGGGTAGGTGCCATCGACCGGCAACGTCCAGGCCACCGAGTTGCGACGGCCGGACCGGTGCTCGTCCACCCACTCACCCGCGTAGTGGAACTCGACATCGTCTCCGGCGGTCCTGGTCAGCCGTCCGACCGGCTCGTCATCGATGAGGACGACGGCGTCGTCGACCTGCCGGAGATCCGCCGCGGCGATCATCGGTCCGCCACAAACGGCGACTCGAGCGTGACCTGCAGCCCGAGGACCGATGCCACCTCGACGAGCGCAGCGAGCCGCAGCCCGCCGGAGCCGTACTCGAGCGCCTGGATGCTGGATCGCGACACTCCGGCCAGGTCTGCAAGATCCTGCTGGGTCAAGCGCAGTTGGACCCGTCTCGCCGCGATGGTGCTCCCCAGCCCGGCCAGCGCGGGCACGACATCATCCCGGCGCGGTGCGGTACGGCGAGGTCCGGTCACGTCACACTCCTATGCCTGCTTTTGCAGGCACAGTAGCTCTCGAATTCATCTCTGACCAGCTCCGAGCCATCTATGCGTGGTGAACACGGCATAGAGTGCACGCACCTGCGGACGCCGGTCGATAGAGCGAAGGTCGGTAGAGCAAAGGAGATCAGGAATCAGGGGGCTGGGCCGCGCTTTCGCGGCTCACGAGGGTGGGCATTGAAGCTGTTGTTCGGCAGAATGTTTCGCTCACTGGCCTGCCGGCTACCGTGGCTGTAGCCGATAGGCCCGGGACGAGCAGAACCGCGAGAAGCCCGACCATGCCGGCCCCTCCGCTCCACGCCTTCTGCTTGCGACAGCAGGCATAGGCCGCTGCCACCACATCTGGAAGCAGCTACCCGCTCTCTGTGCCTGTGATCGCACGCACAGGCTCAACCCTCGTCGACCGGCTCCTCCTGCACGTCCGGCTCCAACAGCCGGTCGAGCACGCTCGCCCCACGCACCTCACCGAGGCTGAGGAAGGTCTCGATGCGCTGGAGACCGTAGATGGGCCAGAGCTGTTCGAGCAGGACGGTCTGCAGGTGCGCGTGGTCGCGCAGCCGGAAGCGGGCCATCAGGTCGTAGGTGCCGGTGACGGCGATGAGCTCCTCGAGCTCCGGGATCTCGTGCAGGTCGGCCAGTATCTGGGTCAGGTCCGCACCCGGCGCGATGCTCATCGGGATGTACACCAGAACCGGGAAACCCAGTGCGGCCCAGTCGACGTCGACGGTGTAGCCGCGGATCACGCCGAGCCGTTCCAGCCGGGCGATGCGCTCGCCGACGGCCGGCCCGGACATGTTGACCTCGCGGGCCAACTGCCGCTGCGACGACCGCGGGTCGGCGGCCAGCCGGCGGATCAGTTCACGGTCGATGTCGTCCAGCGGGACCGGCGGGCCCTGCCGCTCGATCGCCCCGGCCAGTCCGGCCATCGATCCCCGGGCGGCGGCTTTCGGCACGGCCCGTTTCGCGGGCTCGCGGCGCGCGCTCACGGCGTCCAGCGCGAGGGCAGGTCCGCCTCGGCCATGACTCGGGGGAACGACGGCATCGACACCTCCGGCTGCAGGTAGCGAGCAACGTACCCGGCGAAGAAGTCGGCGTCGGCACCGGCGGGCGGTTCCACCAGCAGGTGGGTCGCGCCGGCGTCCGACCAGCCGATGACCAGCTCGCGGTCGTCGGTCAGGTCACCGGACAGCTGCCCGATCGCCGGCTGCACCTGCGCCGCCGGGTCGACCTCGTCGAAGGACCGGGCGATCACCGGCACACCGATCGCGATCGACCGGGCCACCGGACCGTCCAGCCACACCGGGATGTCGATCTGCGCCGGCTTCGGGGTGACCGACACGGTGGTCGGCACGCCGGAGGTGATGACACCGCTCGGCACCGTCCAGCGGGCACCTTCGTGCCGGAAGATCCGGCCCGACCACGACTTGCGCAGCAGCGCGAGATCCTCGGCGGCACCGGCGACGTCGAGATCACCGGTGTCGACGATGGCGACGACGCGGCCGGCCGAGAGGTGGTCCAGCACCGCGACCTCCTCGGCCAGCGTCACCGGGTTCTCGTCGCCGAGCACCACCCGCACCAGCACCCGCGCATCGGTGGTGGTCACCGCGACCTCGCTGGCCCGGGACGCCTCGACGCCCGCCGCCCGCACGTTGATGCCGAACATCCCGGCCGCCTCGGCGGCTGCGACCAGCTCCGTCCCGGACAGTGCCGCGCCGATCCTCATGCCGCCTCCACGTTCTCGAACTCCGGCAGCACCTCGTCGGCCAGCCGGCCCAGCATCCGGTTGACCACCTGCTGCGGCGCGCCCTCGATGATCACCCGGAACACCACGTCGTCCACACCGGCCTCGGCCACCTCATGCAGCCCCTCGATCACCGCGGGCGCCGGACCGGAGATCGTCGTCGCGACCGCCTGCGCCACCGCCTTGTCGACATCGGCCCGGAAGTCCATCGCCTCGGTCGACTCCTGTTGCGCCACCGACCATCCCAGCCCGGCGTACAGCACGTAGCTGGCCCGCTGCCAGTCCAGCGCCGCTGCCTGCTCGGCCTTGTCGTCGGTCAGCCAGACGTTGCGCAGCGCGGCGACCCGCGGCCGCACCCCGCCCGGACGACCGGCGGCCTCCCACCCCTCGCGGTGCGCGGCGGCGAGCTCGCGGACCAGGGACAGCGGGTTCGCCCCGGACAGCAGCACCCCGTGCCCGCGGGCGCCGGCCCGGGCGATGCCCTTGGGCGTCGCCGACCCGCTCCACAATGTCGCGCCGGCCGGCACGGCCACCCGCTCCAGCTCGGCCAGGCCCAGCTTGTTGCGCGCCACCCGCTCGCTGCGCGGCACACCCTTGCCGTCGAACTCGACGTCGCGGTAGCCGAGGCCGACGCCGACATCCAGCCGACCGCCTGATCTCTCGGCGATGTCGGCGGACAGGCGCGCCACCCGGCCGGCGTCCTGCAGCGGCAGCAGCATCATCCCGGTGCCGACGCGCAGCGTGGTCGTCGCGGCCAGCGCGGCGGACGCCACCGGCAGCAGCGCCGGGCAGTAGCCGTCGTAGAAGAAGTGGTGCTCGGAGAGCCACAGCCCGTCGTAGCCGAGCGACTCGATGTACTGCGCGTCCTTGACGACGGCGCGGTAGGGCACGGTGGGGTGTCGTGGTGTCGACGCCGTGGATTGGAGGCAGTACAGCCCCACTCCGAACTTCATCAGCAACTCCTGGGGTACGTCGGTGACCCGGACGCTAGACCCCGAATGTTTCAGCTGTAGGTCGAAACGGGTCATGTTGTTTACATACGCGCAGTGATCCTGAGGTTTGATGTGCACATGCCACCTTCACAGCCTGCTGAGGCTGCATTCGTCACGGGCGGCGCGAGCGGACTCGGCCGGGCGATCTGCGAGCGCCTGGCCGCACGCGGCGACCTGGTCGTCGTTGCGGACCGGGATCTGGCCGGTGCGGAGTCCACCGCTGCGGCGATCGTCGCGGCCGGCGGGAGTGCCGAGGCCGTCGCGCTCGACGTCTCCGATGCCGATGCCGTGGACCGGGTGGTCCGCGCCGCCGACGCCGCCCACCCGCTCGCCACCGTGGTCAATTGCGCCGGCATCGGCCGGTACACCTCCGTGCTGGATGATGACCTGTCCTCGTTCGACCTGACCTTCGCCATCAACGTGCGCGGCAGCTACCAGGTGCTGCGGACCGCGGCGGCGCTGATGGTGCCGCGCGGTGCCGGCAATGTCGTCAACATCGCCTCGACCTCGTCGTTCACCGCGTCCAGCTCGCCGATGATCGCCTATGACATGTCCAAGGCGGCGGTGAAGATGATGACCCAGGCGGTGGCCCGCGAGCTCGGACCGACCGGGATCAGGGTCAACGGGGTCGCCCCCGGAACCATGGACACGCCATTGATGCGGGCGTTGACCAACGACGACGGCCTCGACGGCCTGGCCGACAGCCGCATCCCTTTGGGCCGGCTGGGCAGCACCGAGGAGGTCGCGCACGCGGTGGCGTTCCTGTCCTCGCCCGAGGCCTCCTACATCACCGGACATGTGCTCGTCGTCGACGGAGGATGGCTGACATGAGGGTTTCCCTGATCACCGGTGGCGGTGCGGGCATCGGCGCGGCCGTGGCCGCGACGCTGGCCGCCCGTGGCGACGTGGTGGTGTGCGCGGACCGCGACCTGGCGGGGGCGCAGCGGGTCGCCGCGGAGATCGGCGGCACTGCGCTGGAGATGGACGTGACCGCGCCGGGCGCGGGCGATGCCGCGGTCCGTGCCGTGGTGGCACAGCACGGGCGGCTGGACGTGGTGGTGACCTGCGCCGGCATCGAGAAGACCGGCCCCGCCGAGACCCTGCCCGCCGACCTGGTGCGCACGGTGCTCGACGTCAATGTGGTCGGCAGCTTCGACGTCGCCGCCGCGGCCTGCCGGCAGTTCGCCGAGCAGGGTGACGGTGGGCGGATCGTGCTGATCGGTTCGGTCAACTCGATGATCGCGCTGCCCGGGCAGGCCGCCTATGCCGCGTCCAAGGGCTCGGTGCTGATGCTGGGCAAGGCGCTGGCCGTGGACTGGGCGAAGTACGGCGTGACGGTCAACGTCGTCGCACCGGGTGTGACCGACACCGCCATGTCCGCAGGCTCTCTCGGTGATCCGGAGAAGCGCGCGACCATGATGGCGCGCATCCCGATGGGCCGCCCGGCGCAGCCATCGGACATCGCCGACGCGGTCGCGTTCCTGTCCTCCGAGCACGCCGGTTACATCACCGGGGCGTACCTGCCGGTCGACGGCGGTTGGCTGGCGCTGGGATGAGTGTCGCAATCGGGGCCAAGCTGCCGCACACCGGTGCGGTGGCGGCACAGGGCCGGGTGGCCGAAGTCGCGGCGAGCCTGGAGCAGGCCGGGTTCGACTCGCTGTGGGTGAGCGATCACGTCGCGCTGCCCGGAACCGTGCGCTCCTACTACCCTTTCGAGCCGGACGGCATCGCGCGCTGGCCCACCGACACCCCGTACGTCGAGGCACTGATCGCGCTGACCGCGGCCGCGACCGTGACCTCGCGGGTGCGCCTCGGCACCGCCGTGCTGGTCCTCCCGCAGCGCAACCCGGTGTTGCTCGCCAAGCAGGCCGCATCCATCGACGCGCTCGCACCCGGCCGGCTGTCGCTCGGCGTCGGGGCGGGATGGTTGCGTGAGGAGTTCGAGACCCTCGACGCATCGTTCGACGACCGCGGACCCCGTTTCGTGGAATGGATCTCGCTGCTCCGGTCCTGCTGGACGGGTCGGCCGGAGGCCCGCTCCGAGGGCCGCTACACCCTGCCTGAGGACATGCTGATCCTGCCCGCACCGGCGCAGCCGATCCCGCTGTACGTCGGTGGCCACTCCCCCGTCGCGCTCAAGCGAGCGGGCCGGATCGGTGACGGCTGGCTGGCCCAGCAGGCCCTGCCCGACCTCGACGTCCCGCACCTGCGGTCCGAGATCGACATCGTCCACGCCGCTGCGACCGCCGCCGGCCGCAACCCCGACGACCTGCGGATCACCCTGCGCCTCGTCGGATCCAGCGGCCGCGCAACGGATGTCGCCACGCACCTCGCCGCTCTGGAAGACGCCGGCGTGCACGAGGTGGTTGTCGACGTCGACCCGGACACCGACCCGGCCGGCGAACGGGCCGCGCTGACTCGTTGACTACCGCCGCTCGGCGTGGAGCGCGTCCAGGATCTGAGCAGGAGTGAGACCGAGGTCGGGCAAGGAGGCCAACAGCTCGGCGTTGGTTCCGACGTCGGCCGGTCCACCGAGGAGTTGGATCGCCATCTCCTCGACCGGGATCCCCTCCAGACGTGCCATCTCGACGAGTCGGTCATAAACCTCGTCGGGCACGTCGAGCTGCAGAGATCTCATGATCCGGATCGTACGCCCGGGGTCCAGCAGCGTTGAGTCGTGCCGAACGTCCTGCAACCCGTCACCTCGGGTTGCAGGACCTCCGCCGGAGTCAGTAGGAGGAGCCGGAGCCGGCAGCCCCGGCGCCGTTCCAGCGCGCGACCTCACCGCGCACCGCGGCACCCAGCAGCAGGGCGTCGGTGAAGGCGATGATGTCCTGGAAACCCAACTCGGCGAGTTGCTCGGCGCGGTCGGAGGTGCCGGCGAAGACACCGACCCGGATCCCGGCGGCCCGGCAGGCGGCGACGATCCGCGGCAACGGGGCGTCATCGGCAGCGTCCGCCACTAGCGAGTCGACATCGGTGCCCAGCGCGATGGACAGGTCGAACGGCCCGACGAAGATCATGTCGACGCCGTCCACCGCGGCGATCGCCTCGACATTCGACAATGCCAACGGTGTTTCGATCATCACGGCACAGCGCACGGCCGCGTTCGCCTCGGTGGTGGTCGGCACCGGGCGCCCGATCAGCGTGTGCATCGGGCCCCAGCTGCGCCCGCCCAGCGGGGGGTACCGGCAGGCGGCCGCGGCCTCGGCGGCCTGCGCGGGGGTGTCCACCATCGGCACGATCACCCCGGCGGCACCGGCATCGAGCACCCGGCCGATCCCGGCATGACTGTCGTCGGCTACCCGCACCCACACCGGCAGGTCCGTGACAGTCCTGATGGTGGAGAGGATGTCGGCGTCGGTCCAGGTGCCGTGCTGCGCATCGAGGGCCAGCCAGTCGGGCCCGGCGGAGGCCAGCAGCTCGGCCGTCCCCCCGCCTGCGAGACTGGACCACGCACCGACACGGACTTCACTTCTCTGAAAGGTCACATGGCAATCTAGCTGTCAACCGACAGGTCATCGGTCGTCACACCTAGCAGTTAGCAAGTTCGTAACCTTGGCTCACTGCGCCCGAAACACCGGGTTCCTACCGTCCTGCATGTGATGAACGAGCAAGACCTGGTGCGCCGATGAGCGCGCTGTTGACCCCCGGCGTCAGCGCGGCGGCCGCCGCCGTCCCGGGCTCCGGTATCCGCGAGATCGTGAACCTGGCATTCGCCCTGCCCGACGTGGTGCACCTGGAGATCGGTGAGCCGGACTTCCTGACCCCCGCCCACATCGTCGAGGCCGGCCACGCCACCAGCGCCGCCGCCAACCGCTACACGCACAGCGCCGGCACCCCCGTGCTGCGCGCCGCTATCACCGAGAGACTGCACCGGCTCTACGGTCTCGAGCGTGCGCCCGACCAGATCGTGGTCAGCCAGGGCGCCGTCCAGGGGATCGCCGCGGTGTTCGCAGCCATCCTGACGCCGGGCGACGAAGTGCTGGTCCCCGATCCGGCCTGGCCGAACTACGAGATGCAGACGATCCTCAACGGCGGCCACGCCGTGCACTACCCGCTGCGCGCGGAGAACGGCTTCCTGCCGGACCTCGCCGAGATCGAGTCGTTGTTCACCCCGTCCACCCGGATCCTGGTGCTGAACACCCCGTCGAACCCGACCGGTGTGGTCTTCCCGCCGGAACTGGTCGCGGCTCTGGTCGAGGCCGCCGCCGACCGCGGGATCACCGTACTGGCCGACGAGGTGTACGACGAGATCCTGTTCGAGGGCACGCACACCAACGCCTTCGCCATCGCGCCGGAACACGTGGTCAGCGTCTGGAGCTTCTCCAAGACCTACGCGATGACCGGCTCCCGGGTCGGCTACCTGACCGGGCCGGACTGGCTCACCCCCACCCTCGCCCGGCTGCAGGAGCCGCTGCTCTCCTCGATCTCCGCCGCCTCGCAGGCCTCCGCGCTCGCCGCGCTGCAGGGCCCGCAGGACGTCGTCGGCGAGATGGTCGCGACCTACCGCACCCGGCGCGACTTGGTCGTCGACCGGCTCACCGCTGCCGGCATCGACGTCACCGTGCCGTCCGGCGCCTTCTACTTGATGCTCCCGCTCGGCGACGGGGTCGACTCCCGCGTCGCAGCCATTGATCTCGTGCACCACGGCGTGGCCACCGCACCCGGGACGGCCTTCGGCGACACCGCTCGCAGCCACCTGCGGCTGTCCCTCGCCAGCTCCGTGGAGCAACTGACCACCGGGATGGACCGCATCCTGGCCTGGTACGCCGAGACCTCCGGAGGGCGACAGTGATGACCGGAACCCCGCCGCACCCCACCGGGCAGCCCGATGTGGACGCCTTCGCCAAGCCGGAGACCCCGGATACGGAGGTCACACCGGAAGCGGCCCCGGCCGGCGGCGCAATCGCGGTGGAGCGTCCCGCCCACCACACCCCGTCGGCGTTCGAGAAGAACGGCCCGACAGGCGATCCCGTGGTGAAGCTGGCCGGGATCCGGAAGTCGTTCGGTGACCTGGAGGTGCTCAAGGGCATCGACCTGAACATCTACCAGGGCGAGCACGTGGTGCTGATCGGGCCGTCCGGCTCGGGCAAGTCGACAGTGCTGCGCACCATCAACCTGCTGGAGAAGCCGACCAGCGGATCCCTGGTGGTCGACGGCCACGAGTACGGAGCCGGAAGCACAGCACCCCGCGGCAACTCGCTGCAGTTGCGCCGCACCGTCGGCATGGTCTTCCAGCAGTTCAACCTCTTCCCGCACCTCACCGCGCTCGACAACGTGGCGCTGCCACTGCGTTCCGTCCGCGGACTGTCCCGCAGGGACGCCGAGGCGCGTGCCGCGGAGGAGTTGCGCCGGGTCGGTCTGCTGATCCGTGCCGGGCACTACCCGAGCCAGCTCTCCGGCGGCCAGCAGCAGCGGGTGGCCATCGCCCGGGCGCTGGCCCTGGACCCGAAGGTGATGCTCTTCGACGAGCCCACCTCGGCACTGGACCCGGAGCTCGTCGGCGAGGTGCTGCGCACCATGCAGGCGGTCGCCGAGTCGGGGATGACCATGGTCGTGGTCACCCACGAGATCGGTTTCGCCCGTGAGGTCGGCGATCTCAACGTGTTCATGGAGGACGGGGTCGTCGTCGAGAGCGGCGGCCGCGGCTTCTACGAGAACTGCACCAGCCCACGGGCGATCGAGTTCATCAAGGCGGTGAAGTGATGGGTGACCAGACCTACGACTGGGGCCTGATCTGGGACAACAAGGACGCCCTCCTCGACGGGTTGTTCACAGCGCTCAAGGTCTCGCTGACCGCACTGCTGATCTCGGTGGTGCTCGGCCTCGCGCTGGCGATGCTGCGCACCGCCCGCGCCCCGTGGTCCTGGCTGGGAGCGTTGTACATCAACGTGTTCCGCGGTGTGCCCGCGCTGGTGAGCGTCATCTGGGTGTACTTCGGCGTTTCCCTGGTGTTCGGGATCAGCTTCTCCGTCTACCAGGCCGGCGTGATCGCCCTGTCGTTGCTGTACAGCGCGTTCCTCGCCGAGATCTTCCGCTCCGCACTGGAAGCCGTCCCGATGGGGCACCGCGAGGCCGGCCAGGCCCTCGGCATGCGTCCCACCCGGATCTTCTTCTCGGTGATCCTGCCGCAGGCCGGCAAGATCGCGCTGCCCAACATCGGCAGCATGTTCATCGGCATGGTGAAGGACACCTCGACCTTCACCGTGATCGGTCTGCTGGAGGTCGTCCGGGTCACCCAGAACCTGGTCAGCTCCACCTTCCAGCCGTTCGTGCTCTACACGGCGGCCGCGGGCATCTACGTGGTGGCCGCGTTCGTCATCGATTTCGTGTTCCGGCTCATCGAGAAGGCCCTGTCCAGCCCGCCCAAGGGGCGGATCGCCACGGCCATTCGCGGACGTCAACGTCGACGGATCGAGCAGTTGATCGCCGCCACCGGTCGACCGACCACCGCCGTATCCAGCTGACTGACGTCCCGATCCCGGGCGCAGCATCGAGAAGGGAACCCTTGTGGGAGTTCTGAACGTCCGCGCCGTCAAGCGCGGCATCATCGCCGGGACCGCCCTGGCCATGGTCACGGTGCTCGCCGCCTGCGGCAGCGACTCCGGCTCCGGCTCGTCCTCCACCGCGGCCACCACCGCCGCGGCCACCTCCGCCTCCTCCGCGGCATCGTCGGCCACATCCGCTGCGACGTCCGAAGGCTCGGCGAGTGCATCCTCCGGTGCCGTCACCGTCGACACCTCCACGCTGAACCTGCTCACCCCGGGCACGCTCACCGTCGGCATGAACCTGCAGTTCGAGCCGGAGATGTACCTGGACGACGCCGGTCAGCCGGCCGGCTACGACGTGGACCTGCTGAACGCGCTGGCCACCGAGCTGGGCCTGACCCTGGACATCCAGAACCTCGACTTCAACGGCCTGATCCCGGGTCTGCAGTCGAAGAAGTTCGACATGGTCTCCGTCGGCCTGACCGCGACCGACGAGCGCAAGAAGGTCGTCGACTTCAGCCGCGAGTACGTCCCCTACACCTCGGTCCTGGCGGTCAAGAACGACGACACCACCGCGCCGACGATCGAGAACTACAACCAGTCCGGCAAGGTCATCACCGCACTGCAGGGCTCGTCCGGCGAGCAGCTGGCCAAGGACACCTTCCCGAACGCGACGGTGAGCGGCTTCCCCGACCAGAACGCGGCGCTGCTCGAGGTCTCGACGGGCCGCGCCCAGGGCTCGGTGCTCGAGGACTACATCCTGGCCCAGTACCAGAAGGCCAACCCGGACCAGGTCAAGAAGGCCGACCTGCCCGAGCCGCTGCAGATCGGCTACGGCTCCTGGGCCGTCCAGAAGGGCAACACCGCCCTGGTGGACGTGCTGAACACCTTCCTCTGCACCCAGCAGACCGACGGCGGGCTGGCCGCCTTCTACGAGAAGAACTTCGAGGTCCCGGCCGCGGACTTCCCGGAGATGCCCGCCTGCTGATCACCCCCTGATCCACGGACGCCCGGAACAGCGCACGCTGTTCCGGGCGTTCGTCCGTTCCGGGGAGTGACTGCTCGGTCGCTGACTGATACTTTCCGCAGATGGCGGGCAGGGGGCTCCTTCGGATCGGCGCGGTCGTCGCGGCGGCGTCGTCGGCGCTGATCGGCGCGCCCGCCTCGGCCGCTCCCGCACCCGCCGCCCCGCCGATGCGCTGCTCCGGGGACGTCTGCAGCTGGACGTACGAATACACCGGAAAGATCGAGACCTTCGTCGTACCCGAAGGTGTCGGCGAGATCAGGATCGAGGTGTACGGCGCGGCGGGAGATCGCTCGGACCTGTTCCCGCGGGTGCTCCCCGGCGCCGGCGGGCTCACCACCGGGGTGCTGGCGGTGCAGACCTACGACGAGTACACCGTGCTGATCGGTCAGCGCGGCCGCAAGGCAGGCGCTTTCGGCGGAGGCGGCGGCGTCTCCGCCCGCGGGTTCAACGGTGGGGGCGGCGGCGGTTCGTTCGTCGGGGCCGAGGACGGCACCCTGCTGCTGGCCGCCGGAGGTGGCGGCGGCGGTGGCAGCGACGGCAAGCAGTACGGCGTGGGCGACATCCCGGACGTCGGCGGCGACGGTGCCGGGGCCGGCAGTACCGGGATCAATGGGTCCGGCAACCACTTCCAGGGCGATGATCCGCCCACCGGCGGCACCCCGACCGGACCGGGCGCTGCCGGAGTCTGCCTGTACCACAACGGAAGTCCCGGCCAGGGTCCGGCCACCGGTACGACTCCCGGTGCGGGCGGCGCGGGCAGTGACCACCTCTTCGAAGCCGGCGCGGGCGGTGGCGGTGGCTATTACGGCGGCGGCGGTGGCGGCGAGGCGCAGTCCGGCGCGGGCGGTTCCGGGTTCGCCGCGGCCGCGGTCACCCAGGTCCGCGGCGAGACGGGCGTGCGGCGCGGTGACGGCCTCGTGGTGATCAGCGCCAGCCGCTCCCCGTTCGGCGCGGCCCCGGCACCGGAGGGGTCGGGCCACGGACTCGCCTGGACCGGCGCACCGATCGGCGCGCTGCTCGCCATCGGTGCCGGACTGCTGGCTGCCGGATCGGCGATGGTGGGCGCCGCCCGTCGACGGCCATCCGTGTCATAGACCACCCCTGGTAGTCGCCCAGTTGCAGACTGGTACATTCCGGACACTCGGAAGCAGTCCGTGCGGCCGAGCCCTGCACTGCTCCTTCCGGGAAAGGCACGCTCGTGTCCGGCATTGCTCGACTCCTCCGTACGGCCGCGGCCGCGGGGCTGCTCGTCGTTTCCACATCCGTCATGGCGTCCGGGACGGCGGTCGCCGATTCGCCGGTCATGTGCGAGGACGGGGTCTGCACCCACACCTTCGACTACACCGGCGCGAGCCAGGACTTCGTGGTGCCGGCCGGCGTGGACCGGATCTCGTTCCTGCTCTACGGGGCATCCGGCGGCTCCTCGGGTTTCGGTGTCTCGGGCGGTGCCGGCGGCATGACCCGCGGCGACCTCGGCGTCACTCCCGGAGCCACTGTCCGGGTCTTGGTCGGCCAAGCCGGTTCCCAGGGGCAGGCAGCGTTCACCTACGGCAACGGCGGCCCCACCTACCCGGGCTCGAGGTACGGCAACGGGGGTGGGATGTCGATGATCACTCTCGACGGCACGGTGATTGCGGTCGCGGGTGGTGGCGGAGGAGCTGGTGGCACCCGGATCGAGGCCGGTGAGCAGATCTCGGATCGCGGAGGGTCCGGCAGTGGCCCGAACACCTCCGGCGGCGACGGTAGCGCGCCCGCGGATCTGGGCTATGTCGCTGCCACCGGTGGTAGCCAGACCGCCCCCGGCACAGGTGGGATCTCGCCGGACGGCAATGGGACGGACGCATTCTTCGTTGCCAACGCGACCCTGGCCGGAGGCTTCGGCGGCAGCTCCTCGACCACCGAGGGCACCAGTCCCGGTGGCGGTGGTGGTGGCGGCTACTACGGTGGCGGCGGTGGCGGCTACGGACAGTCCGGCGCGGGTGGGGCCGGCTATGCGTCGCCGACCGTCGAGAACGCCTCCGGCGACAGCGGTGTGCGCCTCGGCAACGGTCAGATCCAGATCTCCTGGGACGAGCCCGCGGCGCAGCTCGGTCTCACCGCCGGGACGCAGCCCGCCGGGCAGGTGTCGCTGGCGGCTGACATCACCGGCAACTACGACGTCCCCACCGGCACCGCGAGCTTCTACGCCGGCCTCGCCTCGCTCTGCACCGGTGTTACCCTGGACTCCGCCGGACACGCCGACTGCGACGCCTCGTCGCTGGCTGCCGGCACCTACGAGATCCTGCTCAGCTATTCCGGCGACAGCATCTACCCGGGTACCGAAACCACAGGCACGCTCGTCGTTGTCGAGCCGGCCCCGGTGGTCACCACCCAGTCGCTCCCCGAGGCGTCCGCGTCCGGCAGCTACTCCACCCAGTTGGTCGCCACCGGCGTCGGACCGTTCACCTGGGAATCCAAGGAGATCCCCGAGGGTCTGACGCTGACCGCGGACGGCCTGCTGTCCGGCACGCTGACCACGCCCGGCACCTACGAGTTCTCGGTCCGGGTGTACGACAGCCAGGACCCGGCGCAGTCGACGATCGTCGTGCTGTCGCTGACCGTGGCTGCCGCGCCGGTCACCTCGACATCTGCTCCGAGCACGTCTGTCTCGACCTCACAGTCGAGCACCTCGGAGACCACGACGTCCGCACCTGCGTCGTCGTCGACGGCGGCACCGACCACCAGCAGCTCTTCGGTCACCTGGCGGCCGGTCACCACCCCATCGACCAGCAGCTCCTCGGCGGTCGCACCCACCGGCTCGACGACCCTGCTGTCGCCGACCTCGACCGCCGGACCGCAGCTCTCGGCCACCGGCGTGGACGTGGCGCCCTGGGCGGGTGTCGGTGCCGTGTTGCTCGGCGCCGGTGCATTCACCCTGCTCCTCGGCCGTCGCCGCGCCTCCCGGCACTGAGCCTTGCGCGAGGTTGCGCGCTTGCGTCCGTGGAAGTGACCGCCATCGCGGCCAGAAGCACGGAAGCAAGCCGGGTTTCGCGCCACAACGTCCTGCAGCCAGTGAGCAATAGCTCGCGGGCTACAGGACGCTGCCGGGGGTTTCGTTCAGCCGCCCCGGTCACCAGTCGGCGGCGACGAGGAAGCGGGCGGCGGGCGCCGCGAGCCACTGCGTCACCCGCATGACGAGGGCGAAGTCGGCCTGACGAGCGGTGCGGAGGTTGGTCAGCCGAGCCGGGGTGCAGTCGAGGATCGTCCCCAGCGCGGCCCAGGTCAGACCCTGCTGACTGCGGACTCCATTGAGCTCGGCATACAACGCAGCCAGGTCCCAGCGGAGGCGTTGACCGGGACCGACCTCCGGCAGCGTGGTGTCCCCGACCTGCCTCACCGTTCCGACGAGGAACTCCTCCGGAGCACGCCCCAGCCAGCGAAGCAGGAAAGCGGCGTACTGGCAGGAGGTCTCACCCCGACCACCGAGCCGGGAGACGGCGCCGCCGCACAACGGATGATCACCGAGGCTCACGTTGAGCACCTCCGACTGCTGCCACAGCACGTCGGCGAACTCGAACCAGCCGAGCCGCTCCTGCCGGCGCCGCTCGTCGACCGCCGAGAAGAACGCGTCGAAGTCGAGCGCAGGCAGCGTGGCCGGTCCGGCGGAGTGCTGCAACGTGGTCATGACCGCGACGGTAGATCCGGAACCGGCCGTTCTCCGTCCGGATCCTGTCTGCCTCCCTCGATCGGTGGAACGGATGCTCCACCGCATGTTCGACCGACCGTCGCAGGTTCGCGCCGCCCCCCGGGGCGAGGATTGTTCGCAGAGCAAAGAACAGCCCACCAAGGAGTCGAGACATGAACACCCGCACCGTGATCACCCGCAGCATCGCCGCCCTGGCGGCCACCGGCGCCACCCTGCTGCTGGTCGCCGGCACAGCTTCAGCAGCAGAGCCGAGCGGCCCTGATGAACAGGCGGCCTGCACGTCGAACTACCACGCCGGCGCGCAGAGCGTCGATCTGACCATCCAGAACAACACAGGTCAGACGATCACCCTGGTCGGCGCGCACACCACCGACGGCGGTGACGGCCACTGGGGCGCCCGCCCGCAGGCCACCCTGGCGCCCGGTGCCTGCGAGGAACTCACCGGCTACAGCGACGACCCGCTCTCCGACTACTACATCACCGCGACCTACCAACTGCCCGACGGCACCTACCTGCCGTTCAGCGCCGCCAGCGGGTCGGATTCCTACAACACGCAGGTGTTCACCTCGGGCGGGTTCAGCGGCAGCGCCCCGGGTTCGTTCAGCGGGAAGTGGGACTTCAACTGGGCGATGACCGACACCCACTGGGCCGGCTCGGAGCACATCCACACCACGATCGCGGCCGAGCCCGGCACCACCAGCTGATCGCAGATCCCCTGCCGGACAGGAGGCATCGGATGCACATCGTTGTCCCGCCGCCGGGCGGGGTCCGGGACCGCGTGTTCCGCCCGCCGGCGGACACCGGTCCCGGTTTCGTCTTCATGGACGGGCCGGGCCCGCTCGACCTTCCGTGCGGCAGCTGCGGGCGGGTGCTGCTCAGGGGGCTCCGCGAGTTGCTCCCGGTTCCGCACCTGCTCTTCGAGTGCCCCGGATGCGCGGCGCTCAATGCGATCTGCCCACCGGAACCGGCCTGACCCCTCCCCCGTCGGTGCCGCCGGAGGACAAGGCCGCCATCGGCACAGCCCGACGGCCGGCCCACCTGAGTCCAGCCGTCGGCAGGCCGACGGTCCGGTCAGCACCTGATCCCGTGCACCCGGCCGCCCGACGCTCGACCACAGGACCGTGTACCCCAGCGACTGCTGCGGACGTCGCCTCGAACGACGAACGAGCCGCACCTGCAGCAGCAGGTGCGGCTCGGGTCAGAACGAAAGGGTCACTGCTGCCGGGAATCCCAGCCGTGTTCGACCTCGTCACGGGTGTTCGCCGAGCCACTGAAGTTCACGGTGGCGCCTCCACGGCCCCAGCTCCGGACAGCGTCCAGCACCCGACGAACGGACGAACGGGGCCGTTCGAGGTCGGGGCCGGCCGGCGGCGCGGACACCCACACACCGAAGGACGAGTCGCGGCCGGGCACGCAGTCCGGCCGGTCCTCGGGCGTGATGGCGAGAGCGTCTCCCCAGTGCCGGATCTCGGCAATGGTCACGGCCGCACCGGAGTCCGGTCCGACGGCGTCGAGCCACGCCGCGGCGGTGTCGCCGGTGAACTCGTCGAGCAGCAGACCGCCGCCCACGTGTGGCACCGGATGCTCCGGATCCGCGTGGATGCAACCGATCCGGGTCGCCGGCAACGGTCCGACACCACCGAGGACCGGCGCGGCAGCGCGCCGGACCGCAGGCGGCAGCGGGTCGGACCCTGCAGCAGCGCCGGTGGCCGCGACCCGCAGGTGCGCCACCGTCCGTCCGGCGAGCGGCGCCGGGACACCGGGCAGATCCGGGAGCCTGAGCACGGCCAGCGATGTGGTCACACCGTCGGCCACACCGTCCTTGGTCCAGCGCCGGAAGGCATCGACGACGGCTGGGATGTCGGCCTCGGCGAAGTACATCCCGCCGCCCGAGATCCCCTCCTGCACCACGAGTTCGATCTCCACGCTCGTCACGATCCCGACGTCGATCCGCCCGCCGAAGACCGCCCCGAGCAGATCGGGGCGATGCTGCGGGTCGATCCGCATCACCCCGTGGCCGGGGCGCACCAGCTCCGCGGACCGCACCCGGTCGCTGCAAACGCCGTAGGAGCGGGCCAGCGGTCCCACCCCACCACCGGTCAGCAGACCGACGACGCCCACCCCGGGCGCTGCCCCGCACACCGGCATCAGGCCGTGCCGGTCGGCCGCCGCGAGCACCTGCTCCCACCGGGCACCGGCCTGCACCCGGGCGATCCGGCGCACCGGGTCGACCTCGACCCCGTCCATCCGGCGGGTCGTCACCACCAACCCACCGCGGTGCTCGGGGACCTCCGCGTGGCCTGCGCCGAGCACACCCCAGCGGAGATCATGACGAGCGGCCCAGTCCAGCGCTGCCACCACGTCGATCGCATCCGTCGCGCCCACGACGACGTCCGGCCGGTGGACCACCAGCGGGTCGAAAGTTGCGAGTTCATCGGCGAAGTCGGCATCCCCGACGGTCAGGACCGGACCCTTCACCCCCCGGCGCAGCAGTTCGCGCGGATCGTGGACGGGCGGTGCGGCGAGTTCGGTCATGGCTGGGTTCCTTCTGGGACCTTCGGACGGATCGGTGGATGCATGTGACGGTAGGAGCCGACCCGCGCTTCCTGCCTGTATGCAATGACCAGTCCCGTTGCCGTCCATCGCCCCGGTCGGACCTGGACGGTTCGCACAGGTGCGGACGGCCCCCGGTGCGGTCGGATGGATCTGTCCGACCGACCCCGGCCCGAGGAGCGCCCGTGTCCACCCTGCACGTCATCGAGCCCCGCCCCGGCGAGGTCGGCTTCCGGGTGTTCCGCGCCCCCGGCACCGTCGATCAGGGCTTCGTCTACATCGACGGTCCGGGCGGGGAGGACCTCCGGTGCGGTCACTGCGCCCGGGTGCTGATGAGAGGTGTGCGCCAGGTGCTGCCGGTGTCCGACCTGCTGTTCCAATGCCCCAGGTGCCACTCGCTGAACGCCGTGGCCCAGCCGCGCTGACCTGCGCGGACCCGATGCGCCGCCCTCTACACTCGCAGAAGGAGGCGGGATGGCGGCGATCTGGGACGACGCGATGGTCGCGCAGCTGCGCGCCGCGGTCGGGACCGCGCTGGCCGGTGCACCGACGCTGGTGGTGGTCGAGGCCGGCGCCGGGATGGGCAAGTCGTCGCTGCTCGATCTGGTGACCTCGCTCGCCGCGGACCGGGCTCGGGTGCGCCGTTCGGCGGCATTGGAATCGGACCGCGAGACCCCGTACGCCGCCCTCATGGAGTGGGGCGTCGACGTGCCCGGTGGCGAGAACGGCGCGCCCGCACCACTGGTCGCCGCGCAGGCACTGCGGGATGCCCTCGACCCGACGGCCGGCACGCCGGCCCTGCTCCGTTTCGACGACCTGCAGTGGGCCGACCCGCAGTCCGTCGAGGCCGTCATGTGGTTGCTCCGCCGGTCCACCGTCGAACCACTGCTGGTGGTGGTGGCGCACCGCCCGCTGGCGCCCGACGTGCACCCCTCGTGGCAACGGTGGGTGGCCGGACGGCCGGGCACGGTGCTCATCCGACTCTCCGGTCTCGACGAGAATGCCGTCCATGCCATCGCCATCGCACGTCGGCCCGGGTTGTCGCGGGAGGCCACCGATCGGCTGACCCGGCACACCCGTGGCAACCCGCTGTACCTGACCACCTTGCTGGCCGAGTTCGACGAGGTCGCGCTGTCCCGCCCCCGCGATCTCCCGGCACCGGCGGAGTTCTCCGGACTGGTCGGCCGGCGGAGCGGCCGGCTCCCGGAACCCGCACGCCGGATGCTCCACGCCTGCGCCGTGCTCGGTGACGGATGGAGCTGGCTCAGCGATGTCGCCGCCGTGGCCGGCATCACGGACCCGGCCGGAGCGGTCGACGACCTGCGCGGGTCCGGTCTGATCGAGATCCGCACGGTCGACATCGGCCTTTCCGTGCGGGTGGTGCACTCGTTGGTGAGAGCCGCTGTGCTGCAGACGATCCCGCTGACGCAGCGCCGGGAGTTGCACCTGGCCGCAGCGGGCTCGGTGGTGGACCCGGTGCTGGTCCTGGATCATCTCGTCGCGGCGGCAGACCGGCACGACGACGGGCTCGCCGACCGGCTGACGGCCACGGCCGCAGCCGCCCACGACCGCTGCGACCATCGGACCGCCGCCCGACTGCACCGTGCCGCGGCCACTCTCACCTCCGACCCGGTGCTGCAGGAAAGCCGTTGGCTGACATCGCTCTTCGACAGCCTGCTGGGTCAGGACACCGGACCGGCCCGCGCGGAGATGTCGGCCGTGCACGCAGCCGGCGACCGGGTGGGGCGCACGTTGGTGCTCGCTGCGCTGGCGACCGTCGAGGGACGGTGGTCGGATTCCGTGCGGGTCCTGCGGACCGCACCGTTCGACGAGCCGGTCGACGAGTACCGGCGGCAGGTGCTGCTCGGCTGGGGACTGGTCGGCTCCGGCGGGCCGACCGAGGAGGTAGTCGCCGCCATGGCGGCGGCCGATGCCACCGGGGTCGGCGATCCGGCGCTGGCCGGTCATGCGGAGTCCGTCCGGTTCTACGCGGTCCAGCGCACCCGCGGGCTGTCCGGCGTGCTGGACCTGCTCGCAGACGTGCCGGACGACCCGCGGGCGACCCCGCCCGGCCGCACTTTCGCCCTCGCCAGCCGCGGCAGCGTGCGGACCAGGATGGGCTTGTTCGATGCCGCCGACGCCGATCTCGGCGAGGTGCGGCGGCGGTTCGAGGACGGTCAGGTCGACATCGCCGACGGCCTGTACACGGCGGTGTCCGGCTTCCTCTACTGGCTCCGCGGTGACTGGGACCGGGCCCGCGCACGCTTCCATCTCGCCGCCGACGCCGGTGTGCGGTTCGTGCAACCGACCGTCGCCGCCTACCTCTCGATCCTGCCCAGCAGCTCCGGTAACACCGCGGAGTCCGACCGCTGGATCGGCACGGCACGGACCACGCTGGCCGGCCAGCCGTGGCAGGAGGCCGATCGGCTGCGGATGGTCGCCGAGGTGGTCCGGGCACATGCCCGCGGCGACCGGGCCTTCGACCCGGCCGTCGCCGCCGGACTGATGCCGGTGCTGGACGGCATGCTGAGCTTCCCCGGTGATTGCGGACTGGTCGAGCTGATGCACGGCGCCCTGGCGCTGCTGCTGTGCAACCGGGCCGCCGACGCGCGGCTGATGACCGATGCGATCGGCCGGCAGCAGCCGGCCGCATCGATCGCCCCCGCGATCGTCGACTGGTTGCACGGTCTGATCGCCGAGCGGGCCGGGGAGCGGCGTGCGGCGGTGGCCCACCTGACGTCGGCGTGCGGCAGCGACCGCGGTGAGGCCCCGCTCTATCGCGCGCACATGCTGAGTGATCTGTCCCGCGCGGCAACAGATCTCGGACGATCGCAGCCCTCCGCTGCGGCAGAGGCGGCGTCGATCTACCGGCAGCTCGGAGCGCGGCCCTACCTGGATCGGATGAGCGGCGGCCGCCGGCCGGCGGTGATCGGCGCGGACCCCGGGCTGTCCGACCGGGAACGCGAGGTGCTCCGGCTGGTCGTGCTCGGGTTCAGCTACGCGCAGGTGGCCCGCGAACTCTTCATCAGCCGGTCGACCGTCGGGTTCCACCTCTCGAACATCTACGCCAAGACCGGTGTCGGCACCCGCCACGAGCTCACCGCGCTCGTCCGCGCCGACGCGCGGTCCTTCGGCATGCCCGCGCCGGCCGTCTGACCCGATCTCCTGCGCCCTCCACGTGCGGAGGCCTTTTCATCCGTGCCATCCGCGGCCGGGTCCACCGATCGGTGGGGGTCGTCTCCACCGGTGGGCCGACCGGTCGCAGGATCCCGGTGACGGCCGAGCGGCGGTGAGATCAGTAGCAGCACAACAGGAACGAGGAGGTGAGGGCGATGACGGTGCTGCCCGGGCCGGCGGCCCGCAGTTGCGCCCGCACCACCGAGGTCGTCGTGCACGCCCGTCACGTCAGGGACCGGTACCGGAGACGGCCGAACACCTGCCGGGACGGACGAGCCGCGGTCACCCCACCGCCCGCCGCCCGACGCCGCGGCCGCCGGCCGAAGCGCCGCTACTGATGGAGATCGCCATGGATCCCGATTCGCTCGCCGTCGTCATGCTCGCCGGGTTCTGCACCGCGGTCTTCTGGGCCGCTCTGTTCATGAACTGACCTGCCGACCTCGATCACCACCCACCTCGAACACCCGGAGACCGCCATGTGGGAGTACCTGACCAACCTGACCCAGCACCTGTACATCATTCTCGGCGCCCGCCCTTGATCCAAATGCGACCACACCCGCGCGACGTGGTGGAGACCGCGGCGGGCACCGATCGCGTTCCATCGCCCACCACCCGCTCATCCCGGGTCCCGGCACTTCGGTGTCGCCGCACTTCGGTGTCGCCGCCGTCGGCCTGACACCCGTCCCGGATCACCTCACCGACCACTGCACCCATCCGTGCCGTCCAACCGCGTAGATCGCGGACGAACGGCACCGATCGGCCCGTGCCGGGCGGGGCGAGCAATCCGGGGCGCGGCTCGCATGGACGAACTCGGCGACTCCAGCCCCACCCGTCCCATTTCCTGGCCGGGCTGCCCTGCGGAGGATCTTGATCCATGCCGAACCACGCCCAGCCCGATCCGCGCCGTCCACCCGCGCAATCAGCAACCCGACGGCACCGATCGCGGACCGCCGCCCGCAACCGCTCATCCCGGGCCCCGGCACTTCGGTCTCGCCGCACTTCGGTCTCGCCGCACTTCGGTCTCGCCGCACTTCGGTGTCGCCGCACTTCGGTGTCGCGACCGTCGGCCCGACACCCTCCCGGATCACCTCACCGACCACTGCGCCCACCATCCGTGCCGTCCAACCGCGGAGAACGCAGCCGAACGGCACCGATCGGCCCGCGCCGACCGCCGGCGCCGGTCGACCCGATCCGACCGCCAACCCGGCCACCGGCGCCGGTCGACCCCACCCGCGCGTACGAAAGTGGCGATTCTGGGACTCATGGGGCGCCTGTCGCCACTTTCGTACGCGTCGAGGAAGAAGATCCTCGCGCTGGGGGTGGGGTGAACGGGCCCCGGACAGTCGGAAGGCCCGGCCCCTCGGAGCGAGGGACCGGGCCTTCCGGGTCGGTCGGTGGTGCAGCGGATCAGGTCAGTTGACCGGGACCGCCTGGTAGTCGCGGGTGGCGGCGCCCGGGTAGAGGAGCAGCAGACCGGTGGAGGTGGTCTCGCCCGCGGCGTCGTTCTTGGATACCTGCACCGCGCCCTTGCCGCCGGCCGGCACGGTCACCGACGCAGCGCCACTGGTCAGCGCGAACTTCGGGTCGTCGACCGTCCAGGTCTGGCCGAGGATCACGTCGGTCACCACGCCGGAGTAGTAGTTGTCGTACGCCAGGACGTCGAAGTCGAAGGTGTCCCCGGCTTCCAGTCCGAGCGCCGACAGCGGCGCGGTGTAGACGACGTTGGACGAGTCCACGTCGGCATCGGCGTAGTAGTACGCGGCCTGCGCCCCGGTGGCCAGGTCGGCCACGACGACCAGGGTCTGCCCGGTCAGCGCGAACCCGGAGGCCTCCGAGTTGAAGATCGCGTAGTCGTAGGTGCCGTCCTGGTCGACGTCGACATCGATCTCGTACCCGGCCGGGTACAGCGGCAGCGCCTGCCGCTGCTGGCCCGCGATGGCGAACTGGATGACGTCCTCGTCCACGCTGTCCCGGACACCCGCGGCAGCCAGGTCGATCAGCGCCAGGTTGGAGCCGGGCGAACCCGGGGTGCCCGGCGCGGGCTTCGGCTGCTTCGGGCTGGTGCCGGTCAGACCGAACACCTCGACCTCGCCGGCCGCGACCGTGGAGGAGTTGGTGAGGGTCAGCGCGCCCTTGCCGGCGGTGGTCCGCAGCGAGCTCGGACCGGCGGTGACGCTCGCCGACTTCTTGGGCAGCACCGTCCATCCGAGGTGCAGCTTCTCCGCACCGGAGGTGGCGGTCACCCATCCGTCGATCTCCGGGCCGTTGAAGGTCGCGCCGTCACCGTTCGAACCCGCGGAGTGCGAGAACGGCCAGTCCTGCAGCTTCGACGGATCGATCGTCAGCTGCACGGTCACCAGCTGGGTCTTCTTCGGGCCGACCGTCACCGAGGACGGTGCGACCACGGACAGCGCCTTGCGGTTGGCGTCCGCCGCCTCGCGGAAGGAGGCCGACAGCGAGTAGGTCTTGCTCGTGGTGCCGGTGTTGACCAGCTGAGCGGTGACCTTCCAGGTGGTGGTCTTGGTCAGGTGCGGCAGTCCGAGGCCGATGTTGCCGGCGCCGGCCTGGGTGTTGCGCAGGATGCCGACGGCGTTCGCCGCCGGGGCCACCCGCACCTCGCCGGCTCCCACACGGGAGATCGGCGTCTTGTAGAGGTTCGCGTTGGCGTCCGGCGTGGTGTTGGCCGTGCTGGCGCCGTTGAGCAGACGCGACTTGATCGCCGCCGGGGTGGCCGTCGGGAACTTGTCGATCAGCAGGGCAGCAGCGCCGGAGACCACCGGGGCCGCACCGGAGGTGCCACCGAAGTTGGTCTGACCGGAGCCGGTGCCGACCTCGGCGGACAGCCAGGCACCGGGGGCGCCGATGTCCGGCTTGGCACGGTAACCCGAGATCGCGAGACCGCGGCTGGAGGTGCCGACGACGCTGTTGGTCAGCGACGTGGTCTTCGCCGGGTCGATGGTCAGCGAGACCGGGCCGGCGGCCGCGGCATCGGACAGCAGCTGGCCGTTGGCCAGCGAGATGGTGAAGGTCGGGATCGTGACCTCGGCGCCGCCACCGAACGAGAAGTCCGGCGGGTCACCGGCGACGTTGTTCCAGAGGATCGCGGCCGACGCACCGGCGGCCTCGGCCAGCTGGGCCTTGACCGACGCGTTGCAGGTGCCGCGCTTGATCAGCGCGATCGACCCGGCCGGGAAGCCGGCGAACTCGGCGGCGGTGCAGCCGAGCAGCTGGGTCGGCTGGGCGATCGGCGCGGTGAGCGCCGCGGTCGGGGCCGGGGACCAGCTCTGCAGCTTGGAGTTGCGGATCAGGTTGCCCGGCAGACCGGCGATGGTCGGCGAGTTGACGGTCAGCGTGTACAGCTTGTCGTCCGGCAGCGCGGTCTGGGCGACCGAGATCGCACCCTCCGCGGTGGACGGCGAGCCGACGATGAACGGACGGTCGGCGCTGTTGCCGGCGGAGATGACGGCGACGACACCGGCGCGGACCAGGTTGTTGATCGCGGTGGTGGAGTCGTCCTCCTGCTGCCCGTAGGACGAGCCCAGCGACAGGTTGACGATGTCCATGGCGTCGGAGATGTCGCCGTCACCGTTCGGGTCCAGCGCCCAGTCGATGCCGGCCAGGATCGCCGGACCGGAGCACGACGTCGCGACGGCCGAGCAGACCTTCACCGCGTACAGGTCGACGCCCGGGGCGATGCCCTTGTGGGTGCCGTCGGCCGAGTTGCCGCCGATGATGTCGGAGACGTGGGTGCCGTGGCCCTCGAAGTCGATCGGGTTCGGGTCCGGGATCTCGGCGGTGTTCGGCCAGGTCTCGCCGACGAAGTCGTAGCCGCCCTTGACCTTCGGCGCGCTCGGGCCGAACAGGTCGGCACAGGCACCGACCGGCGCCGCGTTCGCCCCTGCGTAGCACTCCTCGTAGGCGGCCTCGGTACCCGGTCCTCCCAGGTACTCGTGGGTGAAGTCGACGCCGGAGTCGAGCACGGCGACCTTGACACCGGTGCCGTCGAAGCCGGCGTTGCGCACCTGGGTGGCCTGGATGTAGTCGGCGGCCTGGGCGAGGCTGCCCGACCCGCCCGGATCGTCCAGCGTCTCGTACTTGGCGACCGGCTTCACCGACAGCACGCCCGGCAGCTTCGACAGCGCGACCAGGTTGGCGGCCGGCACCGACACGGCGACCGCGTTGGTGGCGACGGACGCGCGGCTCAGCTCGGTGGCGCCGAGGCTCTTCGCGCTGGCGACCAGCTGGTCCTGCTGCGCGACGACCGCGGTGGTGCGGGCGACCTGCGCGGCCTTCGTCGGCAGCGCTCGGGTCTGGGTGGCCCCGTCGGAGACCACGGTCGCCAGTGCCTTCTCGGACAGCGAGACGGACACCTCGACCGTGCCCTCGGCGCCCTGCAGCGACGGGGCGAGGACGTTGCCCTCGGCGATCTCGACGGAGTCGGGGACCGGGACCGGGTCCAGACCTCCGGGCGGTGCGGCCGCGGCGGTGCCGGCGGCCGCCAGCAGCAGGCCCGGCAGGGTGACGGTGCAGACGGCGAGGCTCAGCAGCCTCGCCCTCCTTGTGCGTGAACGCATCAACGCTCCTCGGCAGTGGCGGTCGATCAGAAATCGGCAACAGGCTGCAGCACCCGCGGACTGCTGTGCGGGCCTGTTCACCTTGACAGCCGTTTTACTTCCGGGCAACCCCGGCGGAGCGCGACCGGGGTGCCCTTCACACCGTCGAACAGCACACAACGGACATGGCCCCACGGATCGGTCACCAACCGTGTCCGTTCCCCGGCCCGGATCACCCTGGCGGACGCACGCCCGTGACCCGCTGTCCACGGCCGGGTGGCGGACCGCGGGCCGACGGGTGACACGGGCGGGACCGGCCCGAACAGCGCAGTGGGCCGAGGTTCGCCGACCCTTCCGACCGGCGCAGGTGCTGACGGCCGGCGCAGATCCTTCCAACCAGCGCAGGTACTGACGGCCGGCGCAGGAACGTCCGGCTAACGCAGGTACTTCAGCCGGGGCAGGTCGGCGACCTCGCGGACCGTGCCGTCGTCGATGTCCACCAGGACCGGGTCGCCGGCGGGCGGGTCGAGCCGGGTCATCACCGCGCCGATGGCGGCGGCGACCGCCGACCGGTCATGGGTGACCACGAACTCGAACAGCCGGTCCGGGTCCGTGCTCGGCGCGTCGATGTCGCGCGCCAGCAGCGCACCGGCGAAATGCGGGGAGAGCACGCAGACGTTCCACTGCCCGCGCACCGGGTCCGCCTCGTCGACCGGGCACACCGCGGCGACGAAACCGGCTTCCCGGATCACGTCGACGTACCGGTCGCGGGTGGCGCCGGTGAACTGCTCCGGCCACTGGAACGTCGCGACCACGACCGAGGTGCGGCCCGCCCGGATCGCCTCGCGCTCGAGGTGCTTGCTGATCTCGTAGAGCAGGGTCCGTCCGGCCCGGCGAGTGCTGGTCCCGGTCGGTCGGGCGTCGAACGGCGAGGCGAACGGCCGGGACTGCTCATCCACCGGCGCGGGCGGCACCAGCACATTCCCGTCGACGGGGCCGGTCTGGGTCGGGACCGACGGTCCGGGGCGGCCGTACATCCAGCCCTGACCGAGGGTCGCGCCCAGCGAACGCGCCATCTGCAGGTGTTCCGCGGTCTCGATGCCCTCGGCCAGCACCACCGCGCCACTGCGTTCCGCGTAGGCGTCGACGGCCGTGTGGATCGCGGCGACGGTGGCGTCCGGGCGGCGCTGGACCAGGTTCATGTCCAACTTGATGATGTCCGGTCGCAGGATCGGCATGAACGCCAGGGACAGGTCGTCCGCGCCGACGTCGTCCAGCGCGATGCGCCAGCCGGCCTCCCGGAGCCGGGCGACGGTGGCCAGCAGGCGGGCCGGCCGCGCGGCCAGCGCCCGCTCGGTGATCTCCAGGACCACACCCAGGTCACCGGCGGACGCAGCCAGCTCCAGGACCTCGTCGAGGGTCGACGGGTCGGCGGCCTCGGGTTCGATGTTGAGGAACAAGGTCTGCGGTGCGTGCACCCCGACCTCGATCGCACTGCGGATCGCGGTTCCCCGGCAGAGCTCGTCGAGCTCGGCCACCCGCCCGGCCCGCCGGGCGGCGGTGAACAACAGGTCCGGTCGCTCGAGCGGTCCCCGCGGCCCCCGGGCCAGCGCCTCGTACCCGACGGTGCTGCCCGTCTCCAGATCGACGATCGGCTGGAAGACCGTGCTGATCCGACCGGACGCCAGCACGTCCTCGAGCAACGCGCTCTCCTCGGCCGGCAGCATGACTTCGGACGACACGGCCCCTCCTCCGATCCACCAACGGTGTCGATACCCTCGCGGAGAGTAATCGAAATGGCGACGCATCGGATGCGCGGCATTCCTTCGGCCCCGTGCCCGGGG
Source organism: Nakamurella alba (assembly GCF_009707545.1). Classification (NCBI taxonomy): domain Bacteria; kingdom Bacillati; phylum Actinomycetota; class Actinomycetes; order Nakamurellales; family Nakamurellaceae; genus Nakamurella; species Nakamurella alba. Next base: position 454,207 of record NZ_WLYK01000005.1, on the reverse strand, counting down.
CGTGCGGAACGGCCGGCGCCGGAACGACGAAGCGCCGCCCGGGAGGAATCCGGGCGGCGCTTCGGGTACTGCGGTGCGGGGCGGCTCGTCAGAGCACCGCGAGGGCGGTGACGCCGAAAGCCACGGCAGCGGCGAACATGGCGCCGACGGCGGCCACGAGGCCGGGAGCGGCGCGGTACATCGCGCGGAGGTCGTTCATCGCAGTCTCCTTCCGAAGGTGAAGCGGACGGTGCGGGAAGCAGGGAGCGCGGGGCTCGTCGGGGTGGTGCACCTGCGGTGCGACCGGCCAGATCTCTGGAACACGGACGCGGCACTGCCGGCCGTGGTGGATCGCAGAGGATCCGGCAGGCTCAGCGGTACAGCAGGTCGCGCAGTTGCTCGGTGCGCTGGGCGGGCAGTGCCCGCAGCGCGGCTTCGAGCTCGATCCTGTCGGCGGGCGTCAGGATCTCGGACAACTCGGCCTGCAGCCGCGGCCGGGCGGCGGCATCGGCGGCCACCTCGGTCGACATGTGCTGCAGGAGTTCAGGGTTCAACACGGCGGAACCTCGTGGAGCAGGGGCGGTACGGGACGTGCTCGCTCTGGTCGGGTCCGGACGGACTCGAAGATCCGGAGGATCAGAGAACGAGGCGGGTCGCCGCCGGCACATCGTGACGGTGACGGCTGCGCGAACGCTCGACGATGCGGGCGATGTCGGCAGCGTCCTCCGGGGTGGCCCGCTCGATCATGGCGTCGAGCTCGAGGCGGTCGGAGGGGGACAGGTAGGCGCCGAGCTCGCGCTCGAGCCGACGCTGCTCGGACCGGACCGCGCGACGGGCGCGGAACGAATCCTGCAGGCGGCCCAGCGGGGCGGAGTGCGCGCGGCGGGACTTCTCGGAACGGTCGATCAGGGACATACATCAATGGTGACGACCAGGCACTCATACGTCCAATGACAGTTCAGCGCCGAAACCATACCCTGTAGTCATGGGTATGGACACCGATGTGTTGCGCTGGTTCCAGCAGGTCGCCGAAGGTGCGACGGTGACCGAGGTCAGCGAGGCCGCGCACATCACCCAGCCCGGCCTGTCCCGCGCGCTGGCCCGGTTGGACAACGAGGTCGGCACCCCGCTGCTCCGTCGCACCGGCCGGGTCCTGCGGATGACGCAGGCCGGCGTGCTGTTCAAACGGCACGTCGACGGACTGCTCAATCAGCTCGACGACGGACTCGCCGCCGTCAGCCAGCTGGTCGATCCGGAAACCGGGACGGTCGTCCTCGCCTCCCACCCGTCGCTGTCGACCTGGATGGTGCCCGGGCTGATCGGCCCGTTCCGCCGCCTGCACCCCGATGTGGTGTTCGACCTGCGGCAGGTCCGGGACGACGTCACCGGACCCGAACCGACCGACAGCCGGGTCGATCTCGAGATCACCACCGTGCGACCGGCCGACCGCACCGTCGAGTGGTACCCGCTGATGGTCGAACCGCTGCGACTGGCGGTGCCGACCGGCCATCGGCTGGCCGACCGGGAACGCATCTCGCTGGCCGAGGCGGCCGACGAGCAGTTCATCTCCCTGCGCCGCCCGTCGTTCCTGCGCCAGCATTCCGAGACCCTCTGTCAGCAGGCCGGTTTCGAGCCCGATGTGGTGTTCGAGGCGGAGGACGTGCCGACGATGCGCGGGTTCGTGGCGGCCGGTCTCGGGATCGCGATCGTGCCGGCCCAGGACGAGGACGCCCGTGGGAAGAGCACCGGGGCGCTGGTGGACCTGGCCATCGCCGATCCCGGGGCGGCGCGGCAGATCGGGCTGGGCTGGTCCACGCAGACCCGCCTGCTGCCGTCCGCCGAACTGTTCCGCGCGCACGTGCTGCACGCCGCGGAGAGCCGCCGTCTACCGCAGCCCGGGCGGTGACCGCGGTCAGACGGTGAGCGTGGCCGCGGTACTCCAGAAGTCCTGCAGCCGACTGGTCAGCTTCGACAGGTTCGCGGTCTCCAGCACCATCACCGCCGAGAGGTCGCCGTGCAGACCGCAGAACACCGCCCGGGGACGGTCGCGATCGTTGTCCACCACGGTGATGGCGGCGAGAGACCATGCGCCACCGAGGGTGTCGCTGACCCGCTGCGGAACGACCAGGGGCCGGACTGTCGAGCCCGACTCCGGATCCACCTGGTGACCGGCGCACCGTTCCGCCGTCCCGTCCGGCCGCTCGGCGCCGGCCAGGGTCAGCACGGACATGCTCCGCACCCCGGAGCCGCAGCCGCGGGTCGTCACCTTCGTCGGGTCCCCGGCGCATCGGAGCCACCCGGTCGGGACCTCGGCGTGCACCAGGTCGTCGCCGAAGGACCGGCTGTTCAGGGTGACCTCCGAGGCCGGGGGCCGGGACATCGTCGGGGTCGGGACCAACGTCGAGGAGCTGACCGGCGGATCCACGGAGGGCGCTGCGGACGGGGCCGGGCTGCAGGCGGCGAGCAGACCGACCGAGAGCAGCAGGGCGGCGACGGCGGGTCGGGTCCGGATGACAACTCTCCTTCAGGCTCGGGCAGGTCGGGCGGTCGGTGTCCCACCGTGGCCACTACCGGCCGCCGACGCAACAGTTGCGCCGTGATGGATACCGACCTGTGACCGGAGGTGCTTGACCTGAATGCGTGACGAGCACAGGGTCGACACCGTGAGCGTCGATGACATGAGCACGGTGGCAGCAGCATGATCCGGGCCGCGGTCGCCGCGATGCAACCCCGTCACGCCGCGTCGGCGGTCCGCGTCGTGGTCGTGCTGGCCGGGGTCGCGGCCGGTGTGTCCGTGCTGTTCGCTGCCCTGTCCCCGGACGAGGTGAGCGTGCCGGCGATCGTGCTGACCGCGGTACTCGGCGTTGCTGTCGTGGTGGTCGGCACCTGGATGCAGCGGGCGGTGACGGTGCCCGCGCCGGTCTGGGCGGTCGCGCCCTTCCTGGCGGTGGCGGTGATCGTCGTGCTGGACCTGGCCACCAGGGACTCGTCGGTGGCGGCGCAGGTGTTCTTCGTGTTCCCGGTGCTGTACGCGGCCTCGCAGCTGCCGCGGGCCGGTGCGGTCGCGGTGACGGCAGTGGCGGTGCTCGGCGAGATCCTGGTGGTCGCGCTGCAGCTGGATCTGCGGTCCGCCATCGTGTCCATCGCCTACGTCGGCGCGGTGATGATCACCACGGCCGGTCTGTTGATCATCTCCGGGGAGAAGCAGGCGGAGTTGATCGGCCGGCTCCGGCAGCGGGCGGCGATCGACCCGCTGACCGGCCTGTCCACCCGCACCGTGCTCGACCAGGCCGCGCAGTCGGCACTGTCCGGCGCGGCCAGCGGGCAGGGCACGGCGCTGTTGCTGCTCGACGTCGACAACTTCAAGTCGATCAACGACGGGTACGGCCATCCGGCCGGCGACGCCGTACTGGTGCAACTCGGCGAGCTGCTGGTGGCGGTCAGCGACCCGGGCGACGTGGTCTCCCGCCTGGGCGGCGACGAGATCGCCGTTCTGCTGCCGGGGTGTTCGGCGAGTCGGATGGTCGAGCGGGCGGCGGCCGTGGTCCAGGCGATCCGGTCGCACCCGTTCATCCTCGACGGTGGCGCGCAGGTGCAGGTCTCGGTCAGTGCCGGCACCGCGCACGCGCCGACCCAGGCCGTCGACCTGCGCACCCTGTACGCCGCTGCGGACCGCGCGATGTACATCGCGAAGCGGGGCGGGAAGGACCGGGTGGGCACACTCCCGGATCCCTCGACCGATCCCGTCCGGGAGCTCGGTCAGCACTGACTGCCCTGGTCCTGATCCGGGTCGGCGAGCGGGGATGCGGGCACGGCCCAGGGCGGCGATTCCCGGATGTCCCAGGGTGTCCATCCCCCGGGGTGTAACGTCGAGGTCGACGGGGGTCACAGATCTTTGCCACTGCCGTCTCCACCAGGTCGTCGCACCGTCGGTGTGCCGACCCCCTACTTCGCTCGACCCGGGGTGCAGCCGACCCCGGCGACAGGAGCCCATCATCAACGACAACTTGTTCTCCCACTCGGTTCTCGACGAGCCCGCGAACATCGCCGGCGGCTCCTCGGTGGACGCCGTGCTCTCGCCGTTCCAGTACGTGGCGCCGACCGGCCGGTCCGTGGAGCTGCAGCCGGACGGCGAGGCCCCGGACTGGACGGAACCCGGTGAGTACCGCGGCCCGTCGCGGGGCGGCGGTGGGCGTGGCAACGGTCGCGCTCGCACGAACCGTCGCGGACGCTGAACCGGCCGAGCTCTTCCGGGCCGCCCTGCTGATCGGGCGGATCTCTGCCGGTCCGGCGTGTGTCCCCCGTCCTGCGCGCACCAGGGAGCCATGCCGCACCCCTCGACAGGCAAGTAGCTACTTGCCTATGCTGACCCGGTGAGCGACATCTACCGGGCCATCGCGGACCCGACGCGGCGCGCGCTGCTGGACGAGCTCACGGCCACCGACGGCCAGACCCTGTTCGCGCTCTGCACCCGGCTCATCGAGAACGGTTTCCCGATGACCAGGCAGGCGCTCTCCCAGCACCTCGCGGTGCTGGAGGAGGCAGGGCTGGTCCGGGTCCGGCGTGAGGGGCGGTACAAGTTCCACGACGTGGACACCCGCCCGTTGCAGGAGATCCAGCGCCGGTGGCCGGTCCCCGATCCCACCGACTGAGGAGTCCGTGTGCCCACCATCGCCTACTGCAGCGTGTTCGTCGACGACCAGGAGCAGGCCTTCCGCTTCTACACCGACGTGCTCGGCTTCGCACCGAAGCACAACGTGCCGATCGGCACCGACCGCTGGCTCACCCTCACCGCACCCGGCGACCCCGACGGCACCCAGCTGCTGCTGGAACCGTCCGGCCACCCGGCGGTCGGGCCGTTCAAGGCGGCCCTGGTCGAGGACGGGATTCCCTGCACCGCTTTCGGTGTCGCCGATGTGCACGCCGAGATCGACAGGCTCAAGGGTCTCGGGGTGCGGGTGCTCACCGACCCGACCCCGGCCGGCCCGGTCACCGTCGCCGTCATCGACGACACCTGCGGCAACCTGATCCAGCTGTTCTCCGAGACCCCCGCGACCTGAACCTTTCGGCCCTTGCTGCGCTGCACCGCCAGCCGAGCCGCTGTGCGCCTCGGCAGCCAGGCCCACGGAGCGGCCATGCTTCCTAGGCGCCGGGTTGTACCGCCACACGGGCTCGTACCTGGTCACGCACCTGCGTGTAGACGTCAACACCGACGGCGGGTGCTACCCAGATCGATGCGACAGCGGCGTAATCGACTGGCTCATCTAGGCCGCCGGCTTGGGCGAAGCACTTCACCCGGATCGTGACTTCGGAGCCTTGGCCGACCGCCCAAGCGCTTGAGGTGTCCCAAGACAGGTGCTGGACCGTGGTTGCACCAGCTTTGGCTGTGTCCGAGGAGATGCCTCGGGCAGTGCCGAGTGTTGGGATGGGCCCTTCAGGCGTCACGAAGGACAGGGCTGCTCGTCGGTACTGGCGGTGGCGCCAGTTGACCGGAGAGAGCCAGGCCAGGGTTCCCTCGATTCGTTTGGCCTCCCGCACGCTCAAGCCGTCTGGGAGCGGAATGGCTAGCGGCTGTTCTTGGGCGTCGGAGATCCGTCCGAGGAAAAGGAGAACTGCCTCATTCGACCCACACCCGGCGGTGAAATCCCTTACGAGAATGCCATTGCCGATGGCCCGCTCGAGCTGGAGGGGGGACGTCGACAGGTCAGCGAACCTATCGACGCCATGGATCAGAAGCGCCTTCATAGCCGAAGCTCGCTGACGACGACTCATAGTGCGGCCAGCGGTCACTTCGTCGAGTAAATCGTGCAGGCGAGCGGCCCGGCGCGACACCAACGCAGCTGCTGCACTCGTTCCGATCGTGTGGGTCTCTTTGTTGCCTTCCGGCGCTGCGACCTTGATGCCCGGGCCAAGGGGACTGGCGGGTGGGAACCTGATGGAGGAATTTGAGGGCCCTCCCGTTGCGAAGTACGCCCTTCCGCCAGGGGCCGCCAAGTCCGGCTTCAGGCTAAGCCGGTACCCCGATCCGGTAGCTGACACCGGGCTGACACTGACCAACCCATCGTTCGGGTCCACGCGATAGCCCAGCGGCGCATTCTCAGCGCCGTCGTCATGAATGGCCCCAACTGTGAGGGCGTTGATGGACTCAGCTGGAGCAAGTAGCCTGCGAGCGTTCTGTTGGCGATCAAGTGCGGCCAGGGTTGCCTGCCGGCGTTGATCGCCCGCGAGCTGTGCCAGGTCGCTACTATTCGACGGACTCAGGTCGAGTTGGCCATAGTTCCCGGCCGAGACGATGACCAGCACGCCGTACTCGTAACTCAGCCAGTCGATCATGCGTGCCCACGCCGATAGGACGCTGTCGAACGGCGTTGCCGGGTCGCCCATCGACAGGTTGATAATGCTGACCTCAGGTGCTGAAGGTGGCATGCCATCAGGCGTTTCGTCAAAGAGATCGCGAAATGCCCGCCACATGAGGTCTGGTGCGAGCGAATCGGTGGGTAGTTCCTCGGCCGGTGGGTATGTCTCTTCGCACGGACGCATGACGGGTCGTATTAGAACCGGGCGAGCCGCGGCCGGTCCATCGAAATTGCGATCCCCCCAGATCGCGATCGACGCCATTGCTGTTCCGTGTCGACGCACTCCGACCCCGTAGTCAGCCGTTAGGTCGTCGGGGTCGAGAACCGTTACTCGGTTGCTGAGAAGTGAGTGGTTTGCTGCTGGTACGCCGTCGAACAAGCACAGCACCGGAGATCCCGTCGGAGGCGGAGATACGACCTTTGCTTCTGCGTCGGTACTTTCGCCGATTGGCAGCGCATCCTGCCCACTGGCCTTGAGATACATGACGTTGGCAGACTTGACCACCTCGACCGACTCGAACTGGCCCCGAGCGAGCTGTTCGAGGACTCGGTTGGGCACCCTCGCTTTAAGTCCGTGGTACCCAATTTGCAGGATGACCGCCGACGACGTGACCGAGCCACCGTCTCGTGCAAGCAGAGCTGTGACATTCGCCTGAGCGGCGTTCCGGGTGGTGTCCGAGCCTCGGAACCACAGCTCGATCTCGATCGAGACAAGCTGATCTAAGTCGACCCCGCCAAAATGGTCGTCCCAGTCGATCATCTTCAGTCGATCGTGAGTGCCCCAGGGGCGGATATCCTTCAGGTGGACGAAGAAGTCGCGTAATTTCGCTTTACCCCGTGGGAGCTTGCCGTCCTTCTTCCAAGCCCGCCACAGGGTGAGCAAAGAGTTGAGGGAAGTCTGATTGACGCAGATGGCATGCAGACAGGACGCGATGAGCGGACTTCTGGGCTTGTCGGACGCCAGAGTGAACTCGTCGTCGGGCTCGACTCGGGATTCCGCTTCGGCGACGACCTCGATACCCATCGAGCTGGCGACGCCGCTGAGGTCGATCGTCTCCTCACGTGCCTCCATGACCAGCACAAGCTGCGGATCGGCCGACTGTATTGACGCTGCGAGCTTCACCTGATCGCTTAGCGCTGCGGATAGCGCGTCGAAGCGGACATCCAGTCGTTCGACACGTTTTTCGACGTTGGCGTAGTTGACTCGGCCTTTTCCGCCCCCGCCGGGACGTTGGATCGAACGAGCTAGCCCGGCTTCGCTGAGGATGATGGGACGGTCAGTCGAAGCACCACCGGTACCGGCGGTGGTCATTTGGCGTTAGTTCGCGACCGCGCCGCCCATTGCTTCAGCACCTGTTGGGCAACCTCGCGGGCGTGGGGTTCGGGGCCGGACAGGATGGATCGGCGCTGTACGTCAAGTGCGAATTCTTCCAGCTCGGCGAAGCTGACATTGGCAAGTCTCTCAGCAATGGTCTTGGGGGCCAGACCAAGGTCGACTCTCGTGCGATGAGACCAGGCGCTGAGCCACTCGATCTTGGCCGCCCGGGTCGGCGGGGGAAGCTCGACACGTAGCTGCATGCGTCGCCACACGGCCCGATCCAACAGCTCAGCGTGGTTGGTGGCGGCCACGACCACGACGTGGGACGGCAGTTTGTCGACTTGGAGCAGTAGAGAGCTGACGACACGCTTGATTTCGCCTGTTTCGTGTGTGTCGCCGCGCTCTTTCGCGATAGCGTCGAATTCGTCGAAGAAGAGAACACACGGCCGGAGGCGCACGGCAGCGAATAGCGTTTCAAGACGAGTTGCGGTTTCCCCGAGAAAGCTGCCGATGAGGCCTTCGTACCGAACGCTCAAGAGCGGGACAGCGAGCTCTGTTGCGATTGCTTCAGCAAGCGAAGTCTTGCCGCCCCCAGGGGGTCCGACTAACAAGATGCGGTGGCGTGGTTCGACGCCGTGGCTGCGAAGCAAGTCCCGTCGATGGTGTTCCTCGACGAGTTCGTTCACAGACTGTCGTGCAGTGGCGGGCAACACAAGCTCGGTGGCTCGACGCTCGGGCTCGATCTCGTGGAGCAAAGCTGCGGCAGCATCATTGCGGGCCAGCAGCGCAACTTTCGACGGGTTCCGACGCTTCGTCAGAGCGTCCGCAAGCTGGCCGGCGAGGACTCCGTGCTTCTTGCCCTCTTCCTCCGCGATCAAGGCTTCAGCGGCGCGACGGAACGCCAGTTCATCGCCTCCGGCCCCTGACTGGACCAAGGCAAGTAGTAGGTCGGCGCGTGCCATATGTCTCCTCCGTCCTGCGCTACCCCATCGTGGCAGACCGTAGGCTCCCCGTCCGACATTGGGCGTGGCTCAGACAGGATGTTCGATGCGTGTTTCCGACCTAGCTACGGACAGTGACAGCCGACGCCAGTCATAGACCCATGGGTGTTTTGCTTGATGGTCGGGCTGTGCCGAGACGACCGGACGGTCGAAGGACGAGCTGCCTAGCCACGGCCACCATGCTCCGGCCTGGCAGGCACCTTTTCGAGTGTCGGCCGACGTCGCGGCATGAGCGGGCGACGGTTGAGTCCAGCAGAGTGGTGTAAGGCCCAGTGAGCGCGTCGTTGCTGATGTAGGCGACGGTCTGCTTCCGTTGCTGCTGCGCTGTTACTGGCGTTCCGCCACCGAACTGCGCGACACCGATCGATATGATCGATCTTACTCAACCTGCTGCCGTGGCTTCTGATGTAGGGCTCGACCGCCACCGGGGGTGCCACTGACCGTGGCAGTCCCCGCTCAGCGACGTTGCGGAGAATCGGCTCGCAGGTTCGACGATCGGGCGGTCGCGGGACTTTGGATGTCTGCACGGCGGTTCGCTCCGCGAAATCGGCGTCCGGGCGGAGATCATCGGGGAACGGACGCACCATCTCATTGATTGCGATGAGCCTGATCGCCGCCACGACATCCAACGGTCGGCCGCGGTGTACGACGCGGACTCCTTCCGATGCGTCGATCGCCGACCTGGCGGCACGCTGCCGCTCCCGGGCACGCGCCAAGTCTTCCATGGCTGCGATGACTTCTGGTCTCTCCGACACATCCACCCCCGGTTGGTGCAGGTCCGCGACGCAGTCACCTCACGACCGGGAAATCACACTGTCAAGACGCTGCGCCCGCCAGCAGTGCGGCGACCTGCTCCAGTGCCGCCGGCCGCAGGTCCCAGGCGTCGAGACCGACGTGGATCTCGCGGACGGAGGTGCGCTGCCCGGCCGCGTGGGTGTGGCCGTGCAGCAGCCACTCCCCCTCGTCGCGCAGCCGGTACTCCAGGAACCGCGGCGGGTCGGAGTGGTCGGCGAGGTACGGGAAGTGCGACAGCATCATTGGGGTCGCCCGGACGTCCGGAAGCACCGGGATGCGGGTGCGGGCGAAGGCCTGCACCGACTCGAAGACCTCCAGGTAGCGGCGCTGATGGCGGTGCGCGTGCCGGTGCATCGGGTGCACCGGGTCGTGGTTGCCGGGGACCAGGTGCTTGGTGCCGGGCAGCCCGGCGATCCGCTGCAGCGTCCGCTCGATGCCGATGGCCGACGAGGTCACCGCGAGATCGCCCAGCACCCAGACGGTGTCGCCGTCACCAACGGTCTCCCGCCAGCGCCGGGCGATCTCGTCGTCGTGGTCGGCGGGGTCGTCGAACCCCCGCAGTCCCGCGACCAACCGGTGGCCCAGGTGCAGATCGGAGGTGAAGAAGGTCCCGGGCACGCCCGCCATCGTGCCCGGCCGGCTGCCCGATCCGCTGGAAATTTCTCCGGCGCGGGTGTCGTATCGGGACGGTGCCGCTCGTAGCAGGGGTGAGGCGGCCGACCGCGGCCGCCCGGAGGACGAGGAGTTGATCGGGATGCAGTACCTGATGTCGGTGTTCGGACCTGCGGAGATGACCGAGTTCGGCAGCTACCCGGACCGCGAGACCATGGAGGAGTCCTGGGCCGAGACCGGCCGGTTCAACGACCAGCTGCAGGCCGACGGACATTTCGTCTTCGCGAACGGGCTGGCGAACGCGTCGACCGCGACGGTCGTCGACGGCCAGGGTGAGATCCCGCTCTTCACCGACGGGCCCTACCTGGAGGCGAAGGAGTACATCGCCGGCTTCTGGATCATCGAGGCGGAGGATCTGGACCAGGCCCTGTCGATCGCCGCCGGCGCCTCGAAGGCCTGCCGCGGCAAGGTCGAGGTCCGGCCGTTCGCGTCCCTGTGACGGATGCCCGGGAGGCGGTCACCCGCGCCTACCGCGAGGAGTGGGGCCGGGTGGTCGCCGCCCTCGCCCGACGCTTCGGCGACCTCGGGGTGGCCGAGGATGCGGCGGCGGAGGCGTTCGCCTCGGCCGTCGAGAAGTGGCCGGACGGGGTGCCACCGAACCCGGGTGGCTGGTTGACCACCACCGCGACCCGCAAGGCGATCGACCGGCTCCGCCGGGAGGCGGGCCGCGACGACAAGCAGAGGCAGGCGGTGATGGAGCACGACGACAGCCCGGCGTCGGATCTCGGGGTGGTCGAGGACGACCGGCTGCGGCTGGTGTTCACCTGCTGCCACCCTGCGCTGGCGATGGAGGCGCGGGTGGCGCTGACCCTGCGGATGCTCGGCGGGCTCACCGTGGCCGAGATCGCGCACGCGTTCCTGGTGCCGGAAACGACGATGGCGCAACGGATCACCCGGGCGAAGGCAAAGATCAAGGCGGCCCGCATCCCCTACCGGGTGCCGTCCGCGGATGACCTGCCGGCCCGGATGACCGGGGTGCTCGCCGTGCTGTTCCTGGTGTTCAACGAGGGCTACCTGTCCTCCGGACCCGACGCGGCGCCGGTGCGCAGCGAGCTGACCGGCGAGGCGATCCGACTGACCCGCCTGCTCCGCGCACTGCTGCCCGGCGACGGCGAGGTGACCGGCCTGTTGGCCCTGATGTTGCTGACGGAATCGCGTCGGTCGGCGCGCCTCTCGGTCGACGGCGAGCTGGTCACCCTGGCCGAGCAGGACCGCGGCGGCTGGGATGTGGCGCTGATCGCCGAGGGGCACGCGCTGGTCCGGGAGCGGCTGGCGGCCGGTGTCGCGCCAGGCCGGTTCCAGATCCTGGCCGCGATCAACGCGGTGCACACCTCCGCGCGGGATGTCCGGGACACCGACTGGTCGCAGGTGCTCGCGCTCTACGATCAGCTCGCCCGGATCGACCCGTCGCCGATCGTGGCGCTCAACCGCGCGATCGCGCTGGCCGAGCTGGACGGTCCGGACGTCGCACTGGCCGTCCTCGACCGGCTCGGCGACCGGCTCGCCGGCTACCACCCCTTCCACGCCACCCGGGCCGACCTGCTCCGCCGGATCGGGCGCAGCGAGGAGGCCCGCGCCGCCTACGACGCGGCCATCGACGTGGCGAGCAATCCGGTGGAGATCGCGCACCTGCAGCGGCGGCGGGATCAGCTGGGTCGCTGACCAGTAGGAATCTGGTGGAACTAGTCACCTCTAAAAGATCTAAAAGGATCTAAACCAGCGGTAGGCTGGGGCCATGCCGAACCCATTCCATGCCGGCTTCGGGGTGAGTCCACCGCTGCTCGTCGGACGAGAGGGCGTTCTCGACGACTTCGCCGAAGCGCTGGAGAACGGACCGGGCGCAACCGGACGAGCGACGCTGTACACGGGTGCTCGCGGATCAGGGAAGACCGTGATGCTCAACGCCGTCGAAGACCTTGCGAGGGGACGGGGGTGGCTGGTCGTCAGCGAAACCGCGACCGCAGGATTCATCGGGCGAATGACTGAGCAGCACCTCCCGCGCATCCTGCGGGACTTAGATCCCAAGGCCGTTCAACGCCGTTTGAAGGGCGTCACCGCTCCTCTCGGAATGGGACGGGTGGACTGGGCCACCGCCGAGAACCACCAGGTCATGGCTGGTTTGCGAAGCCAGGTCGAAGCCGTCACCAACCTGCTGGCAGAGCACGGCACCGGGCTGCTGATCACGCTTGACGAGATCCACCGCAATCAACTGCCCGAGCTGCGCGAGCTGGCGACAACTGTCCAGCACGCGTTTCGCGAGGGACGAGAGTTGGCTTTCGTGGGTGCAGGCCTTGCCTCCGGCGTCAGTGACGTGGTGAACGACGACGTCCTGACCTTTCTGCGTCGCGCCGAGCGACACGGCCTGGGTTCTGTGCGGCGGGACGATGTGGAACGAGGGTTCCGAGAGCCGATCGAAGCAGCGGGCCGAAGAGTCGGTGACCCGGCACTGCAGATCATGGTCCGCGCCACCGATGGCTACCCGTTCCTCTTGCAGCTCATCGGCGCACAGACCTGGCGGCTCCACCCACATCTCGACGAGATCTCCGTCGATGACGCGACCGAAGGCGTCGAACGGGCGCGTCGCAGACTGGGCACTCTCGTCCACGAACCAGCATTGAGGACAGCATCCGACATCGACAAGTCGTTCCTGCTGGCAATGGCGGCGGATGACGGACCCTCCCGGATGGGAGACGTCCAGGCACGGCTGGGCGTCGGTACCAGTTACGCCAGTCAGTACCGTCTGCGACTCATCGCAGCTGAGCTGATCGAGCCTGCCGGATACGGTTTCGTCACCTTCACGCTGCCGCACCTCCGGGAGTATCTCCGCGAACAAGCGGCCGCCGGCATCTGAGCTGTGTAGCGCTCGCGCGGTCGTCCCTGCTCACTTCATCGGGGCAGCCGCGTCCGGTGCCACCACCGTCGAGATCATCCGGAACAGCTGGTCGGCCGAGTTCGGCTCGATACCCTGATCGTCGAAGGCACCGGGCAGGTAGGTGACGGCCACGGCGATGGCGATCCGCTGCTCGGGCAGGTAGGCAGCGGTGGCCGAGTAGCCACCCAGCAGCGGGTTCTGCAGGATCCAGTCACCGGACCGGACGATGCCGAGACCGTAGTTGTAGGCCGGGATCTGGGTGAAACAGGTCGGCTCGCAAGCCTTCTCCTTCTTCCCGAACCCGAGCAGGTGCGGGCCGGTCATGGTGTCGTAGGACTCCGCGGACAACAGCGCTCCGGTGCCCACCGCGGTCGCCGTGGTGACCAGGTCGTCGACGGTCGTCGACTGGTTCGCGCCCGGCGGTACACCCCACATCGAGTTGAAGTAGGTCGAGTCCTCGTAGAACGGGGCGCCGGCCGGGATGCCCAGCGTGACACGGCGTTCCGAGCTGAAGGAGTGCAGCACCGGGGCCGGCAGGTCTGCCGTGTCGGTGGCCGTGGTGTTCGTCAGACCCATCGGCTGCAGCACGTTCACCGAGAGCAGCTCGTCCAGCGGGCGGCCGCCGATCTTCGCCAGGATCTCGCCGAGGATCATGAAGTTGGTGTGCGAGTAGCTCCAGTTCTTGCCGGGTGCGAACTGCACCGGCCGGCGGAATGTGTAGTCGATCCGGCTCTCGAAGGTCTGCGCGGCGTAGGGGTCGAGGTTGAACGCCGTGGTCCAGTCGGGATCGGTCTCGTAGTCCGGGTAGCCGCTCGTCTGGTTCGCCAGCATCTTCAGGGTGACGGCGTCCGACTCCGGCAGGTCCGGCAGCCACCGGTCGATGGTGTCGTCCAGCCCGACCTTTCCCTGCTCGACGAACAGCATCAGCAGCGTGCCGAGGTAGGCGAAGGCAACCGCACCGTTGCGGAAATGCATGTCGGTGCTCGCCGGTACGCCGTCCAGCGACTCGCCGAAAGCCTTCTCCAGCACAGTGGTGTGGCCGCGGGTCACCTTCACCAGCACCGCGCGCAGGTGTTGGTCGGTCATCTGCTGCTCGATGAGCGCGGCGATCGAGGCAGCCATCGGATCGCCGGCGGTCGACGCGGGGCCGCTCGGCACAGAGCTGCTCGACGGTGTGTTCGCGGTGGTGTCGGTCGTGGTGGTGGCGTCAGGCGTCGAGGTGCAGGCAGTGAGGGCGAGAACTGTTGCCAGCAGCCCTATCAGCAGGCTTCTCATGACGCTTCGCCTCGATCGGGGTGCGGGCGGAGGATGTCGCGGGGGCGACCGGCCATGGGTCGGCTCCTAGTGGTGCGCTGCTCGATGTCGATCTTCACGGCACTCTAGCGCCGGCCCTGCTGGGGGCCGCTCCGGGGTCGGCCGCGAGAGTGATCCCGTCCGAGGTGTTCGTCGAGAACTCGACGAGGTACGGATCGCTCTTCAGCCGGAACCGAATCTCCGACCGACCCCGCCCGGCCACCGCATCGACGGAGGAAATCCGTGGCGCAGTACCCGGCAGCAGCGTCTACTGGTCGGCGTGCCGATCACCCTGCAGGTGCCCGCTGTCGATGGCCTGGACGAGGTCGTGCGGGAGCTACGGGAGTGGCAGTCCGACACGGCCCCGATGCAGCTGCACCCCGGTGACCTCGGCTGGTACTGGCAGCACGGGCCGGACGCGGTCGCCGGCGCGCTGCGGGTCTGGACCGACGACGACCGGATCGTCGGCATCGGCCTCTTCGACGGTCCTGCGGTGCTGCGGATGACGGTCGCGCCCGACCTGCGGCGGGACCGCATGCTGGCGGAGCGGGTCGTCGCGGATCTCTCCGAACTGGCCGCCGGTACCGCGGTGGAGACGCCGAACGGCACGCTGGTGCAGGAGCTGCTGACGAGTTCTTCGTGGTCGCAGGGGGATTCGTGGACGCCGCTGTCGCGTTCGCTCGACGTCGGGGTACCGGTACCGGCCGGACTGCGGGTGGTCACGGTCGGCGAGGACGAGATCGACGACTTCGTCGAGGTACACCGTTCCGCCTGGGGCAGTGCGCGTTTCACCACCGATCTGTGGGATGAGATGTCGCGCGGCGCGGCGTTCAGCGACGCCCGATGCCTGCTCGGGTACGACGATGCCGGCCTGCCGGTGGCCGGTGTCACCGTCTGGGGCGCCGGACCGGGACGTCCCGGACTGCTCGAGCCCATCGGTGTGCACGCAGATCACCGCGGTCACGGCCACGGCCGGGCGATCTGCCTGGCGGCCGCTGCGGCACTGCAGGACATGGGTTGCTCGGCGGCGACGGTGTGCACCGAGTCGGAGCGGGTCGGTGCGGTCGCGACCTACGAGTCGGCGGGGTACCGGCGACTCCCGGAACGCCACGACCGGGTCCGGACCTCATCCCCTGGGACCGATGCAGAAGCAACGCAGAGTTAACCTGTGCGCCGCGATCGGGGGATAACGTCGTTTCCACAAGGGGAGAGCAACACACTCAGTGGTGGGGATGGTCTGTATGTCACCGAACGGCGTCATCGTCAGTACCGCATACGCGTCGACGATCCCTGCGTCCACCACGGTGGTCGCGGAGCTCAACCGCGTCGTCGTCGACGTCCTCGACCTCGAGGTGGTCGACTGGAAGAAGCCGCGCCCGCCGAGTTCCCCTGGCCTGTGGTTCTTCTCGGCCATCAGCTATCCCGAGCTGGCCGACATGGTCGCCGCCTGCGCCAAGTACATCCCGGACGGCGCTCAGGTGATCGGTTACATCTTCGACGGCTTCACCTCGCAGCGGCTCAAGAAGCTGCCGGCGAGGGCACGGCCGTTGACCCCGTACGTCCGGCGGCTCCGCCGGTTCGACACGATCCATCACCCGATCCGCGCACTGGTCGACGAGCAGGCGAAGCTGCTCGGCACGCAGATCGCCTACACGCCGGTGGGTGTCGATGCCGTGCGTTACGGCCGTCCTGGTGGCATGCGCGACCGGTGGGTGACGGTGAACGGGTACGGACGGCAGTCGATGCCGGTGTCCCGCCTGCTCTCGGACCGAATGAACAGCTCGGCCTCGGAGTTCTACCAGCACACCAATCACATCCGGATGGGCACGGTGGTCGATGCCGATCGGCACCGGGCGCACTTCTGGCAGTTGCTGCGCATGTCGCGCATCGCGCTCGCGTATGCACCGGAAGTCGTCGACCCCCGCGGGCGGTTCCCCTGCTCGTTCGTCGGTCAACGCTGGTTCGAGTCGCTGGCCGCCGGGTGTCTGGTCGCGGGCGTGCGGCCGTCTGCTCCCGAGGCGGCGGAACTGCTCGACTGGACCGACGCGACGATCGAGCTGTCGGACGATCCCGAGCAGGCGTACGCCGAATTGACAGCCCTGGCCGCCGATGTCGACCGCCTGGAGGCGATCAGCCACACCAACTACCACCAGACGCTCCGCCGCCACGACTGGCGCCACCGCCTGCCGCTGATCTTCGGCCATCTGCCCGAGCTGGTGCCCTTGCTGGAACGAAATGCGGGCGAGCTCGCCGAGTCCGCGGACGCCTACCGACGCGGTACCGGGGATCTGCTCGCCGGCTGATCAGCTGACTGGCTCATCAGCTGGTCGGCTATTCAGCTTGTCGGTGACGGCTGCGGTGGTGCCGGGCGGAACCGGATGTCCACCCAGGCGAGGAAGAAGCCGCCGACCGCCACGATGGCGACGGCGATGAGGGACATCATCAGCGGATAGGCCTCGAACCAGGACGGGATTCGGCGGGTGTGCACGGCGAGAACACCGATGAGCGCACCGATCAGGCCGAGGTACGTGCCGATCATGAATCCGCGGTGGTTCTGCACGTCCCCGCGGCGGACGCGCCAGATCGCGAAGGTGACGCTGAACAACGTCCACACCGCGAGCGCACGCAGGAAGATGTCGATGGCGCTCCCGTAGCCGCCGAAGAGGAACGACCCCGCGGCGACGAAGAGCATCAGTCCGGCCCAGGTCCGTCCGACGATGCGATGGATCAGGTCGCCCTTGACCCGACGGAGGATCTGGAACGGGCCGATGACCAGGGCGAGGGTCGCGGCGACAGCGTGCAGCGCAATGGGTACGGTCCAGGCCTCCACCGGGCCGAATCTACTCCGGGCAAGATCAACTACCCCGGGTTTCGCCCCCGGTTCATCCCTCGGTGGATCCGGCGACCGTCTGCACTGTCTCCGGGCGGCACAACCGCTCGATCAGCGTCTGCCAGCTGTCCTCCAACGACCCGACCCGCCGGGTGCCCGGCGGGGGTGGACTGTACGAGGCCAGCAGCAGCGGGCCGTCGAGGGCGAGAGCGAGTTGCACGGCCAGGTTGTCGAGATCGTCGATGCCGAGGTCGGCCTGACCGAGCAGCAGCCGGATGTGGGTGTGGGAGAACTCGACCCCGGACGGTGGGACGGGGTTGCTCGGTTCCAGGGTCGACCGCATCAGCTCCCGATGGTCCATCAGGAAGGTGCTGCGTGCCCGGCCGTAGGCGATCAGGCGCTGCACGGGGTCCGTGCCCGGACCGAGCGGCGGGTCGCCCCTGATCACCTCGGTCTGGAAGGCGATCTCGTCGGCCTCCAGCAGCGCACGGAAGATGCCGGCCCGGGTGGTGAACGCGCGGAAGACGGTGCCCTTGCCGAGGCCGGCGCGCTCGGCGAGCCCGTCCATGGTGATACCGGCGGGCCCGGACTCGACGAGGACCTCGCGCGCCACGGCCAGTAGGTGATCCCGGTTGCGCACGGCATCCGCGCGCCGGGGGCGCGGACCACCGATCGGTACCAGCGGGAGGCTCACGCGCACCACGCTACGGGGAATAGAAGCGGGGTACCCCCCGTTTAGCTCGATGCACGCGACACCCGACCTCGAGGAGACACACATGAGCACCATCAGCATCATCGGCGCCGGCAACATGGCCGGCGCGATCGGCACCCTGGCCGTGCAGGCCGGCCACACCGTCGAGATCATCAGCCGGGATCCGGCGAAGTCGACCGCCCTGGCAGCCTCGATCGGCGGGACCGCCGGTACCTGGGGAGTCGCTCCGGCCGGCGAGATCGTTGTACTCGCCGTCCTTTTCGAGAGCGCCGTGCCGGTGGTCCGGGAGTTCGGCGAAGCGCTGGACGGCAAGATCCTGGTCGACATCACGAATCCGTTCAACGCCGCCGCCACCGGCCTCGACATCCCGCACGACACGTCCGTCGCCCGCATGGTGGCCGAGGCGGCGCCGGCCGGTGCACACGTGGTGAAGGCGTTCAACACCCTGTTCCGGCACGTGCTGGCCGGCGGCAAGCCGGTCGACGTCTTCATGGCGGGCGATGACGCGGCGGCCAAGGCGACCGTGGCGGAGTTCGTCGTGAGCATCGGCCACCGCCCGCGGGACACCGGTGACCTGAACATGGCCCACTGGGTGGAAGGTGCGGGCCTACTGACCATGGGCCTGGCCCGCGGAGGCGTCGGCAACTTCGACTTCTCCCTCGGTATCAACGACCTCGGCTGAGCCAGCATCTGCGACCGGGCAGGTTCGTCATGTCCGGTCGCAGAAGAGCTCAGGCGGAGGCCGCGATGACCCGGTCCGCCGCGGCGCGGAAGGTGGCATAGCCGATCCGCGCGGCCTCCTCGACGCGGGCCGGATCGGTGGTCAGTCCGCTGACACCGGCGTCCTGCTGCGGGGTGACGACCGCCAGGTGCGCCGTGTGCGGCGCGGTGTCCTTCGGTGCGTCGAGCAGTGCCATGACCGGTCCGTGCCGCCGGGTCTCCTGCGCCATCGAGCCCAGCCCCGGGATGAACCGGTCCAGCGTCCGGGCCCACCCGGAGGCGCGCCGCTGCGGCGTCGCCCGGCGGAGCTCGACGACCGTGCGGTTGACCAGGGCGAGCACGTGGGTGGCACCGTCCCGGAGGGCGCGTTCCAGCGGGAGCGGCTCGGCGACGGACCCGTCGATCCACCGGCGGCCGTGCAGTCGGACCGGTCGGCCCGCGAGCCAGGGGATCGTGGAGGTCGCGCGCAGCGCCAGCTTCCACTCCGCGGCGGTGCGGGGCTGCAGGACGTGGCCGCTCAGGTCGTCGACCGCCGTGGCCACGACGCGGAGCGGGACTTTCGAGTCACGCAGCGCCGGCCAGTCCATCGGCTTGCTGTCGACCATGATCGCGTCGAGCAGATGGTCGAGGTCGATCATCGGCTGCCGGCTGCGCAGCCGGCGGTGGTCGATGAAGGCCGGGCTGGCCATGTCCTCGTAGAAGATCTGCGCCGTGCCCGGGCCCTTGCCGATCAGCAGGCCGGCGCCGATGTAGGCACCCGCCGAGCTGCCGTAGATCACGTCGAAGTGCCGGCCCAGCTCGAGATCGTGGATGGCGTGGGTCATCCCGCCGGCGTATGCGCCCCGCATACCGCCCCCGCCGATCACCAGGGCGATCCGGTGGCCGTCGCGCCGGCCGGTGTCCCGGCGCCGGACCAACGCGTGGATCACCTCGTCGTCGAACGGCAGGTCCGGGGGCGGAACAGACGAGCGAGGCACCCCTGGATCATGCCTCATCCGTGGTGCAGCCAGGTTGCGCGTCGGTGTCGGGAGTTGCACTGCGCTCGGCGGACTCAGCATCGGCGTCGAGCCACGCCCTCACCATCAGGATCTTCGCGACAGCGAGACCTCTGTCGGTGACGACCTCAAGTCTTGACCGGTACCGCAGCGAGCACCATCTGGTGATCGAATCGGCCGGTGATTACGTCGCGCAGCTCTTGGTCGGCACTGTCGACGCAGTAGGGGAGGCTGTCGGTGTCGGTGACCGCGATGGTCACCTGCTTGGCGAAGAGTCCCCACGGTGGAACGGCATTCGCAAGAAGTCCGTGAAGGCGAAGGTCCTTGTAGCTGGGCTCCCACCAGTTCTCGAACACCGGGATGAACTCGGCCGGATCGATGGCAACCCACACGCCGTAGGTGACCCGATGGTCCGCCGTCAGCTCGATCTTGAGCAACGCGCGGACGAAGGCGCCGACTCCTTGGACCTGCATGAGGACGGATGATCGAGCCGTCTGATCGCTCATCCAGACGAGAGCATCATCGACGGGCCCGGCCGCGAGCACAGGGTCGGGCTGATTGAATCGAACATGCAGGTCATGATCATCGTCGTGCGTGCGGCCGCAGTCGCTGCAGATCTTCCCCATCACCCGACCCTACGACCCGGGTAGGACGGGCGGCAGCGTCGGATCCCGGGCTCCGTCCGCTCACCATGACGTCCGGCCGGACAGCCGACGCGACCGATCGTCGATCATCGGGAGAAAGGGTCGAGAACCCCGCAGGTCGCCGCCGACCTGCGGATGGCATGGTCAGGCCAGCCGGTACCCGCATCGCGCCGATGCCCGGTCCATCAGGGCGTGGACCAGAGGATGATCCAGCGGGCGCTGGAAGTTCGGTGCGGCCGGGAACGAGTCGCCGGCGGGCTCGAACAGCACCACCGTCTCGACTCCGGTCATCGTCGACAGGACGTACAAGCCGTCCAGGGCGGGCCAGGCGAGCCGGATCGCCGCAGCCCATCGGCGGCACACCACCCGGTCCGCCGCGGACAAGGAGTTCGATGCACCTTGCCGTAGGGCCCAGCCTCCGGTGAGGTCCAGCAGACGCAGGGGTCGGGTCGGCTGCCAGCCGGTCAAGGCATGGTGGTCGCTCAGCACGATCGTCCGCTGCAGTTGGAACACCTCGGCGGCGCAGGTCGCCGGTTCCGTCGCGGTGTACAACACCCCGAATCCCGCGTGGTCGCCGGGAGGCGAGGGGTGCGGGTCCCAACGGGACCCGGTCGGCCCGAAGGTCCGGAAACCGTTCCACACCGATGGATGTCGACCCTTGACGACATTGATCCGCCACAACGCGCCGGTGAAGCTCCTGATGTCGTCGGGCTGTGCCGTCAGCAGTCCCGGCGGCGAAGCCGGAACCTTCGGGAACGCCGCCACTCGCTATCTGTCCAACCCGTCGAGCAGTTCGGCCACCACGCGAGGATCCCCGCCCGACACCAGATAGCTGATCGGACTTCGACCGCTCAACTCGTCCTGCTCGGTGGTCATGAACCCTTCGATCGCGGTCGGGTGAAGGTCATCGGGGATGGCCGGGACGACACCGTCCAGCCCCGGTAGAACGGCGCCGTTCACGAACTGCCACCGCGGGATGCGCCACTGGGATCCCACCCGGATCCCGTACAGCTTGCGGGCTTTCAGGTCCCTGGAGATCTGTGGGCGACCTTTCCCCAGTGTTTCCGCAACCTCCGAGGCGGACATCGTCGCCGCCCACACCGACTGCACGGACCCGGCGGCGACCTCCTGTCGGCGGCGACGCTGCGCGACCGGATCCCAGTCATGCACGACCGCTCGCGCATCCGGGCCGCCGTGCGACTCGAGGAAGTCGAGTTCCCCGATAGTCAGGCCCGGACCGTCGTCGCGGTGTACCGCAGCCAACTTCGCCTTCAGGTCGGCGAGGAACTCGCCTTCGTCGAGGTCAGGACCGTACTGGCTCAGCACCTCGGCCAAGGTCGTCATCGTCAGCACCTCCACGCACAGTCTAGCAATGCTGTGCGTAAGTGTGCGTGCGATCCATTGCGGACCCTGTACGCAGAAGTGCTACGAGTCGCCGTCACCGTCGGGAAGAAGCCCGCGGTCGAGTTGGCGGTCGGCGGACGCGATGGCGTCGGTGACGAACCTGGCGGTGAGGTCGGTGTAGCGGCGGATGTCCGCGGCGGACCACTGTGCGAGGGCCTCGCCGATCATCCGGTCACCGAGGGCGTAGACGCCGCGTGCTGCTTCTTCCCCGGCTTCCGTCAGGCTGATCAACGAGGCACGGCCGTCGGACGGGTCCGCCGTCCGATGCACCAGGCCGTCGCCTTCGAGCCGGCCGACGATCTTGCTGACGTGTGATGCACCGGTTCCGAGCGCTTCGGACAGCGCCGTCGGTCGCATGGCCCCGCACGCCAGAAGGTGCCGGAGGGCCTGATGCGACTGCTGGTCCAGCGCCTCCCCGCTCTTGGCCAGGATCTGGCTCTGAAGAGCGGGTGACTCCCAAAGCAGGATCAGCGCACTCAGATTCGCGAGCAATTGAGATCGGTAGGGAAAGTCGCTGGCGCGCAGCGCCCTTCCCTTACCGCCTCCCTTACTGCTGCTCATGGCTGAAGTTTAGTCGTCGGTGAACCGACCATCAACTACTGTCCTACAGGACAGTAGTTGTGCTACCGTCGAGGACATGCCGGCCATCAGGCCGAGCAGATACCTGTTGACGTCGGCCTCCACATCAATTGCCGGACAGCGAGAATCAGTGGCGTGCTCGTCCGCAGATCACGAGAAGACAGAGAAGAGAAGAACAATGAGTGACATCGCCCTGCCCAAGGCCGTCGCGGACTTCGTGGCCGCCACCAATGCTCATGACACCGACGGGCTCCTGGCCGTCTTCGCCGACGGTGCCGTCGTCAGCGACGACGGACACACCTTGACGACAGCGACCGAGATCCGTTCCTGGATCGGCAGTCACCTGATCGACCCCCAGGTGGTGCTCTCACCGACCTCGTACGAGAACAACCGATTGGTCGCCTCGGCCGTGGCGACGTCCATCGCTGCACCGATGAACTTCGCGTTCGACCTCGCCATCACCGGCGACCTGGTCACCGACCTGTCGATCGACCTCGCCTGAAGCTCACCTGCGACCGTCGCCATCCTCTGCTCCGCCGCCACGGGTCCGGCAGAGCGCCACGTCCTGAGACCGAGGGAGAGAAAAAGATGTCAACCACGGATCGCGATCGGCTGGACGGTCGCCGCGCCCTCGTCACCGGTGGGTCGAAAGGCGCCGGCAAGGCGATCGCCGCTCGGCTGCGTGAGCTCGGCGCAGACGTGTACGTCACGGCACGATCGATGCCGGAGGGCTATGAGTTCCCCGACCGGTTCATCGCGGCGGACACCTCGACCAGCGAGGGCACCGATCTCGTCGCTCGCAGGATGACCGACTCCGGGGGCGTGGGCATCCTGGTGCACAACGTCGGTGGCTCGTCGACGCCCCCTGGGGGGTTTGCCGTGGTCACCGACCAGCAGTGGCTCACGGAGGTGAACCTCAACTTCCTCGGTGCGGTGCGCCTGGATCGGGCGCTGCTGCCGGCCATGGTCGGATCCGGATCCGGTGTCGTCGTCCACGTCACCTCGATCCAGCACGAGATGCCCCTGTACGAGGCGACCCTGCCGTACGCAGCGGCGAAGGCGGCTCTGCGCACGTACAGCAAGGGTCTCGCGAACGAGGTCGGACCGCGTGGGGTCCGGGTGAACGCTGTCAGCCCGGGCGGGATCCAGACCGAAGGCTACGAAGGGTTCGTCGACCGGGTGGCCGACGGCAAAGGCCTCACCCGTGACGAGGCCAAGCAGGACATCCTCGACTGGCTCGGCGGGGTTCCGCTCGGCCAGTTCGCCCGGACGGACGAGATCGCGGATCTTGTCGGATTCCTGGTGTCGGACCGGGCGTCGGCGATCATGGGTGCCGAGTACGTCATCGACGGCGGCACCGTCCCGACGACCTGAAGTAGGTCGGACCGGGCCGCCTCCGGCCGGCCATCAACGTCCCCGTTCACGAAGGCAATCGACGCACACGCCTCGGTGACGTCGGGCATGCTCACCCCATGGCGATGTGGGAGTACGACGGGCGTCGCTTCATGTACGTGTCCGGCTACATGTTGGACGAAGGCGCCTGGCATCACGAACTCAGCGAGATCGGATCTGAGGCGTGCGCATGCATTGTCATCCCGGACGCAACGCCTGATGATGGCCCATTCACGCCAGGTGCCTCTGAGACGGTGATCCTCAGAACCGCAGCAGGCACGATCCCCTGGCCGATCTGGGTCGCCTTCATGAGCAGGGTTCACGAGTCGAACGACCTCGGCGACCGATAGCTGTGGCACTCATCGCTGTGCGACGACGGTCGCCCGGCGTAGTGCGTTCGCGATACGGGCGTGCTGCTCGTGCCGATGTCGCCCGTTGGCGGGCGACGGGTGCGGGGCCCCCAGTACGGGCAGGATTCTGGGGTCGTCGTGCAGGGTGTAGTACCGCATCAGGCCGTCCAGGGCAGTGGTACCGAGCGCGACGATCGCGCCCAACTCGGGGAGCGCGCAGAGCAGATCGTGCAGGGCGCTGCGCGCTTCGTCGAGGTCTGCCGCGGACACCCGGGTCGGGGCCGGCCCGGACCAGGGAATGACGTTCCATCTCAGGTAGTCACCACGACCCAGTCCCGACGCAACGCGAGCTGAGCGGAACATCACCGAGCTGGCGGTGTCGTTGTCCTCGCTGCTGACCCCGTCCGAACCAGCGGCCACCGTCCCCGGCGCAGGTCGTTCCAACAGCACCAGGAGCCTGGCGGCGGTGCCCGGCCCGTCGGGATCGAATGCCGGGATGATCCGGTCCGTCCCGGCTGCCTGCCACTTGTCCCTCAAGGCCTGCAAAGGGACCAGTGCGCCCGCTCCGGAGCGTCGTTCATCCATGCATGGGCCGCAGGAAGCACCGGTGTCGGAACCGGTCGATGGCGAGCGAGCGTGAGGAGCCGGGTCTCCGGGCATGAGCGAGCCTCATCCGGCCTTCGCGTCCTGTGGACGCACGGCGGTCACTCACAACGGGCATCCACCTGGTCGCAGATCCATGGGTCACCGGTGCCCGTCCCCGGGTCGTGCGACGCACCCGGTGACTTCGCTCGGAGCGATGATCTTGTCGGTCCGGGTCCTCGGCATCCGGCTGCTGGCCGACCTTCTCGGCCACCCTCGGCGGCTCGGCCACGTTCGCACCACCACCCCGGCGATCACCGCGCACAGGTTCGACGTCGCCATCGCGGTGCGATCGGAACGTTGCCGGTGCGACCAGCGTGAGTCACGCGCGGACTCTGGCAGTTGTGGGCACGGGCAAAATTCATGATCATGCCAAGATCGCGAGAAGGACCTCTGACCTGCGAAAACCAGCTGTGGAGACGAGGGGAATCGAACCCCTAACCCCCGCCTTGCAAAGGCGGTGCTCTGCCAATTGAGCTACGTCCCCGGACGTCCCGGCCTGCTGACAACAGGTCGGGACGGTGGATCAGGACTTGGGAGCGGCGCCGGTGGCCTCGTCCCAGAGGGCGGCCTCGGCGGCTGCCTGGTCGCGACGGCGCTTGACGAGAACGAACGCGCCACCGGCAAGGCCGGCGAGCAGCAGCAGCTTCTTCATAGGGGCAAGTCCTTCGCAGTCGGAGTCCGTCGGCTCCGATCGCCCTGGGCGGGCAGCAGGAGCCATCCCATTGTGGCGCGGACTCCGCACGGGGCGAAGACCTACCGTGGGCCTGGGAGGACTTGAACCTCCGACCTCTTCCTTATCAGGGAAGCGCTCTAACCGCCTGAGCTACAGGCCCGCAACACTACTCACGGCGCCGATCAGACCTGGGTCTGTCAGGCGCCGCGACTGACGACTCTAGCCCAACCGGCGGGCCCGGTTCAAATCCGCTTCCGCCGTACGGACGCGCAGGTCAGGGCTGCCACCCCGGTGTCGTGACTCCCGCACGGGCCGGGGTCGAAAGCCCGGGACGTGCGAGCCTTGCTCCCACCGGGCGGTGTCAGCCGATCGGGTCGACGAGCCCCGCCGACCGGGGCGCGGCCGATTCCTGCCAAGGCACAGCCGTTCCCGACCGAACGTCGCACTCGAGGCTATTGCCGTTGTCGAGCGTGCCGCCCGTCAGACCGTCGCTGGCCGATCGGCGCCGTTCCACCGCGGAAACCGCGGCCCAAAGGCACAGATCACGGCACCACCACCATCGCGGGCTGGGCACAACCCGCCGAACCGGAGCGCAGTCCCCGGGACCACCATCTTCGGTAGAGCACAGTTGCCGAGACCGTCGGGAGAACTGCCCGACGCAACGCGTGCCGAACCCGCGCGTCAGGGGAACACCAGGAACGATCACCAACCTCTGGAGGACCTGATGGCGCTGCGCATCCGAACCGGTATCGTCCCGGCCGTCCTGCTGGCCGCCGTCCTGGTCGGCTGCGGCACCACCACCGAGCAGACCGCCACGTCGACGGCTCCGCAGACCACGACCTCGGCCTCGGTCGGTTCGCCGAGTGCCTCTGTCACGGTGTCCGCTCCGGAGACGTCGGCGACGGCGCCCGCCAGCACCGTCACGGCGACGGTCACCGACACGGTGACGGCTTCGGCGACCACCGAGGTTTCTGAACCGACAGCCGGTGAGACGTCAGCATCGGAGGAGACGACGGCGACCACTCTCGACGGCCCGTCGAAGGCCTGGTTCACCGCATACTGCAGCGGGCTCGCGCCGCTCACCGACGTCTCGAGCATCCTCGGTGACTCCTCCGAACCGGCCGCCGCGGCGGACCAGATCACAGCCATCGGAACGGCTCTCGGCCGTTCGGTGGGTCAGCTGGTGGGCATGGCGCCGCCGACGTTCGCCGGTGGTCCGGAGTTCGCGAGCTCGGCGATCAGCACCATGACCGACCTCGGTACGCAGCTCGTCGACACCGGCGAGCAGCTGCGGCAGGGCGACGGCAGCGGCATCGCGGCGCTGCAGGAGACGCTGAAGGACGGGCCGCTGCGCGACCTCGCGACCCTGCAGGCCTCCGCCGACATCAAGTCGGAGATCGCCGGCCTGGATGCCTGCCAGGCACTCGCCGGCTGACCGGCCCACAACGAGTGACTGCGAATGGTCAGCACCCGGGGAGGTGACCATTCGCAGTCAAGACTGATTCTAGGGCTTGTCTCTCCACCCTGTGCCGTCGCGAGCGACGTCCTGGTAGGCCGTTCGCAAGGCGGGCGAGGAGTCGCAGTACTGGATGTCCTTCCGACGAGCCCAACGACGCGAACGGTCTGCCAGGGCGCCGCGCAGCAGGCTCGGGGTGGGGAGCCAAGCCCTGGGCAGGGTTCGGCCCTGCCGGCTGCTGTGGTGAACCGGCAGGGCCTTCGGCCCCGCCACCCCGGGTCGGCGAGGACCGCAGTCGTGTGTTTCCCGGACCGCTCCGGAGTCACACCCGCTGAGCCTGTGATGAGCAAAGTTTCTCGGTCCCGGGTGCATCCGGCCTGGTCACATCGTGAATCGACCACCGCGCACTCGGGCACGACCCCACGGTGAGCGCGAAGCTGCTGGACACGTTCGTCCCGAAGGACCCCTCGGCGGCGGTGCTGGTGTTGCACGGTGGCGGTGCCCGGCGCGACCGGATGATGGTCAGCCCGACCCAGCTCTCGGTGCTGCGGATGATCCCGATCGCCGGCCGGATCCGGCGGGCCGGCGCCGGCCGACTCGCCGTCTTCCGGCTCCTCAACTCGACCCGTGGCTGGGACACCCGGCACACCCCCGCCGACGACGCCCGTTGGGCGATGGACCGCATCCGGGAGCGGTTCGGGAACCTGCCGATCGGGCTCGTCGGACATTCGCTCGGCGGTCGGGCCGCGCTGCTGTCGGCGGGCGCCCCCGGGGTCCGGTCGGTGGTCGCGCTGGCCCCGTGGGTCTACCCGGAGGACTCGGCGTCGGCTCCCGGGCGGAAGGTGCTCGTCGTGCACGGCAGCGCGGACCGCATCGCCGACCCGGACCGCGCCGCTGCGGTCGCCCGGAACCTCTCCCGCACAGCGGATGTCGCGGTGATTATGGTCGAGGGTGGATCGCATTCGATGCTGCGGCACCATGCGGTGTTCGACGGGATCGCTGCTGACTTCACCGCCTCGGTGCTGCTGGACCGGCCGCCGCATGAGCCGGCGGTGGAGCGGGTGCTGGAGGGAGAGACGTTCCTACAGATCTGAGGCAGGCGGCCGGTCAGTGGTCGGCAGAGGCCTGGGCGTCGGTCGGGGTCCGGCGGACGGTCGAGGCGAGCAACGGGAAGAGCAGGACCGACAACATCCCGGCCCCTATCAGCGCGGTCGCCGTGCCGGCGGCCAGGGCGCCGTCGTCCTGCCCGATCGCGGTCACCGCGACGATGATCGGCAACCCGGTGGCGGTCATCAGTACCAATGCCCGTTTGTCCGCGCCGGTCGATCCCGGCGGTGCGGACAGCAGGCCGGGCAGCCCGCGGACCACCAGCAGCAGCACCAGGAACACCGGCACGAGCACCAGCGAAGACGTGTCGGCCAGCAGGCCGCGCAGGTCGAAGCCGACGCCGGTGGTGATGAAGAAGATCGGCACGAACACGCCGAAGGCCACACCGTCGAGCTTCGAGCGGACCAGCTTCGCGTCCACAGGAGGTGCGCTGGCCAGCAGGTACTGCACCAGCACACCGGCGGCGAACGCGCCGAGCAACATGTCGAGGCCGAGCAGGACGCTGAGCGTCACCAGCGCCGCGATCACCAGCACCACCAACCGGACGGCGAACTGCCCGCTGGTGTGCAGGGTGGCCGCGATCAGGCCGTGCAGGGAGCGGTGCTTGCCGCGGGCGGCGAGGAAGATCGCGCCGAAGGCGACCACCACGAACGCGATCAGCACGATCGCCGAGTTCTGCGGCTCCCGACTCGACAGGAAGATCGAGATCGCCAACAGCGGGCCGAATTCGCCGACCGCGCCCACTGCTGTCACCGCCGTGCCGAACGGCGTCCGCATGGCCTTGGTGTCGATCAGGATCGGCAGCAGCGTGCCGAGCGCGGTGCTGCACAGGGCGACCCCGATGAAGATCCCGGCGGTCGTGGTCGACGCCAGCAGCACGCCCGCCACGATCCCGCCGGCCAGCGAGAGGAGCCAGCCGACCGCGGAGCGGCGGATCGGCCGTCCGCGGATCAGCCGGAAGTCGATCTCCATCCCGGCCATGAAGAACAACATCGCCAGGCCGAACTCGGCGACGGCGTCCAGCAGTCCGTCGACGACGATCCAGTTCAGCACCGTCGGGCCGACCAGCATGCCCAGCAGGATCTCGATGACCACCAGCGGGACCGCGACGGCCCGTCGCAGCAGTGCCGCGACCAGCGGCGACAGCGCCATCACCACGCTCACGACCAGGACCGTGTAGGCCACGCCGCCGCCTCCCGTCCCGCGTTGTCGCCGTCGGGACCAGTGTTCTTGTCGTCCCCGGGTCAGTACAGCGCACGATCGGCGGATCCTGTGCGGCGGGTCGGGTCGCTGATGCCATGGGCGGCGCAGTGTCCGGCGCGCTCAGGGTGTGACCCCGGCCCGCTGCTCGGGGGTTGGTCGCGGCCGCGAGCTCCGCTGTCGGCGTCGGCGAGGGCGTCGGCGTCGGCGTCGGCGTCGGCGAGCACGATCCGTCCGCGCCGGGCTCCGCGTACGAAGTGGTTGACCCTTGTCCCTCCGGTCCCATTCGCGCCAACTTCAGACGCGTCGACGAAGTTGATCATCGCGGGTCGGGGGGTCGGGGGTCAGTGCCGGGGATGAGGTGAGCGGTGGCGGGGTCGGCGGTGCGGTGGCAGGTTGGGCCACATGCCTTCACCAGATCTGCGACCGGCCGCCGATCGGCTCGCCGGCCTGCTGCCCGCCATCTCCGACGACCAGCTCGACGCGCCGACGCCGTGCGGTGACTGGACGGTGCGGGACGTCCTGCAGCATGCGGTCGAGCTGACCGGCGCGTTCACCGCCGCCGCCGTCAAGAAGGCGCCGGACGTGCAGTTGGACGGACTCCCGGACGACTGGCGCGAGCGCCTCCCCCGGCAGCTGGGCGAACTGGCCGGCGCCTGGGACGACCCGGCGGCCTGGGACGGGGAGTGCGAGGCCGGTGGCGTCACCCTGCCGTCGCGGATCATGGGTGTTGTCGCGTTGGACGAGATCGTGGTGCACGGTTGGGATCTCGCGGTGTCCACCGGTCAGGCCCCGGATGTGCGGGACGAGGACGCCCATGCCTGCCTCGGTTTCGCCGCCAACGCCGACGGGGTGTTCGGCCCGGCACTTCCGGTCGCGGACGATGCCCCGGTGCTGCACCGCCTCCTCGGCGCCACCGGCCGCTCCGCCGATTGGTCCCCCGCCTGACGCCCCTTGGCCACGTCGGACGAGCCCGTCCGGGTCAGTGGAGGCGGTCGCGGTCACCACCACGGACCCACGCGGGTTCTCGGCGCAAACGTCCTGCGCGCACGAAGTGGTTGACCCCTGTCACTCTGGTCCCATCCGCGGCAACTTCACACGCGTCGACGAAGTTGATCCTCGCGCGGGCGGGGGTCGGGGGTGGGGGCAGGACGCGAAGGCGGGGGGTCAGCGCCAGTCGAGGGTGCTGCCGCAGGTCATGTTGAGCGCGGCGCCGGTCATGGTGCGGGTGAGGTCGGAGGCGGCGAGAGTGGCGGCATCACCGACATCCTCGTAGGAGGTCTCGTGTTTCAACACCGTCGAGTCGATCAACATCTTCCGGATCTCCTGCCCTTCCGGTGAGTCGCCGTAACCCTCGACCACCGACTGCACCACCCCGCTGGTCTGCACCGTATTGACGCGGATCCCGTCGACGCCGAGCTCGGTGGCGAGCTGGCGGCGCAAGGCGTCGGTCGCGGCGAGCGCGACCTGGAACCCGCCGATCGAGTAGTCCTTGACCGGCTCGCCGATCCCGCCGAAGTTCAGGATCACGCCCGAGTGCTGCGTGCGCATCTGCTTGATCGCCGGCTGGGACGTGACCAGCTGCGTCCGCACCGCCTTCTCGATCGGCTTCATGATGTCCGCGATCGGCATCTCGGCCAGCGGTGTGCCCTGCACGTCGTCGACACCGATGACGTTGAAGGAGATGTCGAGCCGGCCGTGCTGCGCGACGACCTCGTCGACGTACGCCGCGACGGCCGCCTCATCGGTCGCGTCCAGCTCGGCGGTGCTCACCGTGCCGCCGTCGGCGGTGATCTCCGCGACGGCCTTGTCCAGGCCGGGCTGTGACCGGTTGACCAGGTGCACCGTCGCACCTTCCCGCACGTACCGGCGGGCAATGGCCCGGCCGACGGCGCCGGCTCCGTAGACGATCGCGATCTTGTCCTGCAGCAACATGTTTCCGTTCCCTTCTCCTCGGTGAGTTGGTGCGGTGCAGTGCTGTGGTGCCGTTTCCGGTGCTGCTCGAGGACCGGTGCTCAGGGCTGCAGGTCCGTGGCGGCCAGGAAGCTGCCGTCCATCAGGAACGGGGTGGACTCGTGCTCGTGTGCCACCTTCCACTCTCCCCCGGTCCGGACCAGACCGACAGTCGAGCGGTACCAGAACGAGAACGACTCGTCCGATCCCTGCGGCGTCGCGGTCATCCGGGTGAGCCCGTGGGCGAAGGCGACGTCACCGCCGACGTGCACCACCAGGTCGGTGGTCTCCAGGGTGACCGGTCCGTTGAAGGTCCCCATCCAGGCGCGCAGCGCGTCCGCGTCGTGCGAGCGCTCCGGCAGGTTCCGCAGCGGCGGGGCGAGGGTCATGGTGATGGCGTCGGGGGTGAGGTTGGCGATCACCGCGTCGGCGTCGCCGGCGTGCACGGCGGCATTGCGTGCCTCGATCAGCCCACGGATCGCGGTCTCGTCGGCGGTGGCGGTGGTGGGGACGGACGTGGTGCTCATGGCGGCCTCCGGGTGGTGGTCAGCGGGATGGACACCCTGTGTCGCAGCCGCCGATCCCGTTCTCGACATCCGGGCCCGGTATTTCCGCGAGATCCCGAGGTTCCTGATCGTCGGCGTGGAACCGGAGAAGTCCGGGCGGCGTCGGAGCAGCACCCTTGGAGATCCGACAGGAGCAGCAGATGACCAGCATCTCGTTCGCCGTCCCTGGTCTGCCGCTGCGCGCCGCCACCCGGTCGCTGCCCGCCCGCGCCCTCGCCGCGGTGGTCGTGACCTGCGGTTACCTCGTCGCCGGGGTGGTCGGGCTGTTCGTCGGGCTGGAGCGCACCGAGGGCACGCCGGACGTGACCGCCTGGGGCACCCTGCTGCTGATGACGGCGGCGATCGGTGCCATCGCCGCCCTCGCCTGGCGGATCAGCGCGGCCCCGCTGCTGCTGGTGGCGCTGATCGGGATCGTCTTCGCGGTCGTCCGCGCGGCCACCGGCGCCGGCCTGCTGGCCCTGGTCGACATCGCCCTGCTCGGTGCTGTCCTGGTGCTGGTGTGGGCCCGTCCCGACCACCGCCCTCTCGCCGACTGAGCCCGCCCGCCCCGAGCCCCGATGCCCGCCGAGTCCCACCCGCGCCGCACCACCGGAAACCCGAGGTGTTTCGCGGTGTGAAATCTTCCCCTCGGTGGGAACCTGTATCCCGGACCGGATCCCGGCCCGTCACAGGGTTCTCAGATGGGGAGATTGCGGACATGTCGGACATTTCATCGCAGCGCCGGTTCGATCGTCGCCGGTTCCTCGGCCTCACCGGCACTCTCGCCGCAGCCGGGTTCGCGGCGGCCTGCGGATCCAACACCGGGCGCGAGGGCAGCAGCACGGCTCCGGCGGCGTCCTCGGGCGCATCCTCACCGGCAGGATCAGCAGGCAGCAGCGCCGCTCCGGGCGGGGGCGGGGGCGGGGAGATCGCCCAGTGGTACCACGCGTACGGCGAGACGGGCACCCAGCAGGCGGTGGAGAAGTACGCCGCCGCGTACACCGACGCGAAGGTCTCGGTCACCTGGATCCCCGGCGACTACGAGAAGAAGACGCAGGCATCCCTGCTCACCGACGGCGGGCCGGACGTCTTCGAGTGGGGCAACGGCCCGAGCATCGACATGATCCAGAGCGGGCAGGTGGTTGAACTCGGCGACATCCTCGGCGACGCCGACGACGACTTCACGCAGTCGCTGGTCGATCGGATGACCTACGACGGCAAGCTCTACGGCGTCCCGCAGGTCATCGACATGCAGTTGCTGGTGTACCGGAAGAGCATGTTGGACGACGCCGGCATCGAGCCGCCGACCTCCTTCGACGGCCTGGCCGCCGCGGCGAAGGCACTGACCACCGCGGACGTGAAGGGACTGTTCCTCGGCAACGACGGCGGCGTCGGCGTGATGGCCGGACCGACGCTGTGGTCGGTCGGCGCCGACTACCTCACGGAGGACAACACCTTCGGCTTCGCCGACCCGAACGTCGCGGTCGCCTTCGGCAAGCTGCACGAGCTGTTCACCAGCGACTCGCTGCTGCTCGGCGCGCCCACCGACTGGTCGGACCCGTCGGCCATCACCCAGGGCCTGACCGCCATGCAGTGGACCGGCCTGTGGACCTTCCCGCAGCTGCAGAAGGACCTGGGCGACGACTTCGGCGTGCTGCCCTGGCCGGCGTTCAGCGCGACGGTGGGTGCACCGTCCGTCCCGATCGGCGCGTACGGATCGGCGGTGTCGGCCAAGGCGAAGGACCCGGAGGCGGCCAAGGCCTACGTCAAGTGGCTCTGGGTCGACAACACCGAGGACCAGCTGGATTTCGCGCAGAGTTACGGCTTCCACGTCCCGGCGCGCAAGAGCCTGGCCGACCAGGCGGAAAGCCTGAAGAGCGGGCCGGCCGCCGACGCCGTCACGATCCTGCAGAACAACGGCAAGGCGCAGACGCCGCTGCTCTGGACGCCGGCGTCCGGCACCGCCCTGTCCGACGCGGTCAGCCGGATCATCAAGGACGGCGCCGACCCGGTCTCCGAGCTGGCGGCCGTGCAGAAGACGGTGGAGGCCGAGCTCGAGCGCGTCACCAAGTAATGGCGCGGGCCCCGCTGCGCCACCGGCTGCTGGGGGAACAGAACCGCAACCTCTGGTTCTGGGTGTTCGTCGGGCCGTTCGTGATCGGCCTGATGATCTTCGTGCTGGTGCCGATCCTGTGGAGCATCTACCTCAGCTTCTTCGAGGCCCGGAACACCGTCACCCCGTCGCTGTTCGTCGGCCTGGACAACTACGGCGACATGCTCAGCGATCCGGCGTTCCTGTCGAGCCTGGGCACGTTCGTGGTGTTCGCCGCCTTCATCGTGCCGCTCACCTTCGTCGGGTCGCTGGGACTGGCACTGCTGGTGCATCGCGCCAGGTTCGCGAAGGCGTTTTTCCGATCGGTGTTCTTCCTGCCGGTGGCCTGCAGCTACGTGGTCGCGGCGATGATCTGGAAGCTGTCGATCTTCTCCGGCGTGCGGTTCGGGCTGGCCAACTCGGTGCTGCGGGCACTGGGCCTGGACTCCGTGGCCTGGCTGTCGGTGACCCAGCCACCCTGGTACTGGCTGGTGATCGTCACGCTGCGACTCTGGCTGCAGCTCGGCTTCTACATGATCCTGTTCCTGGCCGGGCTGCAGCGGATCCCGACGGTGCTCTACGAGGCGGCCGCGGTGGACGGCGCGAAACCGGGATGGCAGGTCTTCCGGTACATCACCTTCCCGCAGCTGCGCACCACCTCGGTCGCGGTGCTGCTGCTGTTGCTGATCAACGCCTTCCAGGCCTTCGACGAGTTCTACAACCTGCTCGCCAACGCCGGCGCGTCCGGTGGCGGCGGTTATCCGCCGTACGCCCGGCCGCCGCTGGTCTACCTGTACTACACGGCCCTCGGCAACCAGCAGGACTTCGGCCACGGCAGCGCCGGCGCGGTGATCCTGGCGCTGGTCATTGCGCTTTTCACCGTCCTGCAGGGCCGGCTGCTCGGCTTCGGGCGCAAGGAGGACCGGGCGTGACCACCGTCCGGTCCGGCACCGAACGCGTCGGGTCGGTGCTCCGGCACGTCGCGCTCGGCCTCGGCGCGTTGCTGTTCCTGCTGCCGTTCTACCTGCTGATCCGGAACGCGTTGTCCACCAACGCCGACATCACCTCGCCGCAGTGGACCTTCTTCCCGGATGACATCCAGTGGGACAACATCGGCGAGCTGTTCGCCGACCCCGCGGTGCCCATGCTGCGCAGCCTGCTGAACTCCGTGGTGATCTCGGTGCTGGAGACCTCCGGCGCCGTGCTCATCGGTGCGCTGGCCGGCTACGGCCTGGCCCGGATCCCCTACCGGCACGCGAATGTCGTGCTCGGCATGATCGTCGGGACGCTGATGATCCCGGCCGCGGTGACCTTTGTCCCGACGTTCGTGATGGTGTCGACGCTGGGCTGGGTGAGTTCGCTGCAGGGCATCATCGTGCCCGGGTTGTTCCAGGCCCTGGTGGTGTTCCTCTTCCGGCAGTACTTCCTCAACTTCCCGCGGGAGCTCGAGGAGGCCGGCCGCGTCGACGGTCTCGGCTATCCCGGTGTGTTCTTCCGGATCGTCGTGCCCAATTCGAAGGCCTTCGTCGCCGCGGTCGCCACCATCACCTTCATCGGCAGCTGGAACGCGTTCCTCTGGCCGTTGGTGATCGCGCAGGACTCCAGCTCGTGGACGGTCCAGATCGCGCTCTCGACGTTCCTCACCGCGCAGACGGTGAACCTGCACGAGCTGTTCATGGCGGCGGTGTTCTCGATCCTGCCGATGATGCTGGTGTTCCTCGGCCTGCAGCG
Source organism: Nakamurella alba (assembly GCF_009707545.1). Taxonomy (NCBI): domain Bacteria; kingdom Bacillati; phylum Actinomycetota; class Actinomycetes; order Nakamurellales; family Nakamurellaceae; genus Nakamurella; species Nakamurella alba. Next base: position 418,893 of record NZ_WLYK01000005.1, on the reverse strand, counting down.
CTTCATCGTGCAGGGGGTGGAGTCCACCGGAACCACCGGGCAGTGACGAGCGGGGCTGTACCGGGACACTCCCCACGCCCCCCGATCCGCGCCCTTCCACCGCGAAAGCAGCGGGTGAAGGGCTCAGATCAGCGTCGAGCCGAACGCCGGGCGCCCGCTCAGAGATCGAGCAGGACCGTCCCTGTCGCACGGGAGACGCAGGCGGCCATGCACAGCTTGCGTTCCCGCGGCGACAGCACCAGGTCGCGGTGCTCGACGTCGCCGGCCAGCACGCCCACCCTGCAGGTGCCGCAGGTGCCGGTCTCGCATGACGACTCCACCGGGATCCCGGCCGTCCGCAGCTCGGCGAGCAACGTGGAATCGGCCGGGATGTCGAGGGTCTCGCCGGTGGAGGCGATCCGGGCGGTGAACGGCGCGCAGTCGGCGACGCCGGGCGCGGCCGGCCCGGCGAACGACTCCAGGTGCACCGTCCCGTCCGGCCGGTCGGCGGCAGCTTCACGCAGGGCGGCCATCAGCGTGGTCGGCCCGCAGCAGTAGAGATGGGCCGAAGCCGGCAGATCGGCCACCAGCGCGGCGAGATCGATGCGCCGCAACGGATCTCCGTCGGTGACGTGCAGCCGGACCCGTGTGCCGTAGGCCCGAGACAGGGCGGGGTGGAAGGCGGCAGCATCGGCGGAGCGGCACAGGTAGTGCAGGTTCCAGTCGGTTCCGTCCGCCTCGAGCTGCTCGATCATCGACAGGAACGGGGTGATCCCGATGCCACCGGCCACCATCACGTGCGGGCCGGGGCCGGCGGCGAGCGGGAAATGGTTGCGCGGCGCGCTGACGGTGATCCGGTCGCCGATTTGGACGCCGCCGTGCAGGTGCCGGGAGCCGCCACGCCCGTCCGTTGCCAGCGCGACCGCGATCCGATAACCGTCGGCCGCGGGCAGGGTACAGAGCGAATAGCTGCGGGTCAGCGCGTTGTCGACCTTGATGTCGACGTGCGCACCGGCCTCGTACGCCGGCCACTCCGCGCCGTCGACGGCGGTGAGCCGGAAGCTGCGGACCGTCGCTGTCTCCTCGACGATCTCGGCGACATCCGCCTCCCACCACCGGACGGTCCCGGTCGGCAGCGAGCCGTTGGACAGCCGCGACTCCCAGTCCTCGATCTCGGAGTTCTCCAGCCGGTTGCGGAACAGCGTGCGGAACCCCGGGGACAGCAGCTCCAGCTCGGCGAGTTGCGCTGCGGCGGCGAGGTTGTCGATCTCGTCGTAGAGGTAGCGCTGGACGCGGGAGATCGGCCAGTCGGGCAGCGGTCGGTCGATCACCTCGAGCAGATCGCCCTCGGCGACCTCGCCCGGCTGCAGCACCCGGTACATCCATCCGGTCCGTCCGGTGGCCTGGGAGCGCCGGGAGATGTCCGGGTGACCCATCCGGTGGTTGAGCTTGAAACACGGCTGGCGGGACTCGGACACCTGCAGCAGCGCCGTGCCGGCCCGCACGACATCGCCGATGCAGAGCGTGGTCTCGCTGAAACCGTGGGCGACGAAGTTCTCGCCGAAGGCGCCGGGGACGAACCGTTCGCTGTTCTCCGGGAACTCCTCCCGCCAGCGGTCGTAGTGCGCCGGGTCGTACTGCAGGATCGCCTTCTCGGCGCCGCCGTGGAAGGTCTCGGCGTGCAGGTCACCGTCCAGGCCGTGGGGCCCGATCCGGATCGATCCGGCAACCTCCTGCTTGTCGATCCCGGTCCGGATACCGGAGCTGCCCAGGATCGCGATGCCACCCAGGCGCACCTGCAGCAGCCGGGCCGTCGGCAGGGCGGTCAGCACCGTCGTCATGACTGCTCCCGGCGGGCGGCATCGAGGAAGGACACGTCCTGCAGCAGTGCGGTGGCGGCCCGCTCGGCGGCGTCCGGATCCCCGGCGCGCACGGCGGCGGCCAACGAGCGGTGCAGCTCGTGCAGTGCCGGGTCCTCCGGCAGTTCGGTGGTCCGCCGGATGCTGTCGGACACGAGATCGCCGACGGCGTCGTAGATCCGGGCGAGCAGAGGGTTACCGGAGGCCATTGCGATCGCCCGGTGGAAGGCGGTGTCGGCCGCGGTGAAGGCGGCCGGGTCGCCGCTGTCGTGCGCGGTCCGCCGATCCGCCAGCAGACGGTCGATGTGATCGAGCTGCGGGGCGGTGGCCTGCGCCGCCGCACGCCGGGCGGCGGCCCCGTCGAGCACGGCCCGCAGGTCGATGGCATGAGCAAGGTCGCCGGCCCCGTCGGTCTCCCGACGCAGGGTCGCCGCGAGATCGGAGGTCCCGGACACGTAGGTGCCGTCCCCGACCCGCGGGTCCAGCAGGCCGGCCAGGGTCAGTGCGCGCAGTGCCTCCCGGACGGTGCCGCGGCTGACGCCGAGTTCGGTGGCCAGCGCATGCTCGCCGGGGATCCGCTCGCCCAGCGCCCAGACGCCGGTCCGGATCTGCTCGCGGAACTGCTCGGCCACCTGGGCGACGAGCGGTTGCCGGCGCACGGGCGCGGTCAGGGGTCCGGTCATGTCGGCGATCGTATGCAGATGTCGGACATCTGCACAAGAAGGCGCGCGGCCCACCTGGCCGGATCGTCCGGCACGCTGTCATGATCACTGGCGTGGAAGCGGACGATCCGGGCGAACGGCACGGTCGTCCGCTGCTGCTCCGGATCCTCGGGATCGCACTGCTGGTGGTCGCGGTGGCCGTCGGCGTGGTGCTGGCGATCATCCCGCGCAGTGTCGAGGACGAGCTCGCGGCCGGCGAGATCGAGTCGATCGGCGACGCGTCGTTCTACGTGCCGCCGTCGCCGTTGACCTCCGCCGCCCCGGGCACCGTGGTCCGGACCGAACGGCTGAACAGCGCTCCGGAGGGGTCCATCGGCTGGCGCGTCCTCTACCACTCCACCGACGCCTTCGGCCGGGACATCCTGACCTCCGGCGTCGTCGTCACCCCGGACACCCCGGCCCCGGCCGGCGGTCGGGTGGTGGTCGGCTGGGCACATCCGACCACCGGTGCGGTCGCCCGCTGCGCGCCGTCGAACGGCATGACCCCGTTCCTGTCGATCGAAGCGATCGGTCCGCTGCTGAACGCCGGGTACGCCATCGCCGCGGCGGACTACCCGGGCCTCGGCGTCGAGGGCCCCAGCTCCTACCTGATCGGGGCGTCCGAGGGGCACAGCGTGCTGGACTCGGTGCGGGCCGCGCGATCCCTGCCGGAGGTCGGCAGCGGCAGCACCACCGTGTTCTGGGGGCACTCGCAGGGCGGTCAGGCAGCGCTGTTCGCCGGCCAGCTCGCCGCTGAGTACGCGCCGGAGATGGACGTGAAGGCCGTCGCCGTCGCTGCTCCCGCCGCGGACCTGGGGGCGCTGCTCAAGGCCGACATCGACGACATCTCCGGTGTCACGATCGGTTCCTACGCCTTCTCCGGCTTCCAGAGTGCCTACGGTGCCCGCTATCCCGGCATGTCACTCGACCAGATCCTCACCCCGGAGGGGGTCGCGGCGACAGCTCCGATGTCGCAGCTGTGCCTGCTCGGGCAGAACGCCGAGCTGCACAACTACGCCCGGCCGTTGATCGGCAAGTACCTGCGCGCGGATCCGGAGACCGTCGAACCGTGGGCCACCCTGCTGCAGGAGAACACCCCGGCGGCCACCCCGGCCGACCTGCCGCTGTTCGTCGCCCAGGGCGGGAAGGACACCCTGGTGGTGCCGTCCGCCACCGAGAAGTTCGTCGGGACCCAGTGCGCCGCTGGACGTCCCGTCGACTTCAAGCTCTACCCCGACGACGACCACGGCACCGTCGCGCTCACCGCCTCGGGCGACGTGGCGAGCTACTTCCAGCAGATCCTCGCCGGGGAGGCACCGACCAGCACCTGCTGATCGGTCGCCGGGTGCGGGTGCCGGCTCATGGTCGGCCAGAAGCTCCGCCCACCTCCGTCAGGGTGAGCCGCCCAGTGAGCGTGGCGGGCCAGGGATCCGCGCCACCGAGGGAATGCCTCCGCCGTGGTCGGGGGGGCGATCCACCACATCCGTTGCCAGCAGCCACGTTCGACGTGGCTGAAAGCACCAGATCTGAGAAAGTGCCGACCTCGACAGGTGCCGGCGGCTCCCGTTCCCGCGTGAGAAGCACTGGCCTCAGCACCTCAGCACCACAGCCGTGCACCGGATCGAGTCGGATCGGCAAGGTACCTGGCATCGGCCGCCCACGCCCGGTGAAGTTGCTCACCAGGCAAACTTGCACAATGGGCAAATTCAGCGGGTAGTGTCCTCGTCGTGACCACCAGTGGATTGCGCGAGCGCAAGAAGGCCGACACCCGGCGCGCGCTCACCGAGGCAGCGGTGGGGCTCTGCATCGAGCGGGGCTACCAGGTGGTCACCGTCGCTGACATCGCGGAGGCGGCCGGGGTCTCGCGTCGCACGTTCTCGAACTACTTCCCCGGCAAGGCCGAGTGCGTGGTCGGGTTCGGTGACGGCCTGCTCAGCGACGTGCTCGACGTGGTCGCCGCGGCGCCGCCCGGCACCGCGATGCGGGACCTGCTCGTCCTCGGTCTCGCCCGGCTCACCGAGAGTTTCGGGACCGGCTTCGACGGTTTCGTCGAACTGGTCCAGTCCGAGCCGGATCTGCAGGCCGCGGAGGTGGCGGTCGACGCCGCGATCATCGAGCGGATCACCGAGGCCGTCGTCGCACTGGTCGATGCGCGGCCCGGCGACATCCGCCCGCGGGCGTTCGCGGTCACCGCCTGCGCGCTGGCCAGGGTGGCCGGTGACTCGTGGGTGCTGGACGGCCGTCCGGGTGGCACGGACGGCCTGTCCCAGCGGCTGACCCAGGCCTTCTCGCTACTCGATCCGGACGCCCTCACCCGCTGAGCCCCGCCCCTGCCCAGCACCGCCCCGCACGCACAGCCCAGCATCGCCAGTTCACCCCAGCACGGCCGACAACACCCGCACCGGAAGGCATCTCCATGGCTACCCTCCTGCACCGACTCGGGGCGTTCGCGGCCCGCCGCCGCTGGGCGGTGATCGCCGGCTGGCTGGTGATCCTGCTGGGCCTCGGCGGCGGCGCCGCGGCGTTCTCCGGCACCTTCACCAACTCCTTCTCCATCCCCGGCACCGAGGCGCAGAAGGCGCTCGACCAGCTGGCGGAGAAGATCCCCGGCGCCGGTGGGGCCTCTGGTCGCATCGTGTTCGCCGTCGAGGACGGCACCGTCGCCGCGCAGCAGGCGGCCATCCAGGATGTGGTGACCGAGGTCGGGAAGCTGCCCGGCGTCGTCAACATCACCGATCCGATCACCACGCAGGCGGTCTCCCCGGACGGGAAGGTGGCACTGTCGTCGATCACCTTCACCGGGCAGATCACCGAGATCCCTGAGACGACACAGGATTCCATCGCGCAGATCGCCGACGACCACCGCACCGGCGGTCTGGAGATCGAGTTGGGCGGTGGCGCCGTCCCGCAGGCCCCGTCCATCGGGTCCACCGAGGGCATCGGTGTGGTCATCGCGCTGGTCGTCCTGCTGATCACCTTCGGTTCCGTCGTCGCCGCCGGCATGACCATGCTGACCGCGCTGATCGGCGTCGGCGTCGGCATGGCCGGCATCCTCTGGGTGTCCGGCACGGTCGAGATGTCCAGCACCGCGCCGATCCTCGCCCTGATGCTGGGCCTGGCCGTGGGCATCGACTACGCGCTGTTCATCGTCTCCCGTCACCGCGCGCAGCTCAAGGCCGGCCTGCCGGGGCAGGAGTCCATCGCCCGCGCGGTGGGTACCGCCGGGTCCGCGGTCGTCTTCGCCGGCCTCACCGTCCTCATCGCGCTGGCGGCGCTCAGCGTGGTCGGCATCCCGTTCCTGACCGTGATGGGCCTGGGCGCGGCGGCCACCGTCGCCGTCGCCGTGCTCATCGCGATCACCCTGGTGCCGGCGCTGCTGTCGCTGGCCGGTGACCGGGTGCTACGCAAGCGGGACCGCGAGGCCGCTGCCGAGATCCGTGCCCGCGGCGAGCACGTCGGTGCGATCGACCACACCCACCGCGCCGGCCGCTGGATCCGCGGCGTGACGAAGCGGCCCGCCCTGGTGGTCGTCGGGGTGATCGCGCTGATGGGCGTGATCGCGATCCCGACCACCAAGCTGCACCTGGCGCTGCCGGACGACGGCTCCAAGGCTCCCGACTCCACCGCCCGCAAGGCCTACGACCTGATCTCCGAGTCGTTCGGACCGGGCTTCAACGGGCCGCTGATCGTCACCGTCGAGGCGCAGCCGGCGGAACTGCAGGCCGACATGACCGAGCTGGCCGGCCGGATCAGCGCGCTGCCCGCCGGCCCGATGGTGCTGCCCGGTGCGGTCAGCCAGGACGGCACACTCGGTTTCCTGCAGGTGATCCCGAAGACCGGACCGTCCGACATCGCCACCGAGGATCTGGTGCACGACCTGCGGGCCGACACCGCGACCTGGGCCGCCGGGGCCGGTGCCACCGTGGCCGTCACCGGTCAGACCGCCGTGGCGATCGACGTCTCGGAGAAGCTGGCCGACGCGTTGCCGGTCTACCTGATCCTGGTGGTCGGGCTGGCCCTGATCCTGCTGCTGCTGGTGTTCCGCTCGATCGTGGTCCCGGTGAAGGCGGCCCTCGGGTTCCTGCTGTCCGTCGGCGTCAGCTTCGGCGCCGTGGTGGCCGTCTACCAGTGGGGCTGGCTGAGCGCGATCTTCGGCGTCGACACACCCTCGCCGATCATCTCTTTCCTGCCGATCATCCTGATCGGCGTGCTGTTCGGGCTGGCGATGGACTACCAGGTGTTCATGGTGTCCGGCATGCGCGAGGCCTATGCCCACGGCGCGGATCCGAAAACTGCTGTGGTGGGCGGGTTCACGGCCGGCGCGCAGGTGGTGGTGGCTGCGGCGATCATCATGACCAGTGTGTTCGCCGGGTTCATCCTGGCGCCCGACGCGATCATCGCCTCGATCGGCTTCTCACTCGGCATCGGTGTGCTGGCCGACGCCTTCCTGGTCCGGATGACCCTGGTGCCGGCGGTGATGACCCTGCTCGGCAAGGCCGCCTGGTATCTCCCGAAGTGGCTCGGGAAGGTGCTGCCGGACGTCGACATCGAGGGCGAGAAGCTGCTCCGCAAGCTGGAGGCGGAGCGGGAGTCCGCTCCGGAGGAGCAGAAGGTCTGACCTCGACGAGCACCTCCTGTTCACTCGCATCGTGAGTTATCGTGAGTGGGTAGGAGGTGCGCGTGTCCCACTCCCCCGTTCTCGATGCCCTCGACGAGCTGGCCCGGTCCGGGCCGACCGACCCGGCGACCGCCCGCCTGCTCGAGCGGCTCCGCCGGGTCGAAGAGGCCAGCGGCCAGTCGATCGACTCGTTCCTCGACACCGTGCAGCCGCTGCTCCCCGCGGTGGAGCAGGCGCAGCCCCTGTCGGCGGCGCAACGGCGGGCTCTGGCGTCCGTCGGCGCAGACCCGACACCCGCGCCACCGGGTCTGCGCGCTTCTTTCAGCACCGCGCTCGGTTACGAGCGCCTGGTGAAGGACGCTCTGAGCACCCGGGAGGCCGCCGAGCTGCTCGGTGTCGGCGACAGCCGGATCCGGCAACGACTGCGCGCGCGGACCCTGCTCTCGACCGTGGTGCGGGGCTCCCACCGGTTGCCCCGCTTCCAGTTCACCGACACCGGCGAGCTGCCCGGCTGGGCGCAGGTGGCCCCCCGGGTACCGGTCGACCGGCCGCTGATCGCCGTCGAGGGTTTCCTGACCCATCCGCACGTCGACCTGGCGCTCGGCGACCGTCAGGTGTCGCCTCTCGAGTGGCTGCAGGCGGGTGGCGACCCGGGAGTCGTCGCGGATCTCGCGGGTGAGTGAACGGCTGCCGGACCCGGACCCCGGGACCTGGCCCGACGACCCCGACCCGTGGATCCGGGTGCTGGACCGCGGGACCCCGGTGGTGCGCATCCACCCGACGGCCGGACCGTACCCGGCGCGCTGGAACGCGTTCCGGTCGTGGGGCCCGACGAACAGCCGGTTCGACCACCATCCCGGCCCGACCGGCGACCACCCGGACCACCGGATCCTGTACGGCTCGGTGAACGGGGTGCTCGTCGGCGGCACCGCGTACCCGGGCTTCGTCACCGCGCACGCCGAGTACTACCAGTCCACCCGCACCATCGCGCCCGGGCCGTCCGCCGACTGGATCGCGATCTTCACCCTGGCCCGGCCGCTGCGGTTGCTCGACCTCGGCGACTCGGACTGGGTCACCGTGGCCGGCGGCAACGGTGCGATCACCTCCGGACCCCGCGACCGGGCACGGCTGTGGGCGCAGGCGATCCACCGGCGGTACCCGGACGTGCAGGGCCTGGTGTACCCGTCGTCGGTGGTCCCGGCCGGCCGGGCGGTCGCACTGTGGGAGCGCGCCACCCCGGCGTTGCCCCGCCGGGCCGAGACCTTTGCCCTCTCCGACCCGGCGATCCGGCCGATGGTGGAGAACGCCGCGCGGCGGCTGAACTACCGGTTGGCGTGACTCAGCCGAGCGGCTCGGTGCCCGAGAGTCGTTGCGCCAGTTCGACGATCAGCCCCTCCGGGCCCCGGACGAAGCACATCCGGTAGATGTCCTCGTACTCGGTGATCTCGCCGACCAACTCCAGGCCACGCTCCCGCACCGCAGTGAGAGCCTCGTCCAGGTCGTCGATCTCGAACGCGATGTGCCGGTAACCGTGCCGGATCACCGACTCCGGCCCGGGCGACGGTTCCGCCGGTGCGTGGTACTTCGAGAGCTCGAGGCGGGTGTCGCCACCGGGCACGGTGATCATCACTGCCTCCGACCGGACCCCGGGCACACCGATGACGTCCTCGATGAACGCGCCCTCGGCCGTCCACCGCTCGCCGACCTCGAAGCCCAGCGCCCGGAAGAAGTCCTCCATCGCGTCGAGGTCGTCGACGTTCACGCCGACATGGTCGAACTTCTGCACACCCATGGGTCCTCCTGTTCCCGGTCCGCGGACTGTTCAGCCCGGACGACTCACGCGGTGTAGGTGTAGGCGACGCTGCCGCGCGGGAAGCGACGGACATCCTGCAGCTGCAGCCCGACCGGGCCGCCGAACAGCGGGAAGCCGTCACCGAACGCCAGCGGGTGGACGGTGAGGCGGTACTCGTCGATCAGGCCGAGCCGGGTGAGCTGCTGTGCGAAACCGGCGCCGGCGTGGGCGATGACCGGCCCGCCGTCCTGCGCCTTCAGCTCGGCGATGCCGGCCTCCAGATCGCTGTAGACCGTGGTCTCAGGCCACTCGCCGCGCTCCAGCGTCCGGGAGAACACGGCCTTCGGGATGTCGTTCATCGGCGCCGCGATCGGTTCGGTGGAGGTCATCCAGTGCGGTGCCATCCCCTCGTACGACACCCGGCCCATCGCGTGCACCCCGGCCGTGGACAGCAGGTCGACCATGTACGCGGTCAGCTCGTCGTCGAAGTACTCCACCGGCCAGCCCGGCTCCTCGTCCGGCTGCCCGACGAAGCCGTCGACGGTCATCTCCATCTTCAGGATCAGTGGTCGCATACCGGTACCGACTCCGACTGCGACCTGAACTCATCGGCCGCTCAGGCGGTGACCGGCACGGTGACGTGGTGCCGGCCGATGGGCAGCATCAGCGGTTTGCCGGAGACCGGGTCGGGGATCACCTGGCTCTCCAGTCCGAACACCGCGCGCACGCAGTCGGCGGTGAGCACCTCGGCCGGGTCGCCGGCGGCGTGCAGGCCGCCATCGGCCAGGGCGATGAGCTGGTCGGCGTAGCGGGCGGCGAGGTTCAGGTCGTGCAGCACCATCACGATCGTCGTGCCGCGGGTGGCGTTGAGATCGGTGAGCAGGTCGAGGACCTCGATCTGATGGCTGACGTCGAGGAAGGTGGTCGGCTCGTCCAGCAGCAGCAGATCGGTGTGCTGGGCCAGCGCCATCGCGATCCAGACCCGTTGCCGCTGACCGCCGGACAGCTCGTCGACCGCCCGCTCGGCCAGCTCCGCGGTGTGCGTCGCTTCCAGCGCCTCGGCGACCGCGAGGTCGTCGTCCTTGCTCCAGCGGGACATGATCCCGTGGTGCGGGTGCCGGCCGCGGCCGACCAGGTCGGCGACGGTGATGCCCTCCGGTGCGATCGGCGACTGCGGCAGCAGGCCCATGGTGCGGGCCAGCTCCTTCGCCGGCATCCGGTGCACCTCCTTGCCGTCCAGCACCACCCGCCCGGCCTGCGGCGCCAGCAGGCGCGACATCGACCGCAGCAGCGTCGATTTCCCGCAGGCGTTGGCACCGACGATCGCGGTGACCCGGCCCGGCGGGATGCGGAGGTCGAGATGTTCGATGACGGACCGGTCGCCGTAGCCGACGGTCAGGTTCTCGATGGCCAGCGTGTGCTCGGTGGTCACAGGGACCCTCCCCCGCGGTTGGTGCGGATGATCAGGTAGACGAGGTAGGGCGCGCCCAGCACACCGGTGACGACGCCGACCGGGAAGCGGGTGCCGAGCAGGTACTGGCCGGCGAAGTCGGCGACCGACACCAGCAGCGCGCCGACCAGGGCGGCCGGGATCAGCAGGGACCGCCCGGTGCCGATGATCCGGGCGGCGATCGGACCGGACAGGAAGGCGACGAATGCGATCGGCCCGGCGGCGGCGGTGGCGAAGGCGATCAGCCCGACGGCGGCGACGATGACGGTCAGCCGGGTGCGGTCCAGCCGGACCCCGAGGGCGGCGGCGGTGTCGTCACCGAGCTGCAGCGCCGCCAGGTTCCGGGTGCGGCCAAGCAGCACCGGGCCGAGCACCAGCAGCGCGAGAAGCACCGGCACCACACGGTTCCAGCCGACTCCGTTGAGGCTGCCGGTCAGCCAGCGCAGCACCTCCGGCAGGTCCCACTGGCCGGCCTTGGTCAGCACGTAGTTGATGATGCTGTCGAGCATCGCCGCCATGCCGATGCCGATCAGGACCAGCCGGGTGCCGGCCACACCGCCCCGGTAGGACAGCAGGTAGACCAGCAGCGCCACCGCCAGCCCGGCCGCGATGGCCAGCACCGACACGGTCGGCCCGTCGAACCCGAGGATGACGATCGCGAACGCCGCTGCGGCGCTGGCGCCGGCGCTGATGCCGATGATGTCCGGACTGGCCAGCGGGTTGCGCAGCATGGTCTGGAAGGTGATACCGCCCAGCCCGAAACACATCCCGGCAATGACCGCCAGCACCGCCCGCGGCAGGCGGAGCCGGCCGACGGTGAAGTTCGCGTCCGGGACGTCCTGGCCGAGGATGATCCGGATGACGTCGGACGGCGGGTAGAAGGTCTTGCCGAACATCAGCGAGCAGGCGAAGGTCACCAGGATCAGCACCGACATCACGGTGATCATCACCCGGCGGCGCAGTCCGCGGCGGTGTCGGGACCGGGCGAGATCAGCCGCGGTGGCGGCGATCCGCTCCTCGGTGGGCAGGACGGCGGTCACAGCGCACGCACCTTCTGCCGACGGACGATCCAGATGAAGAACGGGGCACCGACGATCGCGGTGATGATGCCGACGTCGATCTCGGTGGGCGGGGTGAGCACCCGGCCGACGACGTCGGCGGCGGTCAGCAGTGCGGCGCCGCCGAGCGCCGAGAACGGCAGCAGCCAGCGGTGATCCACGCCGACCAGCAGCCGGCAGGCGTGCGGGACGACCAGCCCGACGAAGGCGATCGGACCGCACACAGCGGTCGCGGCGCCGCAGAGCACGACCGCACCGACCGAGGCCGCGGCGCGGGTCACCGCGACGCGCTCCCCCAGCCCGGCGGCCAGTTCGTCGCCGAGCGCCAGCGAGTTGAGCCCGCGCGAGGAGAGCAGGCAGACCACGAACCCGACGACCAGGAACGGCAGCACGGTGCCGATGCTCGCGAACGTGCCGCCGCCGACACCGCCGATCTGCCAGGACCGGATCCCGCCGGCGATGTCGCCACGGGGCAGGATCACCGCGGTCATGAACGACACCAGGGCGGCCGAGGTCGCCGCGCCGGCGAGCGCCAGCTTCAGCGGGGTGGGCCCACCACGGCCGAGAGATCCGACCGCGTAGACGAACACCGAGGTGACCGCCGCGCCGGCGATCGCCGTCCAGATGAACCCGGTGGAGGTGGACAGGCCGAAGAAGGCGATGCCGCACACCACGAACAGCGAGGCGCCGGTGTTGACGCCGAGGATGCCCGGGTCGGCCAGCGGGTTGCGGGTGACGCCCTGCATCACCGCACCCGCCACGCCCAGGGCCGCGCCGGCCAGCAGGGCCAGCAGGGTGCGCGGGATGCGCTTGGCGACCGCTCCCTGGCCGAAGCCGTCCCGGCCACCGCCGAACGCGGCGAAGATGTCCGACCACGGGACGCTGCGGGACCCGATGGTCACCGACAGCACCACGAGACCGAACACCACGCCCAGCATCACCAGCAGCCAGAGGGCGCGGAGCCGCCCCGCCCGCCGCAGGACTGCGGCGACCGGGGCGGCTGATGCGACCGTGGTGACGGTGGTGGCGGTCGTGTCCGACTGCTTGCTCACTGCTGCTTGGCAGCCGCTTCGTCGATCATCGCCAGGTAGTCGTCGAGCACGTAGGAGATGGACAGCGGGGTCGGGTTCGCCGCGGTCCCCAGCGGGTTGTTCTCCAGCAAAACGATCGAGTTGCTGGCCACGGCCGGGATCTGCGAGAGCAGCGCGTCGCCTTCGAGGGTGTCGACCAGCTCCTGGTCGCCGTAGGTCACGATGATGTCGACATCGGCGAAAGCGTCGGCCTGTTCGGCACTCTGGGTCAGCGCGAACTGGTCGGTGGTGGCCGAGGCGGTGGCGATGCTCTCCGGCGTGGTCAGTCCGAGGTCCTCGAAGAACTTCGCCCGGGTGTCGTGCGTGGTGTAGAAGCTGACCTGGCTCAGGTCGGTCGGATCCACGTGGGTCAGGAACATCGCCGACTTGCCGGCGATCTCCGGGTGCGCGGCCGCCGCATCGGCGATGTCACCCTCGAGCTCGGCGACCAGGGCCTCGCCCTCCGCCTGCATACCCATGGCGGTGCTGGAGATCTCGATCATCTCGCGCCACGGGGTGCCCCAGGCGGTCTCCGGGTAGGCGACGACCGGGGCGATCTCGCTGAGGGTGTCGTAGTCCTCCTGGGTCAGCCCGGAGTAGGACGCCAGGATCAGGTCAGGATCGGTGTCGGCGACACCCTCGAAGTCGATGCCATCGGTCTCGTCGAACAGCACCGGGGTCTCGGCGCCCAGCTCCTGCAGCTTCTCGTCGACCCACGGCAGCAGCCCGTCGCCGTCGTCGTCACCGAAGTTCGCGGCGGCCATGCCGACCGGGACGATGCCCAGCGCCAGCGGCACCTCGTGGTTGGCCCACTGGACCGTGGCGATGCGCTCCGGCTTCTCCTCGATCACGGTGGTACCGAGCGCGTGCTCGATGGTGATCGGGGTCCAGGCAGCGCCGCTCGCCGAGGAGCTGCCGGACACAGACGACTCGGCAGAACCGGCCGACGAGGAGGAGGCGGCCGACGTCGAGGTCGGGGCCTCGGACGTCGCTGCCGATTCCGACGTGGCCGCGGAGGTCGCGGCGGTGCTGGTGGTGGTCGAGCTCTCCGACGAGGAGGAGCAGGCCGTCAGGCCGAGGGTGAGGAGCGCTGCCGCGGAGAATGCGGCCAGTCCTTTCGCGCGGGACATGGTTCCCTTTCGTGTCGTTTCTGCGGTGCCGTCGGTGGTGCTGTCGTTCGCCCGGGCTCGTGGTGACCGGCCGGGTGCCGGCGCCGGTGCCCGACGCACTGCACGCTGCCGACCTGCCCGGATCGACTCACCACGGAGCAGGTAAGGCAAGCCTCACCGAAAGCTAGGGCAGGTCCGATTCGATTGCAACCGAGCACTTCGGACACTCTTGTGCGCAGATCGGACAGAAACGGCGTGATCAGCCGCGCGTGGGGCGGCAGGATGCACAGGCTCCGCTCATCCGGCGGGCATCGGGGCCGAGCAGAGGGAAAGCAAGGTCACACCGTGTGGGTGCTGCTCGGTCGGTGCTGCTCGCCGGCGTGGTCCGGGGGCAGCACAACGACTCGAGGTGTCAGCCGGTCAGCGCTTGCGTACCGAGAACGATCGCCAGGTCCAGCTTCTCCGCGTCCTCGGTGCCCGGTTCGGCGGTGTAGATCATGATGCGGAGGTCGTCGCCGGCCACCAGCAGGGTGTCGCAGTCCAGCGTGAGCTCGCCGACCGACGGGTGGGCGATCCGCTTGCGCCGGGCGGGCTCCGTCGGCGTGACCGGGTCCGCGCCGGCCCACAGCTCGGCGAACCGCGGACTCGCCGCGGTCAGGCCGTCGACGAGCCGGTGCAACCGGCGGTCGGCCGGGTAGCGGGAGACGGTGCGCCGCAGCTCGGCGACCTGCTGGGCGATCAGCGAGGCGAACTCGGCCTCCACGTGCACCACCCGGTTCCGCGGGCCGACCAGGTTGCGCCACACAGCGTTCCGCTCCGGGCCGCGCAGGGCGGAGGTTTCCCCCATCAACGCGTCGTACGGCGCGTTGGCCACGAGCAGGTCGAACGAGGCGTCGAACACGGCGACCGGCGTGTGGGCCAACCGGTCGAGCAGCCGCTGCACGCTGGCCGAGATCCGGGTGGGCACGATCCCCGGGCCGGGTGCCACGTGGCCGGCGAGTCGGAACAGCAGCTCCCGCTCCTGGTCGGGCAATCGCAACGCCCTGGCCAGGGCCTCGATCACTTGGGTCGACGGGGCCGTGGCGCGGCCCTGTTCGAGCCGGGTCAGGTAGTCGGTGGAGATGCCGGCGAGCCCGGCCAGTTCCTCGCGACGCAGTCCGGTCGCCCGGCGGCGGGTGCCGACCGGCAGGCCGACGGTCTGCGGCGCGACGCCCTCGCGGCGGCGCCGGACCATGTTGCCGAACTCCCAGGAACCCATCCGACCAGTGTGGACCCGTCGTGCCGCACCGGGCCGCGTGACGGTGGCCCTGCTGGTCCCATGACAACCGGGCTGCTGGCAGTCGGCGCGGCGGCGGCCGACGGTGGACGACATGACCACCACATTGATCACCGGGGCCAACAAGGGCCTCGGCAAGGAAACCGCCCGCCAGCTCGTCGCTCTCGGGCACACCGTCTGGATCGGCGCCCGGGACGAGGCACGCGGCCGGGCCGCGGCCGACGAGCTCGGTGCCCGGTTCGTGCAGCTCGACGTCACCGACGACGACTCCGTCTCCGCTGCACTGGATCTCGTCGACAAGGAGGGCGGGCTGGACGTACTGGTCAACAACGCCGGCATCGCGCTGTGGGCACTGAACGGACCCGAGGCGCTGCAGGTGTTCGACACCAACGCCGTCGGCGTCGTCCGGGTCACCGAGGCCGCGCTGCCGGTGCTGCGGCGATCGGCGAACCCGGTCGTCGTGAACATCTCCAGCGCGCTCGGCTCTTTCGCCGCCAACCACGACCCGGCCAAGCCCGCCTCGCACGTGTCGGCGATCGTCTACGGCGCCAGCAAGTCGGCGGTGTCGATGCTGACGGTGCAGTACGCGCGCGCCGTGCCGGAGGTGAAGTTCAACGCCGTCGAGCCGGGCTACACCGACACCGGACTCGGCGGCATGGACAACAGCGCCGGCCGCCCGGTGGAGGTGAGCGCCGGGTCGGTCGTGCAGCTGGCCGTCATCGGACCGGACGGTCCGACCGGCACCTTCACCGAGGACGGCCTCACCCTCGGCTGGTGAGGTTCACGAAGGTGCGATGACCTCGAGGCCGGCCCGGTCTGCGGCTTCTCCGAGTCTCCCGTCGTAGGTGACGACCGCGCGCACTCCGAGCCTGATCGCTCCGACCAGATGGAGCGCGTCGAGAGTCCGCAGCAGCGGTGACCCGACAGTCCCCGCTTCGCGGAACATGCTGGGCGGTACGTCGTGCAGCACCACCGCATCGAGGATCTCGGTGACAGCGCTCTGGGGAAGCCCGAGACGAAGTGCGAACCGACGGAGCTCGGCCTCCAGCAGATGAATGGCCACGAACTCCACATCAGCGCCATCCGACCACAGCGCCAGCGCCTGCGATTCCGCTTCGTTCACCAGCAACTTCGCAGCTGCGGATGTGTCGAGGTAATAGGTCGTCATCGCTCGGATCGGAGTTCGTCGAGAACGTCGGAGGTATCGATCGCAATCTCGAATCGTCGAAGGCGGGCGAAACCGCCCTTCCTGACCGCTGGGCGGGTGACTCGAAGGTCGGCGGCGGTGTCGTCGACCGGGACGACCCTCGCAACCGGATGGCCGTTGTTCGTCACGACGAACGACTCCCCGGATGCAACAGCGCGAAGCACCTCCCCGCTGCGATTGCGCAGGTCACGCTGACTGATCGACTCCATGAACCGACCGTAGCACGCGTAGCACACGATGGCGCCGCGGTGCGTTCCTGGAGCCCGCTCGATCTAGAGTGGTCGCCGATGTCTGTCACCGGAGAACGTGTGCGGCTCCGGGAGCGGCTCGGCCGGCGCGCCGGGCCGTTGGCGGCGGTTGCGCTGGTGGTGACGTGGAGCTCCGGGTTCGTCGGGGCGGAGCTCGCACACCGCGCCGGAGCAGCACCGCTCACCGTGCTCGGCTGGCGGTTCGCCCTGCTGGCCGTCCTGCTGCTGACCGTGGCCGCGGTCCTGCGCAAACCGCTGCCCACCTCGTGGCGGGCCTGGGGCCGACAGACGCTGCTGGCGGTGCTCAGCCAGGTCGGCTACCTGTTCCTGGTGTTCGAGGGCGTCACGCAGGGCGTGCACGGCGGGACGACGTCGTTGATCGCCGCCCTGCAGCCGCTGCTGGTGGCCACGGTGGCCGGCCGGCTGCTGGGTGAGCGGTCGACGCCGCTGATGTGGCTGGGCATGCTGCTCGGCCTGGGTGGCGTGGCGCTGGCCGTCTCCGGGGATCTGCAGCAGACCGGCACCCCGCTCTGGGCCTACGCGCTGCCGACCGCCGGCATGCTCTGCCTGGCGATCGGCACCGTGCTGACCCGGCGGCTGGACCCGCCGGAGGACCTGTTCCCGACCATCACGATGCAGGCGGTCATCACCGGGGTGATCCTGTTCGTCGCGGCCGCGTTCGCCGGTCAGGTCGCACCGCCGGCCGGCGGGCTGTTCTGGGTCGCCGTCGGCTGGCTGCTCGCGCTGGCCAGCCTCGGCGGGTACGTCATGTACGTCTTCGTGAACCGCACCCAGGGTGCGACCGTGGTCAGCACGCTGCTCTACCTGACCCCGCCGACCACGATGCTCTGGGTGTTCCTGATGTTCGGCGAGCCGATCAGCGTGCTGGGCCTGGTCGGGCTCGCGGTCAGCGCAGTGGGCGTGGTGCTGGTGCTGCGCAGCCGACCGGCCGTGCGCGGGAGCAGTTGACCGGTCAGCGGAGCAGCTGATCCGTCGCCGGGTCGGGCTCACCGTCGAAGTACTTCTCCAGGATCCCGGTGAACTCCGGTCGGTCCGGCGCCGCGCGGTGGAACAGGGTCGCGCACGACCGCAGCTTGACCGCGTCGATGCCGCCGAGAACATCTGTTGCCGTGACGTTCTCGAGGTCGAGCAGGATCCCGCAGCACTCCGCCAGCCGCGGGCCGAGCACCGGGTGGTCCAGGTACTCCCTCGCCTCGGCGAGCGACCCGATCGCGTACCGCTGCGACATCGCGCTCATCCCCAGCCCGGCGAGCTGCGGGAAGACGAACCACATCCAGTGACTTCGCTTGTCGCCGGCGCGCAGCTCGGCGACCGCTCGGAAGTACGTGCCGCCGGCGCCCTGGGCGGTGACGAAACGTTCGAGGTCGGTCACGCCGGTCCGGTGCCCGCCCGGGGATCGGGCAACCGTCGCCGGCGGGTGCGACTTTCGTCGGATCCGGGCGGGCCGGGGTCGGGACCTTCCGTCGATGTGCCGGGTGGGGGTCGGGCGGCAGAGTTCTTCTCAGCAGCCGGACACCCCGCCCGGCACCGTCGAAAGGCAGTTCCGATGACCACCGTTCTCGCCGCCCCCACCTTCACCGCTGCCTCCGTCTCGGGCGGCATCGCCACCGTCGCAGTCATCGGGATGGTGGTCGTCGGGCTGGCCCTGCTGGCCCTGTTCATCGCCGCAGCGGCCTCGGTCCTCGGGTCCGACCGGCTGACCGGCACCGGCAAGCTGCTCTGGATCGTCGGGATCTTCGTCTTCCCGTTCCTCGGCCCGCTCGCCTGGTTCTTCGTCGGCCGCAAGGGCAGCCCGCAGATCTACCGGCCGGTGCACTACGGCCCGGCTGCCTGATCGAGGCGAAACCCGTTGCAGCGTCCTGCACCCCGTGAGCTGCCGCTCACGGGGTGCAGGGCGTTGTGGGGATCAGCGGCCGGTGTCCGCCCCGCGTTGCAGGGGAATCCGGGCGGTCACGGTGGTGCCTCGCTCCGGCGGACTCTCGACCTGCAGCCCGCCCGACAGCGCCTCGACCCTGTCCTTCAGCCCGATGAGGCCCGAGCCCTCGGAGCCGGCCCGCGCGCCGCCGACCCCGTCGTCGGCGATCCGGATCCGCAACACCTCGTCCTCGATCCGCAGACCGACCTCGATCTCCGTCGCGGCGGCATGTTTCGCGGCGTTGGTCAGCGACTCGGCGATCACGTAATAGGCGGCCACCTCGATCGACTCCGGCAGCCGGGGCACGTCCGGCAGGTCCAGGACGACGGCAACCGTCGACCTCCGCGCCAGCGTCCGGACCGCCGGCGCGAGCCCGCCACGAGACAGCACCGCCGGATGCAGGCCGCGGGACAGCTCCTGCAGATCGGAGTGCAGATCGCCCAGTCCGTCGACTGCGGTGTGCAGCATCTCCCGCAGCTCCGGGTCGGTCACGGCCGCTTCCACTGCG
The DNA here is from genome assembly GCF_009707545.1 of Nakamurella alba. Classification (NCBI taxonomy): domain Bacteria; kingdom Bacillati; phylum Actinomycetota; class Actinomycetes; order Nakamurellales; family Nakamurellaceae; genus Nakamurella; species Nakamurella alba. The sequence continues at coordinate 400,082 of NZ_WLYK01000005.1, read as the reverse complement.
CGCAGTTCCAGCCCGAGTGCGACGAGCCGCTGCTGCGCACCATCGTGCAGGTCCCTTTCGAAGCCCCGGCGGGCGTGGTCCGCGGCGGCGACGATGCGGGCCCGGGACGCGGTGAGTTCGGCCCGGGTCTCGGCGTTGCCGATCGCCGTTGCCACCAGGTCGGCGAAATCGGCGACCTGCTCCTCGGTCCCGGCCGGCATGGGACCGACGGCACCGATGATCAGTGCGCCGCGGACGGTCCCGTCGACCACGACCGGGGCGCCGACCCCGGACCGCAGCCCGAACGACAGCAGGTGCGATGCGATCTCGCCCGCGGCGAGGGCGTAGTCGTCGACCCGGGCCGGCCGTCCCGTCCGCAGCACCTGGGCGACGACGCTGTCGCCGTCGACGACCAGGTCGGCCCCGGGCCCGAAGTGCGCCCGTCCGGACGGATCGCAGGTCGCCAGCACGACGCACCGTTCCGGCCCGGTGTAGCCGACCAGGGTCGCGTGCTCCGCACGCAGTCCGAACCCCAACTGACGGACCACCTCCGGGTACACCTGTGCCGGTGCGGCGCCGCCGGCGACCAGCGTTGCGACATGCCGCAGGGCGGTCTGTTGATCGGCGAGGGCAGCCACCCGGGCGTGGCCCGCCTCGATGTCCCGCCTGGCCTCCCGCATCTCGTCCTCGCCGGCGCGGGCCGCGGCCAGGAGCGCCTCCACGCCGGGCACCATCCGGCGGACCCGGCGCCGGGCGGCCCGGTCCAGGTCGGCCGGGACCAGCAGGGTGCCGATGCGCAGTCCGCCGTCGGCCAGGGGGATCGCCTGCCGTGCCGGGCCGCCGGCACCGTCGACCGTCCCGAGGGTGATCCGGGCGAAGGGCAGTCCGAGGACCTCCGCCATCCGCTGCCCGGCCGCCTCCAGAGCAGTGGGCAGGGCGTCGGCCCGGAGCATCACCCGGGCCAACTCGGCGGACAGGTCCGCCTCCCGTCGACGTTGCTCGGCCTCCTCGGCCCGCAACCGGGCCTGCCCGGCGAGCAGGTTGACCAACAACGCCAGCACCAGGAAGACGAACAACGCCGGCGCGAGGCCGTCGCTGCCGTCCTCGATGTGGAAGAGCACGTAGACCACCGCGCTGACCACCGACATGCCCAGTGCCAGAAGGAATCCCCAGCCGGCCGAGACGACCAGCACACCGAGCAGGAAGACCGCGCCGAACGAGTCACCGACGACCCGTTGCAGCGCGATCACCACCACCGTCTCGATGCCCAGCAGCATCGCGCCGACCAGGATGCCCCAGGCGGCCGGGCGGGCCACCGGGCGCAGGAACAGAGCGAGCAGCCTGGCCCGCCGCGCCGACCAGAGCCCTTCCGGGTCGGCCTGGTAGTCGTCCACCAGGTGATCGTAGGAAGCCACCGGGTGGAGGACATTGCAGCTGGCTTCAATGTCCTCCACCTGCCGCCCTGGCAGGCTGGAGCGATGGATCAGGAGCACGAGGACGTGCGCTGTCTGGTCGTCGACGACAGCGCCGCCTTCCGTGATGCCGTCCGGACCATGCTGGCGCGGGACGGTATCTCGGTGATCGGCACGGCGGACTGCGGCGACGACGCGCTCGCCCGGTACGCGGAGCTCGCCCCGGACCTGGTGCTGGTGGACGTGGACCTCGGCGCGGAAAGCGGCTTCGACGTCGTCCTCCGGTTGCAGGCCGCCGGCGCGGCCATGGACCGGGTGGTGCTCACCTCGACCCATGCCGAGGTCGACCTCGCCGAGCTCGTCGAGCAGAGCCCGGCCCGCGGGTTCCTCCCGAAGTTCGCGCTCTCCGGATCGCGGCTGCGCGCGCTGGTCGGCGACTGAAGGCCGTTCGCGGGTCGGACTGGTGCTGCGGGTCAGCGGTTCTCGAGATACAGGATGACCGCACGCACCCGTCGGTGGTCGTCGGCGGTCTCGCTGAGGCCGAGCTTGGTCAGAATGCTCCGGACGTGCTTCTCGACCGTGCCTTCGGCGACGAAGATCCGCCGGCCGATGCCTGCGTTGGACAGCCCCTGGGCCATCAGTTCCAACACCTCGCGCTCCCGCGCGCTGAGCGCCGCCAGCGGGTCGTCGCGCCGCCGGGCCGACAGCAGCTCCTGCACCAGGGCCGGGTCCACCACCGAGGCACCGTGGGCGACCCGGCGCACCGTGTCGACGAAGTCGTCGACGTCGGTCACCCGGTTCTTCAGCAGAAAACCGATGGCCCGGCCCTCGGCGAGCAACTCGACGGCATGCTCCACGTCGACGTGGGCGGACAGCACGAGGATGGCGATGTCCGGCAGCCCGGCCCGCAGTTCGCGGGCGGCGTCCAGACCCTCGGTGTCGAAGTGCGGGGGCATCCGGATGTCCACCAGGACCAGGTCCGGCTGCAGATCCCTTGCCAGCGAGAGCAACTCGACCGCGTCGCCGGCCCGTCCGACCACCTGCATCCCGGACCGTTCCAGCAGCCCGGACAGGCCTTCCCGCAACAGCACGTCGTCGTCGGCCACGACGACACGCAACCCGCCCATGCCGTCCCTTCCGACCGCAGACCCGTTCGCCAGCAGTCTCGCACGGCAGGTCCGCAGCCGGGTTACCCGCTGGCCGGTACCCGGGAACCCGGTCAGCACCGCCGTGGAATGGCGGGCAGTCAGGGCGACACACCGACCCCTGCGGAGCAGGCTCAGGTCATCGGATCTGACGCGGCGGGCCGGGCCCGCCATCGAGAACGGGAGCCCGACCATGACCACGACGACCACCCCCGCTGTCCATGCCACTTCGCTGCTGCGCGGCGAGACCGTGGTCGACTCCGAGCTCGGGTCCATCCACCGGCTGACGGCCGACACGTTCCCCGTGCTGTCGGGGATGTCGGTGAAACGTCTGGTGCTCCGACCCGGCGCGATGCGGACGCCGCACTGGCACGCGAACGCCAACGAACTCACCTACTGCCTCTCCGGGACGGCACTGGTCTCCGTCCTGAACACCGGGAGCAGCTTCTCCAGCTTCGTGGTGTCCGCCGGGGACATGTTCCACATCGATTCCGGCTCCCTGCACCACATCGAGAACATCGGTGAGGAGCCGGCCGAGTTCATCGTCTGTTTCCGGAGCGAACGACCTGAGGACTTCGGTCTGGACGCCGCCCTGGGCGCGATGACCGACGCCGTCCTGGGCAACACGTACGACCTGCCGGCCGCCGATCTCGCGGCGATCCGGCGGAGCACGACCAGCCGCCCGCTGCTCGCGCGGGACGGTGCACCTCGCATCCCGGACACCGCGCTGTTCGACGACCCGCACAAGTTCTCGGTGGAGGCACAGCTGCCACCGATCGCGGCTGCGGTCGGATCCGCGCGGTTGGCCCGGGTGCAGTACTGGCCCGCTCTCAAGGACCTGTCGATGTACTCCCTGCGGATCCGGGAGGACGGCATGCGGGAGCCGCACTGGCACCCGGTGACCGCCGAGATGGGATACGTGCACCAGGGTTCGGCCCGGATGACCGTGATGGACCCGGACGGCACGCTGGACACCTGGACGCTGCAGGCCGGTGACGTCTACTTCGTGCCGCGGGCCTACCCGCACCACATCGAGGTGGTCGATTCCCCCGACCTGCACTTCGCGATCTTCTTCGACCAGCCGACGCCGGCCGACATCGGCTACCGGGCTGCCGCGAGTGCCTACAGCCGGGAGGTGCTGGCCGCCACCTTCGGCACCCACCTGGACGACCTTCCGTCGTTCCCGTTCACGCCGGTCGACCCGCTGATCGTGCAGCGGATCAACCCGGTCGACCCGGTCCGCTGACCCCCACCACACCGGGTGCGACCGACCCCCGGTCGCGCCGACCCACACCCACCCCACCCCTCGAAGGGACATGCCATGCCGTACATCACCGCAGCAGACGGAGCACAGATCCACTACCGTGACTGGGGCACCGGGCAGCCCGTCGTCTTCAGCCACGGCTGGCCGCTCAGCGGCAACGCCTGGGACACCGAGATGAAGCTGGTGGCGGACAACGGATTCCGCGCCATCGCCCACGACCGCCGCGGCCACGGGCTGTCGGAGCAGACCTGGTCCGGTAACGACATGGACACTTACGCCGCCGATCTCGCCGCACTGATCGAGACCCTGGACCTGCACGACGTGATCCTGGTCGGCCACTCCACCGGCGGCGGAGAGGTCGTCCGGTACGCCGCCCGGCACGGCGCCGGCCGGGTGTCGAAGATCGTCACCGCCGGCGCGGTGCCCCCGGTGATGGTGCAGTCGGAGTCCAACCCGGAGGGCCTGCCGATCGATGTGTTCGACGGCATCCGGGCGGGTGTGCTCGCCGACCGGTCGCAGTTCTACCAGGACCTCTCCGCGGCGTTCTTCGGCACCAACCGCGAGGGCTCGACCATCTCGCAGGGCGCCCGGGACGAGTTCTGGCGGCAGGGGATGCTGGTCGGGCTGAAGGCGGCCTACGACTGCGTGAAGGCCTTCTCCGAGACCGACTTCACCGAGGATCTCAAGGCCCTCACCGTCCCGATGCTCGTCGCCCACGGCGACGACGACCAGATCGTGCCGATCGCCGACGCCGCGGAAAAGACCGTGACCCTGGTACCGACCGCCACCCTCAAGGTCTACCCCGGTGCCCCGCACGGCATCGCCGGCCCGTACCAGGAGGCCTTCGACGCCGACCTGCTGGCGTTCATCCGGTCCTGATCCGGGCGACACCCGTGGCAAGGTACTGCACCCCGTGAGCAAGGGCTCACGGGGTGCAGGACGTTCCGGGGTTGTCAGCGGCGTCAGCGGGCGCCGGGGGACTTGCACTTCGGCATCACGACGCACCACCGAAGGGGTGGTCGATGACGTAGCGCCAGCTGCCGTCGGGACCGCGGCGGGCCACCTCGGCGGTGACGCCGGACAGCGGCACCGGGTTGCCGTCGGCGTCGTGGCCGCCGTGCATCTCGAAGGCGATGCTGCTCATCACCAGGTCGCCCTCGACCAGCCAGTGGCGCGGGGTGAAATGCAGGGTGCCGCCGAGGCCGAGGAACCAGGTGAGGGCGGCGCGGATGGCCTGGAGGCCGCGGACCGGTTCGGCGCCGGGTCCGGGCACCAGGACGGCGTCCGGCTCGTACATCGACATCAGGGCGTCCAGGTCGCCGGCGTTGAAGGCGTCGGCCCAGAGCCGGTTGAGCAGGTGTGGTTCGGTGGAGACGTCCGCCGGGCCGACGGGGGTGACAACGGTGATGGACATGGCTTTCTCTCTCTCGTTCAGGGGTGTGGTCGGTCGGGTCGTGCGGGATGAGGTCAGGGGTTCGGGACGAGCGGGTCAGGGGTGAGCGGTGCCGTGCACCTGGCGGGCGCGGCGGCGGTAGGCGCGGGGTGCCAGCCGCGGGACGAGCACCCTGGCCGGCGGCGGCGCCTCGCGGAGCATGTCGCGCAGCACGGCGGGATCGCCTTCGTAGGCGAACATCCCGAACACCAGCAGCAGCGCGCTCTTCGGCACCGAGGCCGCACCGGCCGCGCCGACGGCTCGCCATTCCGCCTCGGTGAGATGGGCGGCGGCCAGCGGCAGCAGGGTGCGCTCCTCGGCGTCGAGATGCTCTGCCAGTAGTACATGCAGCTGCTCCAGCGCCTCGGCCAGCACGGCGCCGTCCTGACCCGTCGCCGTGGCCCGGAAGTCGCGGCGGGCGTCGGCGACCCGGTCCAGTGCGGCGTCGATCGCCGCGTGCTGGTCCTCGGCGGCGTCGAGCCGCTGCACCACCGACGCCGGCAGCCGCTCACGCAGCGGCGGCCAGAGCAGTTCGTCCTCGCCGGTGTGGTGGTGGTGCAGCAGGTCGCAGAGCAGGGCCAGGTGGCGTTCCACCGTCGCGGCCTGCTTCCGGTCGCCGTCGGCGACCCGGCGTACCGCGGCCGGCGCCAGCCTGAACTCGCGCAGCATCGCGGTGTGCACGACGATCATGTCGCGGACGTCGACAAGTGGCGCGTCCGTGCTGCTCTTTGCGGAAGACGGGGCGGGAGCCACTGCGCTGCCGGGGTTGTCGCAGATCCACCGGCCGAGTTCGTGGTGCCACCAGCAGTGCCGGTCGTGATGGTGGTGGGCGCCGGGATCGAGGTGAGGGAGGAGGTTCGTCATGCCGATGAGCCTGCGATCGGTGATCGACGCGGACCATCCCAACATTCTGGGGTTTCTCCGGACAACCGGCGGGTCCATAGTGATCGGCATGAAGGTGACCACCAGGCGGCCGCTCGACGAGATCCTCGTCCGCGAGCTCGCTCCGGACGCGGACCGGAATGATGTCGCGGATGCGGTCTATGCCGTGATCCGGCAACGGGTCCCGTTCGACTTCGCCTGCCTGGCGACGACGGATCCGGCCACCGGCCTGGTCACCTGGGCGTCGAAGACCCGTGATCTCGGAGTGGGCGACGAGGAGTTCTCGGCCCAGGAGTACGGCCCGCCGGATGTGAACCGGTTCGTGGAGATCGCGCAGCGGGCCGTGCCGGTCGGCGTGCTCTCGGTCGACACCGACGGACACCCGGAGCGCTGCCGCCGGCACCGCGAGTTCAACCACCTGCGGTTCGGGTTCACCGACGAGATCCGGGTGGTGTTCCGGAGCCGGGGCGTGGCATGGGGGGCGATCGGCCTGTACCGCGGGCCGGGCGACCCGCCGTTCACCGCGAAGGATGGCGCCGAAGTGGTCGCCCTGGAAGTGGTGGTCGCAGAAGCGCTGCAGCGCAGCATGTTCCGTCCCGGAGCCCGGCAGGTGCTGCGGTCGGGCGGCGAGGGCCCGGCTGTGTTGATCATCGACGCGCAGGACCGGGTCACCCAGCTCACCCCGGCGGCCGCCGATGCGATCGAGCAGTTGGGCGGGTACGACCACGGCTCACCGCCGGCCAACATCCTGGCCGTCGTCGCCCACACCCGCACCAGCGGCGCCCCGACCGACAGCCGCACCCAGGTCGGCCACGGTTGGTGGCTGAGCCTGCGGGCCGCACCGTTGTCCGGGCCGCCGGGCGGCAACGACGTGGTGGTCACCATCGAGCCGACCCCGCACACCGACCTGAGCCGACTGACCCTCGCGGCGCACGGGCTGACCACCCGCGAGGAGGACGTCACGCTGCTGGTGCTGCAGGGCGCCAGCACGCGGGCGATCGCCACGTCACTGCACCTGTCGCCGCACACCGTGCAGGACCACCTCAAGAAGATCTTCGGCAAACTCGGGGTGAACAGCCGACGGGACCTCGCCGCGCTGTTGACCGGCGGCTGACTGCCCTCAGACCAGGGCCTGCGCGCAGCGCGTGAGATCACCGAGCAACCGCTGCTGCTCGGGCCCGCTCAGCGGCCCGAGCATGCGTTTCTCCACCCCCCGGACGGCCGCGCTGGCCGCGGCCAGCGCCCGCCCGCCGGCCGGTGTGAGTTCGGTGGGCAGGGCCCGGCCGGTCTCCGCGACCTCCGGCCGGGACAGCAGGCCGCGGTCCTGCAGTCCGCGCAGCACCAGGTTCATCGACTGCCGGGTGACGAACGCGGCCCGGGCCAGGTCGGCGTTCGACATACCCGGCTGCTGCTTCAGCAGTTCCAGGCAGACGTACTGCGACACCGTGAGATCGAGCGGGCGCAGGACCTCGTCCATCGCCGCGCGCAGCCGGCTCGCCACCTGCTTCAGCACGTAGCCGACCGACTGCGCGACCGGGCCCACCGTCTCCGTCATGTCAACATGCTGACACATGGTGGTAGTGTCAGGGTGCTGACATAGGGCAGCAACCCTTCGACAAGAGGAACCAGCCATGACCGTCACCGGACCGGACTTCATCTCCCTGCAGGTGCGTGACCTGCAGCGATCCGCCGACTTCTACGAGCAGCAACTGGGCCTGACCCGGACGCCCGCCGCCCCGCCCGGAGCGGTCGTGTTCACCACCACCCCGGCGTTCGCCGTGCGGGAGACCACGCCCGGCGTCGATCTCGACGCCGACGGTGCGCGTCCCGGGCTCGGTGTTGCGCTGTGGCTGGCCTGCGATGACGCCCAGCAGTTGCACGACTCGATGGCCGCGGCCGGCGTGACCATCACCGTGCCGCCCTTCGACGGCCCGTTCGGCCGTACCTTCACGTTCACCGATCCCGACGGCTACGCCGTCACCGTGCACGACTGACCCGCCCGGGAGGTTCGCATGTCCCGCCACCACGTCACCCTCGACGTCGTCGGGCCCTGGTCGCTGGAGACCAGCCGGACGTTCTGGAAGGGCTTCCTGCCGGCCGCGCTACCGCCGGGCGAGCAGCAGGACACGTCGATCAGCACCGTCTTCCGGGTGGATGCCGACTGGTCGGCCGCGTCGGCGGTGGTCCACCAGCAGGGGACGCGGGCGGCGATCGTGGTGACCGGCGACGGCGACCTGGACGCCGCGGCGGCGCAGGTGGCGCGGTTCCTGTCGCTGGACATCGACGGCACCGCCTGGCCGGACGTCGCCGACCGAGATCCGGTGATCCGGAGAGCGCAGGCCGAACTACCGGGCCTGCGGCCATGCGGTTTCCACTCGCCGTACGAGGCCGCCGCGTGGGCGGTGCTGTCCCAGCGGATCCGGATCCGGCAGGCGGCGGTGCTGCGGGCCGGGGTGATCGAGCGGCACGGCGACGGCGGTGCGTTCCCGTCGCCGGCGAGACTGCGCGGGCTCGACCTGGATCTGCCCGGACGCAAGACCGAGTACCTGCACGCCGTGGCGGAGGCGGCGCTGGACGGCCGGCTGGACGGGGCGGCCCTGCGCGACGCCGACCCGGACACCGCGGCACGGGACCTGTTGTCCATCAAGGGTATCGGTCCGTTCGCGGCGGAACTGGTGGTGCTCCGCGGCGCCAACCACCCGGACGGTGTGCCGCACCACGAGGGGCGGCTGGAGGCCGAGGTCGAGGAGCAGTACGGACCGGGCCGGACCGTCGACGAGGTGTCGGAGAACTGGCGGCCGTTCCGGACCTGGGCCGCGGTGCACCTGCGGGCACTGCGCGAACAGCGCACCGGGGAGATCTTCGGCTGACGTGCGTGCCGGTGCGGCGGGCCGGTCTCGCGGACTCCCGGCGAAGGACCCACCTGGAACGATCCAACCCGCACCCTTGACCCGCCGGGATCGTGGCGACATACTCACCACCGCAGCACTTGGAACGATCCAAGTCGCCAACGTGCAGAGGAGCCGCCGCGATGACGCCACCCCTCCGGATCGGCATCCTCGGAGCCGCCCGCATCGCCGACGACGGGATCGTGCAGCCGGCCGGGGTGCTGGGTCATGCACTCACCGCGGTGGCGGCACGGGACCGCTCCCGGGCCGAGACCTTCGCCGCCGAGCGGGATGTCCGCACCGTCCACGACTCCTACGCGGAGGTGATCGCCGACCCGGACGTCGACCTGGTCTACGACGCGCTGGTCAACTCCTTGCACGAGGAGTGGAACATCGCGGCGCTCCGGGCCGGCAAGCACGTGCTGTCGGAGAAGCCGCTGACCAGCAACGCGGAGCAGACCCGGCGGGTGTGCGCACTCGCCGCGGAGTCCCCCGGCCGGCTCTTCGAGGGCTTCCACTACCTGCACCACCCGGTGAACCACGCCCTGCGCGATGCGGTGACCTCCGGGCGGCTGGGCTCGATCCGGCACGTCGAGATCGTGCTGGCGATCCCCGGTCCGCCGGACTCCGACCCGCGGTGGTCCCTGGAGCTGGCCGGTGGCGCCACCATGGACCTGGGCTGCTACGTGCTCAGTGCCGCACGGGCTTTCGGATCATGGATCGGTGGCGACCCGGTGCTGGGCGCGGTCGAGGTGACACTGAAGGGTCCGGACATGGACGCGGCCATGGAGGTCGACGTCAGCTATCCGGGCGGCATCACCGGCCGGCTGGTCTGGGACATGAACGCCGCGGACCGGACGATGACCTGGACCGTGAGCGGCACCGACGGTACCGCCGTGTCGCCGGCGTTCGCGGTCCCGCACCTGGACAACCGGTTGCTGCTGAGTGGGCCGGCCGGCAGCAGCGAGCAGCCGCACGGTGACCTGACGTCGTACACCTACCAGTTGCAGGCGGTGGCCGAGACCATCCGCACCGGAGCACCTTTCGCCTTCACCGCCGCCGACTCGATCGCCACCGCCGAGCTGATCGACGAGTGCTACGCGAAGGCGGGCCTGCCCCGGCGCGGAGTCTGAACCTGCGGCAGCGCTGTCAGAGGACCCGGAACCCGACAACCCCGGTGGTGGCGTCGAAGAGGTAGTCGGTGGCGCTGAGCGCGAACCGGCTGATGTTCATGAACGCTCCGCCGTCCCGGGCGAGCAGGTCGTGGCCCCAGGACACCTCGGTCGGTGCGCCGGGGCCGCCGACGGTGAAGTCGTAGATCGTCGTGTCGTCGAGATCCGGCACAGTGACGGAGATCTGCTGCCCCTTCGCCACCTCGTCGCGGCCGATCGAGGACGTCCCGTCGAGCGGCGGCTGCACGCCGTCCTCCGTCTGCACGATCGCGTAGGGCAGCCCGGTGTCCAGCAGCAGGGTGCCGCACTGCGGCGGCACCGACCCGGCCACCGCGATGCAGGTGGTGGGCGCACGCCAGTCGTCGCCGGCCTGGGTCAGCGGCACCGTGGCGAAACCCGAGCGGGAGGTGTCGTCGACGCCGAGGGTCAACAGGCCGCTGCCGATCGAGTAGCCGGCGTCCAGGGTCCCCGCATCCATCTGCTCCAGGTGCAGGAACGGGTTGATGCCCGGGCCGGCCTGGGACTCGACCGCCTCGGTGCCGTCCTGCTCGCGGTCGAAACCGACACCCAGCATGGCGACCTCGGGATCGTCGGTGCACTGCTGCTGCCGGTTGCACATCCGGTCGACGGCGCGGACCAGGATCTGCGACGTCCGAGCCGTCGGTCCGGCGCTGTCCACGGTCGAGGAGAACTCCAGAGTGGCCAGCACCCACTCGCCGTCGTAGGAGTTGCCGCTGGAGGAATAGGTGAAGCCGGTGAACGACTGCTGCGGGTCCGGCACCGTGTAGTCCTCACCCAGATAGCTGCGGGAGATCACCACACCGTTCGATCCGGTGTCGGTCAGCATGGTGATCACCGGGCCGCCGGACACCGACGCCCCGATCCGGATCCCGTTCTGCAGCCAGTCGTCGGCGAGCCGGAAGGAGATGGCGGGCACCGCGGAACCGTCGTCGGCGGCGTCGGAGATCGCGGGGGCCGCCTGCGGTGCGCCGGCACACCCGGCGACGACGATCGCACCGGCGAGCAGCGACAAGATGCGGCGTGACCGGGACAACGACGACTCTCCATCACTTCGGGGGAGGCGCCACGGACGCTGCGCCGTGGGCAGTCTCGCCCGCCACCCGCCCGGCGGCCAGCCCTCCGGGGGAATGCCACCCGGACGTGCGGATCCTGCCGCCGGCCGTCACCCCGCGTCACCGGAACCGACCGTCCGGCTGCCACGCAAGCGTCACGCAAGGGGCGGGCAAGCGCGCCGGGTCACGCTGGTCCGGACGTGCCATCCAGCCGATGCCCGCCGATCCGACGGGTCCGACGGCCGGCGACGAAGGAGAACCGGTGGAACCCCACCCCGCGCCCGACCCCGGGCCCGCACTGACCGCTGCCGAGCGCATCGCCATCGCGCTGGGCACCGCCCCCGCGCCGGTACCGGCCGCGACTGCCGAACACCCCGCCCGCTCAGGGTGCCCGGTCGATCCCGCGGACCGGGTCGACCTCGTGGATCCGGTGGACCTCGATCCGTCGGGCTGACCGCACCTGCCGGCGCCACCACCGGTGGCCGACCGGTCCACCGCGATAGATTCCGACCGACCGGCGCACCCGAGGAGGCAGCATGTCGCCCGCAGCGGAGTGGCCGGGTATCAGCTTCGAGGTGCTCGGTCCCCTGCGCGCGCTGCGGTCCGGGCGCACCCTGGAACTCGGTCCGGCACGCCGGCGGACCACCCTGGCCGCCCTGCTGGTCGACGCCGGACACGTGGTGCCGATCGACACCCTCGTCGACCGGATCTGGGACGGGGCGCCGCCCGCCAACCCGTTGACCACGGTCCACGCCTACGTCTCCCGGTTGCGGTCCGGGCTGCGCGGGTCCGGATCGCCCGACGACACCCGGCCGGGCCCGCTGGAAACCGTCGCACCCGGCTACCGGTTGTCGGTACCGACAAACGCGGTCGACGCGGCCCGGTTCGCCCGCCTGGTCACGGAGGCCGATACATCCTTCCGGGCAGGAGATCTCGGGCCGGCGGAGCAGGCCCTCGCCGCGGCCGGAGCGCTCTGGCGGGACGAACCGTACGCCGACATCCCCTCTGCCTTCGCCCGGAACGAAGCGACCCGGCTCACCGGGTTGTACGGCCGGCTGGAGGAGATCGGCATCGACGTCGACCTGGCCCGCGGGCGGCACGCACTGCTGGTGGAGCGACTCCGGACGATGGTGGCCGCCGACCCGCTGCGCGAGGGGATCCAGGCCGCGCTGATGCTCGCGCTCTACCGCAGTGGGCGGCAGGCGGATGCGTTGACCGTCTTCCAGTCGGTCCGGGGCCTGCTCGCGGACGAACTCGGTGCCGACCCGTCGAGGCAGCTCCAGACGCTGCACGAGCGGATCCTGCGCCAGGACACCGATCTCGACCTGCCGGCCGGCGCGGTCACGGCCGGCCCCCGGGCGGTGACCGCCCCGGCTGCACCACCGGAACAAGCGCCGGCCGACCGTACGGAGCAGGCGTCGTCGACCCGGTTGATCGGGCGCGAGCGGGAGCTGGCACGGGTCCGCGAGATCCTGGACAGCAGCGGGGCCGCACCGTATCCCGCGGTGGTCGCGGTGACCGGCGAGGCCGGCATCGGCAAGACCCGGCTGCTGGACGAGCTGGCCGGGACCGCCGATCCCGGGATCGTCGTGGCATGGGGTCGCAGCTGGGACCACGAGGGCGTCCCGCCGCTCTGGCCGTGGGTCGAGGTGCTGCGGGAGATCGCCCGCGGCGTCGGCGAGGACGTGGTCGCCGCGGCCGTGGCCGGACGGGGCTCGGCCGTACTCGCCCTCGACCCGGACCTGGTATCCGGCCCGGCGCCGGGATCGCGGATGCCGCAGGGGACCATCGAGGATTCCGAGGTCCGGATGTTCGACGGGATCCTGCACTTCCTGGGTGCGGTCACGGACCGGCGGAAGGTACTGGTGCTGCTGGAGGACGTGCACTGGGCGGATCCCGCGACCCGGCGCTTCACCGAGTACGCCGTCACCCACCGCCTCGCTTCCGGGCTCGCCCTGGTGCTGACGGCCCGCGCGCAGTCCGACGACGGCGGACCCGGTGGTGCGGAGCTGCTCGCCGCCCTCGCCCGCACCGGGCGGGTGCACCGGCTCGACCTGCCCGGCCTGCGCCCGGACGCTGTCCGCGACTACGTCACCGACCGCACCGGGACGGTCCTGGACCACGCCACCACCGATGCCCTGGCCGAGCGCACCGGCGGCAACCCGTTCTTCGTCGGTGAGATCGTCCGGCTGCTGGTCACCGACCGGGATGCCGGCGGCGCCGGTGCTGACGAGGGGGTCACCACCGAGGTTCCGGACAGCATCCGCGGGGTGATCCTGCGGCGGGTCGAGCGCCTGCCCGCCGACGAGAAGACCGTGCTGCGCGCCGCGGCGGTGGTCGGGCGGACCTTCGACCCGGATCTGCTCCGCGACATCACCGACCTGGACGAGGAAACGATCGACGAGGCGGTCGACCGGGCGACGGCCTCGGGGCTCCTCGGGTCGGAGCCCGGTGCGCCGGGGCGGCACCGCTTCCACCATGCACTGGTCCAGCAGACGCTCCTGGAGGACATCGGGCCGGCCCGACGGCGGCGCTGGCATGCCCGGACCGCCGCCGCGCTGCTCGCCCGGACGGGCGGGGACACGGTCGCCGGCGCCGATCGGATCGTGCACCACCTCGCGGCCTCCGGGAGCGAGGACGAACTGCTGCAGGCGGCGCGGCTCTGCATCGCGGCGTCGGACGCCGCGCACCGGCGCGGCCACTACTCCGGGGCCGAGCAGCTGCTGGTCACCGCTGTCGATCTCACGGCCCGGCTGGAGGGCGAGGCCGGCGACCGTGTGGAAATGGCTGCCAGGACCCGGCTCTCGTCGCTCTACGCGTTGTCCTACCACGCCGGCTTCCCCGGTTTCGTGGCCCAGCGGGACCGGATGACCGCGCTGGTCCGCCGGCTCGGCAACGACCGTGACCTGCTGGCCGGACTGCAGAATGCCTTCGCCGCAGCGTTCTTCACCTGTGACTTCGTCGAGGCGGCGGCGCTGGCGCAGGAGATGATCTCCCGCGGGCTTGCCGCCGGCGACGACCTGATGACGCTCGGCGGCGAGTTCGCCCGGGGTCTGTGCGCCCTGCAGATCGGGCGGCCGGACGAGGCGATCGACGCTCTCGGCACCGCGCGGGACCTGGCGCGGCGACTCGACGAGGAGGTCCCCGTCGGGATGATCACCGTGCCGGTGGAGGCCATCGGGCCGTGGCGGCTGGCCGCCTTCGCTCTCGCCGGTCGGTGGTCCGAGGCCGGGCCCGACCTGGCCGACATCCCCGTGTTGTTGCGGACTCCGGAACCGGCGGCGCGGGCGAACATCGAGGGAGTGCTCGGCGTCGCGCACGCATTCCGCGGTGATGTGCCGGCCGCGCTGCGCCACGGCCGGGCGGCGGTGCGGATCGCCGACGAGGTCGGGCTCGGCCCGATCCTGAGCTACCTCGGCATCGTGGCGGAATGGGCCACAGCCCGGATCGAGGGCGGGACCGGGCGGATGCGGGAGATCGTCGACCTGCTGCCGGAGCAACAGTTCGTGGTGATGCGGTCGCACCATGTCGGTCTGTACGCGGATCTGTTGGTGCGCAGTGGATCCGACGACCACCTCGCCGAGGCGACGACCCGGCTCGATGACGCCATCGCGGAGTCCGCGCGGTCCGGGAACTCGCTGTGGGACGCCGAACTGCACCGGTTGCGTGCCCGGGCGCGGGAGCTGTCCGGTCGGCCGGTGGCCGACGTGGTCGCGGACCTGGAGCAGGCGGTCGCGATCGCGCGGGCCCAGTCGGCACGCGACCTGCTCGCGAAGGCGCAGGACGACCTCGAGCGGGCCGTGCTGCGCGCACGGTGATCGTTCTCGCACCGGGCTGCGCGCACGGCCCGGCCGTGTCCCGGTCGCCTAGGGTGACCGGGACCGACCCGATCCGTGCCGCGAGGAGCCCCATGACGCCACCGACCCCGGTCGATGTCATCACCACGATGCGCCGCCGCCGGATGCACCGCGAGTTCGAGGACCGGCCGGTGCCGCGGGAGGTGCTCAACGTGATGGCCTGGGGTGCGGTGCGCGCGCAGCAGGCCCGCCCCGGGGTGCGACACGTCGTGGTCGTCGACGACCCGGCGAAGATGCGTGCGGCCCGGCAGGTGCTGCCCGGGTTCATCAACAACGCGCCGGCCATGATCGCCCTGTGCACGGACGTCGACCGGGCCCTGGAGGCCCTGGGACCCCGTGGTGTGGAACATGTCTCACGGCTGGACGCGGGCGCTGCGGCCGCCTACCTGGCGTTGATCGGGCAGACCGTCGGCATCGGTGTCTGCACGGTCACCAGTTGGGCCGACGGCATCGCCGCCGAGCTGCTGGGGCTGCCCGACCACATCCGCCCGGACGTGACCGTGGCCGTCGGGTTCGTCCCCCCGCGCACCCCGGCCGCGGTGAAGAGCCTGAAGTACTCGGTCTGGTCCAACGAGTTCGGCACCCCCATGGAGGTCACCCGCCCGTGAGCGAGCAGCCCACCCTCGAGCAGGAGCTCTTCGAGGTCATCGTCTACCTCGTCTCCAGCTCCGTCACCTCGATGACCGAGACTCCCGAACTGGCCACCTTCCGGATGATCGACGCCGCCGAGCGCCTGATGGCGATCAGCACCTCCCGGCTGCCCGACGACTTCCTCACCGCCGCCCGCGCCGACTGGGAGGCGCACAAGATGCTCGTCGTCTCCGACCAGCCGGAGTACCTGCGCTGGCTCGACGGCTACGCCCGGTCCTTCGTCCGCAAGACCCTGGAGCTGGCCGCGGCGCCGGGAGCCTGACGCCTACTGCGTGCGGAACCGGCCGGGGCTCATCCCGGTGGTCCTGCGGAAGGCCGTGCTGAAGGCGCTGGAAGAGCCGAAGCCCACGCTGCGGGCGACATCCTCGATGTCCTCGCCCTGCGCGAGCAGCACGATGGCGTGCCGGCACCGGGCCATGCCGACCCACTGACCGAAGCCCAGACCGGTCTCCGCGTGGAAGGCGCGGGTGATGGTGCGGGTGCTCACCCCGAGCCGGGACGCCCAGCCGGCGAGGGTGGTGTCGTCGGCAGGACGGTCGGCGACCGTCTGCACGATCGGCGCCAGCAGCGGGGCGGTCGGCACGTGCAGCAGCAACTCGCGCGGCGCCGGCGTGAGCACGTCGATCACCATGGTCTCGGTGATCGCCCGTGACTCGTCGGACAGTTCCTCGCTGGTGAGACGGTCCAGCAGCAGACGCAGCAGCGGGGTGATGCCGACCGCGACCGGCCCGTCGGCGATCGCCGGCGCCCGGTCGATGTGCAGCAGCGCGGCGCGGAGCAGGGTGCCGGCCGGCGTCCAGCCGGAGTGCCGCACCCCGGCGGGGATCCAGAGTCCGATGGTCCGGGTGATGGTCCAGGTCCGCGGGCCGACGGTGGCCGACGACGATCCGCGCTCGTTCCACAGCAGCTCGTGGGTGGGGTGCGAGTGTTCGGCCCAGGAGGTGTTCCGGGCCATCTCCTCCTGCGACCCGGCGATGACGAACGGCACCTCGACGCCGCCGGCCTCGTAGACCGGCAGCTCGCGGTGCTCGGCCGGTCCGGCGCCACCGGCGACCGCCGGACGGCGCCGGGCGCGCACCCGGTCCGGGGCGGTCTGCAGGTCGGTCACGACTCCGAGGGTAGAGGGGCAGGGGGCCATGTCGAGAACGGCCGACCCGGCTGCGACACCCTGGTGCACGATGACTGGCATCGTGGCCGAGGCGAGGAGAGCACCATGCGCTACCTGATCCTGATCCACAGCAACCCGAAGTCCTGGACGATCTGGGACGCGCTGACCGAGGAGCAGCGGTCGTCCTTCGGCGCCGACCACATGGCATTGAGCGAGGAGCTGGCCAGGACCGGCGAGCTGGTCGCCTCCGAGGGTCTGCCGGGGCCGGAGTACTCGACGTGGGTCACCTCGAAGGACGGGCACATCGCGACCGACGGTCCCTTCGCCGAGGTCAAGGAGTACGTGGCCGGCTTCTACCTGGTCGAGTGCGACAGCAAGGAACGGGCGATCGAACTGGCGGCGATGGTGCCGGACGCGCGCAACGGGTCGCCGGTCGAGGTCCGTCAGGTGTTCGACATGAGCCTGCTCGACGACTGATGTCCGGCCCTGTTCCGCCCGGTCCCGTCGAGTCCGTGCTGCGCGAGCTGGCCCCGCTGGTGCTCGGTGACATCGGCCGCCGCTACGGGGATTTCGCCGCCGCCGACGACGCCGTCCAGGAGGCGATGATCGACGCCGCCGAGCAGTGGCCGGCCTCGGGGATGCCGGCGAACCCACGTGGCTGGCTGGTCCGGGTGGCGTCCCGCCGGCTGACCGAGATCTGGCGCAGCGACACCGCCCGGCACCGGCGCGAGCAGGTCGTCGCCGGCGAGTCCGCTCCGGCGGGCTCCGAGGAGGACACCTTGCTGGTGTACCTGCTCTGCTGCCATCCGTCGCTGACCCAGACCTCGCAGGTCGCGCTCACCCTGCGGGCGGTCGGCGGCCTGTCGACTGCCGAGATCGGCACGGCGCTGCTGGTGCCGGAAAGCACAGTGGCACAACGGATCAGCCGGGCGAAGAAGAGCATCCGGGCCGCCGGTGGCCGGTTCGAACCGCCGCCGGCCACGGAGCTGCCCGGGCGGATCGCCACCGTGCTGCAGGTGCTCTACCTGACCTTCAACGAGGGCTATTCGGCGAGCTCCGGGCAGTCGCTGCTGCGCGCGGACCTGTCCAACGAGGCGATCCGGCTGGCCCGGCAGCTGCACGCGCTGCGGCCGGCCGACGGGGAGATCGCCGGGCTGCTGGCGCTGATGCTGCTCACCGACGCCCGCCGGCCCGCTCGGGTCCGCGCGGACGGCGCACTGGTGCCGCTGGACGAGCAGGACCGTGACCTGTGGCGCCGGGATCTGATCGACGAGGGCAGCGCGATCATCGAGAAAGCCTTGGGCACCGCTGTTGTCGGGCCCTTCCAGCTGCAGGCGGCGATCGCGGCGGTGCACGACGAGGCAGCGTCGACCGAGGTCACCGACTGGCGGCAGATCCTCGGACTGTACGAACTGCTGCTGGTCGCCGCACCGGGGCCGGTCGCAATGTTGGGCCGGGTGGTGGCCTTCGCCATGGTGCACGGTCCCGAGAAGGGCCTGCTGGAACTGGATCTCACGGCCTCCCAACCGTCGCTGGCCGGGTCGTACCGGGTCGATGCCTGTCGGGGACGACTGCTGGATCTGGCCGGCGACCGGTCCGGAGCGCGGGAGGCCTACGCCGCTGCCGCTCGCCGGGCGACCAACTTGCCCGAGCAACGGCATCTGGAGTCCAAGAGCCGCTGAGTGACGGCTCAGGCCTCCTCGATCGGGCGTCCCCAGGTGACGGCGCCCAACACCTCGGCGGGCGCGGTGCTCCGGTAGGCGGCGTCGGGGCGGACACCCAGCGCGTCGTTGACGGTGGAGAACGCCAGTCGGAGCGCGACGAAGACGGTGATTCCGACGATCTCCTCGTCGGTCCAGCCCGCTTGTCGCAGGTCGTCGACCTGCGCCGCGGTGGTGGCGTTCGGGTCGTCGGCCACCGCCCGGGACCAGGTCGCCAGGGCTCGCTCCCTCGGCGTCAGGTCGTCCGTGTCGCCGGCCAGCACCGCTGCCGCAATGGCCGGGGTGCTCTCCTGCGCCAATCGCTCGCCCCAGGCCAGTGCGCAGTAGGAGTCGCCCAGTGCGGCGGCGGCCGAGGTCACCAGGATCCCGCGCTCGCGCATCGACAGCTGCAAGGGTGCGTTGGCCGTGCGGAGCAGATCGAACAGGCCCTCCTGCAGTTCGGGCCGGTGGGCCCAGACGCGGCTCAGGTTCATCACGTCACCGGAGTCCGCCACGTCCTCGTCGTAGAGCTGCTGCGCCTGCGCCGACGGGACGGCGGGTGGCGGGACGAACGCGGTCATCGGTCTCCTCGGGTTCCGGTGGACATCCGGAACCAGAAGGGTGACGACCCGCTGTGATACGTCAGGCCTTCTCGGCCGTCTGGCCCATCTTCACCGGCGGCGGGCCGTCGTCGCTCTCGATGGTGTTGACCGCGCCCTTCTTCGCGAACGCCGCCCACAGGTTGAAGATCGTGATCCCGGCGGCGAGTGCCACCCAGACCCAGATGAACCAGTTGACGCCCTTCTCGGAGTTGAACGCCGTCACCAAGGCCACCACGATCATGACGATTCCGAAGAAGACTCCGAAGATCGCCATGGGCTTGCTGGGCTTGACTCGGTACGTGGCCACGGGAACTCACTTTCGTCGATCGTTCGTCGAGAAGTGCTGTTCTGTCGCCCTTACCCGGCCCTGTATCGGATCAATCCCGGATCCTGCGATATCACTGCAGGTCACCGGGTGATCACACCCGCGTGGGTGGTCGGAATCCGGAGCACGCCGGTCGGCGACGGCGCAGCGTGCGGTTCTGGGCCGGGGCACGAGTACAACGATCGCTGCGGCTTCCGATCAGTGCCGTCGGACCGCGGAACGCGCGGGTGAACGGCACGGATCCGGAGGAGCGTCGATTATCGGCGCTGTCCGCAGTCTGACGGCACGGATGTGGAGGACGCCGATCATCTCCGCCGGCGCGCCCCGCGGATCGCGACCCGGCATCACTGCGCTGCCGTCAGCGACTGCGAC
Organism: Nakamurella alba; assembly: GCF_009707545.1. Taxonomy (NCBI): domain Bacteria; kingdom Bacillati; phylum Actinomycetota; class Actinomycetes; order Nakamurellales; family Nakamurellaceae; genus Nakamurella; species Nakamurella alba. Next base: position 380,220 of record NZ_WLYK01000005.1, on the reverse strand, counting down.
CGGACTCGTCCTGGTCCGGCACGAACTCCGCCCGCACCCCGAGCAGGCGGACCGGACGGTCGTGGTCCTCGAACTTCTCCAGCACCCGCAGGGCACCGGCCACCATCTCCTCGACGTCGGTGGTCGGGGCGGGCAGCTTGGCGATCTTGATCTGGGTGAAGAAAGGCTTGAAGCGGACCTTGACCGACATCCGGCCGACGGGGCGGCCGGTGTCCTTGATGTCCTCGTGCACCTTCCGGGCGAGGACCTCGGTCTCCTGCCGGATCTGCTCCCAGGTGGTGAGGTCCTGCTGGTAGGTGACCTCGCGGCTGCGGGACCGCGGCACCCACGGTGTCCCGATCACCTCGGTGCGGCCCAGTCCGCGACCGAGCCCCGCGTAGTACGGACCCATGGTCGGGCCGAGCCGCTCGGCCAGCATCCGCGGGTCCGCGGCGGCCAGCTGGGCGACGGTGTGCAGGCCCAGGTCCGCGAGCTTGGCGGCGGTCTTCTTCCCGATACCCCACAGCGCCTCCGTCGGCCGCTCGCCGAGGACCGGCAGCCAGGTGGCAGCGGTGAGCCGGAAGATCCCCTGCGGCTTGCCGAAGCCGGTGGCCATCTTGGCCCGGACCGTGGTGTCGCCGATGCCGACGGTGCAGTGCAGTCCGGTCGCGGCCAGCACCGCCTGCTGGGCGTCCCGGGCCAGCTGCTCGGGATCGGCGGTCACCGCGCCGACGAACGCCTCGTCCCAGCCCAGGATCTCGACGGTGACACCGGGCAGCGCAGCGAGGGCGGCCATCACCTGTGCCGAGACCTCGTCGTAGGCGGCGTGGTCGGAAGGCAGGAACACCGCGTCCTTGCACTTGCGGACGGCGAGCTTGAGCGGCATCCCCGAGTGGATGCCGAACGCCCTGGCCTCGTACGACGCGGTGGCGACGACCGCGCGTTCGGTCGGATCACCGTTCCCGCCGACGACCACCGGAAGGCCGGCAAGCTCCGGCCGCCGCTGGACCTCCACCGCCGCGATGAACTGGTCCATGTCGACGTGCAGCACCCAGGGTCTCGCCTCGTCGGGGGCCGTCATGGGACCAGTCTGCCGAGGACGGCCGACAGCCGCCGGATGCCCGCCCCTGCTCGGACCCCGCCGCCGCAGGTCGAGCGGGTGGCCGGTGGTCCGGGACCGGTCCGGCGACGGGGTGATCATCGCGAACGGTGGCGGTGGCCACGCGTGGCGAACCGGGGCACACCGCCGATTTCGGGTACCCCTGGATCATGACCGCATCCGACGGACCCGCCGAGCCGCCGTCCGCCGAGGAGAGATCCGCCGGAGAGAAGCCCTCCGGGAGCAAGAGGAAGAAGAAGGAACCGGAGTCGCCGGCCACGCCGGTGACCGAGGACCCGGCGGCCGGCGAGCGGGTCTCGCACGCGGTCGCGGAACTGTCCCGGTGGACGCTGCGGATCCTGATCATCGGTGCCGGGCTGTACGTAGTGCTCTGGCTGTTCGGCCTGTTCTGGGAGGTCATGCTTCCGGTCCTGCTGGCGCTGATGCTGTCGACGATCCTCTGGCCGCCGGTGCGCTGGATGCGCCGCAAGCTCCCGCACGCGCTGGCCGCGTCGATCGGTGTGGTCGCGGTGCCGGTGGTGGTCGGCGGCCTGATCGCGCTGATGTCCACGCTGATCGCCAGCGAGTGGCAGGGCCTGTCCGACAAGTTCTCCGACGGCATCGACTCGCTGCAGACCTGGTTGGCCGGTCCGCCGCTGAACCTGGGTGACGACGCGGTCGGTCAGTTGCTCGACAAGGGCCTGACCTGGCTGCAGGAGCACGCGCAGACACTGGCGTCGTCGGCGCTGACCAGCCTCACCACGGTCGGATCGCTGCTGGTCACGCTGGTGCTGGCGCTGGTCATCGCGTTCTTCATGCTCAAGGACGGGCCAAGGTTCCAGCCCTGGGTGACCCGGTGGGTCGGCTTCCGCGCCGGCCGTCACTTCACCGAGCTGTCCACCCGGATCTGGGACACCCTCGCCCGGTACGTCTGGGCGCAGGCGGCGGTCGCGGCGATCGACGGGGTGTTCATCGGCCTGGGTGTCTGGGCGCTCGGCGTGCCGTTCGCGCTGCCGATCGCGGTGCTGACCTTCTTCGGCGGCTTCATCCCGATCATCGGTGCGTTCGTCGCCGGGTTCGTCGCGGTGCTGGTCGCTCTGGTGGCCAACGGTTTCGGCACGGCGCTGGCCGTGCTGGCGATCGTGCTGGTGGTGCAGCAGCTCGAGGGCAACGTGATCAGCCCGATGCTGATGAGCCGCACCATGCAGATCCACGCCGGGGTGGTGCTGGTCGCGGTGACCGCGGGCGGCGGGCTCTTCGGGATCATCGGCGCCCTGCTGGCCGTGCCGGCGGTCTCGGTGATCATGGTGATCGCCCAGTACCTCCGCGCCGAGGCCCGCGGGCCGGACGCCCCGCCGGAGTCGACCATCGCGATCGAGGCGGCGCGCGGCCAGCCGGGGGATGTGCAGTCGAAGGAGAAGCCCGCCTAAGCCCGCCCCCTCGCGCGAGGATCTTCTTCGCCTGCGCGTGTGATCGTTCGCTGTTTGGGACTGGTGGGACGGTTGTCGCCACTTTCCTACGCGCCTGCGATGAAGATCCTCGCGTCAGGTCGGGGTCAGGTCGGGGTCAGGATGGCGTCGGGTCGCGGCGGGGGGCCGGTCGGGGGTGAGGGGCTGGGGAGATGCGGAACGCCCCGCCTCCTGGTGCAGGAGGCGGGGCGTCCGTGGTGCGGCGGGGTGTGGCTCGTCAGTCGCGTTCGCCGAGGGTGATCTCGACGCCGCCGGACATGCCGGCGGCGGCGTTGTAGACGAACGCCGAGATGGTGGCCAGGGCGGTGAAGAGCACGATGTTGACGGCGCCGATCACCGCGGTGACACCGAAGACGGCGCCCGGGGTGATCAGGTCACCGGCCTGACCTGATGAGTCCGCCGAGGTCAGCGTCGCCCAGGTCGAATTGAGCTGGGTCCACACGTCCATGGAGCCGAGGGCCAGGTAGAGCACGCCGACGGCGATCATCCAGACGAAGAACATCACGATCGCCACGATCAGGCTGATCTTCAGGACGGTCCACGGATCGATCCGCTTGAGCTGCAGCGAAGCGAGCCGCGGGGGCCGACGCTGGGCCCGACCGCGACGCGGGGCCGCTGCCTCGGGCCGGTTGTTCGTCTCCGACCGCGGCGAGCCCGCCGGCACACCGGCCGCGGGCACCCCGTTCGTCCCGGCCGGCGTGCCGGCGGTGGGCGTACGCCCACCGGTGCGCGGGGGCGCGGTGGTGGAGGCGGAGCGCTGAGCGGCGGCCGGTGCCCCGGGGGCACCTGCCGGTGTGGCACGTGGCGTCGTCACTCAGTTCTCCTTCGGCCCCGCAGGGCTGTGCTCATGCGTCGTTCCAAGCTACCGGCAGGCCGCGCCCTCAGGCGCGGCCCGACCGGGTCATTCCGCGTCCGGCGCTCCGTCGGTGGTCGCACCGGGGGCATCCGGGGTCCCGGCGGCGTCGTTCTCGGTGCCGGCGGCGGCCGGGGGCACAGCGGTCCCGGACTCAGGGACGTCGTCACCCGCGTCCGCGTTGCGTGCGATCGCCACCAGAGTGTCGGAATCCGCGAGGTTCATCAAGCGGACCCCCATCGTCTGGCGCTGCGCCTTGCGCACTTCCTTCGCCGATGTCCTGATCACGCCGCCCTGCGAGGTGATCGCGTAGACCTCGGCGTCCAGGTCGACGATGAGCGCACCGACCAGGTTGCCGCGCTTGCGGTCGTACTTGATCGTCAGCACGCCCTTGCCGCCGCGGCCCTGCACCGGGTACTCCTCCATCTCGGTGCGCTTGGCGTAGCCGCGCGAGGTGGAGACCAGCACGTAGCTGCCGGGCTGCGCGACGTCCATCGACAGCAGCTCGTCGCCCGAGTTGAACCGCATGCCGAGCACGCCGGAGGTGGCCCGGCCCATCGGCCGCAGCGCCTCGTCGGAGGCGTGGAACCGGATCGACTGGCCCTCGGCGGAGATCAGCAGCAGGTCGTCCTCTGCCGAGCAGAGCACCGCGCCGACCAGCTCGTCGTCGTCCCGCAGGTTGATCGCCTGCAGACCGCCGGAGCGGTTCGAGTCGTACAACGGCAGCTCGGACTTCTTGACCAGGCCGCCCTTGGTGGCGAGCACCAGGTACGGCGCGACCTGGTAGTTCCGGATCTGGATGACCTGGGCGATCTTCTCGTCCGGCTGGAAGGCGAGCAGGTTCGCAACGTGCTGACCACGCGCGTTGCGGTTGGCCTCGGGCAGCTCGTACGCCTTCGCCCGGTACACCCGGCCCTTGTTCGTGAAGAACAGGATCCAGTCGTGGGTGGAGCAGACGAAGAAGTGGGCGACGATGTCGTCCTGCTTCAACGCGGCGCCCTGCACGCCCTTGCCGCCACGCTTCTGCGCCCGGTACAGGTCGGTCTTGGTGCGCTTGGCGTAGCCGGTCCGGGTGATCGTGACCACCACGTCCTCGACGGCGATCAGGTCCTCCATCGAGACGTCCCCGTCGAACGCCACGATCCGGGTGCGCCGGTCGTCGCCGTACTTGTCGACGACCTCCCGCAGCTCGTCCCGGACGATGGCACGCTGCCGCTCGGGCCGGGCCAGGATGTCCTTGAGGTCGGCGATGATGACCTCGAGGGCGGCCAGGTCGTCGATGATCCGCTGCCGCTCGAGGGCGGCGAGACGGCGCAGCTGCATGTCCAGGATGGCGGTGGCCTGCACGTCGTCGACGTCGAGCAGCTCCATCAGGCCGGCCTTGGACTGCTCGGCCGAGGGCGAGCGCCGGATCAGGGCGATGACCTCGTCCAGCATGTCCAGCGCCTTGACCAGGCCACGCAGGATGTGGGCGCGTTCCTCGGCCCGGTCCAACCGGTACTGGGTCCGCCGCTGGATGACCTCGATCTGGTGCGCGGTGTAGTAGCTGATCATCTGGTCCAGCCGCAGGGTGCGCGGCACCCCGTCGACGATGGCCAGCATGTTGGCGCCGAAGCTGGTCTGCAGCTGGGTGTGCTTGAACAGGTTCGCCAGCACGACCTTGGCGACGGCGTCGCGCTTGAGCGTGATGACGATCCGCATGCCGACCCGGTCGCTGGACTCGTCCGCGATGTCAGCGATGCCGGCGATCCGGCCGTCCTTGTGCAGCTCGGCGATGCCGGTGACGAGGTTGTCCGGGTTGACCTGGTACGGCAGCTCGGTGACGACGAGGGTGGTCCGGCCCTTGTTGTCCTCCTCGATCTCCACCACGGAGCGCATCCGGATGGAGCCGCGGCCGGTGCGGTAGGCATCCGCGATGCCGTCGCCGCCGACGATCAGGCCCTTGGTCGGGAAGTCCGGGCCCTTGATCCGCTCGATGGAGGCCTCGAGCAGCTCCTCGGCGGTGGCCTCCGGGTTGTCCAGGTACCAGATGACCGCCTCGGACACCTCGCGCAAGTTGTGCGGCGGGATGTTGGTGGCCATACCGACGGCGATGCCGGAGGAGCCGTTGACCAGCAGGTTCGGGATCCGCGCGGGCAGCACCGTGGGCTCGGTGGTCTTGCCGTCGTAGTTCGGGATCATGTCGACGGTGTCTTCGTCGATGCCCGCCAGCATCTGCATCGCCAGCGGCGCCATCCGGCACTCCGTGTACCGCATGGCGGCGGCCGGGTCGTTGCCCGGGGACCCGAAGTTGCCCTGACCGTCGACCAGCGGATAGCGCAGCGACCAGGGCTGGGCCAGCCGGACCAGGGTGTCGTAGATCGAGCTGTCACCGTGCGGGTGGTAGTTGCCCATCACCTCGCCGACGACGCGGGAGCTCTTGACCCGGCCGCGGTCCGGCCGGAAGCCGGCGTCGTACATGCCGTAGAGCACCCGGCGGTGCACCGGCTTGAGACCGTCCCGGACATCGGGCAGCGCCCGCGAGACGATGACGCTCATCGCGTAGTCGATGAACGACCGCTGCATCTCCTGCTGGATGTCGACCGGTTCTGTCCGGTCGTGTTCGGCGGTCGGTCCGGTGGGGCCCGTCATCTCCTGCTGCCTTCCGTTCTGTTCCTGTTCACCGGGGAGCACTTCCGTGTTCCGCTGTGATTTCCGGAGATTCGATGTTTGGTCCGTGCCGGAGCGGGAACACCGGGCCGATCATTTGCCGCCTTCGGCTCCCGGCCGGGTATTCCACACTGTGGATGAATCGTGTGCACATCTCGTCGCATTGTCGCAAACTATCCGAGAAGCCCTGTGATGCATGACTTCTCGCGGTCCTCGCGACGAGATGCGCACATCTGCGGATCAGAAGTCCAGGAACCTGACGTCCCGGGCGTTGCGGGTGATGAAACTCCGCCGCGCTTCCACGTCCTCACCCATCAACACGCTGAACAATTCGTCGGCGGTGGCCGCGTCGTCCAGGGTCACCTGCAGCAGCAGCCGGTTCGCGGGATCCATGGTGGTCTCCCACAGTTCCTTGGCGTCCATCTCGCCGAGACCCTTGTAGCGCTGGATGCCGTCGTCCTTCGGCAGCTTCCGGCCGGCCTCGGTCCCGATCTGGATCATGCCGTCGCGCTCGCGGTCGGAGTAGGCGAACTCCTGCTCGCCCTTCGTCCACTTGAGCTTGTACAGCGGCGGCTGGGCCAGATAGACGTACCCGGCCTCGACCAGCGGCCGCATGAAGCGGAACAGCAGGGTCAGCAGCAGGGTGCGGATGTGCTGGCCGTCGACGTCGGCATCGGCCATCAGCACGATCTTGTGGTACCGGCACTTGGCGAGGTCGAACTCGTCGTGGATGCCGGTGCCCAGGGCCGTGATCAGCGACTGGACCTCGGTGTTCTTCAGCACCCGGTCGATCCGGGCCTTCTCCACGTTGATGATCTTGCCGCGGATCGGCAGGATCGCCTGGGTCATCGAGTCGCGGCCGGCGCCGGCGCTGCCGCCCGCCGAGTCACCCTCGACGATGTACAGCTCGGACTTGCTCGGGTCCGTGCTGCGGCAGTCCTTGAGCTTGCCGGGCAGGCCGCCGATCTCCAGCGCGCCCTTGCGGCGGACCAGCTCGCGGGCCTTGCGGGCGGCGATCCGTGCCTGTGCCGATGACACACCCTTGTTGACGATGGCCCGGGCCTCGGAGGGGTTGCGCTCGAACCAGTCGGCGATCCACTCGTTGCAGGCGCGCTGGACGAACGACTTCGCCTCGGTGTTGCCGAGCTTGGTCTTCGTCTGGCCCTCGAACTGCGGCTCGCGCAGCCGGATGGAGATGATCGCGGCCAGGCCCTCGCGGATGTCGTTGCCCTCGAGCGCCGGGTCCTTCTCCTTGAGCAGTTTCTTCTCGCGGGCGTACTTGTTCACCGTCGAGGTGAGCGCCGCGCGGAAGCCCTCCTCGTGGGTGCCGCCCTCGTGCGTGTTGATGGTGTTGGCGAAGGTGTGGACCGACTCCGCGTAGGAGTTGTTCCACTGCATCGCGACCTCGACCTCCATGGTCTCGCCCTTGGCGTCGAAACCGATGATCGAGGCGTGCGCCGGCTCCTTCGTCCGGTTCAGGTGCTTGACGTAGTCGACCAGCCCGCCCGGGTAGTGGAAGGTGCGCTCCAGGGGCTTAAAGTCGGCCTTGGCCTTCTCGACGCCCTCGCCCTCCAGGGCGACCGCCTCGGCGTCGGCGTCCTCCTCGAGCGCGGGGCGGCGCTCGTCGCGCAGCTTGATGGTGAGGCCCTTGTTGAGGAAGGCCATTTCCTGCAGCCGCCGGGAGATCGTCTCGACGTTATAGGTGGTGGTCTCGAAGATCGAGGGATCGGCCCAGAAGGTGACGGTGGTGCCGGTGGCGTCGCTCTTGCCCAGGTCCTCCAGCGGGCCGGGCTTGGCGTGGTCGTAGACCTGGTGCCAGTGGCCGCCGTCGCGCTGGATGTCGACCTCGAGCCGGGTGGACAGCGCGTTCACCACGGAGACGCCGACACCGTGCAGACCGCCGGAGACCGCGTAGGAGTCGGAGTCGAACTTGCCGCCGGCGTGCAGCACGGTCAGCACCACCTCGACGGTGGGCCGCTTCTCCTTGGGGTGCATGTCGACCGGGATGCCACGGCCGTTGTCGATGACGGACACGCCGCCGTCGGCGCGCAGCACCACCTCGACACTGTCCGCGAACCCGGCCATCGCCTCGTCGACCGAGTTGTCCACGACCTCCTGCACCAGGTGGTGCAGACCGCGCTCGCCGGTGGAGCCGATGTACATGCCGGGGCGCTTGCGGACCGCTTCGAGGCCCTCCAGCACCGTGATCGAGGATGCGCCGTACTCGTTCTGCTTCTTCGCCGCCACAGGTCCCTCTTCTGTCGTGCTTCCCGTTCGTGCCCGGTCCGGACGGGACGTGTCCGACACCGACGATCCCCCCGCCCGGCCGCGGTGACGGCCGAACCGGAGGGATCATGGATCTGACACACTCGTCCGGGGATCCGCAGCGCGCGACGGGCCCGGGATCGTCTCCACGGAGCTTCCCGGCAACTGCGCCAGGATCCGTCAGCGACGATCTGAGGCCCTCCCACGACTGGGACCGCCGTTCAGTCTACCTTTTCCCGGCTCCTGATGCCGCCTTTGTGCTACCTGACACCGCCGTGGCGCGCCCGGTTCGTCCGGGCTCGGGTCAGGGGCGCGGGGGCGGGGGGTCCCGGCGCTCTCCCGGACACTCAGCCGTTCCCTGTCCCTGCCTCGTCGCGATGATCAACTTCGCAGGCGCGTGGGTTCCGGGCGGAAATGGGACGGGTGGGGCGGGAGTCGCCTGGTTCGTGCGCGCGGTGGAAGTTGATCATCGCGCCGGGTGGGGGTGGGGCGGGCATACAGCGGCGGCCGGCGCACGACCAGTAGGTCCGGCAGTGGCTCGTGCAGATCGGGTGCCGTCAGCCTCGTCGAGCGTGGTTCAACGCAACGGATCGCTGGTTCGGGCGGGGTGGGGGTGGGCCGGACGGGGGAATCGGGCGGACTCCGGCGAACGGGAGGTATCGGAGGAACCGGCGGCGGCTCTTGACCATCGGATCGGCACGCACGATCCGCCGGCCCGGTCTGACGCGCGCCGGGACCCGCACGACCTGAAGCCGACCGACATGAAGAACCCCAGGAGATTCGTCATGGCCACCCGCCTGACCACGCCGCACAGCGCCACCCCACACGGCGCCACCGAACAGCCCAGCACCACCCCGCAGCAGAAGAACCCGGTGCCGACCCAGCGCACCGGCGCCGACGAACTCGCCGCCCGCCGCGGCGGCGCGGTCACCGGGCCGGCGCCGAGTGACGTCCCCACGGACCTGCACGAGGTGATGAACCAGGTGATCCACCATGGCCTGCGCCGCGATCTGCGCCGGGTGCAGGAGGTGTTGCGCCGGCCGACCAGCCTGCGCCGCCGGGTCGCGATGATCGAGCACCTGCGCTGGATGCTCGAGCAGCTGCACCACCATCACGAGGCCGAGGACGAGATCATCTGGCCCGTCGTGCTGCGGCACCACCCGGATCTGGAGTCGCTGTCCGAGCAGATGGAGGCGGAGCACGACCGGCTGAGCTGGGCCATCGAGCGGCTGCACGCCACCCTGGACACCTGGTCGTCCTCCGGTGACGCCGAGGACCGAGCGGCCGTCCGGCGCGCCGCGCACGACCTGACCGTCGTCCTGGAACCGCACCTGCAGCACGAGGAGACCGTCGCGATGCCGGCCCTGTCCGCCCGGCTCACCGATGCGCAGTGGGCCGAGATCGACAAGAAGCTGCACCGCCTCGGCTCGCCGTCGCAGATGGCGCGCCAGATCTTCTGGATGCTCGACGACCTGGACGACAAGCGCACCGAGGTGTTGCGCTCGGTCTTCCCGAAGGCGATCACATCCGTGCTCACCGCGCTGTTCGGCCGCCGGGAGCGCCGCCGCGCCGAACTGCTCTGGGACTGACCTGACCGACAACGGCCCGCGACCTTCGTCGCGGGCCGTCGCCGTGTCCGGGGAAGCCGCAGCAGAGCGGACTCCGCGACCGGTCCGTCGGTCGGGCACGCCGCATCCTCCGACCGGTGCCCCCCGCCGGCGCAGGATGTGCAGTGGTTGGTCACGTCCGAAGAGGGATGCGTTGGCCCGGCGACAACCCCGGTCGCACCCGCTCGACGTCAGTTGATCGTGTCGCCGTTGATCGACAGATCGTCCTCCGGCCGTACCGGCCAGGTCTCGAGCCCGGACGATCCGTACAGCAGGTCGTTGATCAGCGCCGCGGGACCGCCGACAAGTGTGCTGTCGAAGTCGATCTCGGTCGCCACGCACCAGGAACGGTCGGCCGGCCACAGCAGGTTCGGCGACTGGGGAGTGGTCCAGACCGCCATCACCTCGTCGAACTCCCGGATGGTCGGCCAGAACCGCTGCTCGTGCAGCACACCGAGCGGGCCGTCGAACAGGTGGTAGTCCCGGTGCGGCAGGTGCAGCATCGGGCCCTCCGCATCGGCGGTGCCGCCGGGTCCATGCGGTCCGAAGGCAGGTGGGATCGGCGGTTGTGGGCCCGGGCCGACCATGACAATCGAGAAGGGACCGTGCATCCACCCGTAGCCGTCCCACAGTCCGAACCTGCAGTCGTCGACCGCGGCGGTGTGCGCTGCCAGGACATCGGCCAATCGGCCGAGAGAAGGACTCTCCAGGCTGCCGATCATCGGCACGTCGTCCGTCCAGAGCCGCCGGCCGTCGGCATCCGGTGCCGCGATCGACTGCCACTGCATCAACGGGTGCGCGGTGCGGCCGGTGACGGCGCAGACGTGCTGCCATGAGAGCTCGTCCGCTTCCCGCTGCACCGGGTGGGTGATCCGGGCATAGGCCTGGAATCCCTGCGGGACAACGTGTCCCACCGTGCCCCAGGACGTTCCGAGCCGCTCGGCGATCCAGGCAGCATCCGCTGCATCGGCCACCGGACGCAGTCGCTGCGGATCAGGTCCGGCCGGCGCATGTCCCCCTGTCATGAACTCATCGTCGACCACACCCCCGCACCGGTTCCACCGGATTCCGGCGCGATCCCGAGTTGCTCTCGACCCCATCTGCACGCCCGTCGCCGCGCAGCCGTTCACCGCACCGGGAGTCCGGCGGCGTGCGGGCCGAGCAGGTCGGCTTCCGCCTCGCAGAGGAGGCCACGAACACCGCCAGGCCGCGAACTCACTGGCCCGGTGGTGCCACCCAACGACACTGCCGCGCGGCTCAGCCGTAGGTGTCGCGCGGCCCCCGACCCGGCACGTGCCGGGGACCGAACCGCCAGGAGGGACCGGAGGGGCCGCGGGCGGTGATCCGGGAGACGGTGTTCGGACCGACCTCCCGGTTGATCTGCTGCACGAGACGCCCGGCCAGCATCCGGATCTGGGTCGCCCAGGCCGTCGACTCGGCCTGCAGCTGGAGCTCACCGTCCACCAGCGACACCGGACGGCAGTGCTCCGCGATGTCCGCTCCGACGATCTCCGCCCAGCGCCCGAAGACCGTGGCCTTCGCCAGATCGGCACCGGCACCCGCCTGCTTCGTCCAGCTGCGCAAGGTGGCACCCAGCGGGGTGGGATCGCGCAGCGGGTCGTCGCCGCTGCCGGACCACCGCCGGCGGCGAAGGCTCTGCGCCCCACCTGCCCGACGACCCTTCGGGTTCGCGGCCCCGGCGGAAGCGGCGCGGGCCGCGGCCCGCCGTTGCTCGTTCTGCGCTCGCGCCGCGGACAGTGCCTCCCGCGCCAGGTCCGACCCGCGGGCGCCGGCAGAGCCGTTCGCGGTACCGGTCGTTGGCCGACCCGCGCTCGAACCGTTTCGTGTGACCTCAGGACGACCATCACGCCGGTCCGAGGGGCGACCGTCCGGGTGATCAGCCATGTGCCACTCCCCTTCGGTTCACTCCGCCGGGGTGCATCCACCCTGGTTGTCCACACTGTCCACAGGGCTGTGCACATCCCCAGGAGCATCTACGTGACCCACGTCTCACCGCAGGTGTCGAGGCGAGGATCACCTGGTCACGGCCTCGGCATCGGTGACCGACGGATCGCCGATGCACTCCGCTCCGGTCGCGCTGCCGGCCGGCCCGCTACCCCGATCTCCTGCCCCGGATCCATCGACACCGGATCCGTCGGTACCTGACCCGTCCGCACCCGAACCGTCCGCACCCGAACCGTCGACGCCGTCGGCACCGGACCGATCGGTCGGGACACCGGCTGCTCCCGGGGTGTCCCCGGGTCCCGGTTCACTGTCGATCCGGCCGTCCACCACGGTGTGCCGGCGACCACCGAGCTCGACCGGGACGTCGTCACCGACCGCGGCGGTGATCAGCACCTGGTCGGCGCCGTCCACCAGGTGCGCCAGCCGGCGTCGGCGCGCGGTGTCCAGCTCGGCGAAGACGTCGTCGAGCACCAGGACCGGGTCGACCCCGTCCGAGCGCAAGAGCTGGAAGCCACCGATCTTCAGCGCCAGCGCGAACGACCACGACTCCCCGTGCGAGGCATAGCCTTTCGCCGGTCCGTCGGCCAGCAACAGGTCGAGGTCGTCGCGGTGCGGCCCGACCAGGCAGACCCCACGGTCCAGTTCCTGCGACCGCAGCCGGCCCATCTCGGCCAACAGCGCGGCGTGCAGCGACTCCTCGGTCGGCGCCTCCGGGAAGGCCGCACCCAGCGAACTCCGGTAGGCCAGGTCGACCGCAGCGGAGGACGGCGCCAGCTCCGCATAGGCCTGCACCACGTGCGGGCGGATCTCCTCGACCAAGGTCAACCTCGCCTGCAGCAGCACCGCCGCCGCATCGGCGAGATGCGAGTCCCAGACGTCGAGCGTGGACAGGTCGCCGCCACGCCGCGCCGCGCCGGCGGACTTGAGCAGTGCGCTGCGCTGCTTGAGCACCCGCTCGTGATCGCTGCGCACCCCGGCCAGCCGCGGCGCCCGCATCACCAGCAGGTCGTCCAGGAACTTGCGGCGCTCGCCCGGATCCCCGCGGACCAGGGCCAGGTCCTCCGGAGCGAACAGCACCGTGCGCAACACCCCGAGCAGGTCGCGCGGCCGGGCCAGCGGGGACCGGTTGATCCGCGCGCGATTGGCCCGGCCGTTGTTGATCTCGACCTCGAGCAGCAGTTCACGCCCGGCCGACACCACGGCCGCGCGGACCACGGCCCGTTCGGTGCCACGGCGGATCAGCGGTGCGTCGGCGGCGACCCGGTGGCTGGACAGGCCGGCCAGGTACCCGATGGCCTCGACCAGGTTGGTCTTGCCGGCGCCGTTCCGCCCGACCAGCACCTCGACGCCGGGCTGCAGGGCCAGCTCGGCGGTCGGCCAGGACCGGTAGTCCTGGAGTGAGAGGTGGCGGACGTACATGACTCCACCACCTTCCCACCGGACACCGACATGATCACCCGGCCGGGATCAGGTGATCGGAACAGCGCCCTCGGTGCCGGCCTTGCCGACCGCGTGCCCGCCGAACTGGTTGCGCAGTGCGGCGACGACCTTCATCGCCACCGACTCGTCCTGCCGCGAGGCGAACCGCGCGAACAGCGCGGCGGTGATCACCGGCAGCGGCACGGCGTGCTCGATGGCGGCCTCGATCGTCCACCGACCCTCGCCGGAATCCTGTGCGTAGCCTCGGATCTCGGCCAGACCCGGATCCCCCTGCAGGGCCAGGACCAGCAGGTCGAGCAGCCAGGAACGGATGACGGTGCCCTGCTGCCAGGAGGACATGACCGCGTCTGGGTCGGTGACCAGCGGGGAGGCCTTGATCAGCTCGTAGCCCTCGCCGTAGGCCTGCATCATCCCGTACTCGATGCCGTTGTGGACCATCTTGGTGAAGTGGCCGGCACCGACCGGACCGGCATGCACGAAACCGCCCGGGCCCTCCGGCTTGAGGGTGTCGAAGATCGGCTGGACCACCGAGACCGCGCCGACGTCACCGCCCACCATGAGCGCGTAGCCCTCGGTCAGGCCCCACACACCGCCGGACACCCCCGCGTCGATGTAGCGGATGCCCTTCTCCCCCAACGCCTTCGCGTGCAGCTGGTCGTCGGTGTACCGCGAGTTGCCGCCGTCGATGATGATGTCGCCCGGCTCGAGCACCTCGCCGAGGGAGGTGATGGTGGCCCGGGTCGGCTCGCCAGACGGGACCATCACCCACACCGCGCGCGGCGGCTCCAGCGCGGCGACCAGCGCCGGCAGGTCCTCGACGTCGCGCGGGGAGGTGGGGCTGCGGTCGTAGCCGATGACCTGGTGGCCGCCGCGGCGCAGCCGCTCGGCCATGTTGCCGCCCATCTTGCCGAGGCCGATCAACCCGAGCTGCATGGTGTTCCCCTTCTGTAGGGCCGAGTCCTGTGATGCCGTTCGTCAACCGGAGGACCTGACCGCCGGCGCGATCGGGTTCCGCCGTGGACAGTGTCCACGGTGACCGACCGATCCGTCACGGTGGGGAGTGATCCGGTGACGAATCGGCGAACTCGTCAGCCCGGGAGGCGGGCCGGCATGACGACGTACCGGTAGTCCTGCTCCGGCTTGTTCTTGTCCGGGTCGACCACCGGGACCATCAGGGCCGGCCGCGACGGGGTGGTGAAGGCGAGCCGGACGGTGTCGGCGTGCACGACGCCCAGGCCGTCCAGCAGGTAGCCGGGGTTGAAGGCGATCAGCAGCTCGGCGCCGTCGGCCTCGACCGGCAGCTCCTCCTCGGCCCGCCCCTCGTCGTCACCGCCGGCGGTCAGCGTCAGCATCCCGTCGGTGACCTGCATGCGCAGGTGGTGCCCGCGGTCGGTGACCAGGGCGACGCGGCGGATGGCCTCGGTCAGCTCGGAGGCGGCCACCTCGACGGTGGTGGTGCTGCTGCTCGGCAGCAGCGAGCGGTACTTCACGAACTCCACATCGAGCAGCCGGACCGTGGTGCGCCGGCCGGAGGCCTCGAGGCCGAGCAGGCCGTCACCGAGTCCGACCACGACGGTCCCGGACGAGCCGAGCGTCTTGGCCGCATCGGCCAGAGTGCGGGCCGGGACCAGCACCGCGGTGGACAGGTCGGGCACGTCCGGGGTCCAGCTCAGCTCCCGGACGGCCAGCCGGAAACGATCGGTCGCGGCGAGAGTCAGCTTGTCGCCCTCGATCTCGACCCGGATGCCGGTCAGCATGGGCAGCGTGTCGTCGCGGCCGGCGGAGATCGCGGTCTGCACCACGGCCTCGGCGAGCTCCGCGGCGCCCACGGTGCCGGAGGCGGCCGGCATCTCCGGCAGGGCCGGGTAGTCCTCGACCGGCATGGTGGGCAGGGTGAACTTGGCCGAGCCGCCGGTGATGGTCACCCGCGACCCGTCGGTGACGATGTCGACCGGCTTGGCCGGCAGCGCCCGGGTGATCTCGGCGAGCAGCCGCCCGGAGACCAGGACCCGGCCCTCGGTCTGCGCATCGACCGACACCTCGGCCCGGGTGGAGACCTCGTAGTCGAACCCGGCGACGACCAGGGTGTCGCCCGTGACCTCGAGCAGGATCCCGCCCAGCACCGGGACCGGCGGGCGGCTGGGCAGCGACTTCGCCACCCAGGCAACGGCGTCGGCGAGGTCTTCGCGTGCGACCCGCAGCTTCATCGGTCCTCCGAAACGAGATCTCGCACCGCGGAGTGGCCGCGGTGCAGGGCACGGACGTGACCGGCCGGGGTGCGGACCCCGATCGGCACACGGGACTGACACCGTACGGCCAAGGAGGCGATCACGTCATCCCCGGGGACCGGGTTCTCCTGGTCCGGGCTGTGCTCCGGGTTCCCTGGGTGGGACGGTCGATCTCGGGAAGCCGGACGGATCCACACACCTGGGTACTGGAGAGATCTCTTGGAGAGAGAAATTCAGTCGTAGTAGTAGGTGCTGTGGATTGTGGGGACCGGGGTCGTCCGCGCTGGCCGCACGGTGTGGCACGATGTGCAGGAGACCAGGGGTCGGGACGGGGACCGACGGTCGGGTGTGGGGACGGACGACGTCGATGCTCAGGTGTCCACCCGCTGTCCACAGTTGTCCACAGGGTTGTCCACATGATGTGCATGGTGTCGAGCAGTGGTCGAGGGATCGCCGAAAGTGATCATGAGAGTGACGCGCTCTCCCGGTGGCCGGTCGGGTCCGGCTCGATGACGACTGGAGAGTTGACAGTGCGTGGCCGGGTGTCCGGCCACCCACCCGGACGCCGATGGCTGCCGGCCGGGTCGATCGAACCTGTTCGACCGCGCGGGCGTTCATGATGGGTACGCGAGGAATGTCCGGTGCCGGATCGCGGCGTGGGCCCGGCCTGGGCACTCCTGGAACTCCCCGGATGTCGACGGGTCGGACGGAGGACGGTGCTCACGAACGCCGGCAGGGAACCGCGCCGCAGGCGCTGGGAACGGAAGTGGGATGTCATCGGGCTGATCGCTCTCGCGGTCGGTGGCGGCGTCTGGGCCCTGCTGCGGCCGGGGATCGCCCGGTCGGTCCTGGGCAGTCCGCAGGCGCTGCTGATCCTTGCGGGGGCGCTGCTGCTGGGGGTCGTGGTCGGGCTGGTCGTGTTCCGCTGGTCCCGGCGGCCTCTGGTGGCACGGGGTCTGGCGCTGGTGCCGATGCTGGTGGTGTTCCTGTGGAGCGAGATCCTGCCGCAGGTGCGCGGACCCGTGGTGGCCGCTGACGCCGATCCGCTCGCAGTTGCTGCGACCGCAGCATCGGACGTGACCGTGCCGCCCCTGGGTGGGACCGGCTCCCTGACAACAGCATCGGCGCCGTCGTCACCGACATCCGAGACGTCGTACCCTCTCTCCACGACCGGCTCGTCCCCCCGAACGACGGTGTCGACCGCTGCCTCCGAGAACAGCTCCCGGCCAACAGGTTCCGCTTCAGACACCGACGTGCCGTCCCCGCCCGGACCGCCGGCGACATCGATCCCGACGCCGACCCCACCACCCCCGACCGTGGCCACCGGTTCCGCACCGCCGGCAACGGCGACGGCGGTGCTGCCGCGGCTGCAGGGATCCGGCGCACTGGTCGGGATCGACCACCGCGCGAGCGGCGTCGTCCGGGTCATCGACGTCGCCGAGGGGGCGGTGGTGCGGTTCGAGGACTTCTCCGTGGAACCGGGACCGGACTACGTCCTGCACGTGGTGCCCGGGGCGGACGCGGTCGAACCGGGTGGCCAGGACCTCGGGCGGTTCGCCACGACCGACGGTGCGGTGAACGTGCCGATCGCCGACGTCAGCGGCGTCGTCACCGTGCTGATCTGGTGCCGCGCCTACGCCGTCCCGGTGGCGGCCGCCACCATCACCCTGGCCTGAGGTGTCCCGGCCTGCGCAGCCCTCGGTCCGGTCCGAACGGGACAGCATCGTCGGGGCCGCGCTGTTGCGGACGCCTGCACATACCCGGGTCATGCCGACAGCGACTGCAGCAGAACAGGGATCAACCCGGGATCAGCGGCGGGCGCGGTCCCTGATGCGGGAGGTCAGTTCCTGCACCTGGTCGTAGGTCTGCTGCTTGTTGGTCATCTCGCCGCGGATCTTCTTCGCCGCGTGCATGACGGTGGTGTGGTCACGGCCGCCGAAGGTCTGGCCGATCTTGGGCAGGGTCAGGTCGGTGAGCTCGCGGCACAGGTACATGGCGATCTGCCGCGCCGTCACCACCCCGCGGGTCTTCATCGGCCCGCACAGCTCGTCCATCGACACCTCGAAGAACTCGCTGGTCACGGCCATGATCGTGGCGGCATCGATGTCGGTGGCCGCGGCGTCCCGGATGAGGTCGCGCAGCACCACCTGGGCCAGCGAGAGGTCGACCGGCTGGCGGTTGAGCGAGGCGAACGCGGTGACCCGGATCAGCGCACCCTCGAGCTCGCGGATGTTCCGCTCGATCCGGGACGCGATGAACTCCATGACGTCGTCGCTGACGTCGAGGTGGTCGAGCGCGGCCTTCTTCCGCAGGATCGCGATCCGGGTCTCCAGCTCAGGTGGCTGGATGTCGGTGGTCAGGCCCCACTCGAACCGGGTGCGCAGCCGGTCCTCCAGGGTCTCCAGCCGCTTCGGTGCGCGGTCGGAGGTGATGACGATCTGCTTGTTGGCGTTGTAGAGGGTGTTGAAGGTGTGGAAGAACTCCTCCTGGGTGCCCTCCTTGCCCTCGAGGAACTGGATGTCGTCGACCAGCAGGACGTCGACATCGCGGTACCTGCGCTGGAACGCGACCTTGCGGTCGTCCCGGAGCGAGTTGATGAAGTCGTTGGTGAACTCCTCGCTGGAGACGTACCGCACCTTGATCCCCGGGAAGAGCCGCTGGGCGTAGTGCCCGATCCCGTGCAGCAGGTGGGTCTTCCCCAGCCCGGAGTCGCCCCAGATGAACAGCGGGTTGTACGCCTGGGCCGGTGCTTCGGCGACCGCGACCGCAGCGGCGTGCGCGAACCGGTTGGACGAGCCGATGACGAACGTCTCGAAGTGGTACTTCTCGTTCAGCCGGGTCTGGGAGGGGGTGGCCGGCGGGGTGTCCCGGCGCAAGGCCGCTGCCGGCCAGATCTCCGAGACCGTCGCCAGACGCGCGGCCTCGTCGTCCTCGTCGTCCTCGTCCGCTTCGTCGCCGTCCTGGATCATCTGCCCCGCAAGGGATGTCGGCTCGGGCATCCCGGCGGTGAAGGCGCTGTGGGTCGGGCCCGCGGGCAGATCCGAGGGAGGTCCGGCCTGCACGGGGACGAAGCCGGATCCGGGTCGGGCCACCTCCGGCAGGGGGTGGATCGGGCCGACCGCCGGGCCGACCTCGGCCGGGTAGGTTGCGGCCTGGCCGGAGCTGCCGATCGTCGGGCGGCCGTTCGAACCGCCGTCGACGGGGTGGGACTCGGCGGTCGCCGCCGCGGTCGGCTCGGTCACGGTCACCGCGACGGAGACGGTGTGGCCGATCCGGGCGGCGAGGGCCGCCGAGATGGGCTGCCGGAGCGTGCGCTCGATCGATTCGCGGGCGTAGGAGGACGGAGCGGCGAGCAGGGCGGTGTTGCCGAACAGGGCAGCGAGCTCGGTGATCGAGAGCCATGCGCGCTGCTGCGGGGACAGGTCCGCGGACAGGTCGGCGACGACCCCGCGCCAGAGGTGCACCAGCTCCTGGACTTCATCGGCCACGAACCGGATTCTCCCTCTGCTCTACGGACACCGGAACGCTGTCCACAGAGTTGTCCACAGGGAGTGGACAACTCTGCCGCGCCGGCGGCCGGACCCCCCGGGGTGCCGTTCGGGTCATCACCGTCGTGCAACTGTCGGTGGGAGCCCTCGTCTGCTCTGGCCACGCGACGAGAAGCTAACAACAGAACTCGCCCGACCACAAGACGGCCGGTCAGGGCAAGCATCCGGCCCGGCGTGTTGCGC
Organism: Nakamurella alba; assembly: GCF_009707545.1. Taxonomy (NCBI): domain Bacteria; kingdom Bacillati; phylum Actinomycetota; class Actinomycetes; order Nakamurellales; family Nakamurellaceae; genus Nakamurella; species Nakamurella alba. The sequence goes on along the minus strand of NZ_WLYK01000005.1, from coordinate 360,935 downwards.
GAGAAGTGTTCCGTGGAACCAAATGGACAGACGGGATGTTCTGGTCACCGATGAGCGCACGGTGACCGGACCCGGTGGGTGAACCGTGGGGATCCGGACATCCGGGAGCGATCATGGTCAGCGCAGGTGGACGCCGTGCAGCGCACCGTGCGGCAGCGTACGGACCGTGTTCGGACCCCGTCCACCTGCCGTTCGGCTGCTGTGTTCCGGCAGTCGCCGGCCCGGCGGGGGTCGTCGGTGGCGACCGTCACCGAGCGTCCGGTTCCGGCTCTACGGATGCCGAGCCGGCACGTCCGGGTGGACTTCGGTGGGCCGTTCGGTCGGCGGCTTCCGGACCCGGAACGAAGTCCCATCCGGAGGCTTCCGGATGCCGATCGGTTTGACCCGCTCCCTGCCGGTCTCTACCCTGGGTACAGACCCGATCGGTGTGGGCTGCTGCATGCCGTTGTCCGGGGTCGACGCGTGCCGTGGAAACTTCACGGTGTCGGACTCCGGACCTGCCCTGTCACCGTCGGTGTCGTGCCTGTTCCGGCTTCGTACCGGCAGGCGCGACGGCACCACCCGACGCAGTGGCAGGACCGCAACACCGGCAGTACAGCATCACCAGCACGACACAGGTCGGCAGTACACACCTTGGAGAGATCACCGTGAGCAAGCGCACCTTCCAGCCCAACAACCGGCGCCGGGCCAAGACCCACGGCTTCCGTCTGCGCATGCGTACCCGCGCCGGCCGCGCCATCCTGGCCGCCCGCCGCCGCAAGGGCCGCGACGAGCTGTCGGCCTGACCGGTCGACCGCTCCGGTCGACCCGCGGACACGCCTGTGCTCCCGACGGCCGCCCGCCTGCACACCTCCGGTGAATTCGCCGCTGTGGTGCGCTCCGGGCGCCGCGCCGGAACCCGCCGTCTCGTCGTCCATCTGCTGACCACCGATCGGCAGATGCCCGCGAGGGCGGGTTTCGTGGTGTCCGGGAAGATCGGCGGATCCGTGGTCCGGCACCGGATCACCCGCCGTCTGCGGCCGATCGTCCGCGAACGGCTGGCCACGCTGCCGCCGGGGACCGACCTGGTGATCCGGGCACTGCCCGCCGCTGCTGACGCCGATTCCGCTGCCCTGGCAAGTGATCTCGGGTCCGGCATCGCCTCGGCGCTGCGCAAGGCGGCCCGGTGAGACGCCCGGGGCCGGTGGCCTGGCTGCTCATCGCGCCGATCCGCTTCTACCAACGCTTCATCACGCCGTACACCCCGGCGACCTGTCGCTATTACCCGACCTGCTCGACGTATGCGGTGACCGCGTTGCGCGAGCACGGTGCATTCAAGGGCAGCTGGTTGACGGTTCGTCGGCTCGGGCGCTGCCATCCGTGGAGCGACGGCGGGATCGATCATGTGCCGCCGCGTCGGGAACGCAGCGGCGCGCACGGGAGTTCAACGTCCGTGGATCCGATGGGAACGACCTGTGAGCACGGCGCGAGCCGCGGCCCGGTCGTCGCCGGATCCGGTGGCCCGAGCATCGTTGCCGCGGCGTCGGCCTGCGGTGCGGACCACCATCACGAAGCCCCGTCCGGTCCCGGACGATCCAGCCCCTCATCGGAGAAGAGCACCGCGGCGTGACGTTCAACTTTTTCTCGCTGGACTACATCTACTACCCGGTCTCCGGGATCATGTGGGTCTGGCACAAGGTGTTCGGCTCCTTCATGGGGTACGACAACTCGTGGGCCTGGGTGCTCTCGGTCGTCTTCCTCGTCTTCACCCTCCGGCTGATCCTGTTCAAGCCGTTCCTCAAGCAGATGGACAGCCAGCTCAAGATGCAGGCCGTCCAGCCCGAGATGAAGCGGCTGCGCGAGAAGTACAAGGACGACCGGCAGCGTCTCGCCGAAGAGATGATGAAGCTCAACAAGGAGTCGGGCGTCAACCCGCTCTCGAGCTGCCTGCCCGCGCTGGTCCAGGCACCCGTCTTCATCGGTCTGTTCCACGTGCTGCGGATGTTCCAGCCGGTCCCGGAAGCGGGCTCGGAGACCGGATTCGGGTTCCGGCAGAACGTCTACTTCTTCGGCGCATCGGACGTGCAGTCGTTCGGGCTCGCGAAGATCTTCGGCGGGGCTCCGCTGTCGTCGTCGATGACGATGCCCGCGGACCAGCTGCTGCACATGGCCGGCGACCGCGGCACGATCATCACCGTCGGCATCCCGCTGACCATCCTGGCCGGCTTCGCCACCTTCCTGACCTCCCGCCGGTCCGTGCTGCGGCAGCGGGAGATCAACCCGGAGGCGGCCGCCACCCCCCAGACCGCGATCATGAACAAGCTGATGATGTTCGTGTTCCCGGTGTTCGTCGTCGTCGGTGGCCCCTTCTTCCCGCTGGCGATCCTCTTCTACTGGCTGGCCAACAACAGCTGGACCTTCGGGCAGCTGTGGGTCGCGCACCGGATGCAGGACCGCAAGAAGGCTGCCCAGGCGCTGATCGTCGAAGAGGCGAAAGAAGCCGCCAAGTTCTCCAAGCCGACCCCGGGTGCCAAGCCCAAGCCCGGTGCGAAGCCGGTGGCGGGGGCCAAGGCCCGGCCGGTGGTCCAGCCGAAGAGCCGGACCGAGCAGCCGGCCGATCCGCCGACCGGGACCTCGTTGACGAAACAGCCTGCGACGAATCCGGATCCGAACGACGGCGGCGCGAACACGACCGCCGCGGGCGGCGGAGGTTCCGCGGGCGGTGGCGCGGCGAACGGCACTGCGAGCAACGGCGCGGCGGGAGGTTCAGCGGCCGGCGCCGGTGCGTCCGGCGGTGCGAGCCGGAACGGCGGCGGCCAACGACCCGGCGGACGGTCGCCGAACAGGCCGTCGAACAACCGCAAGAAGAAGCCCGGCAACCGTCGCTGACCTTCGCGACCTGACCGCCAGCGACCTGCGCCACGGCGCGAGCCGCCCACCAGACCACCGGGATCGTCCCGGCACCGCCAGTTATCCGAGGTGACCTCATGACCGACACCAGCACCGACATCCTCACCGACGGCACCGATGCCGTCGAAGATGTGCCCAGCACCCCGTCCCGCGGCCGCGGCCATGCCGGCGACCTCGTCGCCGAGGGCGACGCCGCCGGCGACTACCTCGAGCGACTGCTCGACATCCTCGACTACGACGGTGACATCGACCTGGACGTCGAGGGCGAGCGCGCCGTCGTCTCGATCATCGGCGACGGTGACATCGACAAGCTGGTCGGTGAGCGCGGCGAGGTCCTCGATGCGCTGCAGGAGCTGACCCGCCTGGCGGCCACCGCCGAGACCGGGCAGCGTTCGCGGCTGATGCTCGACATCGCCGGGTACCGCGCGAAGCGCCGGGAGGAGCTGACCGCTCTCGGCCTTCGGTCCGCGCAGGAGGCGCTCGACGACGGCGCCCCGGTGAAGCTGCCCGCCATGAACCCGTTCGAGCGGAAGATCGTGCACGACGCGGTCGCCACCGTCGAGGGCGTCGAGTCGTCGAGCGAGGGCGAGGAGCCGCGGCGTCGCGTGGTGGTCTCCCCCGCTTCCTGACGTTGATCCCGGTTGCGTTCCGGACGACCGGCGGCGGCCCGAACGGCCGCCGCCGGTCGTTTCGCGTGGGCACGACGGTCGTCGGTAGATCCGTCACGGTGACGATGGAGCTCCGGTGACAGGCGGTCCCGCCGCCGGCTCGGATGACCTCGGTGCGAGCGGGCGCCGAGATGCCGTGCCGGCCGTCCCGGATCACGGTCCGGTGGAGCCCGCCGCGGCGATGGCCGTGCCGGTGGAGCCGGAACCGGAGATGACCGCCGACGTGTTCGGCGACGGCGTCGACCGGGCACGCCGGTATGTCGAGCTGCTGGCGACCGACGGCATCCTGCACGGGCTGATCGGCCCGCGGGAGCGGGCCCGGCTGTGGAGCCGGCACGTGCTGAACTCCGCGGTCGCCGCTCCCCTGCTCCCGGCCGACGGCACCATCGTCGACATCGGCAGCGGCGCCGGTCTCCCCGGCATTCCGATGGCCATCGCCCGACCCGACTGCCGGCTGGTGCTGGTCGAACCACTGGAGCGACGCTGCGCGTTCCTGGTGGCGGCGATCGCGGCCCTTGGACTCGAGAACTGTGAGGTCGTCCGGGGACGGGCGGAGCAGGTGGCTGCCACCCACGGGGGTGCCGACGCAGCGACCTCCCGCGCGGTGGCACCGCTGGCCAAGCTGGCCGGCTGGTCCGTCCCGTTCCTCCGGACCGGCGGCGAGTTATTGGCACTCAAGGGTTCCAGCGCGTCGGAGGAGATCGAGCGTGATCGCGCCGCGCTCCTCCGGCTCGGGCTCGCCGAACTGTCGGTGATCCCTGTCGGTGCGGGCGTGGTGGATCCACCCACCCAGGTGGTTCGCGGGGTGATGGGCGCTCGACCCGCTGCTGCGGGGCGGTCCTCGCGATCCTCTCGCCGCTCCGGTCGGTCCGCGCGCGGCTGAGCGCCGGTTCTTCGGGACGCCGTCGCGCGGGTCGCTGCAACCGTCTGCCATCTCCGGTGACCTGGCTCAGGCTGTTCGGCTCTCGGCCGGCGGGCCGCCGCATCTGCCGATGCGTCCACATCCACTCGGGTGTGTGTGTCGACCGGTGCGTCCGCAACCACGGTCCGCCCGCCCGGTTCCCATGGCGGCTGATGTGATTGCGGCGGGTGGCCGGCCGGTGCGTTACTCCCGCGACCACCCTCCGCGACCGTCTGTCCGACCAACATGCGGTCATCGGGCGGGATCACGCGCCCGGTTCCCACGGCGGCAGATGTGATTGCGGCGGGTGACCGGCCGGTGCGTCGCTCCCGCGACCACCCTCCGCGACCGTCCGACGGACCAACGTGCGGTCATCGGGCGGGATCACGCGCCCGGCACAGTCGAGGACGGTCTCGATCATGGTCGCCGCTTACTCAATCCCACCGTCGACCCTCCTCTCGGTCGGTGGGGCGCCGCCGTCTCGGTCCCGACTGTCGCTCCCGTCTCGTTCCCGACCATCGTCGACTGTGCGGGTCGAGCGGCGTGGCCGCGCAGGGAATGAGCGCCGACCGGACCTGGCGCCGTGCTGCGCGAATCGCCGGCCACGACGTGATCGGGACGGGCGGTCCCGTGGCCCTGGCCGCCCCGGCATCGTGCTCGACGTACGGGCGTACCCATCGGTGGGATGCGGCCTGCTCCGGCAGCTGTTGGCATCGACGGCGTCGCCGGTCTGTCGGTAAGAGGTCTCGGCCGAATGACAGGGATGTAGTTCTGTCCACCGTGTGGACAACGCATGTGGACACAGTGGAACGCACTGCGGGTCGGTCTTCCTGAACTACACGGATGTGATTCGATCCCCAGTGTGGACAGCGGCTGTGGACAACTTTGTCACCAGCCATGACGGGCGGTCGAGGCCCTTGATGCGGATCGAGCGACATCCGTTGACCGGTTGGCATCCTGGGTGCGAATGACATGCCTGTCATTCCGTCCACCGTTGTGGATCAGTCGTGTGGACAACTCTTGCGGCGCCGGAGGGTGTCCGGTGGGCGGCTGTACGCCGAGGCTCCTGAGGTCGGCAGATCTCTCGCTCTGGCGTTGGGTAGTTGGGCGTGGCGCCGGCGATCATTCGGCGTGTGCCGTGGAGCGGTCTTCCGTGCTCGGCTCCGTTTCACGTGAAACATCAGCGGACGCGGCTCCGGAGTTCTGCTCGTCGTCCGATGGCTTCGGGGGTTCGGCACCGCCGGGAGACCCGGAGGACTGGATCTCTTCGAACAGCTCAACGAGGTCTGCGCCGAGTCGGAGCAGCTGTGCAGTTCTGGTGGCGATCAAGTCGAGCCGGCGCTCGAGGAGCGCGGCCACTGTCGTGATGTCCGCGCCCCGGCCGAGATCGGTCATGGTGGCCCGGACCGCGGGGATGCCCTGCCCGGCAGCGCGGAGCGCGGCGACCAGCCGTCCTTCCCCAACAGCCCCCGGCGGATAGAGGCGCGCACGTTGACTGCCGATCCGTTCCGGATGGATCAGGCCCTCCCGCTCCCAGAACCGTAGCGTCGAGGTACGCACGCCCAGTGCATCCGCGAACTCCGTGATGGTCATCTGCTCCTCTGCGACCTCCCCTCCCCCACCCGGTTCGCTGCCGCTGCGGGAGCCCGCTCGCTCCTCGGATTCTGCGGACATGCGGCGAATGGCCGACAGGCCGCCGATGGTCTCGTCCCGTGCCCGGACATTCACCACGTGCAGGCGGGCGACCGCATCGAAGACGGCACCGCGTGATTCGTGACGGGCCATTCCCAGCACCCGCCGGGCCGCGACCGGGCCGGCGGCCTCGGCGAGTCGGCGGTACAGCTTCAGCGTCTCGAGGTGAACACGCGTGAATGTCCGGTATCCGTTTCGCTCTCGAATCGCGGGTGGGATCACCCCGAGCCTCTCGAGGTCGCGGACCTGTTGCACGGAGTACCCCGACTCGTTGGAGAGGTCGATCGTGCGCAGCGGTCGGTCTGCAGCGCCCTGTGCGTACGGATCCACAACCCCACACAAGCACTTCAAGGTCATGCTTGAAGCATGGACATGGACGAACTGATCGCCGAAGTCAGAACCTTCGAGGGTTCTCTGGTGGTGGTCCCCGCGAGAGGCGGAGAGTTTCCGGAGATCGCCTGGGGCGACGCCTTCATGTACTACGCGCCGGACGGCGTGATGCCGCGGGAGCAACCGTACGGGACGATCATCGTGAAGGACTATCCGGACGACGACCGCTCGGGTCTGGACTATCCGACGCGCTGGCGGGTGAACATCCGGGTCGACGATGAGAGCTTCGAACGGCTGGTGGGATTGCCGCGGCGGCAGCTGCCCGACACCTGGGACGTGTCCGCGACCGACACGTTCTTCGCCCATCCGGTGTACGGCTCGCTCGGGTGGGTCTGCGTGATCAGTCCCGACTCGACCGGCGGCGAAGTTGTCGACCTCCTGCGGCTCGGACACGACAAGGCGCGCCGCCATGCTCGTCGAGGTGCGGGTGGCTGACGCCGCCCTTCGGGCCGGGAGCACCGCCGACGTGCCTGTTCCACATGGAACGCCGCCGCGGCTACCGCGCGGGAGCGTGCGCCAGGCCTATTGGACCGCGAACGCAGTCGGATCGGAGCGCCGGCCAGAGGTGGGGCCGCTACTGAGCCGCGCGACCTTTCCGGTCTGCTGTTTCATCATCAGGTCTGCCCGTCGTCGGACGATGCAGTCAGCGTATGGGCGTCGGACGCCGGTGGCCAGGGGAGGTCACCGGCGATGGCCGGTCCTGCCTCTCAACCTCTCCCTGACTGTCGGCCGGACCCTGGTGAGCAACCTCGTTGCCCGCCGGCGCTGACGACCGGTCATCACCAAGAGCTTCCCGCTGTGCTTCTCACCGGGCTCTGGGTGGCGACCAGTGCTCGACTTCTGGGCGCGGACACAGATGGGAGTCCGCATCGAATCGCCGGCGGAGGCCACCATGCCGGCCGGAGCCGAGGGCCGCGATGTCACCCAGGCACCGAACCTCTCCATTGGTGACCGTGATCGAGCAGTGACGCAACGATGTCGCCGGTGCCTCCGGGGGCTTGGCGAACAGGCCGTGTTGGTGGATCGGACGTCACTGCCGGGTCGTGGGACTCCAGGTCGTTGGTGGTCTTGGGATGTGGTCGGCGCCGGTGGCCACGAGCGGCAGGCTGCGCGGCGTTTCGGCCAACGCCATTCGGGGGCTCGTCCATCAAGCTGCTGCGTGTGGATCGGACGCCGACGCCGGGTCGTGAGACCCCAGTCGTCTCGGTGGAACCAGCGTTTCGTCGCCGCCGGCGGCCGCGGGTGACATGGCTGGGGCCGGCTGCCGAGGGGCGGTGTTGTGACAGTCCGCTGGCTCAGCTGACGATCATCGGCGGGTGCTCCGGCGAACCCGTTCGTGATGGATGCAGTCATCCGGTCTGAGCCATAGGCACGATGCATACCGTCGATGAGACGACGCTGCTGACGCGATTCCGTCGGCGACGATCGCAGGCCCGTTTCACGTGAAACAGGGCCGCCGCGATCGGGCTGCGGAGACGGGGCGCGAGATGGCGGGGTTACGGGTTACGTCTGGGATGTCGACCCGCAACGTCGGGTACCCCTGGTAGCTCGCGGGCCTCGCCGATCCTGGCGAGGCCGACCACAGGCGACCTGACAGGAACTGTGAGCGCATCCGAACCGCCACAGCCGCCGCCGCTGTCAATAGGCCTGGAGCGGACCAACCCCCAGCGCGCACGGACCGGGATGGTCCTGCACTCCCCTCCCCCACACGATGTCATGGACAGCGGCGTCGTCCGAGTGCCCGTCGATCGGCAATGGCAGTCACAGCCGGTGTGAGCCGCGGGGACTGAGCGCTCCTGCCGGTCGCCCAGAGGGACTCGCTGGCGTGAGTCGGGGTGCCTACGTGCCTCAACCACGGCGTGCACCGTGACCCCATGTCCGGGACCGGAGTCATGTTCGGCATCCGTCGCGCTGCTAGTTGCTGGGTCGGGATTCACCTGTGGGTACCTCTCCGCCGTCTCGCCCGACGGAGATCGCCTCGACCGATCCGGTTGAGTACTGGCTGCGTGAACGTCACCTGGGCTTCTCGCACGATGATGTCCGGCGTGCGGTGCCGGCTCCTTGGTGGTGGCATCGCTGACCGGGATCAGACGCTGCTGCCGACTGAGGCGAACAGTGCAATCGCTGTGTCGCGTCCACCTCGAGCCGGCGGTGACCCAACGCCTCCCGCTCGTCTCGCGGTCAGCATTCCGGTCAGTGGTGCGCAGGTATGCGGCTCGACCTATAGCGGAGCCGGCCCGTCCCGGTATTGCTGTTGCTCGTACGTGGGGCAGGTGGAGCTCCGCCGCAACGGCGATCGCGGCCCCGGTTCGGCGAAGTCTGTCATCGGGTGTGTGCAACGGCCCGGAGGGTGGTTCGGCTGTCTCGCTCGACGATGCCGTGGGTCAGGTCTGCTGTCGGCGAGGCTGATGCCAGTGGCTGTGGCCGGAGGTTGAGTTCGGAACTGGGAGACACAGTCAGCTCTGCAACCGGCCGGGAGGGGGTCCGATTGCGTCGACGTCTGCCCGGTGTTCCACGTGAAACAAGTTGGGCAGATGGACAGACTGCCCGGTTGTCGTGCGCGACGCTGCGCGAGTGATCCGCGGCCCTGCGGTTGCCGGGTAGCCGGAGGGCGCCTCGCGAGCGATCCGCGGCGTTGTGGTCGCCGCGTCACCGAACTGGCTTCGCCCGATACATCAGTCCGTGAAGACGGCCGGGCCCGCAGACGAGCTGTCGCGGACTCTTCGAGCGGCGGGTGCAGTGCCTGCGTGTCCCGGCGTCGTCGGCCGTGGACGCCGGCCCTGACCCTGTGCCACGGAATCATCCTCGGTGCCGGCGCGAGGATTCGGCCGACCGGACGGCCGGAGCATTCGACGGCTCCGGAGCTTCAGCGGCTGTGGTGATTCTCGGTCGGTCGTTGCCGGCAGCGGTCGGAGCTCCGGACCGGACGCAGCGCTCTGAGAGGACGCTTCTGCCTCAAGCGTTTCACGTGAAACGTCACGGCCGCCGACGCGGAGAACGGGCCCGTTCGATGCGGCGCTGTTCAGCCGGTCCCGGCGCTCCTGGCCGTGGCCTTGTTCAGTGTGCCGGAACCACGTGCGTTGCCGTGGCGGACCTCGGCACGTCGATGGGTGCGGAGTTGGTGTGGTCGCCGGAGGTGTTCGAATCCGCTACGGCTTGGCGAGCGGCGTGTCGCGGCACCGTCACAGAGGTGATGTCGGTTGCGTGTTTCACGTGAAACAGTCCGGCGCCGAGCACGGCATGTCCGGGTGTGACCCCGGTGGCGGTTGGCCTCGGACACACGGCGGTGACGCTCATGGGCCGACATTGCCCCGCGCATCTACCTTGTGGCGGACAGACGCAGCCCCGCTCTGGATGCTGTGGTGCATCAACATGCTGCGGCTGCGGATCTCGGTGGTGAGCGGCACAGCCAGATGGGTCGCGATGGTCGTCATGTTTCACGTGAAACACCTCGGTTGCCGCGGGAGAGCGGGGATCGAGGTCTCGAAGGGCTCCGTCGGCCTGCCGCTCCGGTGGCCCGAAGGTGGCCAACATGCTCGACCTCTCCAGCCGGAAACCTTGGGTGCCACCTTCATCGGCGAGCTGGCATCGCGGGTGACCTGTGAACGGCCGGTGTGCCTTGGCTCGCTGACCAAGCTGGGTCACGCTCGCGGTCTCTGACCCCCCACTGCCGTCGGAACGAGCACGGCGGCCCACACCTTCCGCAACATCACAGGAGCCGGCCAAGTTCTCTGGTCAGCCCGACCCGGTGCCGAGAATCCCATTGGCCCTGCGGACTGCGGGGCGCGCTGTGGATGCAGACGAACGCACTGCCCGGCTCGCTGCCGGGCCCGGTGGGGTGCCCGCGGGAGCCCGCCGACAGGACCTCAACCCGACCATGAGGGATACCCACGGCTGTCCACAGGACTGCGTGCGCAGATCTGGTCGCGAGCATGTGGTGCCGTAGTCTGCGACGTACACCTTCCGCTTCTCGGGCGGTGTTCGAGATGGGAGCCCGGGTGACTTCGGATGCCGATGTTTCACGTGAAACTTCGAGCCTGAACGGTCCCGCAGAACTCCACGACTCCCCCATTGCGCGTGCTGCGCGGCAGGCGATCGAGGTGAAGAGCGGCGGTCTCACCATGCCGCGCCCGCGCCATCGCCGGGTCTTCAGTGTGGCGAACCAGAAGGGTGGGGTCGGGAAAACGACCTCCACCGTGAACGTCGCGGCGGCACTGGCACTCGCAGGGTTGTCCGTCCTGGTGGTCGATCTGGATCCGCAGGGGAATGCGTCGACCGCACTGGCGGTCGATCGGTCGATGGGCACTCCATCGATCTACGAAGTCCTGCTCGGTGAGCTCACAGCCGCCGAGGCGGTGCAGACCTGTCCCTATGCGCCCCGGCTCGGCTGCATTCCCGCCACCATCGACCTGGCCGGCGCCGAGATCGAGCTCGTTTCCATGGTGGCTCGGGAGACCCGGTTGAAGAAGGCGCTCCTCGAGGTCGCGGACTCCTACGACTACATCTTCGTCGACTGCCCGCCGTCACTCGGTCTGCTCACCGTCAACGCGTTGGTGGCAACCGAAGAGGTGTTGATCCCGATCCAGTGCGAGTACTACGCACTGGAAGGGCTCGGTCAGTTGCTCAGGAACATCGACCTCGTCAAGCAGCATCTGAATCCGTCCCTCGACGTCTCCACGATCCTGCTGACGATGTACGACGGGCGCACCAAGCTCGCCGACCAGGTCGCCCACGAGGTTCGCGAACACTTCGGGACCAAGGTGCTGGAGACCGTCATCCCGCGTTCGGTGAAGGTGTCGGAGGCACCCGGGTTCGGCCAGTCGGTCCTCACCTACGACCCGGGATCCCGCGGTGCGATGAGCTACCTCGACGCCGCCCGGGAGATCGCCGACCGGGGTGCCGGCACCGGGCCGGGAGACACGGGTAGCGGCGGCACGAGCGCCGACCACATCACTACGACAGCGGCCACCAACGGTGCGGAGGAATCGGCATGAGTAAGTCCAAAGGCGGACTGGGTCGAGGGCTGGCAGCGCTGATCCCCACGGGTCCGGCGACGAACACGGTCAATGCGGTGTTCATGCAGGGTCCGCCGAAGAAGGACGATGCAGCGTCGACGACGGCGTCGGACGCGGCGGAATCCACATCGGCGACGGCCGCGACCGCAGCTGAGAAGGCGAACGACGCGGCACCGGCTTCCGAGGCCGATGGCGCGACAGCGACCGCCACTCCCCCGGTCGAGGAGTCGCCGACGGACAGCAATGACTCCGGAGCAATGGCGTCCGCAGCGGTCACCTCGTCCGGCGGGCCGGGTTACTTCGAGCTGCCGATCGACCAGATCCGGCCGAACGCCCGGAACCCCAGGACCGTGTTCGACGAGGACGCTCTCGCCGAACTGGAACACTCACTCCGTGAGTTCGGTCTGCTGCAACCGATCGTCGTGCGACCGGTCGACGACGGTTACGAACTGGTCATGGGTGAGCGCCGGTGGCGAGCTGCCCAGCAGGCCGGGCTCACCACGATCCCGGCGATCGTCCGCCGTACCGAGGACGCGGACATGCTCCGCGATGCCCTGTTGGAGAACATCCATCGGACGAACCTCAACCCGCTCGAGGAGGCGGCTGCCTACCAGCAGCTGCTCGAGGAGTTCGAGGTGACGCAGGAGGAGCTTGCCTCTCGCATCGGTCGCAGCCGGCCGGTCATCTCGAACACCATCCGACTGCTGAAGCTGCCCGTGGCGGTGCAGCGACGGGTGGCTGCCGGCGTGCTGTCCGCGGGTCACGCGCGGGCGCTGCTCGGACTCGAGGAGCCGGCCGAGCAGGAGGACCTCGCTGCCCGGATCGTGGCGGAGGGCCTTTCTGTCCGCGGCACCGAAGAAGCAGTTGTCCTGATGGCGGGGAAGTCCCGGACGAAGAAGCGTGCCGCGCCGAAAAAGCTGATCATGCCTGGACTTTCGTCCCTGGCCGAGAAGCTGTCCGACGCCTTCGATACTCGGGTCCGGGTCGAGCTCGGCCGGCAGAAGGGCCGCGTGGTCGTCGAGTTCGCGACGGTGGACGATCTGCACCGCATCATCCAGATCATGTCGCCCGAGGCCCTGCCGCCCGGACTCCGGAACTCCGCTCCCCCGACCGGCAGCGCTTCCTGATCCGTCGACCCGGCGGCGCTGGCCCCCAGTGTGTTGTCGTCGGCGCAGGTGACAACAGCTGCGCCGCAGTCGGTTTCGCGGCGACCGCCGCTCGCGGTTCGACCCGGCGTGGCGGCCGGATCGCTTGGCCCCGGCGGGAGGAGAGGTGCAGGACTCAGACCGATGTTCCGACGTTTGCGGCGTGCTCGGGCGCGCCGCTGGCCTCGGGAGTCGCGCGCGAGGTTGTCGCATCGACGGTCACCGCGATGGTGTCGCCGACTCCCAGGTTCAACGCTCTCGCCGGCACCGGCCACTGCGAGGACCACTCCTGGATCGGGTGTCGGGTTCGGCGGCCGGTCCCCGTTTTCCGGGTCCGTCGTACTGTATGGGCGCCGGTGGGTAGCCGGAGTCGCACTCGCTGATCACAATCGACGGCAGCACACCCAGGCGGTCGGCTCACTGATGGGTGCCCGGCGATCAAACGTCGCCCCGCTGCGGCTCGGCCGTGGCCAGGTTCTACCGCTCCGCGCGAGCCGGGGGTAGTTGAGATGGCTGAAGTCGGCGATGTCCACGATCCGGCCGGCCGGGAACGTCTGGAAGGGCAACCGGAAACGAATTCGACGCATCCACCTGCCCTACCTCGATTCGTCACGGTGACGTATCCGGAGAGACGTCAGGACTGTTGATCGAGAACCGTTGTACAGGAACATATTTCGAGCATTGTGGTTCAGTAGCACCGCACCGCGGCGCGCCGCGGGTTCGCTGCCGCCATCAGCAGTGTGTGGAGGCGTGGAACGACTCCATCCCGCCGCATCGCGAGAGCGTCGCGGTCTGCCAACGACGACAAACCTGGACCGATACCGCCGGAGGCGTCCCCGGACGCCGGTTCTTCGAGCGTCCGGCGCCGAGTTGCGATCCGGTCTCTCGGCCCCAACCGGCGACCCGCGAAGCCGGGCGTCGAAGCGAGGTGACCGAGCGCGATTCGTCGTCGTTCTCGCCCAGTGCGACACGGTGCCGGCTCTGGCCGTCGACGCAGCAGGCGGGGTACCGAGCGACGATGGAATGTGTCGCCGAGCTCTGCTGCCGGCTCGACAGTCGACAAGGCCGCAGACGACTTGAGCGGTGAGGGTCGGCTGCGTTCAGGACACCGCCGCCGACGCATCCGGATCGAGATCGCCGAGGTCGAGTCCGACCGGTCGGCGAACCAGGCGGTGATGTCGTCGGCCGGGCAGTCGCCGGGTCGAGCAGCGAGGGTCAGCTACGTTCAGGACACCGCGACTGCGGCGGCCAACGCATCCGGATCGAGATCACCGAGGTCGAGACCGACCCGGTCGGCGAACCAGGCGGTGATGTCGTCCGCCGCCAGCACGCCGGCATGCTCGGTGACCGCGACGGTCGGGTGGGTCCAGCCGACGGCCGCGAGCTCACCGTGCGGCGGGCGGAGTCCGGCGGTCGCGGCTGCGAGGAAGCCGGCGTCGAGCGCCCCGTCCCCGGAGGCGAGCACCGTCGAGGCGCCGGCTCGCTGCTTCACCTCGGCCAGTGCGTTCTCCTTCGACAACGACCCGGGGATGGCGTAGATCTTCCGTCCCTGGACGGACACCCGCCATCCCCGCTCGTCGCACCAGGCCCGCCAGTCATCGATGAAACCAGTTGGCAGCTGTGCGATGTCGACCACGGCATAACAGAACAGATCATCACCGGTCCGTCGCTTCAACATCCATGCCGGGTCCGACCGGTGCTTCAGTTCGTCCTTGACCTCGGCGAGAGACGCTCCGGTGCCGGCGATCCCGGCGTGGGCGGCAGCGTTCCAGTCCCGGTCCGGGACTCCCTGCCGCAGGATGTTGCCGCCGTTGCTGGTGATGGCCCACCCGTGGGTGATGCCGACGAACCCGATCCGCCGGAACTGCGCGATGGTCCGGGTGGTGGTGGGCACGAACACGCTCTGCCGGCTGAGCGCCGCCAGCCGCAGAGCGGTGGTAAGTGTCATGAACGAGTGCGGCCGTCCCTCGATGACCTCGACCGACACCAGGGTCGGTGCCTGCTCGTCGGTACCGGGCAGCTGCAGGGCCGACGGCGAGTAGATCAGCGTTCGATCGAGATCGCTGGCCAGTACGGTCGATCCCTGCAGTCCCTGCACGGTCATCCTTCCCCACGGTCGGCCGCGGACAGCGGCCGGATCAGTCCCACACACGAGTACGGCAGATCGGGCCGGACCTCGACCGGCACACCACGATCGGCGGCGAGCAGGCGCAGGTGCGCATGGTCCGGGTGATCTGCCTCCCGCACCAGAATGCGCCACGGAACCCTGCGGAGCAGCACCCGCGTGGTCTCCCCCACACCCGGCTTCACGAAGTTCACCGAGCTGATGCCGTACTCCTCGCGGATCCGCTCGATCGCGGCCCAGCCGGCGAAGGTCACCGACCGGTCCCCGGTCAGCACCGCGGTCAGCTGATCGGAGACCGCGCCGCGAACGGCGTCGAACTCCGCGGCCACGGCGTCGACGAGGACCTGCGAGACGTCACCGTCGGCCAGGTCGGCGTAGAACTTCGCGCCGTGGAACTGGTCGGGCCGGAGGAAGTCGGGGTTGAGCACCGTCCGCGACACCAGACCGGAGACCGTCGAGTTCAGACAGGCCGAAGCGATGAGGAAGTCGTCGCGCGTGCCGAAGGTACGGACGCACTCCCCCGGATCGGCCAACACGGCGAGATCGTCGACGAAGTCCCACCCGTCGGTCTCCCGGACCTCGGCCAGTGCCGCCGACAGCTCCTTGGCGATCGCGCCCTTCCCGGTCCAGCCGTCGACGAACACCACCGACGACGGGGTGTGATGGCGGGCCAGATAACCGAGCGCGACCCGGTCGATCCCGCGGCCACGCACGATGGACACCGCGTAGTGGGGGAGGTCGAGACCGTGCATCTGCTGCGCCCACCGGCGCATGAGCACGCCGATCGGCGTGCCGGCCCGCGCCAATGACACCAGGACGACGTCGTGTCCGCGTTCGGCCAGCACCAGCTCGGTCACCACGCCGACCGCAGTGGCCAGCCGCTGCGCCGACCCGGCGAGCACCTCGGCGAACAGCTGCTGGTAGGTCGCGTCCGGCTGGTACTCGACCGGCAGGGACTCGGCGTAGTGCGCCTGACCGGCCTGGATGAGGCGTTCCCGTTGCGCCACATCGGCTTCCAGGTCGAGATGCGACAGGTCGGTCAGCAGCCAGGCGACGTCGTCAGTCGGGTACGAGCCGAAAGCCGGTCCGCGCAGCGGCTCCGGAAGAACAGGTACCGCCGCCACCCGGACCGGCAGGACGACCGTTCCGGCCGAGGCGATCACCCCGGCGGCTGCGGCCAGCTGCGCCGGGTCGGTGCCGTGATCGCCCACCAGCACGACAACGTCGGCCTCGTCGGCGGTATCGGTGCCATCGGGCGCGAATGCGTTGTACAGATACCGGTGTGCGTCCACTCCGGCGTCGGTGGCAGGGATGACGAACCGCCGTCGGACCGGATATCCGGGGCCGTCCGCGGGCCAGACCGGGGAACGGGTGGTCGACTGGAACCCGACCTGCAGATCCCCGGCCGCCGCCAGACCCAGACCGATCAGCACCGGCACGTACATGAACTCCTCGGTGCCGACCACCGTCACCGTGCGGGTACCGGCCGGCAGCAGGCTGCGGACGACCGCCGCCGCCCGTTCCGCGGCAGCGGTGACACCCGGGTGGTCCGGGAGCGCCAGACCGTGCCGACCGGACTCGGGGAGTCCGGCCGGCCACGCGAGATCCACGACCTCCGTGAGGATCCCGCTGCCGACAGCAGGAGTCGCAGCGCCGGGCCCGAGGGACCCGTCCGACGTCACGTCGGCGGGATCCGGCAGCAGGGGTCCGAAGTCGAGCGCGGGGGTGACGGGATGCGCGTCCTGCCAGTCGGACACCTCGGTCAGCAGTCCGTCCGGCAACCGCACCGTGCCGGACGCGAGCGCGACCACCTCGATCACCACGCCGAGCTCGGCAGCGAGATCGTCGATGACCGAGTGGTCCTCCGCCGACCGCAGGTCGACCAGGCAGGCCAGCACGTACCGGCGGTGCGGGCGCGTGGCGTGCAGTTCGCGGATGGTCCCGATGGCGGTGCGGCCGGTCGACAGCTCGTCGTCGACCAGCACGAGTGTCGTGGACTCCGTCAGCTGGTCGGCCGGGACCGGTTGCAGCAGATGGGTTGTCGCGTGCGAGTGACCTTCCTCGAAGGTACCGGTGACCGGCACGCCCGGGTCGGGCCGGCGCGTGGAGTGCAGCGTCCACCGGGCTCCGAGCTGCTCGGCGACGAGATGTCCCAGGGCGGTGGCGGTCTCGGCATATCCGAGCACCACGCAGTCGGTGGGCACCGGCGCCGGGAGAGCGTCCAGCAGAGCCGCGCGGTCGCCGCCGACGACGGTCCGCCGGGCGGCGTCCACCCAGGATCCGGGCACCTCGCCGCCGACCAGGCGCAGCCGGACCAGCGCGCCCAGCAGGCGCCCGGCACCCGCGACAGTTCGCACGTCGACCGGCAGGTGCTTGCCCAGCACGGTCGAGACGAGCAGGTGGGCACGACGTGGGTTGCGGCGCAACGCCAGTCGGACGAGATCGGTCACCTCGAGGCCGACCGGGGACGACCCCGGAGCGATCGAGACACCGAAGCTCTCGGTGACCCAACCGGGCAGCACGGCCGTCACGCGTCGTCGCCCTGCAGCAGGGCGGACAGCACGTCGACGTGGCTGGAATCCGGGTGCAGCACACCGAAAGCGGCGGCGCGGTCGACGATCCGGCCGGCCCAGCGACGGTGCGGTCGCATCTCGTTCATCTTGTTCCTGGCACCGGAGGCGCGGACGCCGTCGGCGTCCGAGGCGAGGATGTCGAGCGCGTCCTGGTACTCCTCCTGCGGGACCACCGACAGGGCGTGCACGATCGCCACGTGGGACGGATGGATCACCGTCTTGCCGATCAGCCCGTTCGCCCTGTCCAGCAACACCTCTCGGAGCAGGCCGTCGACATCGCTCTGCACCAGGTGGTGCCGGAAGGAGCTCGCCTGCCGCTCCGCGAACGGCGTCTGCCGGAGCTGCGGCCGCAGCATGCGTTCGTGGCCGGCGAAGTACTCCCAGACCGGCCCGGTGATCGCGTAGCCGGTGCCGTCCGCCCGGCCGAGATGATTGACGACCTCGGCGATCAGGTCGGCAACCACCCCGACGTCGTAGATGGTCAGGTCGCGGTCCCGCCGGATCCCGTACAGGCCGCACAGGTCGGTGGCGCCCAGCCGGACGGCCAGCACGAACTCGCGGTACTGGTGGAGCAGGCCGCGGATCGCGGTCAGTGCCTCGTCCCTGGTCTCCCGGTAGAGCACGTCCTGGGTCTCCAGCACCGGCATCGCCAGCAGTCGCAGCCCGGACTGCTCGGAGGCGTTCGCGATCTCGGCGAGGAACCGCGCGCCGGTCGCGGCCGAGAACTTCGGCAGCACAAAACCCTGGAGGTGGCAGGACTTCTCGGGCAGACCGTCGACGATCGTGCGGATCTGGTCGGGGGTGCGCACCCGGACGAACAACTGCGCCGGCAGCGGATCGGACGACAGCTTGTCCAGGGTCTCCTGGACCTTCAGCATCGCGTCGGCGACATCGCGGTCGGCGACCGCGTCCTCCAGGTCCAGGACCATGGACCGGACACCCTCGGCGGCCCGCTTGCGCAACGTGGTGGCCAGATCGCTGCGGCTACCGGGCATGTACAGCGTCGCCCCGAGCGCATGGGCCAGCACGGACCGGGGGCTCTCGGAGTGGAAGTCCTGCGGTTGGTGCAGGAACAGGTCCGAACGCACGGCGTCGCTGAGGTGGTCGAAGTGGCGCACGGGTCTCCTCGTCGTCCGGTTCGCACGTGGGTTCGCCGGGTACGCCCGGCTACCGCCGCCTGCATGTCGTGGTGGTCCTGCTGATGGTGCCTCCGGTTCCCTTCCCCGGGCCCCGGTGCACAGGGCCGGAAGTGGGTCGAGAACCGTTGTGCGACAGGATCGTCCGACGTCGCCGTCGACGGATCCGCCGCACGTGTCACAGGTCGGGGTCGACAGCGACCCTTCCGGTGCGACCGGCGTGACGACCCTGGCACGACGGACGGCAGCCGGCCCGCCGGCGCCGTCGACCACAGTGTGCACCATGGCAGGGACCAGCGGGACCCGTCGCCCGGATCCGCCGCCGACCACTGGATGAACAGGACGAAACGAGCGTGTGAATGGGCCGACACATTCGGCCGTTAGCATGACCCGTGTCGGGACAGGACCTGCGGCCCGTGAACCGGCGCCCTCACCGGCTTCCCCGCCCGGCGCAACGCTGCACCGGCGGCCCCCTGTTGTCCTGCTCCGTCCCGTTGCTGTCCTGTGCCGTCCTGCTCCGCCCCACCGTCCCACCGTTGTTCTCCGCTGTCTCAGTGTTGCGCCCCGCTGTTTCCCGTCCCGTCCGTCGTGCACGTCCCTCAGGAGTGTCGGTGTCACCGATCCGCATCTGGCTCAATCGCAACTTCGCCACGAGCCTGCACCTGATGCGACAGCTCCGGGAGAATCCGGACGGGACCCCGGTGGAGATCTACGCGTCACACGTCGACCCGTCGTCGCCGGTGCTCGCCGGCGCCGACCACGTGCTCGCGGAGCCGGACGCCGACGCCGAGGACTTCGTCGACCGGATGCTGGCCACCTGCCGGCGGCACCGCATCGACGTCCTGCTGCCGGTCGGCGGCATGGCGGCGATCGCCCGCCGGCTGGCCGAGTTCGACGAGGCCGGGGTGGCCGTCATCACACCGCCGTCGGCGGCCATCGACCTGCTGGACGACAAGGCCGCCACCTACCGCGCGTTGGACGGCGACCCCTTGGTCCCGCCGTGGCGATCGGTCCGCTCGGCCGACGACTTCGACGAGGCGGTCGATGCGCTCGGCCCGCTCTGGGCCACCGGGCACCCGCTGGTGCTGAAGCCTGCCCGCGGCGTCGGCGCCGAGGGGGTCCGGTTCCTGACCCGGAGCGAACCGACCCTGGACGACCTGCTCGGCCCGGCCGCACCGGTGCTGCGAGCCCGGCAGGTCCGGGAGATCCTGCGCCGGCACGAGGGCGCGGTGCCCGAGTTCCTGCTGATGCCGTACCTGTCGAACCCCGAGACGA
This sequence comes from Nakamurella alba, assembly GCF_009707545.1. Classification (NCBI taxonomy): domain Bacteria; kingdom Bacillati; phylum Actinomycetota; class Actinomycetes; order Nakamurellales; family Nakamurellaceae; genus Nakamurella; species Nakamurella alba. Next base: position 341,126 of record NZ_WLYK01000005.1, on the reverse strand, counting down.
GCCTGGACATCGTGGCCCGCGACGGCGAGATGCTGGCGGCGGTGCCGCGGCGCAAGTCCGGCCGGCGGCGGGTGCTCGACGGCGACCCGTCACTGTTCGGAGCGGCCCGCGAGCTGGTCTCGCGGTTCGGTCTGCACGGCCTGGTCAACGTCCAGTTCCGTTGGTACCAGGAATGTCCCGCGCTGCTGGAGATCAACACCCGACCGGCCGGTGGTCTGTTCCAGACCGAGCTGGCCGGGGTGAACCTGGTCTGGGCGGCGGTCCGGGTCGCGCTCGGACTCGAGGCCGACCTGCCGATGCCGGTGCTCGGGGCGGAGTACGTGACGATCACGTCGATCGTGCCGCTGACCGGCGTTCCCGCGGCGCTGCCGTCGCCGGTCGGTCTGCCCTCGCCGGTCGGTCTGCCGTCGGTGGCGCTGCCGGAGAACATGCCGGCTGCTGTGTCGGCAGGCTCTGCCGTGGCGGCGGGGACAACGATGTCAGCCGTATCGGCAGCGGCAGGGGCAGGCACAGGCACCGTGGGCGACCGGCCTCAGCGGATCTCCGCCCTGACCTTGTCCACCACGCCCCTGACGAACGACTCGACCCCGGCGAGCGCCTGAAGGTACCCCCAGTAATCGGGGTGCGCGCCGGTCAGGCCGTCCACGGCGCGGTCGATCCGGTCGACCTGGGCGTCCAGCACGCTGCCCCACTCGGGCACCTTGCCGCGGTCGACCACCAGCAGCTGGGCGTCCCGCAGCCGGAAACGGGCTGCCTTCGCGGCCTTCTGCGGATCGTCGCGGGTCTCCCGCAGCACCCGTAGCCGCTCGGTGAGCGCCTTGTGGCCGTCCTCGGCCTCCGACAGGTGCCGCCGGACGTCCTTCAACGCGTCCCCGGCCTTCTCCACCTCACCCGCGTCGAGCAGTCGCCCGGCATCCGCGAACTCACCGCGGGCCTGCTCCAGCGCCTTCCGGGCGCGCTCGTCGGTGCCGGCCAGATCCCGGGTGCTGGCCGCGGAGAACTCGCGGAGCAGGGCGGACCGGGTGGTGCCGAGGTTGTCGAGCCGGGTGGTGACGGCCTCGATCCGGGTGCGCACGCTGGCCATCGACGACTTCACCGCCGGCGCCAGGGTTCGTGCCCGGGTGACCCGATCGGTCACCTGCGAGGCCGCCGACCGGACAGCGGCCGCGGCCTGCCGCAGCATGCCCGGCCGCCCGCTGCCCTCGGCCGCCGACAGCGAACCCAGCGCCGAGATCAGCTCTCCCGCGGCGTCCTGCACGCTCGGATAGGCGACGCCCTCCTCCTCGGCCCGGGTGAGCTCGCGCTCGGCGGCCAGCGCCGCCTGCTTGGCCTCGGCGGCCAGCTGCGGGGTGGCCGATCGCTGGGCCCGCGCCGACTCGAGCTCGGCGGAGTGCTTGCGGTAGAAGGCATCCACCGCGTTCGCGGCGTCGGCGAGCTCGTGGTGCACCTGCAGGAACGCGCGCTGCGCGGCACCGGCGTCGACGTTCGTCGGACGGTCCAGCTCGTCGGTCAGCCGGAACCGGTTCGAGACGTCCAGGTAGCGTCCGGATGCCTGCAGGCAGTCGTCCGCGATCTTCGCCCAGGACCGTTGCAGCGCAGACGTTCCCGCCGCCGTGTCCGGCCCGGCGAGCTCATTGACCGCGGCGATCGCGTCCGCCACGTACGACTGGCGGTTGTCCAGGTCGAGGAAGGCCGCGACGGCACCGTCCAGGGCCGCTTGGGCGGCAGCTTCCTGGGGACGCCGGGATGTTCGTCCCGACCAGCTCGTGGACATCACCATCGATCCTACGGGTGGCGGCTGTGCGGCCCGGTGCGATCACGGACAGAGCGATCAGGGACCAGTGCGATCAAGACCATTGCGATCAAGAACAGTGCGATCAAGAACAGTGCGATCTAGAACAGGACGGGCGGGCACCCTACGCCGGCTGCGCGTCCGGGACCCGGGTGAGCAACGCCCGGGCGATCGACACCACGAGGTCGCGGTCGTGCGAGAGCACGTAGCGGAAACGTCGCTCGAGGTCGGGTCCGCCGTCGCCGAGATCGCGTGCCGACAGCACGGAGGCGAAGTGTGGGGCGAGGACGAGCACCGTCCACTCGCCGCGCACCGGGTCGTCGGGGTCCAGATCGACCCCGCGCACACCGGTCGCCGGCCGCGGGCCGATGCCCTCGCCGAAGGCCGCGGCCAGGGCGGCGACCCCGGCGACGTACTCCCACCGCAGCGCGGTGTGCGGGGTGAAGTGCCGGACGTGCTGGAAGGTGCCGAGCATCAGCACCGGCTGCACGCTCTGCGCCGCCATCTCCAGGTACTTGCTCATCTCGATCAGCAGGCGCTTGTCGGCGAGCAGCTCCTCACGGCCGGCCGCCGCGAGTGCGTAGGGCGACGACGCCCGGGTCCGCCGCCGGGGCTCGTCGCCCAGCTGCAGGAAGCGGTGCCGGGCGTCCCACCGGGCCCGGACGTGGTGCCGGCCGCGGCCCACCGTGGCCCCCATCGCCTGGGCCGCCCGGTGCCGGCCGGCGTCGTCGACACCGGCCGCCATCACCACGGCACCGGTGCGCTCGGCGTGGGCCGCGACCGCGTGGACCAGCTGGGCGGTGGCCAGGTCGCCCGATCCGGCGATCGCCTCGGGCTGCAGGATCAGCAGGTCGGGCTCCAGCAACGGAAGCAGTGCCAGGCCGCGGGCGTCCTGCCCGACCCGGTCCACACCGATCGACCATCCCTGGGCGCGGGCGTGGTCGACCAGCCGGACGATGCGCGCCGGATGGCCGAGCAACGCATCCTGCGGCAGTACCAGCACTCCGCGGTCGACGCCCAGATCCGCGGGGTCGGGTGCCTGCAGCAGGGTCTCCGCGTCGACCTTGATCAGCACCGGCAGCCCGGCCGGCAGCTCGGCCCCGGCGATGGTCGCGGCAGCACCGGACCAGCGTGCGGCGTCGAGCTCGGCCGTCATCCCGGTGTCGCGGGCGGCGGACTCGAGCAGATCGGGATCCGCGAGTGCGGATCCTGCCGGGCCGGCAACGACCACCTCCACGGCCACGACCTGGCGGTCGGACAGTCGCACCACCGGGACCAGACCGGTCCGTACGGCCTCGCTGCCGAAGATGTCCTCCAGCTGGTTGTCGCCGTCCGGCAGCAACACCGACATGGGCGTTCGTCCTCCTGCAGTTCACTGCACTCCCGGCCCGCCTGCCCGCTGAAGCGCTGCCGGACCGCATGCTCCCACAGCCGTCGGCCCCACCCGGGATCCAGCACGTCAGGCCATCGGCGAATGATCACAGAATGATAACGGGACCGTCCGCGAGTGCTGCTCGTCGACACCGAAGATCACGATCCCGGAGCGATCGCCGTCGCCCGCCCGCGATCGCTGGGAGTCCGTCCGGCACCGCAGCAGACTCGGGAACGGACGACGACCGTCGGGCGGGCCGGATGTGTTCCGGCCGCAGGCGGCCCCCCCGGGAAGGAGTGCTGGACATGGACACGATGGTGCTGGAGCACTCGCAGGTCGCGCCCGGGCCGGGTCAGGACGACGAACGCGGCACCGAGCTGATGGAGCGACTCGCCGCCGCCGCGGCCACCGGTGGGAGCGCTCTCGCCGCCGCGCAGGACGACGTCATCCAGTACTACTTGCCGGTGGCGGGGCGGATCGCCCGCCGGTACTCCAGGCGCGGCGCACCCGTCGACGACCTCGAGCAGCAGGCCCGGCTCGGGCTGGTCCAGGCGGTGCAGCGCTGGCAGCCGGACCGTGCACCGAGCTTCCTCGCGTACGCGGTACCGACGATCGAGGGGTCGGTCAAGCGATGGTTCCGCGACCACCTGACTATGGTCCGCCGGCCGCGAGCCACCCAGGAGGCGGCGCCGCTGATCCGTCGGGCCCGCGAAGAGCTCGCCCACTCCCTCGGGCGTGAGCCCGACGACCACGAGGTCGCCGCGCGGGCCGGCGTCGCCCTCGAGCAGGTCAGGGAGTCCGACCGGGCCGGGGTCACCTGCAACCCGGTGTCGCTGGAGTCGCAACTGCTGCCGGATGCGCTCGTCGGCGCCGGCGACGGTCGGCTGGAGCGGGTGGAGATCCGGCGGGACCTCGCCTCGGCCTGGACCGTGCTCACCCTGCGGGAGCGGCGGGTGCTCTCGCTCCACTTCTGGGACGACCTGAGTCAGGCCGCGGTCGGCGAGATGATCGGGGTCAGCCAGATGCAGGTCAGCCGGATCATCAGCAAGGCCGTCGGGAAGTTGTCCGCGGAGCTGTCCGTGGCCTGAGCCGCCCCCGGGCCGACCGTGCTTGCTCCGGTCGGTCCCGCTCGGTACCGGTCCGGCCCTCGGTCGTCGGTGGTGGTGTCGCCGGGAGGACACCACCACCGGCTCCTTCCCGTCACCCCCTGTTCGCGGGTGTGTCCGGTTCACCCCGCGCGGACCGGCCGCTCCGTTAGTCTGCGCACTCAGCAGCGCCCGCGATCGAGGCGATCGAGGTCAGAGGGTGCCGCGCGGAGGCGGACGTCCGACGACCCCGGCCCACCCGCGACAACGGCATCCCGACCCGGGGAAAGAGGCATCCGTGTCCTGGTCAGGACCGCCCGGCGATTCCGGTGCAGACCCACGCAGCGGATGGGGTGCACCGCCCGGTGGCGCGCAGTCCCCCTCGGGGACACCGTCCGGTGCGCCGGCCGGCCCCGGTTCCTGGGGCGCACCGCGCTCCTCCCCCGGCACGGGCGGCTGGGGGCAGGGCGGGACCAGCGCGGGCTTCGGCTCCTCCGGCGGCAGCGGCTGGGGCGGGGCGCCCGGGAGCGCGACACCGGCCGCGCCGCCCGGCTGGGCGGCCGGGTCACCGGCCCCCGCAGGATCCGGTGACCCCGGGACCGCGACCCGTCCGCCGCTGGGTCTGCTGTGGGCCGCGATCGCCGGCCCGATGATCGGCGCGGTGCTGCTCGTGCTGTCGGGGTGGGGCTGGAACGTCGCCGGCTGGGCGCTGGCGGTCGTCGGCGGTCTCGGCATGCTGGTGGTCTTCACCTCGATCGACCTGCGGCGGCGGGCGAGTCCCTGGTACCTGGCCAGGCCGGGGTCGGTGGCCGGGCTGCGGCTCGCGGTGGCCGCGGCGGCGATCGTCGTCGCCGGCGTGCACGCCTACCTGCTCGCGGACTTCGTCGCCCGGCTGGACGTGTGGGCATGACCCGGGTGCTGCGGCTGCTCGCCGTGCTCGGGGCCGCCCTGATCGCGCTCGCGGTGCTACCCACGGGTGCCGGCGCGGTGACGCCGGGTCGCGTGGGTGCCACGGCCGCTCCGGCCGCGGAGGGCAGTGACCCGCTGGCCGCGCTGAACTCGTGCCTGGTCGCCAACAAGGCCGGTGACGTGCTGATCCTGCTGGACGTGTCCGGCTCGGTGTCGGGCAACGACCCCACCGGCGCCCGCATCGACGCGGCCAAGGCGCTGCTGGCCTCCCTGGCCGGCCGGATCGCCGATCCGGAGAGCGAGATCAACGGCGCCGCGTTGTCGGTCGCCATCGCCGGCTTCGGCGAGACCGTCTTCCAGGGCGGCCGCGAGGTCGACCCGGCCGACGCGGTCTGGTCACCGCTGGACGACGCGACGCTGCCCGCGGCCCAGCAGGACCTGGAGAGCTACCGGTCCAGCTTCCCCGGCAAGGAGACCGACTACTGGACCGCGATGAACTGGGCCGCCGAGGCGGAGGAGGCGCACGCCGCCGCCTCCGGGACCCCGGTGGCCGACGGCTGCCACCTGGTCTTCTGGTTCACCGACGGTGCCTACCTGATCGACCCGCGGGACGATGAGGACCGGTGGGGAGACACCACCACCAAGGACACACCGTGGCTGCCCGGCGGGGTGTCCCCGGCCGGCACCCAGGCCGAGGCGGACGCCATCCGCGACTCCGGCACCGAGGACTTCTGCCGCGCCGGCGGACTCGCCGACCGGTTGCGGTCCGACGGGCTGGTGATCGCCGCGGTGGGTCTGGGCGCCGACGACACCCAGTTCGAGCTGATGCGCCGGATCGCCGAGGATCCCGACGGCAACTGCGGTGACCTGCCGGCCACCGGGGTGTTCGACCGCGCCGACGTCACCACCCTGTTGCCGCTGATCGAGGGTCTCGGGTCCAGCGACACCCAGGGCGAGATCAGCACGCTGCCGGTGTGCCAGCAGCAGGCCTGCGAGCGCACCCACAAGTTCCGTCTCGACTCCTCGCTGCGCACCGTGCACATCGTCGGGGTGCCCAGCGTCCCCGGCCTGGTGGTGGAGATCCGCGGACCGGGCGGCGGCAACGCCACGATCGAACCGGTCGCGGCCGGTGCCACCGGCGACCCGGGCACCGCCGCCGTCGACGACGTGCAGATCTCCTACCAGTGGATCTCGGACAAGCAGCTGACCATCGACATGGTGCGGCCGGCGGAGACGGCGAACTGGACCGGCGAGTGGCAGGTCACCTTCATCGACCGGCAGGGCGACAACCCGGACGCCGTCGCGTCGACCAGGGTGTCGCTGTCCGCGGACCTGGCTCTCGGCGCCCCGGACGCGCCGGCCGAGGTGCAGATCGGCACCGACTACACGCTGCCGCTGCGGCTCACCTCGCTGAACGGTGGCGAACCCCAGGTCGGCGACCCCGCGCCGGCGTTGGCGAGCACGGTGGTGCTGCAGCCGTCGGCCCCGGGTGCGGCGCCGGTCGAGGTGTGGACCGGCGACGCCGGTGATCTCACCGACGCCGGCGTCGTGTGGAAGGGCGTCCCGTCCGGCACCCCGCTGGGCGCCGCCACCCTGCGGATGACGCTCGCCGTCACCACCGAGACCGGCATCGAGCTGGACCCGGTGGTCCGGGAGATCCCGGTGACGGTGGTCCCGGCGCCGGGGACGCCGACCGTCGGTGCGGCCGGCGTCGACTTCGGCGCCCTCGAGGGTCTCGGGACGGCGTCGGCGTCGTTGCCGGTGACCGGTCCCGGTTGCGTGTGGGTGGAACCGGCGTCCGCGCTGCAGGCCCATCCGGCCGGGGTCACCTCGGTGGCGATCGGCGGCACGCACACCTCGGCGGGCAGCTGCCTACAGCTCACCGAGGGTCAGACCGGATCGCTGCCGCTGACCGCGACACCGTCGGCGGAGGGCAACGGCGGGGTGCGCGGGCAGGTGGTCGTGCACCTGATCCCGGAGGCCTCCGCGGGCGGCGGCACCGGTGCCGAGGCGACCCAGTCGGTGCCGTTCACGCTGGGGCTGACCCGGTCCGCCAGCGCTCCGGTGGTCATCGGCGTCTTCGTCGCCGCCCTGGTCGTCGGGATCGGGCTGCCGATCCTGGTGCTCTGGCTGACCCGGCGGCTCGCCGCCCGCTACCCGGAGGACGTCGAGCTGTCCGCTGTCCGCATGCCGGTGATGGTGGGGCCGCGGTCGATCACCACCCACACCGGCGGCGTGCCGACCCTGCCCTCGACCTGGGGCGTGGTGCCGCCGCCGACCGACGGCCGGCGCACCCTGCAGGTCGAGGGCATCCGCTGGCGGGCCCGGACCGGGCCGCTGTGGTCCTCCGCGCCGGGGTACTCCCAGGCGGTCGACCGGCCCGGCAGCGGCGGACAGGCGCCGTTCACCGGCGGGCCGGAGCACCTGGCCCGGCTGCCGCTGGCGGTGCAGGGCACCTGGGCGGTCCTGGTCCGGTCGCTCGACGACCTGGCCTCCGGAGCCGAGGTGATCGCCGCCGATCTGCTGCTCATCTCCGCCCCACGAGCCGACGCGGAGACCCGGAACCGGCTGCTCGGTGACGCCCTCGGCCAGGCCCCCGGGGTGCTGGGCGACCTGCGCGAGACCGTCCGGCAGCAGCGCGGTTCCGGCTCCGGGCCCGGTGCCGGTGCCGGTGCTGCCGGCGAGCCGGTGCCGGCCGGTGTCCCGCGGGCGCCGGAACGCGAGCTCGGCGGCCCCGCGCCGACGCCGGGCTGGGGCGGCCCGACAGCCGCACCGTCGCCGGGTGGCTGGGGGCAACCCGGTGCCCCGGCGCCGGCTCCTTCTCCGTCGCCGGGGTGGGGCTCGGTGCCACCCGCGGGTCCGTCGCCGCAGCGTCCGGCCGACGCCACTCCGCCGTCCGGGACGCCCGCGGCGCCCGGGTGGGGATCGGTCCCGCCACCTGCGCCGACCCCACCCGCGCAGACTCCGCCGCCGCAGGCTCCGGGCTGGGGTGATCAACCGCAGGGTGGCGGTTGGGGTGACCCCGGTCCGGAGCCCGGTGGTCCCACCGGGTGGGGTTCCGGCCGCTGACCCGGCAGCCGGGGTCGTGCACCGGCTGTCGTTGTTCCTCGGTGACCGGACCTCGCGGTGCAGGTGCCGGCGGTGCCCTTCGGGCGGAACGGGCGCCGGAACCGGCACTTCCCCGGACGCGACGCAGGGTGACCAGGCAGACTGACCCGCAGGACGAGCCCGCCGGCGTGCGGGGGAAGTGAGCAGCAGATGCGAAGGATGTTCGTCGTCGGTCTCGGCGGATCCGGTGGCAAGACGTTGCAGTTCCTGATGGACCAGCTGCGGAACGAGCTGCACGCCAAGGGCTGGACCGACGACACGCTGCCCGCGTCGTGGAAGTTCGTGCACATCGACGTGCCGCAGGTGCCGGACGGCGTCGGCGAGGGGCTGCCGGACACCGTGCCGCAGCAGGGCGGCACCTACATCCCCGTGGTCACCACCCCGAACGCGACCTACACCCAGCTGGACGCGGGCGTGGTCGGCGGGATCCCGAGCATGGAGGAACTGGTCGGCTGGCGGCCGGACCCGCCGGAGAACGTCGGCGTGACCATCCAGCTGGGCGCCGGCCAGTACCGCGCGGTCGGCCGGATGCTCACCCTGTCCAAGACCGGCCAGATCTTCGAGCGGCTGACGGCGCTCGCCGGGGAGATCAACAGCCCGGCCGCGCACCGGGACGCGGCCCGGCTGCGATCACTGCTGTCGCTGCCCCCGCAACCCATCTCCGAGTCGATGGTCATCGTGGTGTCGTCGCTGGCCGGCGGCACCGGTGCGTCGATGACGCTGGACGTCTGCAACCTGCTGCGCAACATCCAGGGCATCCCGGGCGACCGGTCCATCGCCTTCCTGTACGCCCCGGACGTCTTCAACAAGCTCGACGAGGGCGCCCGGCAGGGCGTGAACGCCAATGCGCTGGGCACGATCTCGGAGATGCTCTCGGCCCAGTTGAACAAGACCCAGCCGTGGACCGACGCCCAGTGGCAGATCTACCGCGCGTCCGGCGCCCCGTTCCGGCCCGGCCGCGGCCCGTTCGCGGTGTTCGCCGTCGGGGCCTCGGCCGGCACCGGGATCACCCCGTTCGGTAACGGGGCCAACGACATCTACCGAAGCATGGCGCGCACACTGGTGCCGCTGCTGATGTCGGAGAAGATGCAGAACGACCTCGAGGGCTACACCACCACCAACTGGGAGACCATGGCCGGCCTGGTCGACAAGTCCCCGCTGGCCTGGAAACCCAGTGGGCCGCAGGCGGTCCAGCTGCTCGGCGGCATCGGGTCCGGCCGCATCTCGCTCGGCCGTGACCGGTACGAGGAGTACGTCGCGCAGCGGCTGGCCCGCATGTCGGTGGAACGGCTGCTGCGCGGCCACCAGACCGACGCGGTCCGCCAGGGCACCCAGACCGACCGGGAGGCCATCGATCTCATCCGTTTCGGCGAGTACATGAACTTCCTGCGGGCGGCGGGCCTGCCGGCCATCGATCCGTCCCGGACGGACATCGAGGCGCTCTCGGGATGGGTGTCGACCTTGATCCCGGTCGCCGAGTCGCAGCGACTGGCCGACCAGGCCACCGGCTCGATCGTGCCGATGCTGTTCGGCCAGGTGTCGGCGCTGACCGGCAGCCAGATCGCCGCCCGGCTGGACCAGAACATCGAATCCCTGGCCCTGTCGCTGAAGAACCAGGCCGACGAGGCCGCGCGCGGCGCCGCGGGACGCTGGGTGACGAGCTTCCAGTCCCACGTGGAGACCGGCGCACTCCGGGTCGCCGGGCGGCGTGGTCTGCCGGTGCTGCGGGCGGTGCTCCAACAGTTCCGCGACGAGATCACCACGTGGTCCGGTACTCTCCAGGAGTGGTCGACGAGACTGCCGTCCCCGACCGGACTCTCGCAGCAGGCGACGGCATCTTTCGCCCAGGAGAAGGCACAGCTCGGTCCGCAGCACCCACAGCTGCAGGACGCATTGCGGCAGATCAACGGCGGCCTGATGACCATCGCGGTGCAGTCCGGCGCCGCCATGCTCGCCGACCTGCTGCGGGAGGCGACCACCCGGGTCCTGGAGCCGCTCCTCGCGGCCGTCGGCAGGGCGGAGAACGACCTCACCGTGCTGGAGGAGAACGTCGCCGGGTCCAAGGCGGTCGCCTCGGTGCGGACCGAGCAGGTCACCCACTGGCCGGAAGGTGACGCTGTCGCCGCCCGCTGGTCCACCGCCACCAACGAGGTGCTGCTGGAGCCGGCGGCGGAGTACCCGGCCCGGTTCGCCGACCACATGCGCAAGACCTTCACCCTCACCGAGATGGTCTCCCGGCAGAAGCCCACCGACGTGGAGTCGGCCCGGATGGCGGCGGAGGAGGTCATCACCTTCTTCGACGCGGGACCGATGCTGCCGCAGGTACAGGCGGCCGACCGGATGCCGGCCTTCGACCCGTCGACCGGCTCGCCGACCCGGATCGGCCGGCAGGCGACCTGGTGGCCGCAGAAGCTCGGTATCCAGCAGCAGCCCGCCGACGCCGTCTACTCACCACAGTTCACTCCCGCGGAGCTGCTGGCCGGCGCCCGCGAGTGGGTCAGGCGCCCCGGCAGCGAGTTGCGCGAGTTCGTCCGGCAGGGCATCCGGGCGGCCTGGCTGCGGCCGGACGCGCAGCGGTCCGGCCCCGAGCAGGACCGGTTCGAGCAGGAGTTCACCGCGAAGTTCTTCGAGGCGCTGGACAAGTCCGCCCCGCTCGCCTCGGTCAACGAGGCGATGGTGCAGGCGATCCACGACAAGCCGAACGTGCAGATCACGTACCAGTTCTCGGAGATGCCGTTCGCCGGGATGCGCGGGATCGTCGACCGGATCGTGCAGCGGCTGCGCGCCACCAACACCATCGACGACCTGCGCGCGGTCGAGGCCTTCACCAACGCCGCGAGCTCCACGGTCGACCAGCCGTCGATCGACATCCAGGGCATGTTCGCCCAGCCCTACTCGCCGCTGGTCTTCAACTCGCTGATGGATCCGGTCCGTGGGCAGTGGGTCAGCGCGAGTGCCTCGCAGCGGGCGGCGTTCTGGGACAAGCGGCGGTCCCGGGTGCTGCGCGACTTCCTGCCGGTGTCGCACGACTGGATCCGCACCTTCGTCACCGGCTGGCTGGTCGGCCGGGTCACCGGCGAGATCGTGGTCCCGGGTCAGCTGGACAGTTCCCAGGTGGTGCGGGTGTTCTCGCCGGCCCCGCTGGGCCAGGGCGGTACCTGGCTGGAGTTCGGCCCGCGGCTGCTCGGCGTCGCCGGCATCAACATCGACGCCACCGGCTGGTCGATCCCGGCGAAGGTGCTGGAGTCGCTGGCGCTCGCGGTCGCGCTGTGCAACGGCGACCCGACCCTCAAGGCGCTGGCGCCGTACGTGGCGGTACGCAAGCTCGGCGAGCGGTATCCGCAGGAGGGCGCGGACGGTCAGTACCTGCCGGTGAACCCGGCGCTGCAGGCGTGGATCACCGACGGCCGGTCCCGGTCCGGGATCGCACCCCAGGTGCTCGACGAGCTCAAGGCGTCCGGCGACCCGCTCGCCGACGCCCGGGCCCGGCGGGACCAGGTGCTCGAGTGGATCGCCGGGGTCGGTCAGGACTTCGAGCCCTACCGCAACCTGCCGGTCCGCCGCAGCAACTGGAAGGACGTCGAACCCTGGTGGGAGATCGTCGATTTCCTGCTGGCCGGCGCGGCGGAGCTGGACGGCGTGGCACGTGACGAGAAGTTCCTGACCCTGGTGTCGCGGGCCGCGCCCGAGACGCCGGTGTGGTCCGCCGGCGAGGACGAGCCGCCGCCGGCCAAGCCCCGCTCCCGGGCCTGATCCGACAGGTTCGCTCTCGGTACCGGAACTGCCGCATGCCCGGAGGTGGATGAGCGGCGGGACTCGAACCCGCGACCACCGACGCGGCTCGTGTCACGTCTCCTTCCTGTACCCTGCTCGGCTGCGGTCGGTCCGGCCCGCCGGTCGGGCTGCGGGCGGTCGGGGCGGGGTCGGTCGGGCTGCGGTCGGTCAGGCGATCCTTCACGGCCGGCCGACCCGGTGCGGCTGAACGGGTGGAATCCTGCGCGTCGCGAACAACGTGATCTTGAAGCAACGCTGCGTCATATCGCCGTTACGGAATCTCCCTACTGTCCGCCGCGTGCGGTCGTCGACGCGCACGCGGTGACAGCGCCCGACAGGGGAGGCCGTATGTCCGATCTCGTGAAACCCGGTACCGCCGACCAGGCCGCCGATCTCGAGGAGGCGGCCCGGGCGACCGACGCCGTGGTGCTCGAGGCCGACCAGGCCACCAAGGAAACGCTGGAGGACTACACGCTGCGCTTCGCGCCGCGGTCCTACCGGCGCTGGAGCACCGGTGTGGTGGCGGTGTCCGCGCTCGGCGGCATCGCCTACCTGGCCGACTTCGCCATCGGCGCGAACATCGGGATCTCCTACGGCACCGGCAATGCCCTCTGGGGCATCGGCGTTTTCGCGTTGGTGATCATGCTGACCGGCTTCCCGGTCGCCTACTACGCGGCCCGCTACAACATCGACCTGGACCTGATCACCCGCGGCTCCGGGTTCGGCTACTACGGGTCGGTGATCACCAACGTCATCTTCGCGACGTTCACCTTCATCTTCTTCGCGCTCGAGGGTTCCATCATGGCGCAGGGTCTCGAGCTGGGACTCGGGATACCGCTCTGGCTGGGCTATGCCATCTCCACCCTGATGGTGATCCCGCTGGTCATCTACGGCATGAAAGCCCTTGCCAAGCTGCAGGTCTGGACCACACCACTGTGGCTGGTGCTGATGGTCGGTCCCTTCGCCTACCTGGTGATCTCCGATCCGGACTCGGTCGGCACCTTCCTCGCCTACTCCGGCAACTCGGGTGGCGGGGTCAACTTCGGCTCGATCATGTTGTGCGCCGGGGTGTGTCTGTCTCTCATCGCCCAGATCGCCGAGCAGATCGACTATCTCCGTTTCATGCCGCCGAAGACGCCCGAGAACAGTGGGAAGTGGTGGCGCGCGGTGCTGCTGGCCGGACCGGGGTGGGTGATCTTCGGCGCGATCAAGCAGATCGTCGGCCTGTTCCTGGCGGTCTACCTGATCGCCAACATCGTCGACGGCGCCGCGGTGGCCAACGAGCCGGTGCACCAGTTCCTGGAGATCTACCGGAACATGATGCCGCAGTGGCTGGCGATGACCCTCGCGGTGATCCTGGTGGTCATCTCGCAGATCAAGATCAACGTGACCAACGCCTATTCCGGTTCGCTGGCCTGGACGAACTCGTTCACCCGGGTCACCCGCCGCTACCCCGGCCGGCTGGTCTTCGTGCTGGTGAACCTGGCGATCGCGCTGATCCTGATGGAGGCCGACATGTTCAGCTTCCTCAACACGATCCTGGGTTTCTACGCCAACCTCGGCATGGCCTGGGTGGTGACGGTCGCGACCGACATCGCGATCAACAAGTACCTGCTGAAGCTCTCGCCCAAGGTGCCGGAGTTCCGCCGCGGCATGCTCTACGCCGTCAACCCGGTCGGTGTCGTGTCCGTGGTGGTGTCCGGCGGCGTGTCGATCATCGTGTTCTTCGGCGGTTTCGGGTCGTGGATCGAGCCGTACTCCCCGGTGGTCGCCGTGCTGCTGGCGCTGGTGCTCACCCCGCTGATGGCGGTGCTGACCAAGGGGAAGTACTACCTGCGGCGCACCGACGACGGCATCGACCTGCCGATGTTCGACGAGCACGGCAACCCGTCCGGCGCAGTGCTCACCTGCCACGTCTGCCGGCAGGAGTACGAGCGGCCGGACGTCGCCCGCTGCGCCACCCACGACGCGATCGTCTGCTCCCTCTGCCTGTCCACCGACAAGGTGGGTGACCACCTGCTGCCGGCCCAGTAGCGGCAGGAGGAGCGGCGGGGCCGGGGACGGGAACGTCCGTCTCCCGGACGGCGAGGTCCGGCTCGACTACGGTGATGTCGACCGGTGGGCCGGCCACCGGCGGGATCGGCCGACAGCACCGACAGCCAGGCGCGCAGGCGCCGGCGCCGGTGGTCTGCGTCCGGACGGAGGACATGACCTGTGGCGACGGTGATCGTGGTGGCCCGGTTCTCGTCCCCCGCCGTGGCGGACGTGCGTGCGGTGGTCCGTGACTGGACCGCCGCGGGACTGGTCGTCCCGCCGCTGTGGATCGACGCGGACACGCTGCCGGCGTCCGGTGCCGATCGGCACGCGGAGACCGGCTCGTCGCTGGTCGGGTACGAGTCCACCGCCGAGGGCGACCGCCCGGTGGCCGTCAGCACCTGGTTCGCCACCCGCGGGGTGGATGCGTCAGGGACCGGCGTGCGGCTGGTCTGTCTGCAGCCGATCTCCGCCGCGGGCGAGGCGGTCCCGCAGGGCGCCGTCACCGGCGTGCGTGAGCGGATCGCCCTGCCGGCGCTGCAGATCCTGAACGTCCTCTCGCCACGTCCGGGCACGGTCGACCTGCCCGACGAGATCATCTTCGACAGCCATCGGAACGTGCTGCTGCAACCGGTCGACGCCGAGGACCCGGCCGCGGCACCGGTCGAGGTGGACCGGGCCGGCGCGCTGGGCATGCACACCGCCGCCGGGCTCTGCACGGTCGCCGGACTCTGGCGGGGGGTCGACGGAGCCCCGCACGACACCGACCACCCGTGGGCCGGACGGCGCCTGCAGGTGGCTCGCACCTACCTGCGCCGGCTCGACGGGTCGGACGTGCTGGACGGAATCGCCCGTGCCGTCCTGGACGACGGCGTGCACGGCGGACTGCCCGCGGCCCGGGACGGCCAGGGCAACCCGATGCCGGTGGTGGCGCCCGACCAGCGGGTGCCGACCGCCGAGCAGGCCGCCGCGCAACTGGTGCGGTCGACCCCGGTGGCCGTGTACGTGCCGCTCCCACCGCCCCGCGAACCCGCCCGCAAGCAGATCACCCCGGGTGCCGCGCTGCGCGACTTCTTCTCCTTCCTCGGCGGGGCGCTGGTGAAGGCCCCCGGCGAGTGGGTGCGGCGCCGCGTCGAGGGCTTCCAGCAGGGTGTGTCGACCCGGCTGACGCAGGCGCTGTACGGCGAGGCCGGCGCCTACGAGGTGGTGATGGGCCGGCGGCCGGGCCAGGCGCCGGACGTACAGGCCGCCGCCGACGGGGCGCTCTACCTGGTCCGCGCGCTGTCGCCCGGGTCGGAGCTGCCCACCCCCGACGCCCAGTCGCTGTGGCGGGGTGAAGTGTCGGTGGCGACCGCGTTGCTCGACGGGTCGAGCACGAGCCTGGTGGAGATGCCGTCCCGCGGGGCCCAGCGGTTGCTGATCGGGGATCCGGCCGCGGTCGCGCCGCCTCCCGGCCGGGAGCCGTTCGTGGTGCCGGCCGGGCTGCTCCGTACCCAATCGGCGCTCAGCATCCCGGCCAACGATCCGTATCTGGCTCATCAGGTGCTGTCCGAGTTGACCGCTGTCGAGCACGCCGCCCCCAGTTGGGGCGGCGCTTCGGTGCCCGGGCCCGGGGGTCCTCCGCACGGCGGTCCCGGCTGGGGAGCTCCCCCGTCGACCGGCTGGGGTGCGGGTCCGGTGCCCGGCGGCCGGGCGCCCCAGGCGCGCGCGGCCCAGGCCGGCATGGTGGCCGGTCAGCTGCGGCAATGGATCGAAAGGTCCAGAAGTTTCACGTGGAACATCAGCGACTCGATCGCCTCGGGACTCCGCGCCGCGCAACAGGATCAGGCGCAGTTGCTGAACGTGGCGGGCTCCGAGGAGCTGTCGGCGGCCCAGGACGCGGCGGAGCAGGAGGCGCGCAGCACGCGGAAGAAGATGCTCGGCTGGGTCCTCGGGTTGGCGCTGGTGACGGTGCTGGTGGTGGTGCTCGCGGTCACCGGCGTGCTGGGCGGCGCCCTGCTGGCGATCATCGCCGTGGCCGTGCTGCTGGGCTGGCTGATCGGCGCGCTGGTCACCTTCGTCCGGTCCAGTCGGCGCTACTACCAGATGATCCATGCGCTGGACACGATCTCGGCCCGTCGCAGATGGGCCGACGAGAACAGCCTGCAGGTGCCGATGGCGATCCTCCGGCTGGCCGATGTGTACCGGCGGTCCCGGCAGTGGGCGACGGCGATCTCCGCTCTCGTGCACGACCCGTTCAGCCGGGACGCGCGGTCCGGATCAGCGGCCGACGGCGCGGTCCGGCTCACCGGTGACCTGCCGTTCGGCATGGCCCTCGGTCATCTGCCGTTCGCCGAGCACGCCTATCGCGAGGAGATCTTCCGGGCTGCGGCGACCACCCTCGTCCCCGGCTGGTTGGACACCACCGAGACCTCGCGGCGGTCGTTGGCGCTGCTCCCCCGGTCCCGACAGACCGGGGTCCGGGAGGAGGACGTGGTCTGGAACTCGGACGGCAGCGAGCACTCCGCGCTGCGCGCGCTGCTGGACGCCCAGCAGCAGCCGGACTTCCGGCGGGCGAACGCCGATGGCGCGATGGGCTGGCTGACCGGGCATCTCGAGTCGGTCGGATTCGACATGAAGGACGCGACCATCGACGCGGGCGCGGTGCAGAGGACGGTGCACGCCTCCGAGTTCGTCCAGCAGCTGGTCCGCGCCTCGCCGGTGCCGTCGCAGGAGGGGGTGTCGGCAGCCGGGGTGCAGAGCGGCGCCGCCGACGTCGTGCTCACCCACTTCTGGGGTATCCCCGGAAGATCGGGCGAGGTGACGGACACGGCGCGCGACGGGCGGTCGACCCTGCGCAGGGTGGTCGTGCACCCGGTACCGCGGCGCACCGGCCGCAGCCTGCTGGACCAGCAGGTCGTCCGGTGCGACCTGACCCGGATGCTGTCGGCCGGTGAGTTGGTGTACTTCCGGAGCTCGGCGGCCGGCGGTGACGAGGGACCGACCGCGGTCGGGCCGTCCGGGGTCCCGGCCCCGGACGGGACCGGTCCGCTCCCCACCCCGCGCTCCCGGGCCTGATCGACGTGTGGGACACCCTCACCGGCCTGGCCGGCCTGCTGTTCCACTCGCTGCTCACGTTGTGGCTGGCCTCCGCCTTGTTCTGGGCGGTCGCCGGGGCGGCGATCGCGAGCTGGGGCCGGCTCCCGGTGCTGATCGGTGTGGCGACCGGGCTGGTTCCGGTGCTCGGCGGGGCGGTACTCGCGGTGATGGCCGGTGCCCGCCGCGGTGCGGACATGGCGCCGCAGCTGTCCCGGCTCGGTGATCCCTCCGGTGGCCCTGCGATTCCACCCGGCAGCGGACCGGGCTTCGGCCACGGGACCGCTCCCGGCTGGGGTGGCGGAGCCGTGCAGGGCTGGGGCTCGGCGGGTCATGGTTGGTCCGCAGGTCCTGCCGCGGGGCAGCTCCCCGGATCCGCGCCGTCGGCGGCGAGCGGCGGGCCGGGCCAGGGAGCAGGTTGGCCAGGCCAGGGACCCGGATGGTCGGGGCAGCCTGGTGCCCCGGGCGGTTCGGGACAGCCGGGGTCCGCAGGGCCGTGGTCGCAGAGCCCGGGTGGGCACGGAGCTGCCCCGTCGTCCCCGCCCCGCCGGAACGGGATCTCTGTGCTCGCGATCCTGCTCGGCGTCGTCGGTGGGCTGGTGGTCATCGGGTTCGCCGCGACGCTGTTCCTGTCGTGGTTGACCCCGTCGTCCGGTCCGGTCGGCGCCTTCGACGTCGGGCTGGGCGTTCCGCTGATCGTCACCTGTCTCGTCGGAGTCCTCTGCGCGGCGGTCGTGTGGCGGGCGCCGCGGCGGTGGGCGGCGGTGCTGGCGGCATGGTTCGCCGCCTGGTGGTTCGTGATCGGGATGGTGGCGGTGACCAACCCGGACGACCTGGCCGCGGTCTTCGGCGACTCCGCCGACGTCGCCGTGCAGGCGGACGTGCTGGGCGCTGCGCTTCCGGTGGTGCTGACGACCTCGATCGGCGGGCTACTGGTCGCCGGCGGGTTGGTCTACGCTGCCGGCCTCTCCACCGAGCGCTGGACCCGCGGGGTCCGCTGACCCGAGCAGACCGACCTCCCGGAGAACGCCCTCGTGGAACAGGTCGGTGGTCAGGTCCTTGTAGAAGACGGTGGTGCTCTTGTAGGTGACGCCGTCGGGATTCAGTGCGAAGTGCGGGATCTCGCCGACGGGTGTCCACCCCATCCGGGTGTACAGCCGCTCCGCGTCGCCACCGGTGGTGGTGTCGAGGACCAGCAAGGTGCGACCGAGCTTGATCGCCCGGAACTCGAGGATCCGCATCAGGATGGTGGCGAGGCCGTGGCGCCGACCGCGGCGGTGCACCAGCACCTTGGCGACATCAGCACGGTGCGGCTGGTTC
Source organism: Nakamurella alba (assembly GCF_009707545.1). NCBI lineage: Bacteria > Bacillati > Actinomycetota > Actinomycetes > Nakamurellales > Nakamurellaceae > Nakamurella > Nakamurella alba. The sequence continues at coordinate 322,657 of NZ_WLYK01000005.1, read as the reverse complement.
TCCGGCAGATCCAGCAGCAACTGCGCCGTTCCGACGATGCCGTCCGGGTCCTCGGCCACGGCGACGAGTCGGCGCCCGGCGTGGACGTCGTCGGCGACCTTCGTCCAGAAGGCGATGGCCTTCTCCCGGGTGATCGGCAGCAGGAAGCTCACCGATGCGCCGCCCTCGACGCAGTCGACGAGAACATCTGCGAGGTCGCGGATCTGGTCCTCGTCGATCCGCCGCAGTGTCCTGGTGCGGATGTCCCCGGCGCGGTAGTTCATCGCTCACTCCCTCCCGGAGCAGGTGCCACCAGCAGGTAGCGGGCGGGACGGTCGGTGGTGTTGCGGAAGACGGTGGTGGCGGTGCGCCGGACGGCCAGGCAGTCGCCCTTGCGCAAATGGTGCACCTCGTCGCCGTGCCGGAACTCGATCGCCCCGTTGAGCACCCAGAACTGCTGCTGAGAGCCGGATGTCGGCTCCGAGTCGTAGTGGATCTCGGCGCCGGCCGGGAACTCTATCTCCACCAGCTGCACCCCGATCCCGGGGACGGCCGGCGAGACGATCCGCCGCGTGTACCCGGTGGCAGGGTCCTGCCAGACCGGTTGGTCGGCGCGCCGGGCCACGGGGTCGGCGACCGGCGCTGCCTCGAAGAAGGACGAAAGTGGGACGTCCAGGGCGGCGGCGATCCGGTCGAGCACCACCGCGGTGGGGCTGCTGCCGGCCCGCTCGATCAGCGACAACCCCGACCGGCTCACGCCGCTCGCCTCTGCGAGCGCGTCCAGGGACAGTCCCCGCTCGGCGCGCAGGGCACGCAGCCGGGCGGCGATCCGCTCGTTGACCCGGCTGCTCATGCCTCCAGTCTACTGGATAGAGGTGACATTCTTATGGGGAAGTCCACAGGAAGGGCCGGCCGACGAAGGTATTCGTGCTCCCGTCGGCGCGTGCCAGGGTCACGGTGACAGCGGCCCGGTACCGACATCCAGCTGTCAGCCGGTCCTCGTCCGCGTAGCACAGCGACGTCGGCAGATGATCGACAGCACGCACCAGGTCCCCTCCGGCGGGCAGTGCGACGGCACTGCCCAGGCCCACCACTCGTTGCACGGACATCAGCGGGGGCCCGAAGCCTCCGCGCCCGTCGCCGCCGGAGTTGCCGAACAGTGCGATCCCCACCGATACGACGGTCTGATCGCTGTCCGATCCGTTGCGCAGTTCCACGGATGTGCCGGAGGTGCTCTGTTGCACCGTGACCGACATGCCCACGGCCTCCAGCCCCTGGTAGGCGGTGGAGCACGCTCCGGGATCGGTGGGAGCCGGGCCACCGTAGGTGGTCGGCTCCGGCGCGATGTACCGGAAGCGGTCGCCGAGGAACTCGCCACCATCCGGCATCATCAGCAGCGGCGCCGCGAGATAGGACCGGCCGGGCTGCAGTTCCGTGCCGTCGCACAACCCCCTCGGCCATCCCCCCACACCGATCGACGACGATGCCCCGGGCGCCACGTCCACCTCGGCGACGGACGCAGCCGGTTCGACCGACAGCGAGATGATCCGGTCGCGGTCGTCGACCAGCACCAGGAGGGCCCTCCCGTAAGACCTGGTCTCTCCGCCGAGATTCAGGACTGTCACCTGGCCGGATGTCCCGAGTTGTTGCACTGCAGTGGATGTTGCGACGTCGTCGGAGTCGGCGACGGTGCTGCCGCAGTACCTCGAGTACGTCCCTGCCGGCAGCGCCATGGGCTGCTCCGGTGACGACCGCACGGCCAGCAGTTCGGTGACGAGACCGCTCCGGTTGTCCGTGAGCGTCAGCGTGGCGCGATCGGCGCGGAAGGAGAAGGTCCTTCCCGCCCAGTCGTCGATGGCCGACCACTCCGGTCCGTTACATCCCGCCGGAAGCGCAGCAGCATCCCGGATCACCAGCTGGTCCCCTGTCGAGGTCCAGGTCGTGTCGTAGGAGCCGCAGTCGTCGACGACCCGCAGCGTGCCGTCGTCCGCGAACGTGATGTCGGGCCCGGCGCCGCTCCCGCCGATGTGCCAATGCCGGCCGAGCCAGGTCGGATGGCGGAAAATCATGATGGTGCCGGCGATCTCGATGCGTAGTGCCGAGCCGACCACCTCGATGCCGACCGGCCGCTGCTGTCCCGGCGTCCCGTCGGTGAGTTCCTCGAGAGCCTTCCAGGCCGCGGGATCCATGAAGCAGGCGTTGTCGGTCGTGGGGTTCCACCGAAGGGTCAGCCCCGAACCGGCAGCGCTCCAGCTGCCCGAGCCCGACGCGCACGGGAGAAAGATGTCCGCCCGCCCGCCGGAGCGCAGCACCATCGACCAGGTCTCGGTCGGATCGCTCCTTGTCCCCTCGATGATGACCGAGGTCAGCACCCAGCGCACATCGGTCAGGCCTGCGGGAATCGTTGACGTGACCTCGGGAGTCGTTGAAGCGGTGGTTGTTCCGGAGATGTCGGACGTCGGTGGTGGGGCCGCGTCGGTGCGGATCAGCAGTCCGGTGATCGCGATCAGCACCACCACAGCAGCCGAGAGGACCACTCGCGGCAGCCTCGACGGCCGCGGCCGGTCCGTCGCAGTCGATTCGACCGCCGCACGCACCGCCTCCAGGTCGGGGCGGAAGCGCTCCCGGTCCCTGAGAAGGGTGCGAAGTTCCGTCTCGTTCACGGCTGATGCCTCCCTACCCGCGGCTGTGATGGTCCGGATGCCTGGACAACGGCGCGGAGCTGCTGCAATCCGCGTGAGATGAGTGTGCGGACTGCACCTTTCGAACAGTCGAGAGCCGCGGCGATCTCCTCGTCCGGCAGGTCGAGGTAGAACCGCAGCACCACCGCCGCCCGCTGCCGGTCGGGAAGGCCGTCCAGCATGTCGGCGAGCTGGTCACGGTCGTCGACGCGTGACGGGCCGTCGTCGTGGTGCAGACGTTCCGGCGGTTCGTTCGTCGAGAAGGTCCTCCGGCGCGCGGCTGTGCGGCGCGCGTCCAGGAAGGTCGTCGTGATGACCCGGCGTGCGTACCCCGCCGGTGATGCCATCCGACCGATCCGGTCCCACCTCAGTTGGACGGTGATGAGCGCGTCGACCAGTACGTCATGCGCGGCCTGCCGGTCCCCGGCGAGTACACCCGCGTAGTTGCCGAGAGCCGGGAGGTGCAGGTCGAGGAACTCGTCGAACGTCACCGATCCCTCCCCGATCCGACCCGACGCGTGCACCCCGACAGAACGTCACGACGCGGCTGGGTTGTGTCTCCGGCCGCCGGACGGGCGCACGGGCACGTTCCGTTGCATGCCCGTGCGCCGTCGACTGTCCTGCGCGTGGGAAGTTGCCGCGAGTGGGACTGGTGAGACAGGAGTCGCCGACTTCGTACGCGCCTGCGATGAAGATCCTCGCGCCGGGTGGGGGGTGGGTCAGGCGGTGACGGCGGAGAGGAGGCGGTCGGCCAGTTCGGCGACGCTCTCACCGGGCCGCAGCGCCACCACGGTGCGCGGGCCGGGCGGGACGGCGGCGGAGGTGGGCGCGGCGGCGGTGACCACCACGCCGATGCGGCGGCCGGCGGGCAGCGGGACGGCCGCGTCGGTGATCAGCCAGACGACGTCCCCGTGCGCTGCGCCGAGCAGTTCGCTCGGGGTGCCGGTACGCCAGCCGGCCTTGCCCACGGCAGCGGCCACGGCATCGGAGGCGGGGTCGTGGATCGGCAGGGTGATCCGGTCGGTCCAGGATCCGGCCACGAAGGTGACCGTGACCGCCGACATCCGGCTGCGGGCGGCCGCGCCCTGCACCGCGGACAGCGCGGTGGCCAGGCGACCGTCCGCCACGGCAGGCGCCATGCTGGCGGAGATGTCCACGACCGCGGCGACCCCGGAGGCATCGGTGACGCCACCGACCGGTGCGCGCTCCCGGAGCGACGACTCGTCCCGGGCGGTGAGCGACAGCCGGCCGTTCTCCGCGGACAACGTCAGGAAGGCCCAGGTCTCCCCCTCCCGCGGGGTGGCGCCCGGGTGGGACCAGGTCTGCTGCGACGCACCGAAACGGGTCACCGTGGCGCCGACCGCCCGGTGCCCGGCCATCGTCGCCAGGATCGTCATCTCGCCCGGGATGCCGTCGGTCCTGATCAACAGTTCGCCGACGGTGGCGGTGGGTCGCAACCACTCCAGCTGACCGTTCCGCGGGTGCCAGGTCTGCGGCGCCTCCGGGGAGCCGTACCGCACCTCGACCGCATCGCCGGGCTGCAGTCCCTGCACCCGCACCGAGATCGACGGTCCCCCGTCCACCACCAGCACCTCGCCCAGCTTCAGGAACTGCATGACGGACGTTCCTCCCGATGCGACTGCGCGACTGCGTGCGGCACTGTTCCCGGTGATCCGGTCGAAGCCCACACGTGGGTGACCGGCCCGCGTGCAGACTATGGCAGGCAGACTGGGCGGCGCGGCCGGTTCGGGACGGCCGGGACACGACGAGAGAGGCAGGACCGGGGTGGCGTTGGAGGACAGCCTGCGGACGGTCCGCGACCGGTTGGGCCTGCGTGTGAACGAGGACCTCATCGTGTGGGCGGCCAGGCTGGAGACCGGACGTCGGCGCAGCGGCCGGCCGGGAGTGACGCCGGAGATCCTGCAGGACACCTGGCGGCGCATGCACATCACCGTCTCGGACCGGGAGAACCAGGACCTGATGACGGTCCTGGAGCAGGCCAGGGACCTCGAGGAGCAGGAGGTCGCTGCTCCTGCTGCTCCTGCCGCGCCGGCGGTGCCCACCGCCGTGCCCGTTGCTGCCGACCCGTCGCCGGCACCGAGCGGGCCACCGTCCTGGTACACCCCGCCGTCGCGCACCGCCCAGCCCGAGCCCGTCGCCGGCGATCGGCACCCCGCACAGGCCCCGGGCGCGCAGGCCCCGATCCCGCAGACCCCGAACGCGCAGACCCCGAACGCGCAGTCCCCGATCCCGCAGACCCCGAACGCGCAGTCCCCGATCCCGCAGACCGCGACCGCGCAGCCCCCGGGTCCGGCCGCCCCGACATCGTTGCCCGCCTGGTACACACCGCCCGGGGTCACCCCGGAACCTCCACCCCTCCCGGAGCGCACGGTCCCGCCGGAGTCGACCACCCCGACGGCCCCCCCGGCCGCCCTGCCGGGCGGGGCGACCGGACCGTTCGCGGCTGCCCCGGCACCGACGTCGACGGGTGCCTTCGTCCCGCCGACCGCCGACCCGCCGCCGCACCCGGCAACGGTGTCCGCCGCGCCGGGCACCGGTCCGACCGCCGCGCCCCCCCGGAGCACGGACAGGGCAACGCCCGACCGGCCGGACCACCAACCCCCGACGCCCCCGTCCCAGCAGTTGCCGTCCCAGCAGTTGCCGTCCCGGCAGATGACGGATCCGGAACCGCGGACCGCGCCGCCACCCACCGGCTCGCCGACGGGACAGCCACTGCCTTCGGCGCAGGGCACGTCACCGGCGCAGGGCACGTCATCGGCACATGCCACGTCATCAGCACAGAGCACCCTCCCGGCGGCCACCCCTCCCCCACCACCGCCCCCGGTCCGGCCACCCGTGACCAACTCCGGGCCGCACACCGGTGCGCACCCGGGCGGTTTCACGCCGCCCGGTCACACCGGCGGTTTCGCCAAGCAGACCGGCCCGCTGCCGGAGCCGAGCATGTTCGCCGGCGATGCCGACGTGTTCGGGAACGTCGACGGCTACATCGGTCTCACCGTGCACCCGGACCGGGTGCAGCTGATGTGGGACCCGGCCGATCCGGGCCCGGGGATCCTGCTGTACCTGGTGGTCGGCACCCGCACGGAGATCCCGCACACGGCCGACCAGGGTGAGCGGCTCGCGGTGACCGCCGACCCGGTGGCGGTGGTCGCGCCCGGCTACCGGTACTACGCCGTCTTCGCCTACCGCGGCGCGAGCCCGATGGCCGCGGCCCGGGACCCGCAGGCCGTCCGGCAGGCGATCGGACAGGTCGTGCCCGGGCCCGACAGCGTCGACTTCGTGGTCAACCCGGACTCGGTGGTGCTGGAGTGGCGCCGCCCGGCCGGGGTCACCGGGGTCCAGCTCCGGCGCTCGCGGGCGGACGAGCCGCTGCCGACGTTCGAGGACGCCACCCTGGTCAAGCCGGTGGAGGCAGGTCAGAGTTCCTACCTGGACAAGGATGTCGAGCCCGGCCGCAGCTACGTGTACGAGCTCGTGTGCCTGGCCGGCGCCCCGCGGCCGGAGGGCGGCACCGATCGCTCGCCCGCATGGTCCTCGGGGACCGTGGTCATCCCGGCGATGCCGGAGCGGGTGACCGACCTGCAGGGCAGCCTGTCCGATGCCGGCACCTCGGTGCAGTGCCGGCTGTCCTGGCCGAAGGTGGCCCGCGGCCGGGTCAGCATCTTCCACCGTCCCGGCACCCCCGGCCAGCTCGGTGAGCTCGCCCCCGACCAGATCCTGACCGCAGCGGAGATCGACCGGCTGCCGCTGGGCAACCGCATCGTCTGGGGGTTGACCGGCGACGGGAACCGGGACGTGCTGGACGGTTTCGCCATCGACGTCGCGGAGAGCCCGGAGTGGTGCTTCACCCCGGTGACCGAGATGGCCGGGCGGTTCGCCGTCGGCCCGTCGCAGGTGCTCACCCACGTCGGCGCCATCGGTGCGATCGAGCTGACCGACCGGATCTTCTGGCAGTTCCTGCGTTTCGAGTGGCCGACCGGCGCCGCGGAGGTGATCGCCGAGGTCGACGGTGCCGTCACCCGCACCTCGCGGGAGCGGTTCGAGCTCTACGGCGGTGTACGGCTGACGCTGCCGCCGCACCGCGGGACGATCCGGTTGCACGGCGTCCGCACCTACCGCGGCGTGACGCTCCGCGGGCGGCCGGCCGAGGTCGCCTACCCCGGCCGGCAGGTGGTGTTCTACCAGTTCGAGTACGGCCCGACCGGCGTCCGGGCGGTCTACCTCCGTCCCGAGATCCCGCTCCCACCCATCGGTCTCGTCCTCGGTGGTGGGACGGACCTGCAACCGCTCAGTCTGCGCGAGCTGGGCAGCGGGACGGAGTTCGGCACCGTCGCATCGATGACATTGCCCTCCGACGGCCCGCCCGGCGAGTGGTTCCGGTGGGAGGTCACGGTCCCGCCGCAGGCCCGGCAGCTGAAGGTGTTCGGGCATGCGAACTCGGGCGAGGAGATCGCCCTCGTCGAATGGATGGCACCGGGATCGCCGGCACCGCAACGGGTCAGCCGCCGCTGTCCGCACTGCCTGGCCCCGCCGAACCCGGAGAACCAGTACTTCCGGTGCGGGTCCGAGGGCACCTGCCAACCGGCCGAGGACACCTTGCTGACCCGGATCCGCGGCACCCGGACTCTGGCCAAGCCGTGGACGATGCAGGCCCTGGAGTCGACCGGACCGGTGGGTTCGGTGCACTGCCGGCACTGCGGCACGGTGACCCGGGACGAGTTCTGCCTCAGCTGCGGCGAGACCTTCCCGCACGCCGACTGGTGGCAGACGAACAGCTATGCCGCCACCCTGCTCGGACCGCGGCGGTCCGGGAAGACGTCGATGCTGCAGGCGCAGTCCTACGCATTGCTGGAGGGTCTGGCCGAGTCCTGGGGCGGGTATGCCGCGCCGCTGGACGCCGGCAGTCGGGCGCGGATGAAGCGCTACCACGACGAATGGGAGACCGGACGGCTCCAGCTCGGCACGACCTCCGTGCAGCAGAACCGGGACCTGTTGCGGCCCTTGCAGTTCTCCGTCCGGTTCCCGCAGCAGCAGCGACCGGTCGCCTTCTCCTTGTTCGACGTCGCCGGCGAGGACATGGAGGATCCGGAGCTGCTGGCGAACTACTCGCACTCCATGCTGAACGGCGACGCCCTGATCTACCTGGTGGACCCGTTGCAGATCACCGAGGTCCGCACGGCGCTGGACGGTTTCGTGACGCTGCCGCCGGGCGGCGGCGCGACCCCGGTGCAGGGCCTGCACAACGTCATCACCGTGCTGCGCGGCCGGTTCGGCGGCACCGGTCCGCTGCCGGTCCGGCTGGCGGTCGTCTTCTCGAAGTTCGATGCGCTGCAACAGGCCAGCAGCTCCCCCGGCTCGCCGATCGCCGGTGCGCTGCCGTTCGGGTCGGCCGTGCTGCGGGATCCGTACAGCGACCCGGCGGCGGCTCCGGTCGTCTTCGACCCGGTGGATGGCAACGCGGTGCACCAGGAGGCCCGCACCCTGCTGTCGCAGCTCGGCGGTTCGTCGATCCTGCACCTGGTGGAGAGCAACTTCGCCACCTACCGGTACTTCGTCACGTCGTCGACCGGGCACACGCCGGCCAGCAACACGATGCACTCGACGGCCCGGGCGCCGCACCGGTTGTTCGATCCGCTGCGCTGGGTCATCCAGGGCTGACGGGCCGGAGCGGAACACGATGCTGGCCGGGCAGTTCGGGTACGCCACCGTCGGCGAGGCCGGACCCTACTCGGACGTCGACGGATGGAAGGTCACCGCCGTGCGTCCGGCGGAGGACGCCGCGGCGCTGCAGCCCTGGGTCGAATCGGCGACCGGCGCGCTGGGCTCGTTCGTGCCGGAGGCGCTGCCGCTGCTGGCCTCGGACGAGATGATTGCCGCGCTGCCGCGCCGGCTGCGGCTCGATCCCGCGGCCGATCGTCGCCATCGTCGCAGCACCCTGGTGCACCAGGTGAGCGCCGGGCAGAGTCACCATTACCGCGACTCCTGGTTCGCACACGGACTTCTCGTGCAGCGCAGCGGTCAGGGTGCCGGGGTGGCCGGCGTCCGGCCCGCCGAGCTCTGGGACAGCCCGCTCTGGGTGCGGCCGACCGGATCGGCAGCGGTGTCCGCCGCCCGCCTGCCCGACCTGGATCCCGGGGCCGACCTGCCGGCCGGACCAGGAAGCGTTGCCGTGCAGGAGGTCTGGGCCGTCGATCGGGACACCGCGCTGGCGGTCCTGGCCGCTGCCGAGGAGTACCTGACCGCAGGCACCGGCGCTCTCGCGCTGGCCGACCCGACGGGTGCCCGTACCGCGGGCTGGGCCGCTTTTCTGGGCCGGCACCTGACCGTCGGCGCGGCCTGGTCGGCGCTGGCCTTCTCCACCCGGGAGACGGTGGAGGCCGGCAGCACCACCGGCATCCGGGAGCTGCACCTGATCGGCTACCCGGACTCCCAGGATCCGACCGAGGTCGCAGTCGCTCTCGGGACCCAGTGGTACGTCCCCGATGTCGGGGAGATCCCGACCGGTGCGGCGGCCCGCCAGGTGGCGCCGTACCGTCCGCCCCGCCCCGGGCCGTGGACCCAGCTGGTCGAGCGGCTCACCCTGCTGGACGACATGGGGCTGCCGTCGCTGCCGGACCTGGTCGACCGGCTGTCCGACGCGGCGCGCGGCAGCGCGGACGACCGGCCGCTCTGGGCGGTGCCCGCGGCGCTGCTGCTCGCCGGCGAGGAGACGGTCGAGCTGATGGCGCAGGTGCTCCCGGATGCCGTGGCGCTGGCCTGCCGGTGGTGGCCGCCGGGGTTGCGGCTGCCGGGGGACCGACTGGCCCTGCTCCGCGACCGCCTGGTCCGCTTCGGCCGATCCACCGACGAGGTCTTCGGTGCCGCGGTCCGGTCGCTGGACGAGGCCGGGGCGATCGACACCGGGACCGGCGATATCGGCGCGAGCGAGGACGGGACCGCCGACGGTGCGGAACAGGCCCACGACGGCGAGGCCGCCGAGGGTCGGGACATCGCCATCGCCGGCTACCTGGAGGCCGTCTTCGCGCCCGGACCGGACGGGGTGATGCCGGACTGGGCGACCCCGGACCGTCCCCTGCCCTGGCTGCCCACCCGGACCAGGGCCTCCGCCGCCCTGGTCGGCCGGCTGCTCGACGAGCTGCCCGCCCGGGTCGGCGCGATGCTCGCCGCCGCACGGGACCCGGCGGTCGTGGTGCGGCTGACGACCGCGCTGGACACGGTGTTCGGGCAGTGGGGTGCGGGCGACCGGCTGCCGGCTCCGGTCCGGGCCGCGCGGGTGGCATCGCTGCGGATCTGCCTGCTGCTGGACCGCGCGGCGGTGCCCGGTGACGGCACGGCGGTCTGGCCGACCACGTCCGGGGAGACGGCCGCGGCCGTCGCGGCCGAACTGGAGACCGCCCTCGCCGGCGACCCGGCCATCGCGTTGTCGCCGCGGGCCTGCGGCTGGTTGACCGACCGGCTGGGTCCACCGGACCTCGGCCGGCCGCTGACGGACTGGTCGCTGGTCGACCTGGAACTGGCGTCGGTACGGCCGGCCGACGACCCGGCGGGTCGGACCGCCGCGCTGCTCCGGGACGCCGTGCGTCAGCCGCCCGGCCGGCCGTGGACGGCAGCGGAGTGGGTGGCCCGGCTGACCGCGGTCGTCGGCACCTCGCCCGCGCCGACCGACCTGGCCGGGGCGCTGCACACGCTGATGGGGCGGCAGATCCCGCTTCCGGTCCCGGCGATCGGCGAGATGCTGCTGGCCGGACGGCCGCTCGGTCAGGCGGAGCACGGGTTCGCCCGCTGGCTGCTGGAACCCCGGGTGCTGCAGTCCCCGTCGGTCCGCCTCTCGTTCCGCCCGGGTCCGACGTCCCCGGTGCTGGCCGTGCACGCCCGCACCGACCCGCAGCCGCCGGACGGCCCGACCGCCCCGGCCTATCGCGTCGAGCTCCAGGCGCTGGCCGCGGCACTGCCGGGTGCCGGCGAGCCGCTCGCCGGTGCGGTCCGGGAGCGGCTGGCACAGGACGTGGTGGTGGCCGATGCGGAGTTCGTCGCCGCGGGCGGCTGGCCTTGGGGGGAGCACGGTTCGACCGCGGTGGCCGGTGAACCGCCGGCACCTGCGCCCACCGGGCTCGACGATCGGTGGCCGATCGCGCTCGAGGCGGTGCTGCTCCGGGTCGCCGACCGGCCGGACCTCGGCGCGGCCCTGGCCCGGTCACTGCTGCTGCGCGCACTGCTCGACGAGATCGTCGCCGCGGCAGGATCGTCCCGGTACGGCCGGGTGTACACCGACCCGCTGGGGGGCTACCTGCGCCAGGCGCCGGACGGCCGGGAGTGGCAGGTCGAGTCCTGGGTCAAGCGGCTGCTCGACGGGCGTGACCGGTCGGCGAGGCAGCAGTGGGCCGCCGACTGCGATGCGGCGGCGGGGCGGACCGTCGACCGACTGCTGCACCGCACCCCGACCGGCCACCCGCTGCACCGGCCGGACGTCCGGACGAGTTTCCTGGCATCGGTGCACCAGAACGCACCGGAACTCGCCCTCGGCGTGCTCGGCGCCCGGCTCTCCGGGTGGCGGGGCCGGCGACCCGACAGCGGGCCGAATCCCGGCTGACCCGCCACTGCACGTCCGTGCCGTTCAGCCGCGATTCGCGCGGTCGATCGGCGCCGATCGGAGCCGGCGCCTGCGCTGACGCACAAGCATTCCCGTCATCACGACGCCGCCACAACGGTGTGCCGCCGAGTTCCGGCACCCGCGCAGCAGGGATCACTGTTGATCTTCGACCGGTTCGTGTCACCGGGATCACCTCCCGGGTGGGATGCCCGGATCCGGTCACCCTCGGTGAGGTCAGCTCGCAGACCCCCGCACACAGGAGTGGTCGCCGTCGCCGGTCGTGCCCGATGTCGGGTGAAATCTTGACCGATTCCGTCATCGATGCAGGTCATGATCGTTCTTGTGATGGGGCGACCACAGGACGTAACCTTGGCGAAACGGCGTCTCCGATAGCTTCTCCGTACTGCGGGACGATCACGGTGGCGCCGGGACAGCACGCTCCCGGCCCGGCCGATCCGGACCGCAGCCCGAACCGCACGTGCCCGGCAACAGTCCGACGATCCGCTGCCTCCCGTCCCGCCCTCCCCTGCTGCCCCGACCATCGCCCGCGCGGTGAACCGGTCGATGCGAAGGCGAGATGCGGCTGCAGGGAATGGATCTGGATCACACCGGGTTTGAACACATCGACATCGTGGTACCGACGTCCTGCTGCACCGACAGAGAGGTCCACCCCATGAGATCCACTCCCGCACTGCGTTCGGTCCGGGCGGTCTCGCCCCACGTACAAGGTGTGGTGGACGGTCTCTCCGACGGCACCAGGTTCCTCTTCCCCGGCCGCGTGCTGGCGCACATCGCCGTCACCTCCCGCGGGTCCTTCCGGATCCGGCAGGGCGCGCAGGACTGGGAGCAGGCCGGGCTGGACGGCAGCTGGCACCCGATCACGAAGCAGGTCATCGACGAGCGCAGCTGGTACGAGCTGGACGCCGGCTGGCTGTTCAGCGTCCGGGCCGTCGTCCCCGAGCAGCGTCCGGTGTCCCGCCCCGCTGCCCGCACCACCACCGAACGCCCGCTGCTGCAGGCGGTCCCGGCCGAGCCGGAGGTCGTCGAGAAGGCGCCGGCGCCCCAGGTGGCCAGGCCGGCCGGTCAGTCGTCGTCGAGTGCTTCCAGCGGCGTCCGGCGGATCGTCAGCGCGGCGAGCACACCGCCGGCGGCGCAGAGCGCCCCCGCCAGCAGCACCGCCCGGTGGAACCCGGACGTCAGCGCCACCGCGTCCGCGTAGACCGCCGGGGTGATTCCGGCCAGGCCCGGCAGCACGGCGACGGCCAGCAGCCCGGCGATCCGGGCCACGTCGTTGTTGATCGCCGACGCGATCCCGGCCAGATGATTCGGTGCCGCGGCGAGCACCGTGGTGGTGAGCGGCGCGACCGTCGCCGACAGCCCGAGCGCGAAGACCAGGACCGCCGGCAGGATATCGGTGAGATAGCTGCTGTCCGCATCGATCCGGGTGAACAGCGCCATGCCCGCCCCTGCCACGATCGGCCCCACCGTCATCGGCCAGCGCGGCCCGATCCGGGTGGACACGCGGCCGGCCACCGGTGAGAGCACCAGCATCACCGCCGTCAGCGGCAGCGTCGCCGTCCCCGCCGCGAGCGGGCTGAACCCGGCGACCACCTGCAGGGCGACGGGCAGCAGGAACAGGCCGCCGGCCAGCGCGGCGTACACCGCGAGCGTCACCAGGTTCGTCGCGCTGAACTGCCGGTTCCGGAACAGCACCAGCGGCATCAACGGATGCGCGGCCCTGGCCTGCCGCAGCACGAACAGCCCGAGCAACGCAGCACCGACCGCCACCCCGAGGACCGTCGGCCACGGCCAGCCGCCGGCCGGACCGTCGGTCAGCCCGTAGACCACGCCCGCCAACCCGAGCGAGGCGAGCCCGGCGCCCAGCACGTCCAGCCGCCCGGTGGCCTGCTCGTCCCGGGTCTCCGGGATGTAGTGCCGGGCCAGCCAGACCACCACGGCGCCGATCGGCACGTTGATCAGGAAGGCCAGCCGCCAGCCCGCCTCCCCCCAGCCGATCAGCACACCGCCCAGCACCGGACCGAGTGCGCCGGCCACGCCGCCGAGCCCGGACCAGGCGCCGACCGCGGTGCCGCGGTCCTCCTTGCGGAACACCGCCTGCAGGATGGCCAGGGAACCGGGGGTGAGCAGGGCGGCGCCGATGCCCTGCAGCGCCCGCATGCCGATGAGCATCGAGACATTCGGCGCCGCAGCGCATCCGATGGAGGCGAGGGTGAACCAGATGACGCCGATCTGGAAGATCCGCCGCCGGCCGCGCCGGTCACCCAGCGCGCCGCCGAGCAGCAGCAGACCGGACAGGGTGAGCGTGTAGGCGTTCAGCGTCCACTGCAAGGCGACCAGACCGGCCCCGAGGTCCTGGCCGATCCGCGGCAGCGCGACGGTGACGATGGTGGCGTCCAGCTGCGCGAGGCCCGAGCCCAGCACCGTCGCCCACAGCACCCCGCGGCCGCGGGCCGAGCGGAAGGTCAGGTGCCTGGAGTTCCCGTCGGCCGGCGCGGTCATCCGGTCAGTGAACACCGTGCCGGGTGGGTGGGAGCCGTCGGGGATGCCGGGGCGCCGACTCAGCCCGCCCCGCCCTCGGCCAGCATGGCCAACCGCAGAAGGGTCTCCCGGTTCCTGACACCGAGGGCCAGGTTCCGCACCGGACCGGGGATCAGGGTGGCCGGCCCCTCGGTGGCGTCCTCGGTGATGGTGACCCGACAGCCCCCGGGGCGCGGGACGACGTCGATGGCCACTTCCGCCTCACCGGCGGGCCAGCCGCGGGCCCGCATCACCAGCCTTCGTGGCGGATCCATCAGCAGCACGGAGGTGCTGTCGTCCACCAGCAGGGGCCAGACGCCGACGGAATGGTGCAGCCGGCTGGCCGGCGCCGGCCAGTCCTCGTCGACGCGACGCATCCGGGACGCGCCCACCACCCAGCCCGGGTACAGCCAGCCGTTCGCGAGCACGGCGAACACGTCCTCGGGAGCGCAGGTCAGGTCTCGGGTCGTCCGGCTCATGGCGTACCACTCCCCCGACAGGGGAAAGGTGAACCCGTGAGCGATGATCCGGAGACCGCCGACGCCGTGGTGATCGGGGCCGGGCCCAACGGGCTGGTGGCGGCGAACCTGCTGGCCGACGCCGGCTGGGACGTGCTGGTGCTGGAGGCCTTCGACCGGCCTGGCGGCGCGGTGGCCACGGACGACGACGTCGCCCCCGGCTTCCGGCACGACACCTTCAGTTCCTTCTACCCGCTCGGTGCCGCCTCCCCGGTGATCCGCGGACTGGACCTGGAGCAGCACGGTCTCGTGTGGTCGCACGCACCGGCCGTCATCGGGTCCCCGGGTCCCGACGGGGGCTGGGCGCTGGTGCACCGTGACGCGGAACGAACGATCGCCGGGCTGGAGGCGTCCTGTCCGGGGGACGGTGACGGCTGGCGGGCGCTGTACGGCCGCTGGTTGCGGATCGGCGGATCCTTGGTCGACGCACTGCTGTCCCCGTTCCCGCCGATCCGGGCGGGGATGCGGCTGGGTGGGGCGATGCTGCGCGGTGGTCTGGCGGACGACGTGCAGTTCCTGCTGCGCCCGGCCACGGCGATGACGGCCCAGCACCTCCGGAGCGAGGCGGCGAAGCTGCTGGTCGTCGGCAACGCCGCGCACGCCGACCTGCCCCCGGACGGGGCAGGGTCGGGACTCTTCGGCTGGTTGTTGGCGATGATCGGCCAGCAGCGAGGGTTCCCGGTCCCGCGCGGTGGCGCCGGGAGCCTCACCGACGCCCTGGTCCGGCGGCTGGTCGCGGCGGGCGGGCGTGTCCGGTGCGGGGCCGAGGTCGAGGAGATCCTGGTGGCCGACGGACGTGCGGTCGGTGTCCGGACCGCCGCCGGACGGTTGCGAACCCGTCGAGCGGTGATCGCCGACGTCGGCGCGCCGGCCCTCTACGAGCGGTTGCTGCCGGCCGCCGCGGTGCCGCACCGGATCAGACAGCGGATGCAGGGATTCACCTGGGATCCCGGGACCGTCAAGGTCGACTGGGCGCTGGACCGACCGGTGCCATGGGCCGACACACCGGAAACTGCGCCGGGCACTGTGCACCTGCCGGGCGGCAGCGGGACCGCCGGCGACGTGTCGGTGTGGATGTCGGAGGTGCAGTCGGGCATCGTGCCGGCCGACCCGTTCCTGCTGATCGGGCAGATGACCACCAGCGATCCGACCAGATCCCCGGCCGGCACGGAGTCGCTCTGGGCCTACACGCACGTGCCGCAGCACACCGTGCGCGACGCGGGGACCGGCATCTCGGGACGCTGGGACCGGGACGATCTCGAGCGGATGGCCGACCGGATGCAGGGCCGGCTGGAGCGCGCCGCGCCGGGATTCGGAGCCCGGGTGATCGCACGCCGGGTGCTCGGGCCCCGCGAGTTCGAGGCCAGGAACGCCAACCTGCACGGCGGCGCCCTGGGCGGTGGGACCGCGAACCTGCACCAGGAACTGGTGCTGCGGCCGATCCCCGGCCGTGGCCGGGCCGAGACGCATCTGGGCGGCCTGTACCTCGGGTCGTCCGCAGCACATCCGGGCGGCGGGGTGCACGGCGCACCCGGGGCCAATGCCGCGCGGGCGGCGCTGTGGCACGCGCGCTTCCGTCCCTGAACGGTTGCCGGCGCGCGGCTCGAACGTGTCCCTCCGCGAAGTGTTTGAGGGTCGGCCGGCGGGGGATCGGTGCCTGCCGAGCCAACTCCGACGTGTCCGCGACCCCTGCGGACGGGACCGGGCTCGCTCCCCAGCACCCGAGGAGGCCGCATGTCCGTCAGAAACTGCCGTCGCAGGCTCCGTTCCCTCGCCGTTGTGACGACAGCGGTCGTGCTGTCCGGGTGTGCGACCGGATCCGGGGATGCGACCACCTCCGCGGCATTCTCCGCACCGCCGTCGGCGGCGGGCGGCTCGCTCACCGTCATGGGATTCGGTGCGGACGACGAGATCGGATCGACCCGGCTGCAGCTGGCGACCGCCGCCCTGAACGGCACCACGGTCGACCTCGTGAAAGGTGATCTGGACGTCCAGGCATTCCTCTCATCGGTCGCCGCCGGCGACCCGCCGGAGATCATCTACGCCAACCGGGACCAGATCGGCACCTTCGCCTCCCGCGGAGCGATCCTGCCGTTGACCGACTGCATCACGCAGCAGGCCGTCGACACCGGGCAGTACCTTCCCAGCGCGTTGGCGCAGGTGACGTTGAACGGCACCGTGTACGCCATCCCCGAGTTCAACTCGGTGCAGATCGTGATGGCGAACCGGAGTCTCCTCGACGAAGCAGGCCTTGCCATGGACGACGTGAACGGTTCCGACTGGCAGGCACTGACCGCGGCCGCATCGAAGCTGACGAAGACGTCCGCCGGGAAGCTCTCCGTGATCGGTGTGGACTCCAAGCTCCCGGAGTTCCTCCCGCTGTGGGCGAAGGCGAACGGCGCCGATCTGCTCTCCGCGGACGGTCGGACGGCGCAACTCGACGATCCGAAGGTGGTCCAGGCGCTGAACTTCGCCGTCGGCGTCTACGACACCGAAGGCGGTTTCCCCGCGGTCAAGGCGTTCCGGGACAGCGCCGACTTCTTCGGCGAGGGGAACCAGTACGCGAGCGGTTCCCTGGGCGCCATGCCGATGGAGCAGTGGTACGTCAATGTTCTGAACGAGGTCTCACCCGAGGCACCCATGGCCTTCGACACCGTCCGGACGCCGGCCGGCGACACCCTTGCCTACGCCTCCGGCTCGTCCTGGGCCGTGCCGAAGGGCAGCAGCAACCCGGGTGCGGCCTGCACCTTCGTCAAGATCATGACCCGGACGGACACCTGGATGCAGGCCGCGAAGGCACGGGCCGACGACCGGGCCGCGAACGGTCTGGTCTTCACCGGCCTTCTCACCGGCAACACCGTGGCCGATGAGCAGATCCGCGACACCTACGTCACAGAGCCCACGTCGACGGTCTGGGGCACGGCCATCTCAGCGATGTACGAGGCGAACGCCCACACCTTCGGCCTCCCGGCCAACCCGGCAGACGCAGAGTTCAAGGCGGCCTGGCAGGACGCCGTCAACCGGGTCCTGAACGGTCAGCAGGAACCGGCGGACGCCCTGGCCCAGGCGCAGCGGGAGGCCCAGGCGGCCCTTGACACGGCCTGGGCGACGTGGGACGAGCAGGGCGGATGACAGGAACGGGGATCGCCTCTGCCGGTCGGTCCCGGCGCAACCGCGAATTCTGGCCGGCGATGGCCTTCATCGCGCCATGGTTGATCGGGTTCGCCGTGTTCACCGCCTGGCCGCTCCTCTACAGCGGCTACCTTGCGCTCACCGACTACGACGTGATCACGGCGCCCACCTTCGTCGGGCTGCGCAACTTCGAGCGCATCCTCGAGGATCCGAAGATCGCCCGGTCGTTGGGCAACACCCTCTATTACACGGTGATCCAGGTGCCGTTGCACGTCCTCGTGGCGCTGGGCCTCGCGCTCCTGCTGGAGCGGGCGGGCCGCGCATCCGGTTTCTTCCGCACGGCCTTCTTCCTGCCGAAGATGACACCCCCGGTCGCGGTCGGCATCCTGCTGCTGCTGCTCTTCAACGGCCAGAACGGGATGGTGAACGGCGTTCTCGGTTGGTTCGGCCTGGACGGGCCGTCCTGGACCACCGACCCGGCCTGGGTGAAGCCCGGCCTCGTCCTGATGAGTCTGTGGACGGTCGGCAGCACGGTGGTCATCCTGTTGGCGGCGCTGCGCAACGTGCCGGTGGAGTTGTACGACGCGGCGCGCGTCGACGGCGCGTCGTTCCTGCGCCGAACCACCCGGATAACCCTGCCGATGATCAGCGGAACGCTGTTCTTCGTCGTCGTGGTCGACACGATCGGTGCGTTCCAGACCTTCACCGAGGCGTACACCGCCTACTTCGGCTCCGGGAACACGACGTACAGCAACGATTCCGCGTTGTTCTACTCCATCTACCTGTTCCAGCAGGCGTTCCAGTACCTGCACATGGGCTACGCGTCGGCGATGGCCTGGTTGCTCTTCGTCGTGATCCTGGCGATCACCGTGATCCAATTGATCGGCTCGCGTCGTCTTGTCTATTACGAAGGTGGACGGTCGTGAGCGCCGGTGTCCGCGGCAGCGACCCTGATCCTCTCGCCGCCCGGGAACCCGGCGTTCCGGTCGATCGCCCGGTCGCCCCCTCCGGCAGCATCACCCCGCGCCCGCTGCCGGTCGTGCGGAAGCGGTCTGCTCGTCGTCGGCTCGCGCCGGGACGGGTTGTCATCGGTGCCCTGCTGACAGGTTGCGGACTGATTTTCGTCTACCCCTTCGTGTGGTTGGTCTCCGCTTCGTTCAAACCGCGGGGCGAGGTCTTCGACAACCGGCTGATTCCGCGCTCCTTCACCCTGGACAACTACGTCCAGGTGTGGCAAGAGGCGCCGATGCTGGTGTGGATGGGTAACACACTGCTGGTGGCCGTCCTGGCGGGCCTCACCGTGACCCTGTCGAGTGCGATGGTGGCGTGGGGATTCGCCTACTACCGGTTCCGCGGCCGCAGTGCTCTGTTCCTGCTGGTTCTGGCCACGATGATGCTGCCCGGCGCAGTCACGATGATCCCGGTCTTCCTGATCTGGAACGCGCTGGGCATGACCGGCACCCTGACCCCCCTCTGGGGCGGCAACGTCTTCGGCAGTGCCTTCTACATCTTCCTGCTCCGACAGTTCTTCCTGGGGTTGCCGCGTGAACTGTTCGAGGCGGCGCGCATCGACGGAGCGGGGCACTGGGCGATCTTCACCAGGATCGCGGTGCCGCTGTGCCGGCCGGCCATGGTGTTGACCCTGCTGTTCGAGGTGCAGGCGTCGTGGACGGACCTGATGCGTCCCTTGATCTATCTCCGGGACGAAGCGGACTTCACCGTTCCGCGCGGGCTGAAATCGATGCTGGACGCCTACGGGTTCGGCGGGGAGTGGCACTGGGAGATCGTGGTGACCGCAGGCGTCATCACGACGGTCCCGATGATCGTGCTGTTCTTCCTGGGGCAACGGCATTTCGTGCAAGGCGTGGCCACCACGGGTTCGACCAGGTGACAACGCGGATGAGAAGTGGCGCGGCCGGGTAGTGAGTCGTCACGTCCACGACCCGAGGAGCGGAGGAGCCCCCGTGACCGAACCCGATGACGAGCCGTTGCCGAACCTGCACCTACCCGGGGGCGAGGGCGTGCACGGAGGCCCGGAGACGGCGGAGTCCCTGCACCGCGACGGCCCTGTGCGCGACGTGCACGGGCAGGAACTGCCCGGCTCGCGACCGGAGGACGCATCGGACGTGCTCGACGATCCGGAGCAGATCCTGGACCAGGCGGACTGACCACTCGACCTGTGCCGCCCGGTGAGGACGACCGCCCGCGACCCTGTACTGTCCGGTTCGGCGCAGTCAAGCCACGGCTGCCCTCCTCCGTGGAGAGGCTTTGACCCGTGCGCCCCCGAGAGTCGGATCCCAGCCTGCCGCGAGGAATTGCCTGGGCGGCGGTCATGGCCGACCTGGCCAGGGAGGTCCAGGGCGAGCACCCGGATCGGACCGCGGCGGCGGAGCTGGTCACTTCCGGAGCGCTGGAGATGGTGCCGGGCAGTCGCGTCGCCTGCATCACAGAGGTCGGCAAGAACCGGGCCGTCACCACGCTGGCGGCCACCGACGTCATCGCCGAGGCGCTGAACGCCGAGCAGTCGAGGGTGGGAGCCGGTCCATGCCTGTCCGTGTTGTGGGACGAGAACCTGGTCCTGGTCGCTGATCTCGCGAGCGATGAGCGATGGCCGGACTACAGCCGTACCGCTCGGGGCCTAGGCGTGCGGTCCGTGCTCGCCGTCCGGCTCTACCTCCGTCGAAAGGCACTCGGCGCACTGAGTCTCTACTCGGACCGCCCCGGCATCTTCGACGACGACGCCGTTGCCGCCGCGGTGGCCTATGCGGCGCACGCCACCGTCGCCCTCGATCAGGCCCGGCAGCGCGAGCAGCTGACCGGTTCCCTGCAGGGTCGCGAGATCATCGGGCAGGCCAAGGGCATCCTGATGGAACGGCACGGTGTCGGTGACCAGGAGGCGTTCCGGATGCTCGTGCAGGCGTCGCAGCACGCCAACATCCCGCTGCGGCAGATCGCCGACCGGCTGGCCTTCACCGGCGAACTGATTGCAGATCACGATCCGACCGGTGGCTCCCGCACGGAATGAGCGACAATCGCTCCCGCATCAGCTGATCCGGACTCGAGTTGCAGCACACCGGGTTCCGTTCACGGCGGGATGACACGGTGGGTGGCCGGGTCGCATCGGTGTGTCTACGGATCGGAAGACCACCCGTCTGCCGGTTGCCGCACTGCGGTATCGGCAGTTCACTGAGGGCGCGGGTCAACAGCACCTGCTCCGGCATCGATGCCCGGCAGGCAGACGTGATTGATGCACGACACGTGACCCGTGCACGACTCGGGACCCAGGTACGACACAGTGGCGCAGAGCAGCAGTACGCGTTGAACGCGCTCGTGGCTGCGAGGAACTCCGGTCGGATCGACCGTGTCAGGTACTGCGAGCAGGCTGTGGTGGTGGCCCACCTCTCGGTGGCGGCGGCGCTCGCCCGCAGGTTCCTCGGACGTGGTGTCCCGCTGGAGGATCTCGAGCAGCTCGCCCGGCTGTCGCTGGTCGAGTCCACCCGGAGGTGGGACCCCGACATCAGCGACAGGTACGTGGCTTTCGTGGTCCCGACGGTGACCGGCAGCCTGAAGCGCTACTTCCGGGACCATCTGCGGTCGGTTCGGGTCCCCCGGCGGATGCAGGAGATCAACCATGCGGCCGACGTAGCTGCGCGCGCCATGGAGCAGTCTATGCGGCGACCACCGACGCTCGGTGAGCTGGCCGACGGCATCGGTCGACCGGAACATGACCTTCGTGCGGCCCGGGAAGCACAACGCACCACCCGCACGGCGCAACTGGACGGTCCGGTGCTCCAGGTGGCCGCGCGTCATCCAAGTGAGAACATCGATGAACGAATCGATCTCGAGCGTGCGATTCGTGCGCTCGGAACCCGCGACCGCGAGCTGCTCGACCTGTACTACGGCAACGGATGGAGCCAGGCGCGGATCGCCGGCAGATTGGGGGTGAGTCAGATGCAGGTCTCACGGTTGCACGGGGCGGTGCTCCAGAAGCTCCGTCGGCAGTTGTCGCTCACCGCCTGATCCCGGGCGGTCCGACGCTCGCCGGGGTTTGTCCGGCCCTACCCGGGGAATGCGAAAGGTGCCGGGGACCGCCCGGCGGACGGCAGCGGAGGTGATCGGTATGGCCGGCTCCGACGACGGGCAGGCGAAACGGCGCGGCATCAGATTCGGGATCCTGGTTCCGGTGCTGTTTCTCGTGATCGCGATCATCATCGCGGTGGTGGTGCTGATCGTGGCAGGCGGCAATGACACGGAGCCGCCGGTGGACCGCGGTGCCGGTGTGTCCGGCGCGGTCGCGACCCGGGTGCTCGGGTAGCGGCCGGCGGTAGCTGGTACAACGCGGCGGGCCCGAAGCGCTGCCCGCCGAGGAGGAAGAGATGAACGATCCGACGACACCCCGCACCCCGCTCGATGACGACTCGGCGGCGGCGTACGACACGACCGGACCCGACGGAATGGGTGGACCCGGAACGGGTGGCGCAAGCATGCAGGACGAAGTCACCGAGGCGGACGAGGACGATCCGGGGGAGGGCCTGTTCCTCGACGACGAACCGTTGTTCGCCGACGACGCTCCTTTACCCGAACCCGAGGAGGACGACACGATGAGCACCGGACACCAGGGGGACGATCTCCCCGACACCGCGGCCGAGGAACACGACGTGCTCGCTGCGGACGAGGACGCCCGGGACCGGGCGGCGGCCGACGACGGGACCGGGCCGGGTTCGTCCGGCCTTCTGCCCGAGCCGGCCGAGTTCGCCGATCGGCTGGAGGTCGACCCGGACGGCGACGTCAAGGGCTGAGCGGCTGCCTGCGCGCTACCGGGGACGGCGATCCTCCGCTCGGTCCTCGATCACCCGGGATCGGGACGTCAGGGGCAGCACTCCCCAGAGCACGACCAGCAGGATCAGGGCGGCTGCGCCGGCGAGCAGTCCGGCCGTCCGGCCGAGCACGACGTCGAACGTCAGCACGACCACGCCGGTGATGGCCGCACCGAGCAGCACCATGCCGATCAGCGCCAACCGGTGCCCGGTCGCCACCATCGCGCTCCGCGCGTGCTGCCGGAACAGCGCGCGGTGCAGGCTGACCGGGGCGATGAGGAAGCCCACGGACGCGACCGACAGTCCGACCGTCACCAGGTAGATGTTCCGGGCGAACGGCGGGAGGTCGCCGAAGCGGGGCTGGAAGGGCAGCGTCAACAGGAAGGCCGTGAGCAGCTGTACCCCGGTCTGCACCACCCGCAGCTCCTGCAACAGGTCGTCCCAGTTGCGGTCCAGCCGTTGCGTCGGAGTCTCGTTGCGGGCCAACCGGTTCCATTCCGCATCCGAGCCGGGCTGATCGCCGCCTGCGGGCCGGGCGGAATGGTCGGGGCCGGTGTCGGTCATGGGCCCAGCATGTCCGGTCCGAGCCCGGGATTCCAGCCCGGCGGCGAAAGTCGCTCCCACGGGCCGTGTCTGACCGGTTGACCCGGCGACCGCAGGGGAAGTGGTTGCCCATGAACAGCACTCAGGACGACAGTCCGGACCAGGTCCGCAAGGTCGCGGAGATCGCGAAGGACATGCGCTTCGCGATGCTCACCACGATCGACGAGCAGGGCACGCTGGTGGCCCGGCCGATGGCGCACCAGGAGGTCGAGTTCGACGGCGACCTGTGGTTCGTCGCCGAGCGGGCGTCGCGCAAGGTCCGGCACATCACCGCCGACCCGCACGTCGGCGTGACGATGTCCTCGTCGGACAGCTGGCTCTCGATGGACGGCACCGCGGAGTTGATCACCGATCCGGCGAAGGCGAAGGAGCTGTGGAACGCCGGCGTCGCGGCGTGGATGCCACAGGGGCCGGAGGACCCGTCCGTCGTGTTGATCAAGGTCGCGGTCGCCACCGCGCAGTACTGGGACACCCCCGGCGGACGCATCGCCTCGGTGTTCAGCTTCATCAAGGCCCGGGTGACCGGTCACCGCTACGAGGGCGGCGAGGAGGGCGTGGTGCATTTGCCCGAATGATGCGAAACCGTGACCGCGATGTGGGTCAAGAATGCTTTACGAGCGCTCATGAATGACATCGCTGTCACCGGGCAGGGAATGACTCGCCGTCATGGTCGTGCACCCGTTCGACGTGCTCGGAACACCAACAGGGGCGCTCCTTCTCGGACGCACCACCCGGATGGTGCGTTGCCCGGACGAACCGGACGTAGTTCGCTGAACGCGGGTGAGAGAGCACCCCGAGGGCCAAGGAACCGAAAGGTTTCCGGGGATGAACGACGAGTGCATTCGCGCGGCGCAGCGCGAGACATTGCAGGAACTCGCAGCGGCGCGGGTGTCGGGGGACGTGCGTGCGCTCTGCGTCGCGCGGAACAATGTGGTGCTCGGTCACCTCTCGGTGGCCACCGCCGTGGCGCGACGCTACCGTGGTCGGGGCGTGCCGATCGAGGAACTGGTGCAACTGGCCCGGCTGTCGTTGGTGGAGGCCGTGCAGCGCTGGGACCCCGAGCGTGGCGAGGATTTCGTGGCCTACCTGGTGCCGACCATCTCCGGTGTGATCAAGCGGTACTTCCGTGACCACCTCTACGTCGTGCGGATCCCGCGCCGGCTGCAGGAGGTCAATGCCGTCGCGGACCAGGTGAGCCGTGATCTCGAGCAGAAGGCCGGGCGCTCTCCGACCCTGCGGGAGCTCGCCGACGCCATCCAGACGCCGGTCAGCGAACTGTCCGAGGCACGTACCGCGCGTCGTCTGGTCGGCGCCGGCGTGGCGGACCAGCAGTCCGGGATCCACGACACCGACACACGTATCGACGATTTTCTGGATCTGCAGGATGCGGTCCGCGCGTTGTCCGATGAGGAGCGCCGGCTGCTCGAGCTGCACTACAGCCAGGGCTGGAGCCAGGCGCGCATCGCCGGTTCGCTGGGGGTCAGCCAGATGCACGTCTCCCGCTCGCACCGGAGCATCATCGCAAAGCTGCGGCGCCGGCTGGCCGGGTGAAACCCTCTGCCGGAAGGGCCGGCTCGTTGTCCCCGGCGTCGTCGATCCCGAGAAGGCCGCCGTCGAAGTCGTTCTCGACAGCGTTGTCACCTCGGCCCGAAGTGCTCTCCGTCTCGCCGGTCGGATCGGCCGCCGGGGTGCCCGGACGGGCCGGGGTCGTGCGGTTCTTGCGCCGGTACATGTCGGTGTCGGCATCGTCGAGCAGCTGCTCGGGGCTCCGGGAGGCGTCCAGGATGAGCGTGGCGCCGACGGTGCCGGAGAGCCGGAACGTGTTGTCCATGATCGACAACGGGGTCGCGATCGCGGCGGTGAGCCGCTCGATGATGTCGGTGGTGCCGGTGGTGTCGATCTCGTCGGCGATCACCACGAACTCGTCGCCGCCGATGCGGCCGACCAGATCGTTCCCGCGCACCGACTCGGCGAGCCGTGCCGCGACCATGGCGAGGACCTGGTCGCCGACCAGGTGGCCGTGGTGGTCGTTGATGCTCTTGAAGTCGTCGAGGTCGATGAAGAGCAGTGCTCCCGGCCGCTCGGTGGTGGCTGCGGACACCACCGCCCGCCGGAGCCGCTCGGTCAGGGTGGCCCGGTTGGCCAGCCCGGTGAGCGGGTCGTGCCCGGCCAGATGCTCGAGGTACTGCTGTTCGGCCCGTCTGGCCGAGATGTCCTCGAGTTGCAGGATCGTGTACTGGGGGGCGCCCTCGGAGTCCGCCACCCCGGCCAGGGTGATCGACACCCACAGGTCGCTGCCGTCCGGTCGCCGGATCCGTCGCTCGATCCGGTGCACCGACTCGTCGCCCCACACCACCGCGTCGACATCGTTGCGCACGTCGTCGATCTCGTCCGGGGGGGCGAGATCGAAGACCGTCAGGCCGAGCAGTTCGCCGGCGGAGCGTCCGGTCAGTTCGCAGAACTTCGGGTTCACCCGGGCGAACCGCCCGGTCGTGCTCTCCGCCATCGACACGAGGGCCATGCCGGTCCCGGTGCCGTCGAACGCGAGGCGGAAGAGCTCCTCCTCCTCGCGCAGCTGGTCGGTCAGCCGGGCGGTCTCGATCGCCGCTCCGGCGTGGATCGCCAGGATCTCCAGCAGCTCCCGGCGTCGGCGTCCGGGGCGGTGGTCGTCGACCGGCAGGTCGACGGACAGCACGCCGAGCAGTTCGCCGGACGAGGACAGCAGCGGCGCGTACAGGGCGTCGAGGGGATGCCAGGCGTGTTTGCTGTCGCTGATCGCGGTCTCCGGCACCCAGCCCCGTTGCCCGGCGTCCGGCACCCGGTCGTGCGGCACGAACAGCAGCCGCCCCCACTTCTCCGCGACCGCGAACTCCTCGTCGTAGTTGGTACGAGGGGTGCGGTGCCCGAGCAGCACGTCGGCAGCGCCGTCGGCGGCGCCGTCCTGTCCGGCGACGGCCACGGTCTCGAACACGTTGTCGTTGCGGGCCACGCTGACGGCGGCCACCCGGAATCCGGCGAACCGGACGACGAGGTCGGTCACCGCTTGCACCGTCGAGTGCAGGTCGGACGGGGTGTGCAGCGCAGTGACGATCTGGTGCAGGGTGCGCGAGGTCAGCCGGTACCGCAGTGGCCGGTCTGCCATCGAGCGCTCCCTTCGGTCTGTACACGTTCACCCGCTGCAACGGACCACCGTGTGGTCACGCTTCCGGGCCGGTCGGCGGTCGTACGGTCGTGGTCGTTGCACCGTGTCGCCGTAGTTTCTTCGGTTCAGTATGCGTGCAGGCTCGGCGAATGGGCCCTAGATCACCCCGACGCGCGGACCACTCCTACGGAACGTCACCCCCAGTCATCATCGGGGCACGGACGGGTGCCGAACGCCCGTGTGTCACCACCCGCCGGTGGCCCCGACCTTCGCCGACGCGGCGGTCGACCCCGCGGCCCCGGTGGCCGCCCACCTCTGGGAACCCTACGGACCGCCTGCCGACGAGGGTGAGGGTGCCCCCGCCGGACCGATTCATCCCTGTGCGCCCCGCGCTTCACCCGGCTGCGAGCGGCTCACTCGTCCGCCCGATCCTCCCGGCCGCGCGGGGTGCCCGGGCGCTCACAGCGTGGGGCCGGAGGTGGGCCGTGCTGCCCGTGCCGCCCACCCGGTGGGGGACCGGCGCGCCGGCCGCGCGGGCGGAGACCGGTACGGAGAGTGCGTGACTCGCGCGCGGGTGTGCGTCAGCGGGCCCCGGTGGCCATACCATCGGACGAGACGGATGCGCTCTGTGTCGACCGGCGGATCCGTTGCCGATCGTCCGGGTGGTCCGTGACGGTAGTGGGTGAACGACACGACGGGTGATCAGGAGGTGCCGTGACCGGGCGGATCGAGTTGGAGGTCGTCGACCATCCCGGCGCCGACATCGACGCGCGCATCTTCGTAGCAGAGGACCCGGTGCCGGAGGACCACGCGTTCATCCGCGGCGAGGGCGACACCGACTGTGTCTGCGGTGGTTGCGGGCGGGTGCTGTTGCGTGGGGTGCGCGGGCTGCACCCCCTGCCCGGATTGGTCTTCGTCTGTCCCGACTGCCACGCCTGCAACGCGACCCCGCGGAAGCTGGCCCATCGCGGGGCGGGTCGGTTCGCTGTGCCGGCGCAACAGCAGCGCCCGGGCGCGGGGGAGCACCGCCAGGCGGTGCCGACAGCGTTCAGCTGAGTGGGCGCGGCGTTCCGCTCAAATGAGCAGAGCGTTCAGCTGAGTGCCGCCGGCCACACCGCTGTGGTGGAGGAGCCGGCCACCCGATGTGGAGCGGCCGGCTCCTCTTGCACCGATTGTCGGTGGGTTCAGTGGCCAGAGTGCTCGCGCGCCCGCCTCTCGTGCCAGCCCGGCAGGGTCTCGTCGAGTCGGCGCCGGCGGATCTCGGACAGGCCCAGGCTCCGCATCTCGCGTCGCTGGGTGCCGAGCCACTGTCCGAGCCTTCGCTCGTCGGCCTCGGCGGGGCGGGTGCTGCGGGGCCACCGGCCTTCGTGCTCGGCCAGGAACTCGGCGACGGCGATCAGCCGCTGCTCCCAGACCTCGTCGGCGGGTTGGAAGCCCCATGAACCCCGGCGGGGAAGGTCGTCGGGCCCGGTCATCTTCTCGTCCTTGCTGGCAGTCCCCGTTGCGACTGTGCTCTCAGTGCGGTGGGGGCGGGGCAGTGCTGTTCGGTCCGGTGCCGGACCTCGGGGTGGGCGGATCTGCTGGCTCCCGGCGTGTCCACGATGACCTCCTCGGGTGTACTGCAACGGCGTTTCGAGATCCGATACCCATAGCGCAACGAACGTACCGAAACACTGATGTGGTTCATACCGCCGTAGAGGCTTTGAGCCGGTCCATTCGTGTGGCATGTGACATTCCGTCGCGCCAACGGCTCTTCGATCTGTCACCGAGAGGTGATCTTGGTCGGCCGCCCCGACGCGCCGCGCGACGCGTCGGCCTGACGGAACTGGGCCCCGATCCACAGCGCGCGACCGGGCGCCGTCAGGCATTCAGGTAGCGCGGTGCCCCTCGGGTGACCTCGGACCGTGGCGTCCGTGGCGCTTGACCGCGCCCGGCCGCGGGCACTTCGACACGGAGTGCCCGCCGGGCGCATCAGGAGGTGCGGGATGACGGATCCGGGACAGTTCGCCGGAGTCAGCGAGGCCTTTGCCTCCGGGGTGGAGGCCGACGGCGCCGATCTCGTCGAGCAGGCGGTGCCGGTCGGCGACCCCGCCGCCTCCGACGGTCTCGCCGTGTTCGGCGACGCCGACCCGATCGACGGGACCGCGGACGGTGCCGCTGCCCCGCACAAGGACGCCCCGCCCGGCCTCGAGGGCTACCGCCTCGGCTGAGCCGGCCGCACCGTGTGGCACTCCCCTCCCCCACGGCGCCCGTCGCGATGATCAACGTCGTCGACGCGTGAGTTCCGGGCGGAAATGGGACGGGTGGGGCGGGAGTCGCCGACTTCGTACGCGCAGCGGAAGTTAATCATCGCGTCAGGGGTGCGGGCGGATCGGAGCGCGGAGTCAGCTGCCGGTGGCGCGGTCAGCTCTCGTCGGCGGGAGCGATGCCGAGGCGGCGCACCAGGAACAGGAATGCTGCCGCGAAGTCGTTGTCCCGGGTGGCGGCGGTGAGTCGATCCCAGTCGATCTGTTCCCGCACCGCCCTGACCACCGGGATCATCGCGGAGAAGTCGCAGTAGCGCTCGGTCATCGCGAGCAGTTTGCCGGTGACGACCTCCTGTGCCGGCAGCACGGGCACCCGCAGCCCCAGCACCTCGTGCTCCTCCGCGCGGTCCAGCAGACCCAGGTCGACCGGGATGCCGTTGAGCCGGTGAAGCACATCGACCATCGCGCCGGCTCCCTCCGCGCCGTCGGCCCAGGCCTTGAACAACCAGTCCTCCGGCGGCCGCTCGATCGCGAATCCCGCACGGGCCAGCCGGTCCGCCGCCTGCTCGACCCTTGGCTCCTCGACCGCCAGGTCGACGTCGTGCTCGCTCTCCGGGGCCCCGTGCACCCACAGCGCGTACCCGCCGGCGACCGCGAACGGGATCCCCTCGTCCTTGAGCGCGGACGCGGCCCGCTTGAGGGCATCGCGCAGGGCATCCCGGTCGGTCGCCTGTACGGGTTCGTCGGCTGCGGCGGGCGGGGCGGGGTCGGCGGTCATGCCCGGTGGGTACCCACCCGGCATGCGGTTGGTCACCTTCAACATCCTGCACGGACGCTCCCTGCACGACGACGCCGTGCACCCGGACCGTCTCGCCGAGGCCGTCCGGCTGCTCGATCCCGACGTGCTGGCCCTGCAGGAGGTCGACCGCGACCAGCCGCGATCGCATCTGGCCGATCTGACCGACGTCGCAGCGACGGCGATGGGCGCCGTCGCCCACCGGTTCGTCGCCGCGTTGGCCGGCACACCGGGTGCGAGCTGGGTGGCGGCCACCGGTCAGGAGGCACCGGGGACCGCGTCGTACGGCATCGCGCTGCTGTCGCGCTACCCGGTCAGCTCCTGGCACGTGATCCGGCTGCCGCGGTTACCGGGCCGGGTGCCGGTGTACCTGCGGGAGCCGCGCAAGTGGCTGCTGGTGCACGAGGAACCGAGGTCCGCAGTGATCGCCGGCATCGATGCACCCGGCGGTCCGATCACCGTCGCCAACGCCCACCTGTCCTTCGTGCCGGGTTGGAACCGGGTGCAGCTGCAGCGGCTCGAGCGGGCCGCGGTCCGCGCCGCCGGCGGCGCCGGACCGGTGGTGCTGATGGGCGACTTCAACCGCACCCCCCCGCTGCCGGGTGCGGTGCGCGGCTTCCGGTCACTGGCCACGGCGCCGACGTTCCCGTTGTCGCGACCGGACCGGCAGCTCGACCACATCGTGGTGCGCGGGTCGCTGCCGGATCCGCTGTCCGTCGACAACCCGGAGCTGCCGCTGTCCGACCACCGCGCGCTGGTCGTCGATCTTCCCGACGACGTCGACCGGCCCTGACTTCCCGACCGGTCGGATCTCCCGACCTTCCCGACCGCCCGGACCCGGCGTCCTGATGGTCCCGGCGCGGTCGTGTTCGGTCGGAGCGGACCGGGTACCGGACCCGTGCAGTCGATCAGAAGAGGTAGGTGGACAGAATGCTTGAGGAGTACGTCGGACCGGTGCTCAAGGCGCGCGGTCCCTTCGTCTCGGTGTCGCTGGACGTCGGTCGCACCGACGAGGCCGGCGCGCGGGAGGTCGAACACCGGTGGCAGGCGCAGCGCAAGCTGCTGGCCGCGGCCGGGGCGCCCGACGACCTGCTGGAGACCGTCGGGTCGGCGGTGATCGCGCCGCCGGGCCGGTCGGGCCAGGCCGGCCGGGTGGTGGTCGCGAACGCCGACGGCGTGCTGCTCGATGTCGTCCATCCCGGGCGTCCGGTCCGGGACGAGTCGACGTGGTCGGGTGTGCCGCAGCTGCTGCCGCTGGTCCGGGGCGTGCAGGGACGTGCGACCCACCTGCTGGTGGCCGCGGACAAGGCCGGCGCCGATCTGGAGATGGTCGGGGTGCTGGACAACCGGCTCGCCGATCAGGAGGTCGAGGGCAGCAACGACGAGCTGCACCGGGTGCCCGGCGGCCGGATGTCGCAGCGCCGGGTGCAGGCCCGGGTGGAGGACTCCGTCGCGCACAACGCCAAGGAGGTCGCCAAGGAGATCGACGTCCTGGTGCGCCGGTTCCGGCCGGACGTGGTGCTGGTGGACGGCGAGGACGCGGTGGTCGGCGAGATCCGCAAGGCCGTCGAGGGCGGCACCCGCGAGCTGCTGGTGCACCTGTCGACCGGCGGCCGGGCGGACGGCACGTCCGAGCGGGCCCGTGCCGAGGCGGTCGACGGCGCGCTGGCCGACTTCGATGCCCGACGCGCGCAGGCGGTGCTGGACCGGTTCTCCGAGCAGGAGGGCAGTCAGGGCGCGGCCGTGCAGGGTCTGGACGCGGTGGTCGACGTGCTGCGCAAGGAGCAGCTGGACACCCTGCTGCTCGCCGACGACCCGACGTCGACCCTGACCCTGTGGACCGGGCCGGACCCCTCGGTCGTCGGACTGGACGCCGCCGAGCTGGCATCGCTGGGTGTCACCGAGCCCCATCAGGTGCGGGCGGATGCCGCACTGATCTGGTCGACCCTCGGCTCCGGCGGTGCGGTGCAGCTGTACGACCGGGAGACCGTGCAGTTCACCGGCGGTGTCGCGGCGGTACTGCGGTGGAGCGACCGGTCCACCCCGCGCGACGGGCTGGAGAGCATGCCCGGGCACGGCCAGGTGCAGGGTCGGCACCGTCGCGACGAGGAGGGCTGACCGGCATGTCGACGGACCAGCCGCCGGACCCCGATCCGGCTCGTACGCCCGGACTCGAGCCCGGCGGCGGTGTACCGCCGGGCGAGACGCCGCCCGACTCGGGCTCGACCACCGTGGGACTGACGCATCACGAACGGGACAGCCCACGTTTCCTGGGGCCGGTGGTCATCGGCATCATCGGGGTGTTCGTGCTCGCGGTGGTGCTGTTCTTCGTGGTCCGGATCTTCGACCTGTTCTGACCCTTCCTGATCCGTCCTTGCCGGGAGGCGCCGTGAAGTTGCTGCTCACGTCGGGCGGTGTCACCAATCCGTCGATCCGGGCCGCGCTGGTGAACCTGCTCGGCAAGCCGGTCGAGGAGGCGTCGGCGCTGTGCATCCCGACCGCGATGTACGGCCACCCGTGGAGCGGACCCGGGGTCAAGGCGTGGGAGTTCATCAGCGGGCGGTCGGAGAACCCGATGGTCGATCTCGGTTGGCGGTCGGTCGGCATCCTCGAACTGACCGCCCTGCCGAGCATCGATGCCGACCGCTGGACGCCGATGGTCCGGGAGACGGACGTGCTGCTCGCTGCCGGCGGTGACGTCCTCTATCTCTGCCACTGGATGCGGGAGTCCGGGTTCGTCGACCTTCTTCCGTCGTTGACCGACACGGTCTGGGTCGGGCTGAGTGCCGGCAGCATGGTGATGACGCCGGAGGTCGGCGCGGACTTCATCCAGTGGCGCCCGCCGAGCGGTGACGAGAGCACGCTCGGCCTCGTCGATTTCTCCATCTGCCCGCACCTCGCCCCGGACGGCGAACCCGGCAACTCGATGGCGGCGGCGCAGCGATGGCGCACCCGGGTCACCGGCCCGGCGTACGTCCTGGACGACCGGAGCGCGATTGTCGTCGACGACGGCCGGGTCGAGGTGGTCTCCGAGGGCACCTGGGAACTGCTCCCATAGGACATCTTTCGCGGCGGTGCGGGGTGGAGAAACACGCCCTGGCTCCTCGACAGCAGTAGAAGGATCGACGACGTCTTCGTCGGAGCGCACGCCGGGCCGTACGGCCGGAAGGCACCGGGGTGAGCCCGGCAGGCCGACGGAGCCGATCCGTCACGCCCGGTGAGCGCGATCGCAACAGCGTTTTCATGCGTTCCGGCGAGGCGGAACCGGTGATGCGCGGGGCACCGTGGAGGCGTACGGGGAACGACCACGGTGGAGGCGATGATGCGACGGACCGTGCGGATGGCCGTGGTCGCCGAGCCGGACGACCCGGAACTCGCCCGGGTGTTCGCCCTCCCCCGACCGTCGGCACCGGGTGCCGCGTTCCTGGAAGGTCACGGCCGGATCGACTGCGTGTGCGGCCACTGCGGACGGGTGCTGATGCGCCGGCAGCGCAGCGTGCACCGGGTGCCAGGGCTCCTCTTCCGTTGCCCGGCGTGCGGTTCCTGCAACGCGCCGACCGAGGGCCCGGTGCAGCAGATCCCGGATCCGCGGACCGGCTGACATCAGCCCTTCGGTCAGTTCGCGGTGGACGGATCGGTCGGCGGCAGGCCGCGGGCGGCGATGACCGCCGAGGCGACGGCCGACAACTTGAGGTGCTGCTGCTGCGACATCCGCCGGAGCACCTCGAACGACCGGTCGACGGTCAGGTCGAACCGTCCCATCAGGATTCCCTGGGCCAGGCCGATCCGGTGCCGGGCGTCGATCGCCGTCCACAGCTGCTCGACATTGCGGAAATGCGCGAGGCTGAACGACGCATTGGCCGCGATGAACTGCGCGGTCTCGACGTCCTGGGTGCTGAAGGTGCGCGGGGTCCTCGAGTAGAGGTTGAGTGCGCCCATTGCCTCGTCGTCGACGTAGAGCTGGATGCCGAGCACCGAGTGCACGCCGAGTTCGACCGCCGCCGGGCCCCAGGTCGGCCAGCGGGGGTCGACCTGCAGATCCTGGCTCACCAGCACCCCGCGGTCGTCGAATGCGGCGGCGACACAAGGACCTTCGCCCGCCTCGTACTGGGCGGCGTCCAGCTTCTCGACCAGCGGCGCACTGGCGCCGATGGTGGTCAGCGTCCGGCCCCGGCGTTCGGTGATGCCGGCCAGGTCACAGATGCCGGATGCGATCGCTGCGGTCGTGACGCCCCTGAGGGCCTCCTCGAACCCCTCGGCGCGGTCACCCTGGCCGATGGCGGACCGGGCCTCGCCGATCAGGTCGTGGAGGTACTGCGGGATCGTCTCCATGTCAGGTCGACCTTCCCGGGGCGCTGGCCCCTGTGCGAACAGGCGGCGTGCCTGCCCATCATGCGTCAGCGTCATCGACGATGCGACGTCGGCCCGGTCCTCAGGGGCCTCAGTTCGGTGCCGGCCCATCGGAGTCGGATTGAGGGAGCTTCCGCGTCCGGACCAGGTCGTCGGCGATGCTCTGCAGTTTCGTACCCGTCGTCTGCGAGTACCGCCGGAGGACCTCGAACGCGGTGTCCGCCGCGAGGGAGAAGCGCTCCATCAGGATGCCCTGGGCCTGGCCGATGCGGTTCCGCGCGTCGATGGCCCGCCACAGGTGGGCGGTGCCGTCGGCGTGCGCCAGCACGATCGAGGCGTGCACGCCGATGAGCTTCGCCAGCTCGAGCTCGGGTCCGGTCCACGGCACGGATGTGGTGCGGTAGAGCAGCAGCGCCCCGAGGGTGCCGCGATCGGCATGCAGACGCACCGCCGTCATCTGCCGGATGCCGGTGGCCGCCGCGGCCGCGGACCATTCGGGCCAGGCCGGTGCGGTGGCGACGTCACCGATCGTCAGCAGGTCGTCCCCACTGTCGATCAGGCTGCGCACGGGGCCGCCGGTGGCTGTGTGCTCCAGGTCGCCGATCGCCTGGGCGAGCGGATCTGTCGCCCCGACGACGGTGGGGCCGTCGCCGTCGATACCACGGCGACCGACGGCCGCCAGGTCGGCCAGCCCGGCCTCGACGGCGGCCCGGGCCAGTGACAGCAGTGCGTCGTCCTCCTCCGCGCCGAGGGCGCGCCGGGTCCGCTCCGCCAGTTCGGCGGGTTGCCATTCGTGGGTCATGTGATCACTTGCTGCGGCCGTGTGGTCCCTGGCGCCGCGTCGAATGCCAGTGGCCACTTGCTGGACCGCACGCATTATGTCCTGATCTTGCAGGCGGCTGCGACAGGGGCGGGCGGGTCCGCGTGTCAGCCCGCGGTCGGCCGCTCCGCCGCTCCGCTCTCGCCGTCCCGGTCGCCCTTCCGCAGGAACGCGATCTGGCCGTTCGCCTCCAGCACGGCGAGCCGGATGTCCGAGAACCGTTCGAAGCCCTGCTGCCGCGCCGCCGCCATCAGGTCGTCGAGCGAGAGCCGTTCGTGCTTCATGACGTCCAGCAGCGGATCACCGCCCTGCACGATCACCACCGGGACGCCGTGGGTGACGGTGCGGACCTTCGGCCACCGCGCATTGATCCAGGACAGCCCGACGGTGAGCAGGGTGAAGACGGAGATGGTCAGGATGCCGCCGGTGAAGGAGTAGTCCTGCTGCGTCACCGCCTGCTGGACCATGTCGCCCAGG
Source organism: Nakamurella alba (assembly GCF_009707545.1). Taxonomy (NCBI): domain Bacteria; kingdom Bacillati; phylum Actinomycetota; class Actinomycetes; order Nakamurellales; family Nakamurellaceae; genus Nakamurella; species Nakamurella alba. The sequence goes on along the minus strand of NZ_WLYK01000005.1, from coordinate 287,947 downwards.
GTCACGAAGAGGATGAGTTCGAAGGTGCTGAGCTCCCCCAGCGTCGATCGGCCGACGATCCTGGTCACGATCCACAGGAAGACGAACATGGCCGCCGCGCGGTAGACGATCTCCACCGGACTCCTCTCTGTTCGGGGGTACCGCTGTCAGGGCAGCAGTGTGGTCGTGAAGGACACCGAGGTCTGCACCGCGCCGTCGACGACCAGCTGCACCGTGCCGTCCTCGCCGCGCTGGCTGCCCGGCTGGATGTAGGTGTCGTAGTCGACGGCGAACACCGCACCGTCGGCGGGCGGGTCGAACTCCCAGTCGACGGTGGTGGCGTCGCCCCGCTCGGCCGAGGTCTCCGGGTGGAGCCCCTGCGATTCGAAGATCGTCAGGTACTCGCGGGTGATCCGGACCGTGATGGACTGGTCGGACGGGAACGGTTCCGGCGCGGTCACCTCGACTCGGAACGGCACGTCGAGACCCGCACGTGCGATCCGCGGATAGGTCACCGACAGGGTGTAGCCGTTTCCTGACGCCGTCACGGAAGAACTGTGAACGCCCAGCAGCCCGACGCCTCCGGCGACGACGATCAGCAGGAGAACGAGGACCGCGACTCGTCGGAGGTAGAGGGCCCAGTTGGGTTTTCGCTGCGTCCGCAGCCCGGCGACTGTGGAATCCGTTGCGCGACCGGAACTCTCGCTATCGCCCGACTTGTCCGGTTTGTCATGATGTGCTCGTCCGGCGTCGTGGTCCACCGGGCAGGTGTACCACCCGGCTGCCCGTTCGGCACCGTGGGAAACGGGTGGGAACTGTGACCCGGCTGGCTTTTCGCGTGATGAACCGTTTAGAGTCGATCACAGCTAGACACGGCATCGCAGCGGACCGCTTGCACGTCCGCCCACCCACCGGGTTCGCCCGGACGATGCCGGACCGGGTCCAGACAGTGGCCCGGGCTGTGCAAGGGAACGAGACGACCATGCTCGACACGCCCCGCACGATCGACCAGCATCTCCGTACCTCGGGATCCGACCGGATTCCGGGTTCTTCGGGATCGGTGCGACACCTCCGGTCCGGCCGGATGCCCAAGGAGGAGTTCGCGGCGCGCGCCGATGAGCTGCTCGACGAGGTACTGACCGCCCGCGCGACCGGCTCGCCGGCCGCCATCACCTCGGCCGAGGATGCCGTGGTGCTCCACCACCTGCCGATCGCGACCCAGGTCGCGCGTCGGTTCGCCCGCCGCGGCGCTCCCCTGGACGACCTTGAGCAGCAGGCGCTGCTGGGACTCGTCCAGGCCGTCCGGCGGTGGGAGCCGGGTCACGCCCCGAGCTTCCTCTCCTACGCGGTGCCCACCATGGAGGGCTCCGTGAAGCGGTGGTTCCGCGACCGGCTGACCTTGGTGCGCCGGCCCCGGTCCCTGCAGGAGGCCGGCGCAGTCGTGCGCAACTCGCGCGAGGAACTGGCTCACCGCAACAGCCATGAGCCGACACCGGCCGAGATCGCCGCTCATGCCGGAGTTTCCGAGACCACTGTGCGCGAATGTGCTGCAGCGGACTGGATGTGCAACCCGGATTCGCTCGACAATGCACTGCAGCCGGACATCATGCTGGGCGGCGAGGACCACTTCCTGGACCTCGTGGAGTCGCGTCACGACCTCGCCCACGCCATGTCGAAGCTGACCGAGCGGGAGCGGCGGGTCATCGGTCTGCGGTACTGGGACGATCTCAGCCAGGCCGAGGTCGGCGCCGAGGTCGGCGTCAGCCAGATGCAGATCAGCCGGATCCTGCGCCGGGCACTGGAGAAGCTCTCCGAGGATCTGGCGCCGGCCGCCTGACCGACCGGTTCCCTCGTTCCGCAGCGCCTTCCGGATCACACAGCGCACCACGTCCCGCCTCTCGTGCCCCTGGGCACGGAGGCGGGACGTCGTGCATTCCGGGGTCGGGTGTTCTTGAGAGCTCAACCTGGCGTGCCTGTCTCACCGCTGCTCGTTCCCCGTGCGGTCGTACTTCTGCGCCCCTGGGTGTTCGTCCCTGATGTCCGGATCACCGACAGTGACCCCGACCACAGCATCCGGAGAGGTGCGGCCACGGGAGTGTTCCGCCGGTCGCCGGGTGTGCGCTTCCGGCCACTCACCCCGAGGGACACGCACCCGGGTTCGGGTGAAAACCACCCTGCTGCAGCGCCGTTGCGCCTGCGCAGCAGTACGTTTGACGCACGTCGAGCAACCGGCGTGAGTACTGCGCACGTCCCCCGGACGACCGTGGCCGAGTGATCGGAGGCGGAGATGGGATCGCATTCGATTCCGGACCCCCGCTCCTCCCGCTCGGGCCTCCGCGGCCGGCGATGGCTGCTGCGCGGACTCGCGATCGCCGGATTCGCCGGTGGCGTCTGGCTTCTCGGCGCCACCGCGGCCTCCGCCTCCCCCACCGGTACCGACCCCGGACCGCTGGGCGGCCTCGGAACAGCGGTGACCGGCGTGGTGGACACCGTCACGAAGCCGGTGGGGGACGTGGTGCAGGCCGTGGCCCCGAAGCCCGCTCCGGCCCCGAAGCCTGCGCCCGCAGCGAAGCCCCCGGCGGCCGCGAAGCCTGCTCCAGCACCGGCCGCTCCGGCGACGACACCCGTTGTGGAGAAAGTTGTTCCGGCCAAGCCCGCAGCGCCGGCCGCGGCACCCGCTGCGGCCCCTGCGCCGAAGCCCGCTGCCGCACCGAAGCCGGCCCCTGCCGACCCTGCCCCGGCACCCGCTCAGGGCGTCATCGGTGCGGTCGTCAGCGGTGTCGTCGGGACCGTCGACACGGTGACCGACGACGTGACGTCGACGGTGCAGCAGGTGGTGTCGCCCAAGCCGACGCAGCCCGCACCCGCCCCCGCCGCCCAGCCCGCTCCGGCTGCGAAGCCTGTGCCGGCTGCGAAGCCTGTTCCGGTTGCGAAGCCGGCTCCCGCTGCGAAGCCCGCCGCGAAGCCTGCCCCGACTGCGAAGCCGGCTGCCGCCGCGAAGCCTGCTCCGGCTGCAAAGCCCGCCGCGAAGCCGGCTCCGGCTGCGAAGCCGGCTCCGGTTGCGAAGCCGGCTCCGGTTGCGAAGCCCGCCGCGAAGCCTGCTCCGGCTGCGAAGCCCGCGCCGGTCGCGAAACCGGCCGCGGACTCGCCGGTCACCGACCTGGTGACCTCGGTCGTGAAGCCGGTCGCCGGCGCGATCACGCCGCTCACCACCGCACTCGGCACGGGCGTCGTCGCCCCGGCGGTCGCCGCCGTGCGGCCGGTGACGGACGCCGTCACCACCACCGTCGTCGCCCCGGTCGCGGAGGCTCTCCGCCCGGTGACCGGCGCGTTGGCCGATGGGGTGGTGCGCCCGGTGGTCGAGGGCCTGGCACCGGTGATCGAGGCCGTGGAGCCCGTCGTCGGCGGTGTGGTCGCGGTGGTCACCCCGGTCACCGACGAGGTGGGCACCGTGGTGGCGCCCGTCGTCGATGCCGTCCGGCCGGTGCTGGATCCCGTCGTTGCGACCGTCGAGCCGGTGGTGCAGACCGTCACCGCCCCGCTGGTGCCGGTGGTGGATGCGCTCGCCCCGGTGCTCGATCCGGTGACCGGTCTGCTGACCCCGGTGGTCGACGTGGTCCGCCCGGTGACCGACCCGATCGTCGACCCGGCGCTGCCGGCCGTCGTTCCGCCGGTGCCGGGTGCCTCCCCGTCGGTGCCGACCACGCCGCCGGCCGCCGGTGGAGGAGTCGACACCCCGGCGGGCGGCGCCGGTGCGACCGGCGCGCACTCCACGCCGACCGCGACCGACAGCTCCGCCGGAACCTCCACCCGCTCCGCCGTTTCACATTCCGGCCGCGCCGCCATCGTCGCTCCTGCGTCAGCTCGGCTTGCCGCTGCTGATGCGTTGCTGTCGGCAAGCACGGACGCCGTCGCCGGGGGATCGGTGCCGACGTCGACCACCTCTCCGTCGGGAACGGGCGACCGCACCGGAGAGGCGGTCGTGCGGACCGGTAGCGCCGCCACCGCCTCGATCGCCAAGTCCTCGATCGCCACCGGTACCCGTGCCCCACAGACCCCCGCGCAGCCGCAGCCGGCCACCCCTTCGGTGCCGTGCCCGACCGCTCCGTCCGGTGCCGCCGGCGGTTCGGCCGCCGCACCGACGGTGTCGCTGCCGGCCTCCGGCCACCACTTCTCGCTCTCCCTGATCGGCGCCGTGCATCCGGCCGGCGTCGCGATCCCGGCCTCCCCGGCCGAGGACAGGAGCTTCTCCCCCGACTGAACGAAGGACCGGGCTGCCGTCATGGCGCCCGATTCAGGGCCCTCCGGGCCCGTCCATCGTTCCTTCGAATCTTCGGGAGAAGATCATGCACAACTTGCTGCGAAGAGGGCTGCAGATCGCAGTTCTCAGCGGCGGGATGTTCGCCCTCGGGGTAGGCATCGCCGCCGCGGATTCCACCGGGACAGACCCCGGTGGCAACGGCACCGCACTGGTGTCGGTCAAGCTCGGTGGCACGTCGGTCGACGTGCTCGGGCAGGGTTCCGGATCGGGGAAGGCGCCGATCACCGTCGGCACCGACGCCGATGGCTCCGGAGACGGTCTGCACCTGGGTGTGGACCTCGGGGTCGGTGACGACACCGTGGTGTCCGCCGATGTGAACGCCTCGGACGAGGGTGTGTCCGCCGACGCCGATGCACACGTGTCGGACGAGGTGAATGCCTCCGCCGATGCGAATGCGTCGGATCAGGGTGTGTCCGCCGGTGCGGATGCGAATGTCTCGGACGAGGTGACTGCGTCCGCTGATGTGAATGCCTCGGATGAGGGTGTGTCGGCGGATGTGGATGCGCAGGTCGGTGATGACGCGTCGGCGTCGGTCGATGCCGATGTCTCCGATCAGGGTGTGTCCGCGGATGTGGATGCGAATGTCTCGGATGAGGTGACTGCGTCCGCTGATGTGAATGCCTCGGATGAGGGTGTGTCGGCGGATGTGGATGCGCAGGTCGGTGATGACGCGTCGGCGTCGGTCGATGCCGATGTCTCCGATCAGGGTGTGTCCGCCGGTGCGGATGCGAATGTCTCGGACGAGGTGACCGCGTCCGCTGATGTGAATGCCTCGGATGAGGGTGTGTCGGCGGATGTGGATGCGCAGGTCGGTGATGACACGTCGGCGTCGGTCGATGCCGATGTCTCCGATCAGGGTGTGTCCGCGGATGCGGATGCGAATGTCTCGGACGAGGTCACCGCTTCCGCCGATGCGAACGCCTCGGAGGAAGGGGTCTCCGCAGACGCCGATGCCACCGTGTCCGACGACGTCGAGGCCACCGCGGACGTGGATGTCACCGACGAGCAGACGACGGCTGACGTCGATCTCCGGGTGGGTGACGACACCGCAGCGACCACGAATGCCGATGTCGCCGACAACGGCGTTCAGGCCGGCGCGGACGCGACCGTGTCCGACGATGCGGACGTGTCCGCCGATGCCACGGTCGACGACGGTCAGATCGCTGCCGATGCGGATGCCAACCTGCCGGCCGATGGCGTTGCGACGGCGGATGCGGATGTCGATCAGAACGGCGCTGATGTCGCCGTCACGGTCGGTGCCGGGTCCGACAACAGCGACGGGTCCCCGATCGGGCTCCCGGACCTGAACGGCACCGATGACCTGACCGACGATCTCACCGATGGCGGCCTGGTCTCGGCCCCGATCGATGTGTGCGGGATCGGCGTGGGGTTGCTGGGTGACAGTGCCTCGAATTGTGCGCCGACCGCTGGTGATTCCGACGCCCTGGTCTCGGCCCCGATCACCGTGTGCGGGATCGGGATCGGCGAGTCCACTGCGAACTGCGCCCCGACGTCCGGGGCACCGGCAGACAGCGAAGACTCGGATCGGCCCTTGGTCTCCGTCCCGGTGACCGTGTGCGGCATCGGCGCGGGTGTGCTGGGTGATGCGGACGCGAACTGTGGGCCGGTCACCACGCCGACCCAGGGCAGTGTCGCCACCATCCCGGTGACCATCTGCGGGATCTCCGCGGGTGTGCTGGGTGATGGCAGTGCGAATTGTGGAGCCCCTTCGGAGCCCGGTACCTCCGGGACCACCGACGGCGCCGATGCTCCGCTGGTGAATGCGCCGGTGGACGTCTGCGGGATTTCCGCGGGTCTGCTCGGTGATGCGTCGACTGATTGTGGTGCCGCGACGGACCCGGGTACCGGGACCGGCGCTGGATCCGATTCGGCGGTGGGGGAGTCCCCGCTGGTGAATGCGCCGGTGAACGTTTGCGGGATTTCCGCGGGTCTGCTCGGTGATGCGTCGACCGATTGCGGCGGCTCCATCGACTCGGGCGCCGGCACCACGGTGCCGGATGCGGACGGCAGCGAGGTGCCGCTGGTGAATGCGCCGGTGGACGTCTGCGGGATCTCCGCGGGTCTGCTCGGTGATGCGGCGACCGATTGTGGTGCCGCGACCGATCCCGGCGCCGGTACCGATCCGACTGATCCGTCCTCGCCGGTGGGGGAGACTCCGCTGGTGACTGCGCCGGTGGATGTGTGCGGCGTGACTGCGGGCATCCTCGGTGATGCGGCGACTGATTGTGGTGCCGCGACCGACCCGGGCACCGGTACCGATCCGACTGATCCGTCCTCGCCGGTGGGTGACACCCCGGTGATCAATATCCCGGTGGATGTGTGTGGCATTTCCGCTGGTGTGCTCGGTGATGCGGCGACTGATTGTGGTGCCGCGACCGACCCGGGCCCCGGGACCGATCCGACTGATCCGTCCTCGCCGATGGGTGACACCCCGGTGATCAATATCCCGGTGGATGTGTGTGGCATTTCCGCTGGTGTGCTCGGTGATGCCGCGACTGATTGTGGTGTCGCGACCGACCCGGGCACCGGGACCGATCCGACTGATCCGGCTTCGCCGGTGGGGGAGACCCCGCTGGTGAATGCGCCGGTGAACGTCTGTGGCATTTCCGCTGGGCTGCTCGGGGATGCGGCGACCGATTGTGGTGTCGCGACTGACCCGGGCACCGGGACCGGTACCGATCCGACTGATCCGGCTTCGCCGGTGGGGGAGACCCCGCTGGTGAATGCGCCGGTGAATGTCTGCGGAATCTCCGCGGGCATCCTTGGTGACGCCGCCACCGACTGTGGTGCCGCGACTGACCCGGGCACCGGGACCGGTACCGATCCGACTGATCCGGCTTCGCCGGTGGGGGAGGCCCCGCTGGTGAATGTTCCGGTGGACGTCTGTGGCATTTCCGCTGGTGTGCTCGGTGATGCGGCGACCGATTGTGGTGTCGCGACCGATCCGGGCACCGGCACTGGGACCGACCCCGTTGATCCGTCCTCGCCGGTGGGGGAGGCCCCGCTGGTGAATGTTCCGGTGGACGTCTGTGGCATTTCCGCTGGTGTGCTCGGTGATGCGGCGACCGATTGTGGTGTCGCGACCGATCCGGGCACCGGCACTGGGACCGACCCCGTTGATCCGACCGATCCGGTCGGGCCGCTGGGTGACAGCCCGGTGATCAACATCCCGATCGATGTTTGCGGGGTTTCTGCTGGTCTGCTGGGTGATGCGGCGACCGATTGTGGTGTCGCGACCGACCCGGGCACCGGCACTGGGACCGACCCCGTTGATCCGACCGATCCGGTCGGGCCGTTGGGTGACAGCCCGGTGATCAACATCCCGGTGGACGTCTGCGGGATCTCTGCTGGTCTGCTCGGTGATGCGGCGACCGATTGCGGTGTCGCGACGGACCCGGGCACCACACCGACCGATCCCACGGATCCGACCGATCCCGGCACGGATCCGACCGATCCGACGGTGCCCACAGATCCCACCGTGCCGACCGATCCCACCGTCCCGGTCATCGACATCCCGGTCGACGTCTGCGGCGTGGGTCTGGGTCTGCTGGGCGACAGCGTCATCGACTGCTCCGGCACCACCGACGGAACGGACGACCCCGGCACGGGGATCTTCGGGGGCTTCCCGATCCGGATCCGCATCTGCGGTCTCGGTCTCGGGATCCTCGGATCCAGCGGCGTGAGCTGCGTGCAGGGCACGGGCAGCGGTCAGGGTGAGCCGGTGACCCCGGTCGATCCCACCGACCCGGGCACCCCGGTCGATCCCACCGACCCGGGCACCCCGGGCGAGCCGACCGACCCGGGCACCCCGGGTGAGCCGACCGACCCGGGCACCCCGGGTGAGCCGACCGACCCGGGCACTCCGGCCCAGCCGGGCACTCCCGCCGAGCCGGGCACCCCAGCCGATCCCGCAACCCCGGCCCAGCCGGGTGCGCCTGCTCCTGCCGGCCCGGCCGCCCCGGTCGTACCCCAGGCTCCGCCGTTTGCGGCGGCCCCGGTCCCTGCCCCGGACGCCACGGTGCCGGGCAGCGCGGGTCTGGCCTGGACCGGTGTGGATGTCGGCGGGCTGGTCTCGCTGGCGCTGCTGTTCCTCGTCGCGGGTGGCTTCGTGGTCGCCCTCGGCCGCCGGCGGCGCGTGCAGCGCTGACGTCCCGTCCGCAGCGGCGGGCCCGTGGGTGATCCCACGGTGCCCGCCCGCGGGCGGCACCGGTCTCCCCGGCGACCGCGCTCACCAGTGCTCACCAGGGCACGCCAGTGCTCGCCGGAACCCCCGTCCCTTCTTCCCGTTCGTCAGCAAAGGGGAAGTGTCATGCCCAGCTCCCGCCGGCACCGATCGGCACTGCACTACCTGGTCCCACCGGACCGCACCTCGGCCCTCCAGCAGTCGGTCGAACTGCTCGCGAAGTACTTCGGCTTCCCGATCGCCCTGGTCAACGTCGTCGACGACAACGTCCAGCACACGATCGCCGGCGCCGGCGTCCATCCCCGCCAGGTCGGCAACCTGGCCACCGTGTGCCGGGACGTGATCGACGACGCCCGGCCGCAGGTCCTCGAGATCGACGTCGCTGTCGGCGACCGGCGCATGCTCACCTACGTCGGGCTGCCGCTCGTGGGCCGGGAAGGTCTGCCGATCGGCACGCTCTGCCTGCTCCACCCGGAACGCCGCGGGTTCTCCGCCCGCCAGTTGCAGGACCTCGCCGCTGCCGGCGGGATCGTCCAGGAGCAACTCGAACTGCGCCGGCTGGAGCGGGAGGACCTGCGGCTGACCGTCGCCAACGCCCTGGCGCTGGGTGAGGCGATCGACACCGGCCGGATCACCGCGCACTTCCAGCCCGTCGTCGGACTGGTCTCCGGCCGGACCGTCGGCCTCGAGGCGCTCGCCCGTTGGGAGCACCCCCAGCTGGGCCTGCTCTCACCCTCGGCGTTCCTGCCGTTGGCTGAGACCTCGGACATGGTGGTCGATCTCGACCTCGCCGTCATCGGGCACGCGGCCCGCCACTTCGCGCCGTGGTTCCGCCGGGATCCGCGGCTCCGCCTGCACGTCAACCTGTCGGCCCGGCACTTCGAACAGGCGGACTGCGTCGAGCGCATCGCCGGCCGTGTGGCGAGTGCCGGGATACCGTCCACCGCAGTGGATCTCGAGGTCACCGAGACCGCGATGCTGTCCACCGGCCCGATCACCACGGTGCAGCTGCACGCGCTGCGCGACCTCGGGTTCCGCATCGTCCTCGACGACTTCGGGACCGGGTTCTCCTCGGTCGCCCATCTGATGAGGATGCCGGTCGACGGGATCAAGATCGACCGGTCGGTGACGACCGCGTTGGGCAGCCGGACCGGTGACGCCCTGCTGCGGGCGCTGCTCTCGCTGGCGCACGACCTGGACCTGGACACCTGCATCGAGGGGGTGGAATCACCGGAGCAGGTCGAGCAGGCGAATGCGGCCGGCTGCGCCACCGGCCAGGGATTCCTCTGGTCGCGACCGCAGCCGGCCTGCCGGATCGACCAGCAGCTCGGATCACCGCCGGCGATCCCGGGTCAGCGGACGCACCCGCGGGCGGACATCACGTCGGCGCGGAGGAGGGCCGTGCGCTGACACCTGACGCCTGGAAGCCGACGATCGATCCGCGCCGTACGCCCGTGGGATCCGCGGGACAACGGCACCGATCGGCCGGGCCGACCTCGGACCGAACGCCGACCGGTCCCGGTCGTGCCGATCAGCGGTACTCCGGCGCGTCCGCACCGCGGCGGCCCGGCCGTTGCGTGGTGCAGACGCAGTACGCCTATCGACGATCGATCCGCGCCGTTCTCCCGTGGGAATCGCGGTGGGGCGGCACAGATCGGTGGACAAACGTCGGGGATCGGCCGGGATCGACCGACCGGGATCGGCCGACCAGGACCGACCGGCCGGTGCGGGCCCGACGGCTGCACGCGGGTGGTCCTTCGAATCCGCGCCGTTCTCCCGCGGAATCCGCGGTCCAACGGCACGGATCGGCGAACCGGACGAACGGGACCGCCCCGACCAAGCGACCAGGACCGATCGACCGGGATCGGCGGGCCGGCGCGGGCCCGACTGCTGTATCCGGGTGGCCTTTCGAATCTGCGCCGTTCTCCCGCGGGATCCGCGGTGGGACGGCACGGATCGGCTGACCGACGGACCGGGACCGCCCCGACCGCGCGACAAGACCGACCGACTGACCCAGGACCGACCGAGCGACCAGGACCGACCGACCCAGCACCACCACAGCGCCCAGGACCGACCAGCAAACCGATCGGTCGTGGCCGAACGGGGTCAGTTCTGCGCCGAGCGCCACCGCTCCGCCGCAGCCCGCCCGTGCTCGGCGGCGGTCAGCTCGCGCTGGAAGAGCAGGCCGTAGGTGAAGCCGTTCTCGTCGGGCCGGCCGTGGGTGGCGGCACCCCAGCGGCGCAGCAGGGCGGCGGCGACCACGCCGTCCTGGTGCTCGCCGAGGATGTCCTGCAACTCCTCGAACCGGTCGGCCTGCGCGGCCGCGGCGGCCGCCTTCTTCCGTCCGGTCGACGATCCGTCCCGGATCAGCTCGCCCGCGTACCGGGCCCGCTTGGCCGCCTTGCGTGCCCGGTGCAGCAGCTCGTCGGCGTGATCGGAGTCGGCGTGGTCGGAGCGGGAGTGCCGCCCGGTGGAACCGTCGGCAGCGGCCGGATCGGAACCGACGGAGTCACCGGCCGCCAGCGCTTCGTCGAGCCGCCGCAGCGCCTTGCGTCCCGCCCGCTCGGCGATCTTCGGCAGCGGCCGGTGCGAGCCGGACACCAGCGGCGGCCGGGCGACGAAGGAGTCGAGGGCACGCAGCAGGGCGAGGTACCGCTCGCCGTCGAGCAAGGTGCGCAGTTCGGCGAGGGCCGCGACCTGCTCGCCCAGCAGCTGCTGCTCCACCGACCCCGCGACCGGGCCGAGCACCAGCTCATCCGGTAACGCTGCGATCGCGGCGGCGAACCGGGGCCGCTGCACCTGGCGGTCCCGCACCTCGCCGAGGACACCGGCGTACCAGCGCAGCTCGGCGTCGAGGGCGGCCACCCGCTCGTCGTCGAAGAAGCCACCAAAGATGCGCAGGGTCGACCGGAAACGCCTGGTCCCGACGCGTGTGGCGTGGACGTCGTCGTGCCCGGACCGCAGCGCGAGATCACCACCGACCACCGCGTCCCGCTGCGCGGCCAGGTACTCGATCACCGGCCGCGGGCCGGCCCCGAGCACCGGAGCCGGGGCACCGCCGACGGCCCGGCCGACCTTGTTCGGCGGGGAGCCGGGCACCGCCCCGGCCTTGCGCACCCGCTTCCCGACGGCGGCCAGCAGTTCCTCGTCCCCGCCAGGACCGAGCTCGATCTCCAGCTCCCGCCACTCGTTCAGCAGGGCCTCGCCGGGTCCGGGAGCGGCGGCCCGCACCGTGTCGTCGGCGATCTCCAGCAGCACCTCGTCGCCGGACCGCACGGTGCGCACCACCCGGTCGGTGTGCAGGGTGGCGAGCAGCAGCAGCCGGCGGCCGCGGGCGAGCCCGCGCACCAGGTCGAGCACCCCCTCCGGTGGGGTGTCCGCCGATCCGCCGAACCGGAACTCGGTCCGTGCCGCCCCGGATGGCACCTTCACCTGCCAGCCGTCCTCGCCGGCCCCGTGCCGCAGCCGCACGGTGACCCCGGCGCGGAGCAGGTCCAGGTCGGCGTTGTCCCAGTACTCGTTCGACAGCCGCTGGACGTCGATCGACTGATCGGCTCCGGGCGGCAGGGCAGGGGTCAGGTCGGGCAGGATCCAGCCGTCGGGGACGTCGAACTTGTCCTCACGCTCGGTGTGCGACTCGGTCATGTGTGTTCGCTGCCCCGCGTGGCTCGGTGTCAACCGGGGCACGAACAGGGAGTGTCCGATTCGTGAGGTTCGAGGCGCGTTCGGCGGGCACTGCACCGTAAGCTCTCCCCGCTGCGGCTGATCGCCTCCCCGGGTGGTGATCAGCCGCAGCCCGTCGCAGGTCCGGAGGGTGGGGTCCGGGCCGGCGGCCCGCCGCTCCCCGCCGGGGGCGAGCCCCCGCGAACCCCGCCGCGTTAGGCGTCGTCCGCGACCGCCGAGGAGGTGCCCGTGCCGACCCGTCAGCTGGAGCTGTCGTGGCAGTACGACCTGCGCGAGGAACGTGCCCGGGTGCTGGCACTGATGTTCGCCGCCGGTGGTGCGCTCTGCCTGTTCTTCGTGATCTCGGTCGACCGGCCGGGCGCGCGATATCCGCTGTTCACCGCACTCGGGTGCGGCGCCGTTGTGCTGGGGATCCTGCTCTGGACCACCGGCCGCCGGTTCCCGCCGTGGTTGATGCAGTCCCTGTTGGCGCTGTTCTCGTTGCTGGTCGGTCTGCTCGCGGCCGCGTCGATCACCACCGCCGGCGTGGTCGGGCTCGGCCCGGCGGTGATCATCGCCGCGATGTACGCGGGCTACTTCCTGACCCGGCGCAGCGTGGTGCTGCAGACGGTCCTGGCGGTCCTGGCGTACGCGGGCGGTGCGCTGCTGTCCAGCGCCCGGCCGGAGGCCGTGCACCTGCTGTCGGTGGCACTGGCGTCGACGGCGGTGGCGGCGACGCTGAACCGGCTGACCCGGCGGCTGCGCCGGCGCAGCACGCTGGATGCGCTGACCGGCGCGGTCAGCCGGGCGACGTGGCTGCAGATGGCCGAGCGGGAGATCGGACGTCAGGCGCGCCCGGTCTGCGTTGCGATCATCGACCTGGACAACTTCAAGGCGGTCAACGACGAGGACGGTCACCTCGCCGGGGATGCCCTGCTGCGCGAGCTCTCCGAGCTGTGGACCAGCACCCTCGGCCGGCAGGCCGTCGTCGGTCGGTACGGCGGCGACGAGTTCGTGCTGCTGATGTCCGGGCTGGACCTGGACGAGGCCCGTGCGCGACTGGACACCCTGGCGCGCGCACACCCTGCGGAGTGGACGGCCGGCATCGCGCAGGCCCGGCCCGGTGAGCTGATCACCGACCTGCTGACCCGCGCCGACGCCGAACTGCTGGACCGCAAGCGAGAACTTCGGTCCCGGCAGCCCGACTGAGGCCGGACCGCACCGGCCCGGCCGGAGCGGTCGGCGTCTCAACCAGGCAGTGTCCCGTCGGGCACCCTCGCGACGGCCGGATCGGCTGACGGGCCATCGGCCCAGATCCGGCCCGCGGAGGCGATCAGCCGACTGCCGAGCCGGGCGACCGGGGTGCAGTCGACCACCAGCGAGTCGTTGTCCGGCCCGCGCCCGACCTCCGCCCCGGAGATCACCCAGAGGGCGGCGCCGGGCCGGCGTGCGGCGACCGCCGTGTGCAGCTTGCGGGCCACCCACAGCTCGACCGACCGGCGGCCCCACCAGGGTTCGACGGACAGCGACACCGCCGGAAGTCCGGGCAGCGGCACGCCGGTCTGCGGGTCGAGGATCTCGTGCGCGTCCAGGTCGGCCCGCAGGTCGCCGGTCCAGCGCAGGAACAGCGGCCGCCCGGCCTGGTACCGGACCAGCCGGGCGAGATGCCCGACCGACTCCACCACCGGCAACCCGGTCATCGGCACCGTCCCCACCGTCCCGCCCGCCCCTGGACCGTCTTCATGCACCCATGGTGGCGAATTGTCGCCCCGGGGATACCTGACAGGCCGACGCGGCCGCGGATACCACCGGAAGGCATGACGAGCACGGGCATCCGTGCGACCGTTCGTGAACTGCCGCCCTAGTCCTCGAGCCGGGTCACCAGTTCCGGCCAGGACCGGCCGAACCCGGGATGCAGCGGCAGCGCGCCGACCTCCGACACCGGCACCCAGCGCATGTCGGCGGCCTCGGCGTTCATCCGGATCCGCAACGTCCGGTCACCGGCCGGCCGGGCCAGGAACGTCCAGTAGCTCCAGCCGCAGTCCGGGCAGGTCCAGACCTGCGGATCGGGGTCCACGACGACGTCGCGGGCGGCGATGCCGGCCTCCTCGCGCAGTTCCCGCAGGGCCGCGTCGACCGGTTCCTCGCCGGGCTCCAGCGCACCCCCGGGCACCGACCACGTCCCGCCCTGCATCACCCAGGTGTTGCGCAGCTGCAGCAGCACCTCCGGTCCCGCCCGGTGCACCAGGATCCCGGCGGCGCCGCGCAGACCCCAGTGCCGGTGCACGGTGAGGTGGGTGCTGCCGGGGAAGCGGGCCATCTCCCGATCATGGTGCATGCCGCCGGACGGCCGGGGGATCAGCCCTTGACCAGCGCCGCGGCGATCTCCACCCGGGACCGCAGACCGGTCTTGGCGAGCACGTGCGAGACGTGCGTCTGCACGGTGCGCGGCGACAGGAACAACCGTCGGGCGATCTCCGGGTTGGTCAGGCCGTCCTTGATCATGTCCGCGACGGTGACCTCGGTCGGGGTCAGCGCCTCCCAACCGCTGGCCGGCCGCTTGCGGGTCCGCGCCCCGCCCGGCCGGGCGCCGATGCGGTGCGCCCGGATCCGCAGCCGTTGCTCGTCGGTCTCCGCGCCGAGCCGGTGGTAGAGGTCCAGCGCCGTGCGCAGCGCCCGCCCGGCCGTGGTGATGTCGCCGGTGCGGGCCGCCAGCAGACCGGTCTCCTCGTGCGCGGCCGCGGCGAACAGCGGCAGGCCGATCCTCGAGAACTCCTCCGCGGCTGCAGCTGTCGTGGCCGGATCGACGCGGGCCAGCCCAGCGGCGAGGTCGGCTGCCGGGCCGGCCTCCGGCAGGTGGCTGCGGTGCGCTCCGAGGTGGGCGGCGATCGCCAGTCGCAGGTGTTCGTCGGCGAGACGTGCCACGTAGGGCGCGATCCGGGCCGCCCACAGCACGCCGCCCCGGTCGATGCAGTCCCGCCAGGCGGCCTGCGCCGCGAGCACCACCATGCCGCGGGCCTGCTCGTCCAGCGGCCGGCTGTCGTCCGCGTACAGACCCGCCTCGGCCATCGCCAGCGACGCCAGCGCCACCCCGTCCATGCCGAACTGGGTGGGCACCCGCCGCCGCTCCAGGCCGTCGATCCGGTCCCGGGCGGCGCCGAGATCGCCGCGGTGCACGTCGATCAGCGTCCGGCCGGCCGCCGCGAGCGCGGTCCAGCCGGTCCCGGTGTCGCGCGCCGCGGCGAGCGCGCTGTCGAAGATCGCCGCCGCGTCGTCCCAGTCGCCGGCGGCGAAACGCAGCCCGCCGATGACGAAGTCGTGGAACGGCAGCACCCAGCGGGCGTTCCGCGAGTCCGAGGTGGCCCGGCCGGCGGCCGCGACGGTCAGCCCGGCGGCCGGTCCCTGCAGGGCCGACACGTACTGGGCCGGCCACACCGGCCCGGTCAGCGCGTCACCGGGCCCGCTCCCGTCGGCGTCGGCGGGAGCGGCATGGGCGACCGGCAGCACCCGCAGCGCATCGGCCGGGCGCCCCGACAACCACAGCAGCGACGACTGCGCCGTCACCGCCACCAGGTCCCGGTCCGACTCCGGGACCGCGTCGAGTTCGACGTCCAGCAGCTTCCTGGCCTCCGGCAGCCGCCCGGCGAGCACCAGTACCCAGAGCCGGAGCGCGCGTAGCTCCCGCGCGGCCTCGGCGGGCAGACCCGCTCGCTGCAGCAGGATCTCGATCTCGGCCAGGGCGACCGGCATGTTGCCGCGGTTGACCAGCGAGCGCAGCGAGATGGTCGACATCCGGCCGGCCATCCGCGGATCGCGGACCAGTGGCAACCGGGACCGCACCAGGTCCTCCGCCTCGACCCCGCGACCGGCCAGCATCAACGCCTCGGCCCGGTCCGCGGTCACGGTGTCGGCGTCCCGGTCCGGCTCCGCGACCAGTGCCTGCGCCAGCAGGTCGGCGGCGCCCTCCGGGGCGAGCACCTGCCAGTCGGCGGCCAGTTCCCGCAGCGCCGCAACGGCTCCCGGATCCCCGGCCCGGCGGCGGTGCTCGGCCGCCAGCGCCGGATCCCCGCCGGTCGCGGCGAGCACCTCGGCGACGGTCCGGTGCAGATCGGCTCGCTCGGTCCCGGAGAGGTCGTCGAGCAGTCCCGTCCGGTCCCGCGCATGGGCGAAGGTGAGCAGCCCGTCCTGCCGGATGACCACACCGGCCGCCAGGGCCGGGGCGAGGGACCGGCCGACCAGCGGCCCCGATGTCCCGGCCAGCCGGGCCAGCGTCGGTTGGTCGGTCCCGGTGCCGACCACCGCCAGCACCCGGAGCAGCTGCAGGATGCCGTCCGGCAGGTCCGGGAGTGCAGGCACGGGACCGTCCGACGACCCGAGGTCCACCTCCAGATCCGGCGCGGCGCCGACGGTGCCGGCAGTACCGAGAGCCACCTCCGGCCCGCTGCCGCTCAGCACCAGGGACAGCGGCAGCGACCGGGTGGCGTCCGCCAGCACGGCCAGCGCGGCGGCCGACGCCGGGTCGACGTACTGCGCGTCGTCGATCCAGACGATGAGATCTCCTGCGGCACAAAGCTCGTCGACCGTGTCCAGGAGTGTCGCCGAGGTCCGGGCGGTGCCCTCCGGCAGCAGCGGGGCCAGCACACCGAACGGGACGTGCCGACGGATCTCCTCCGCCCGCAGGGCCACCACCGCGCCCGCGTCGAACAGCGCGGCGCCGATCGCCGCCCGGACCGCGGAGGTGGTGCCCACCCCGGGACCGCCGTGCACGGCGATCACCCGGCCGGCGGTCGGGGTCGGGCGCACGGCGGCGGCGATCGCCTCGATGTGCGTCGCCCGGTCCGCCCCGTTCACCTGCTCAGGATGCCAGGTGCTGTCTCAGGAACGGCACCACGTCCGCGATCTCGACGGGGGAGAGGCTGTGCCCCATACCGGGGTAGCTGTGCTCCTCCAGGGCAGTGTGGTCGGCGAGGAACCGTCGCGCCCACTCCGCGGCGAATCCCGGGATGGCCGGATCCGTCGGGTCGCGGCCGTAGAAGCACGGCACGCCGCGGCCGGCCGCGGCGTCGCGGGCGAGCTGCGGATCGCCCGGCTGCGGGGCGTCGAAGCTGAACCCGCTCAGCGCCACCAGCGCGGACACCAGCTCCGGGCGGCGCCGCAGCACGGTGATCGCGGTGCACATGCCCTGGGAGAAGCCGAGCCAGACGGCCCGGTCGCTGTGCTCCTGCACCGCCGCCGCGACCCTGTCGGCGACGGCGGCGATGTCGGCGTCCGGTGGCTGGCTGTACCGGTCCCCGGGGTACCAGGAGAACCCCCGGCGGCCGGGCGCCGGGTACTCGCCGCGCACCGCGATCACCCGCGCCGACCTGCCGAGGAACATCCCGAGCAGCGGGCTCAGCGCGATCATCTGGGCCTCCGACGAGCCGTAGCCGTGCAGCACCACCAACGTCGGTGCGTCCCGGGCAGCGTCGTCCCGGCCGGGTCCGATCCAGCTGAGCGCGGTGGATGCGGGTGCGGTGGTCACCCCGCCCAGAGTAGAGGTGCGCCACGACCCCATCTGCGGGTCGTTTGCCGGACCGCGGCTCCGGGCAACGCCCGGGGATGGCTGCCATGCACCCGCAGGACCCCGCCGACCACGGCGCCTCCGACCCGCCGACACGGTCGGGGGCCGCCGAACTCTGGCTGGTCCGGCACGGGGAGAGCACCGGCAACGTCGCGGCCACGGCGGCCCAGGCCGCCGGTGCCGAGGTCATCGAGATCGGGCAGCGCGACGCCGACGTGCCGCTCACATCCCGCGGTGCCGAGCAGGCGGCGGCCCTGGGCGCCTGGATGGCCGGTCTCGACCCGGGAGCGCTTCCGCAGGCCGTGTGGTGCTCGCCCTACCTCCGTGCGCGGCAGACTGCGCAGCTCGCGCTGGACGCGACCGGGTCGGGGCTACGGCCCCGGGTCGACGAACGGCTCCGTGACCGCGAACTCGGGGTCCTCGACCTGCTGACCGCCGTCGGCGTGGAACGTCGCTTCCCTCAGGAGGCGGCACGCCGGCGTTGGTGGGGCAAGTTCTACTACCGGCCACCGGGCGGCGAGGCGTGGACGGACGTGGTGCTGCGGTTGCGGTCACTGCTCCGGGACATCGACGATGCGCATCCGGGTGGCCGGGTGCTGCTCGTCGCACACGACGCGGTGATCCTTCTCCTCCGCTACGTCTGCGAACAACTGGACGAGGATCAGCTGCTCGAGATCGCCAGGACGCACACCGTGGTGAACGCATCGGTCACCCAGCTCACCCGCGCCGGGGACGGGATCAGCTGGAACCTCGCCTCGTTCAATGCCGCGAGTCATCTGGAAAGCGCGGGTGCCACGGTCACCGAGCACGCGGGAGACACCGATGTCGCGCCGCGCTGACCGCACGGACAGTCCGCCGGCAGCCCGCGAGGTGACCCCGGCGATGCTCCGGGACTGGCCCTTGCCGGACACCGACGGCGGGAAGTACGGCCGTGGCCAGATCCTCGTCATCGGTGGAGCCCGGGGCACTCCCGGAGCCGCGCAGCTGGGCGGGCTCAGTGCACTGCGTGTCGGCGCGGGGCGGCTCACCCTTGCGGTCGCTGAGTCCGTTGCGGTTCCACTGGCGGTGGCCACTCCGGAAGCGGGAGTGGTCGGTCTCCCGGAGGACGAGAAAGGTTCCGTGCTCCCGTCCGCAGCCGAACGGTTGCACGACGCCATCGGCCGCGCCGACGCGGTCGTCATCGGCAGCGGTCTGGACGATCCGGAACTGACCGGTGCGCTGCTGGACGAACTACGGCCGGCCCTCGCCGACTCGACCGCACCGGTGCTCCTGGACGCGTTCGCGCTCGGAGTGCTCGCCGGCCGAACGGGTCTCGTCGCAGACCTCGCCGGTCGGCTGGTGCTGACCCCGAATGCGGAGGAAGGTGCCCGGCTCCTGGAGCAGTCCGACTTCGACCCCGACAGCGACCTGCTGCCGCTCGCCCGGCGATACGGCGCGGTGGTCACCGCCAAGGGGCGGGTCGCCGACGGCGCGCGGCTCTGGCGGATCACGAGTGGTCACAGCGGACTGGGCACGTCCGGCAGTGGCGACGTCCTTGCCGGAGCGATCGCCGGCCTGTTGGCCCGGGGCGCCGAGCCGGCGCAGGCGGCCTGTTGGGGAACCCACCTCCACGCGGTCGCGGGCGACAGGCTGATCGCGGCGATCGGCCCGATGGGGTTCCTCGCCCGGGAGCTCGCCGACGCGCTGCCGCAGGCACTCGCCGAACTGGACCGCTGACCCGGACCTTCGGTCAGGGTGTCGCGGGCACCACGGTGACCGGCGGCAAGCCCCTCGCAGCCACCCCGCGCAGGCCGACCAGTGCCTGCACCAGTGCCCATCCGCCCGCAACACCCGAGACCTTGAGGACGGCAGAACGATCCGCGGCGAGCCGCGAGAACAGGAAGGCGTCGGCACCGTCGATGGCCACCCGCGCCCAGGTCATCGAGCGCATGGCGAAGCCGGCGGGGGCAAGCGCCAGGGCGGTCGACAGTGCCGCGTCCCTGACCCCGATCGAGCGGATCAGGTTCGCCACCGCCGGTGGCACGGTGCGATCCTCCGAGACCAGACCGGCGGGCCTGGCCAGCACCTTCGGGGCGACGGCGATGGCGATGCCGTAGGCGACGGTGACAGCAGCCACCGCGCGGGCCGGCCAGCCGGGCTTGAGATCCATGTCATACCTCCGTGGTCGGGCCGCATCCATGCCGCGCGCCGGTCGGCACCCGGGCCGCACGGTCCCGTCCCGCCGGTTCCCACCTCCGGCGCCCGGAACCGTCACGCGCCGGTCAGGGCAACACCCGGCAGGCGATCCGGCCGATCACCGCACCCACCGCGCCGCCCACCAGCACGTCGGACGGATAGTGCATGCCGGTGGCCACGCGCGAGCTGCCGACCGCCACGGCCACGACGGCCAGCGGTGTGGTCAGCAACGGGTGCGAACGACCGGTCACGGTCACGAAGGCCACTGCCGAAGCAGTGTGCCCGGACGGGAAGCTGGACGACGACTTCGCCGCCGCACGCCTGTCCTCCGGCACCACCTGCTGGTCCGGCCGCGGGCGGGAGAACAGCCGCTTCAGGCCTTGGTTCACCACCAGGCTGGTCACCGCGATGGTGCCGAGACCCTGCAGGGCCCGGCGCCGCACCACGGGATCGCCGAACGCCACCATCCCGGCGGCGGACAGGATCCAGACCACCGAGTTGTCGGCGATCCGGGTCACCGGCAGCAGCGCATCGATCACCGGGTCGTACCGCAGGTGCCCGGTGGCACCGACCCGGCGGACCACCTCCTTGTCCAGCGCGTCGACCCGGTCGGCCACGGACCGCAGGAGGGAGGGGAGCGCCATGCGCACATCCTGCCGGTTCGCCGGATCCCACCGCGGGAACGGGCCCTCCGGGGCGCCCGATCCCCGGGAGAGGTGCAACAACATGAGCGAACACGACGAGGAACCGCATCCCCTCGACGGCAGTGTGAAGCCGAACGTCCGCCCGGGCCCGACCGACGAGGGAGGGCACGGCGGCATGGCCACCCGCGAGCAGGAGGAGCGGCTCTGGGAGCAGCAGCACGACACCGGCACGAGCAACGACGTGGCCGGCACCGAGGACACGGCCGGCGGCGGCTGACCGGCCCGCCGTGTGGCCCCGCCGGACCGTGGGTACCGCGCGCCCATGGCTTCCATCGGATACACCTTGATGACAGAGCAGTCCGGGCCCACGGCGCTGATCCGGTACGCACAGCAGGCCGAGCGCGCGGGTTTCGACTTCGAAGTCTCCAGCGACCACTTCTTCCCGTGGCTGGACGAGATGGGCCACTCGCCCAACGCCTGGGTCACCCTCGGCGCGGTCGCCCAGGCCACCGAGTCGGTCGGCCTGATGACGTACGTGACCTGCCCGACCTTCCGATACCACCCGACGGTGGTGGCGCAGCAGGCCGCCACCCTGCAGATCATCTCCGGCAACAGGTTCACCCTCGGCCTGGGCTCGGGGGAGTCGCTCAACGAGCACATCGTCGGACCCTGGCCGGGTGCGAACGTGCGGCAGGACAAGCTGGTCGAGGCCGTGCACATCATCCGTGAGCTGTTCGACGGCGGACCGGTCTCCCGGCACTCGCAGTACTTCGACGTCGACTCGGCGCGGCTGTGGGACCTGCCCGACACCCGGGTGCCGATCGGCATCGCCGTCTCCGGACAGCAGAGCTGCGAACTGTTCTCGCCGCTGGCGGACGTCATGGTGGGCATCGACCCGGAGCCGGAGCTGGCAGAGTACTGGGACGGTGCGCGGGACGGCTCGTCCCGGAAGGTCGCGCAGCTGCCGGTCAGCTGGGACTCGGACGCGGACGCCGCGAAGCAGCGGGCACACCGGCTGTTCCGTTGGAGCGCCGGCGGGTGGAAGGTGAACGCAGAGCTGCCCGGCCCGGATGCGTTCGACAGTGCGTCGGCATCGGTGACCCCGGACGACGTCGCCGAGAGCGTGCCCTGCGGAAGCGATGTCGGCGCGATCGTGGAAGCGGCGAAGAAGTTCTTCGACGCCGGGTACACCGATCTTGCCCTGGTGCAGGTCGGCGACGACGCCCAGGAATCGTTCTTCGGCGCCGCCGAGAGCGAGATCCTCCCCGAGCTGCGCAAGCTCTGAGCTCACGAGAACGAGGAATAACACATGGATCTCGGTATCACCGGTCGGGTCGCGCTGATCAGCGGCGGTGACTCCGGCATCGGGTGGGAGACCGCCCGCATCCTGCACGAGGAGGGCGCCACCGTCGTCCTCACCGACATGGACCAGGAATCGGTGGCCGAGGCCGCCGACCGCATCGGTCCCGATGTGCTGGCCGTCGGTGCGGACGTGACGAAGGCGGCCGACGTGCAACGGCTCGCCGACGCGGTGCACGAGAAGGTGGGCGCTGTCGACATCCTCGTCCAGGCAGCGGGTATCACCGGCGCGCAGGGACTGTTCCACGAGATCGACGACGACGGCTGGTCCTCCACCATCGACACCGACCTGCTGGGTCCGGTGAAGCTGGTGCGTGCGTTCCTACCGGACCTGCGCGCCGCCGGGCACGGTCGCCTGGTGTTCCTCGCCTCCGAGGACGCCGTCCAGCCCTACGACGACGAACTGCCCTACTGTGCCGCGAAGGCCGGGATCCTCGCCCTGGCCAAGGGTCTCAGCCGGTCGTACGCGAAGGAGGGACTGTTGGTGAACGCCGTGTCGCCGGCCTTCATCTCCACCCCGATGACCGACAAGATGATGGAGAAGCGGGCGAAGGAGCAGGGCTCGTCCTTCGACGAGGCGGTCGAGTCGTTCCTGGACGAGGAGCGCCCGTACATGGAGCTGAAGCGGCGTGGCCGGCCGGAGGAGGTCGCCGCGGTGATCGCCTTCCTGGTCTCGGACCTGGCGTCGTTCGTCAACGGGTCGAACTACCGCGTCGACTCCGGATCCGTCGCCACCATCTGATGCCGGCACCGGACGACGGGGGATTCCGTGCGCCTACGGCGCGCACCGAACGGGGAGCGGTGCCGATCGCCGATTACGCGGCGATCGGTGACGGCCGCACCGTGGCGCTGATCGCCTCGGACGGTGACGTCGACTGGCTGCCCGTGCCGGACCTGGACACCCCGCCGGTGTTCGGGGCGATCGTCGACGCCGATCGTGGCGGCCGGATCACCCTGCATCCGGTCGACGACTTCACCGTACAGAGAAGCTATCTCGACGGCACCAATGTGCTGATCACCACCATGCGCACGGCCGACGGCGAGGTGGAGATCACCGAATCGCTCAACTCCGGCGTGGCCGGCCGGCTGCCGTGGACGGAGTTCGCGCGCTCGGTCCGTGGTGTCCGCGGCCGGGTGCGGATGCGCTGGTCGGTGCAGCCCGGTGGGCAGTGGCGCACCCACTCGCCGTGGTTCGCCGAGGACGCCGACGGCGTCCGCGATCCCGTATTGCGGGTCGGCACGGTTCAGCTGGCCGTCTGCGGCGAGCACCATTTCCCGCGCCGTGGTGTGGATCTCGAGCACAGCCCGGACCACGACGGTGACCACGACACGCAACGGGCCGGCACCGCGGTGCACGGAGCCTTCACCACCGCGCCGGACAGCACGCACCTGTTGGCGGTGATCGGCGTCGACGACCAACCCGTGCCGCTGCCGGATCCCCGGCAGATCCGGGATCGGATCCGGCTGACCGTCGAGGGCTGGCAGTCCTGGACCCGGCAGTGCGGCGAGGAGCTCTCGCTCGTCGAGACCCGCAGTGCACTGGCGCTGAAGCTGCTGGTGCACAGCCCGACCGGCACCATCGCCGCGGCCGGCACCACCTCGCTGCCGGAGTCACGGACCGTGCCGAAGAACTGGGACTACCGCTACTCCTGGCTCCGCGACACGAGTTTCGCGGTGAGTGCGCTGCAACGGTTGGGTCTGCGCGAGGAGGTGCACGCGGCCACCTCCCGACTGCTGCGCACCCTCCGTGACGACGGACCGGTGCCGCCCATCTTCACCACCCTCAGCGGCGGAGCGCCGTCCGGGCACGAGGAGTCGATGGCCCCGGGCTGGGACGGCATCGGGCCGGTGGTGATCGGCAACGCCGCCGCGGACCAGCTCCAGCTCGGCGTGTTCGGCGACCTGTTCGGCCTGATCCACTCCTACATCGGTGCCGGGCACCGGCTCGACCACCGCAGCGCCCGCACCCTGGCCGACATGGCGGACCGGTGCTGCGACCTGTGGCGGCGGCCCGATGCCGGCCTGTGGGAGCTGCCGGAGGAGGCCCACCACACGTCGTCGAAGATGGGGTGCTGGCAGGCGCTGACCTCGGCCGCCGAACTCGCCGATGCCGGTCACCTCGGTGGGCACCCGGCCCGGTGGCGGTCCGAGGCGCAGCAGATCTCACGGTTCCTCGACGAGGAGTGCTGGTCGGAAGCGCGCGGTGCGTACACGATGTGCGCCGGGTCCGACAAGCTGGACGCCTCGGTGCTGCTCGGTCACCGGTTCGACCGCGGGGAGCGGATGTCCCGGACCATCGACACCCTGCGCCGCGAGCTGGGTAGCGGCCCGCTGCTCTGGCGGTACACGGGGATGCAGGCCGAGGAGGGTTGTTTCGTCGCCTGCTCGTTCTGGGTGGTGGTGGCGCTGACCGCCGTCGGCCGCAGCGGCGAGGCCAGGGAACTGCTCGGGCAGCTGCACCCGCTGGCCAACGATGTCGGACTATTCGCCGAGATGATCGATCCGGGGACGGGGGAGTTCCTCGGCAATGTCCCGCAGGCGCTCAGCCACCTCGCCCTGCTCGACGCCGAGCTGAGCCTGCGCGGGGCCTGACATGCGCCCGGTTTGTCGGCCCTCGCGCCCGGGCACGGGTCGGGCGTGGACCTGACCTCGATGCTCCGCCTGCCCGGCCGCCTGCTCGACACCGCCGGTCAGGTCATCGACGTGGTGCCGAGGGTGGTGGCGGTCGTCGGCGAGGTGGAGCAGCTGATGGCCCGGGTGTCCGGCGTCGTCGACTCGGTCGAGGTCGTGCAGAAGCGGGCGCTGGCCCAGGTGGACCGGGTGGCCGAGGTGGTCAGCCGGGCGCAACACACCGCGCGCACGGCCGACGACCTGCTGGACGGCTTCGCACCGGCACTGCGGACGCTGCAGCCGATCGTCGACCGCCTCGCGAAGACCACCGACCCGGACGAGGTCGAGGCCGTGGTCAGGCTGGTCGACCTGCTGCCCGAACTGGTCGGCAAACTGCGCACCGACATCCTGCCGATCCTGGACACCCTCGGCACGGTCGCCCCGGACCTGCGCGATCTGCTCGACGTGTCCCGCGAACTCAACGAGATCATCGGCTCGGTCCCGGGTCTCGGGCACCTCAAGCGCAAGGCCGAGGAGCGCCGGGACACCATCGATGCCGAGTCCTACCGGGCCGACGAGATCCCGCCGGCCTCGCCGGACCGGGGTGGCCCGCTACGCTGATGTCGACCCCGGCGGTGTGGATCGGGACCTCGGGCTGGAGTTACGACCACTGGAACGACGTGCTGTACCCCGCGGGGACGCCGTCCGGGAAGCGGTTCGGCATCTACGTCCACGAGTTCCCCACGGTCGAGCTGAACGCGAGCTTCTACCGCTGGCCCAGGCCGGGCACCTTCGCCTCCTGGCAGCGGAGACTGCCGGAGGTGTACCGGTTCTCGGTGAAGGCGGCGCGTGGTCTCACGCACACGCGACGGCTGGCCGATCCGGCCGAATGGGTCGACAGACTCGTGGCCGGCTGGCGGGAGCTGGGCGACAAGCGCGGGATGATGTTGTTCCAACTGCCTCCGGGCCTGGTCCGGGACGACGGGCTGCTGGACAACCTGCTGGAGCGGATCGGCGGCCGCATCCCGGTGGCGGTCGAGTTCCGGCATCCGACCTGGCACGACGAAGAGGTCCTGCGGATCCTGGAACGGCATGCGGCCGCGTACTGCGTGATGAGCGGGGCGCAACTCCCGTGCCTGCTGCGGGCGACGGCGCCACAGGTCTACGTGCGCTGGCACGGCCCGAGCCACGACCAGTTGTACGCGGGCAGCTACCCCGACGCCGACCTGCACTGGTGGGCGGACCGCATCGATGAGTGGCGGGCCGGCGGCCACGAGGTGTTCGGTTACTTCAACAACGACGGCGCGGGGCACGCCGTCCGCAATGCCCGGACCCTGCGCGCGCTCATCAGGACCTGAGACCGTCTGCGGCGGTCGGTCATATGTGCAGAAGTGCGCAACGAAGATCAACTCAGGGCTCGTGCCGGATGCGGCGCCCCATCAGTTCGTGCTGCCGGGCCCGCACCTCCGACCGGATCTCCTGCATCACCACGGTGGTCGCCGGCCGCCGGAGCGAGCGCGGGGCCAGCGCCGCGATGTACTTCTGCGGCACGTCCACCTCGTGCCGCAGCACCCGGCGCAGCCCGATCTGCGCGTCCGCCAGGAAGGCCGGCAGCAACCCCAGCCCGGCGCCGGCCATGGTCGCGGTGAGCTGGGCGTGCACGCTGGTCGACGCGACGTGCACCCGGTGGCTGGGGAACAGCTCGTCGATCACGTCCAGTTCGTAGACCCGGATCAGCGATTCGACGTAGTAGACGAGGCGGTGCCCGTCGAGTTCCTCCCGGGTGGTCGGGGTGCCGTGGTCGGCCAGGTAGTCGGTGCTGCCGTAGAGCCCGAGCACGTAGGGGCTGAGCAGCACCGTCTCCAGCCTGGGCTGCGACGATCCGACGCCGATCTCGATGTCGGCGCCGTTGCCCTGCACCATCGGCCGGGTCGCCGAGGTCAGCTCCAGGGTCACCCCGGGATGGGTACGCACCATCCGCGCCATGGCCGGGCCCATGAACTCGACGGCGAACACGTCCGGCGCGGCGATCCGCACCAGACCGGTCAGCTCGCTGACCCCACCCGGCTGCGCCAGGGTGCGGGCCTGCCCGACCGCCCGTTCCACCGATTCCGACGGTGCCAGCAGCGAACGGCCGAGATCGGTGAGCTCGCAACCCCGCCCGGTGCGCACCACGACCGGGGCGCCGACCGCGCGCTCCAGCGCACTGAGTCGGCGGGACACCGTCGTGTGGTCCACCTCCAGCGCGCTCGCCGCACCGAGCAGACTCCCGCTGCGGGCCACCTCGAGCAGGACCAGCAGGTCATCGGCCTTCACCACCTCCTGAGGATCCCCCGTCGGCGCGGTGGTCTGCAAATCTGCACAACAAGTGTGCAGATCCGGACCTGGTTCGAGCGCGTCGCTGCCACCAAGATGGCTGCTTGTCGGGACGTGACCCGGACAACATCTGCTGCCGCTCCCGGCAGCCGCCGTACCTGCTCAGCGAGGAGTGCAACCAGCATGGACATCGGATGGATCGGCCTGGGCAACATGGGCGGCCCGATGACAGCGAACCTCGTCGCCGCAGGTCATCGCGTCATCGGCTTCGATCTCAGTGAGGCCGCGAAGGCGGCGGCCGCGGACAACGGCGTCGTCGTCGTCGACTCGGTGGCCGCTGCGGTCGCCGGCGCGGACATCGTCTTCACCATGCTGCCGGCCGGTGGGCACGCGCGGCAGGTCATCCTGGGCGAGGGCGGCGTGCTCGCCTCGGCCGCGTCCACCACGCTGGTCGTCGACTCGTCCACCATCGACATCGCCACCGCCCGCGAGCTGCACGCCGGTGCCGCCGCCGCCGGGTTCGCCTTCCTCGACGCCCCGGTGTCCGGTGGCGTCTCCGGCGCCGCGGCAGGGACCCTGACCTTCATGATCGGCGGCGAGGACGCCGTGCTCGACCGGGCCCGCCCGGTCATCGAGGTGCTGGCCGGCCGGATCTTCCACTGCGGCGGCCCGGGCAGCGGTCAGGCCGCCAAGATCACCAACAACATGATGCTCGGCATCACCCTGCAGGCCACCTGCGAGGGCGCCGTGCTGGCCGAACGCCTGGGCCTGGACTCGAAGGTGTTCCAGCAGCTCGCAGCGGTTTCGTCCGGGGACAGCTGGGCACTTCGCACCTGGTATCCGGTGGAGGGTGTGGTCGAGACCGCCGCCGTCAACCGCGACTTCGAGGGCGGGTTCTCCGCGGCGCTGCTGCGCAAGGACCTGGGGCTCGCCCTGCAGGCCGGCGAGGAGACGGGCACCGACCTCTCCTTCGCGCAGGCGGTCGCCGACCGCCTGGAGACGATCGACGCGCACGGGTGGTCCGGCAAGGACTGCTCCGTCTTGGTGAAGCTCGTCGACCGGTAGTACGGTCCCGTCCGCCGCGGCGGGGACCGAACGGCACCACCCTCCGGCATCACCGATCCGGAGACACCGAGGCACCAACCACCAGCAGGAGCTCGAAGATGAGTGATACGACCACCAGCGGGTCACCCGCGAACCCGGCCGGGGCCGCGGTACCGGACGCACCGATCGGCAAGAAGGGCCTGCGCAAGGTCATCGCCGCGTCGATGGCCGGCACCGTCGTCGAGTGGTACGAGTTCTTCATCTACGGCACCGCCACCGCGCTCGGTGTGTTCGGTGCCGTGTTCTTCCCGGGTGAGACCGCGAAGACCGGCCTGATCTACGCGTTCTCGACCTACGCCATCGGCTTCATCGCCCGGCCGCTGGGCGGGATCGTGTTCGGCCACTTCGGCGACAAGTACGGCCGCAAGAAGCTGCTGCAGCTGTCGATCTTCATCGTCGGCATCGCCACCTTCCTGATGGGCTGCATCCCCAGCTACGGCTCGATCGGGTTCCTCGCGCCGCTGCTGCTGGTGGTCCTGCGGTTCGTCCAGGGCTTCGCGGTCGGCGGCGAGTGGGGCGGCGCCGTGCTGCTCATCTCCGAGCACTCGCCCAAGGAGAAGCGCGCCTTCTACGGCAGCTTCCCGCAGGTCGGCGTGCCGCTCGGCAACTTCCTGGCCACCGTGGTCATGCTGGTCCTGTACGTCTCGCTGTCGCAGGAGGCCTTCTTCGGCTGGGGCTGGCGCGTGGCGTTCTGGGCCTCCGCGGTCATCGTGCTGATCGGCTGGTACATCCGCCGCACCGTCGAGGACGCCCCGATCTTCAAGGCGGCCTCCGCCCGCGAGGAGCAGGTCGCCGCAACCCGCCCGGCGTTCATCGAGGTCTTCCGCCTCTACCCGCGCGAGATCATCACCTCGATGATGTGCCGCGCCGGCGAGAACGTCATGTACTACATGGTCGTCACCTTCTCGATCACCTACCTGACCGGCATCGGCATCGCCGCGGTCCCGATCCTGTCCTTCATGCTGATCGCGCACTTCGCCGGCATCTTCTGGATCCCGCTGGTGGCCTCCTGGGCGGACCGGATCGGCCGGCGGCCGATCTACCTGGTCGGTTCCACGCTGATGGTGATCTGGGCCTGGGGCGGATTCCTGCTCTTCGACGGCAGCCGCAACGGCGGGTCCTACCTCTGGTTCACCCTCGGCCTGGTCAGCGGCTCGATCATCCACGGCCTGATGTACGCGGTGCAGCCGGCGCTGATGAGCGAGATGTTCCCGACGAAGATCCGCTACACCGCGGTGTCCGTCGGCGCCCAGCTGACCAGCATCGTGGCCGGCTCCATCGCCCCGCTGATCGGTGTCGCGCTGCTGACCAACGTCGCCGCCAAGGGCACCCCGGTCACCGACTCGAACTCCGGCTGGGGTGCGGTCGCGATCTACATCGCGATCATGGCCTGCGTCTCGATCGCCGGCACCCTGCTCTACAAGGAGACCCGCGGCAGCGACCTCGCGGATCTCGACGCCAACGACAAGCGGCTCACCGCCGCGGAGAAGGCCCTCTGACCTTCCCCTTCTGCACCCGGCTTCCGTCCGTGGAAGTGGCCGTTGCGGCCACTTCCACGGACGTTGTCGTTCGGGGAGTCGTCGCTCCGGGGAGAATGGGGCGATGATCGCACCGTCGGGACGCGCCACGGTCCACGACGTCGCGCGGCTGTCCGGGGTGTCGATCAAGACGGTGTCGCGGGTGGTGAACGGGGCGGCCGAGGTCACACCGGCGACCCGGGAGAAGGTGCTGGCCGCGGTCGCACAGCTGGGGTACGTCCGCAACCCGGTGGCGCACTCGCTGCGCACCGGGGTGAGTGGAACGGTCGGGGTGATCGTCGATTCCATCTCCGACAGCTTCTTCGCGGCTCTGGCGTCCGGGATCGAGGACCGTTTGCTGGCGGCCGGTTTCAGTGTGCTGATCGGTTCGACCGGCCGCGATCCGGTCCGCGAGCGGGGTCAGGTCGACCGGATGTTGCAGCAGAAGGTGGCCGGCCTGCTGCTGGTGCCGAACGCGTCCGACCACAGCTACCTGCCTGCCGCGGCCGGCGACCTGCCGGTGGTGCTGATCGACCGCAGCGCCGACGTCGCGGACTTCGACCAGGTCGGCGTCCGGGACCGGGACGGCGGTCACGCGGCGACCACCCACCTGCTGCGGCACGGCCACCGGCGGATCGCGTTCCTGGGCGGGACCACCCGGCTGGAGACGGTGGCGAACCGACTCGTCGGGTACCGGGAGGCGTTGGCGGAGGCCGGGATCGAGCCGGACCCGCGGTGGATCCGCACCGACTGCGACGAGGCGCCGGATGCTCGGATCGCCGTCCCGCAGCTGCTGGCGCTGCCCGATCCGCCCACCGCGATCTTCTCCTCCAACCAGCACGCCAGCACCGGCGCCGTGTCCGTCCTGCACCGCACCGGGCGGACCGACGTCGCGCTGGTCAGTTTCGGCGACTTCGACCTGGCAGCAACGATCTCGCCGGCGGTGTCGGTCATCCACCAGAACCCGCGGGCTCTCGCGGAGACCGCGGTGGACCGGCTGCTGCAGCGCATCTCGGGTGCCGGTGGTCCGGCGGAGCGGATCGTGCTCCCGGTGCCGCTGATCGAGCGCGGCTCCGGGGAACTGCGGCCGGCCGGCTGATCCCGGTCGGACGATTGCGGCCCCGGAGGATTGACCGGGGCCCTCGGCGGAGACCGGTGGGTACCGCACCATCGACGAGGAGACGGCAAGCATGAGCATCCACGCCCTGACCAACTTGGCATCGGGTCATTCCTTCGAACTCACCGTGCCGGTGGGCGAGGACGTCACCGCCCTGGCCAAGGAGTACCTGCTCGGGCAGCAGCTGCCCGAGGACCAGCAGGCCGGCTTCTACGTCTCCGTCTTCCCCGTCGGCGAGGAGCCGGCGCCGCTGGTCGCCGAGCCGCCGACCAACCTGGACAGCTCGCCCAACGGCACCCCCTACGACCCGGAGTCCTGACCCGGTCGGCCCTTGCGGCCGACCCTTCGTGTCCGTTCTGCTCCTGGTGACCGAGTTCCCGGCCGTCGAGGAGTACGAGTGACGCCTTCGCCCCTACGGTTCCGCGCCACAGCTCTGGTGCTGACCGGAATGATCGTGCTGGGCACCGGTGTCACCGGCACCGCTGTCGCCGCCGGTCCACCGGTCGCGCTCGTGGAGAACGGCGGCGACGCGCAGTCGGTGCAGACCGGGCACGCCTTTCCGGACAACCTGATCACGCGCGTGCTGGACGCCGACGACGAAGGTGTCGCCGGTGTCCAGGTCACCTTCGCGATCCAGCCGATCTCGCCCGGGTACACCGGCACCGCCGGCTTCACCGGCGGGTTCCAGAGCGTCGTGGTGACCAGCGACGCGGAGGGTTATGCCTACACGTCCGCCCCGGACTCGGTACTGACCGCCGGGGCGATCGGTGATCTCGTCATCACCGCCACCACGCCAGGGGTGGCGGAACCGGTGACCTTCACCCAGACCTCGGCCGCGCCGTTGCCGCTCGTGGACTTCGTGGACGGCGATGCGCAGACCGCGGGTACCAGGCTCCCGTTCGACGAGCCGGTGACAGCGATCGTCAACGACGAGTACGGCGAACCGCTCGTCGGGTGGCCGGTCACCTTCGAGCTGCAGACCGGCGGCTTCTACACCGCCACCGCCACCTTCCCCGGCGGACAGAGCTCGGTCACCCTGCTGACCGGCGCCGACGGCCGGGTGACGAGTCCGGGGATGACCGCCGGCCCGACGGTCGGGCAGGTGCAGATCCTGGCCTACGGTGCCGCCGATTCCTTCGCGGCCGGAGTGCTCACCGTGGTCGACGCGCCGCCTGCGTACCTGCTGCAGGTGAGTGGCGGCGGGCAGTCGGCCACCGTCGGCGAGTCGTTCGCGGACCCGTTCGTGGTGAGCGTGCTGGATGCCAACGGCTATCCCGCCGCCGGCGGCGTACAGGTGTTGTTCTCCCTCGACGGATTCACCACCTTTGCCGACGGGACGAGCGATGCCACCGTGCAGGTCGACGACGCGGGCCACGCGACCTCGCCCGTGGTGGTGGCGGGAGTGGCCCCCGGCACCGCCACCGTTGACGTGATGGTCATCGACTCCGCGCTGGAGCCCACCCGGTTCGTCGCCACCGTCGTCGCCGCGCCGGCGACCACCACCTCCGCGGTCGGCGGCAGTGACCCGACCACCGCTCCGTCGTCGGCCGCGCCCCCGCACTCGTCCACGACGGTTCCGGCCGGCACGACCACAGCTGTGCTGCCCTCCTCGAGCAGCGGGCCGACCGGACCGGAGCTCGCGGCCACCGGCGTCCCGGTCGGTCCGGCGGTGTCGGTGTCGCTGCTGCTGATGGTCGTCGGACTGGCGCTGTGCGCGTTCGTGTCACGCATGCGTCGTAGCTGACCGGACCCCGACGGCCGCCCGGGATACTGGGGTCATGCGACCTTTCACGGCCGGCCTGCTGGTCTTCTTCACCTCCGCGGCCGTGCTGGTCATGGAGATCCTGGCGGCCCGGCTGCTGGCGCCCTACGTCGGCGACACCCTGGCCACCTACACCGGCATCATCGGGATGATCCTGGCGGCGATCGCCGCGGGCACCTGGCTCGGCGGCCGGATGGCGGACCGGGTGGACCCGAGCCGGGTACTCGGTCCGGTGCTGCTGGTCGGCGGTGCGCTCTCGCTGCTGATCGTGCCGATCGTCCGGCTGGTCGGTCAGCTGCCGCTCGGCACCGGCCCGGTCGCCGTGCTGATCCTGGTCGGGCTGGCGTTCTTCCTGCCGGCCGCGGTGCTGTCCGCCGTGCCGCCCACCGTCGTCAAGCTGCAGCTGGCGGATCTGGCGACCACCGGGTCGACGGTGGGCCGGATCTCGGCGCTGGGCACCGCCGGCGCCATCGTCGGCACCTTCCTCACCGGCTTCCTGCTGGTCGCCACCTGGCCCACCACGCCGATCATGATCGGGGTCGCCGTGGCCCTGCTGCTGTCCGGCCTGGCGGTGGAGATGGCGCAGCGCCGGGCCCGGAAAGCGCCGTTCCCGGCGGCGTTGTCGGCCGTGGTGATCGGGGTGACCGCGGTCGGCGCCGCCGGCAGCAGCGCGATCGGGGGAGCGCTCAACCCGTGCCAGGAGGAGTCGGCGTACTTCTGTGCCCGGGTCATCCCCAACCTGGCCGGCTGCCCGGACGGGCTGACCCTCTACCTGGACACCCTCCGGCACAGCTGCGTGCACCCGGAAGACCCGTCGCGCCTGGACTTCTCGTACACCCAGCTGTTCGCCGACGTCATCACCGCGACCGCGCCGGACGGTGCGCCGCTGGACGCCGTGCATGTCGGTGGCGGCGGGTTCAGCGTGCCGCGCTACCTGGAGGTCACCCACCCCGGCTCCACCTCCCGGGTCCTCGAACTCGACCCGGCGCTGGTCGAGATCGCCGAGCGGCAACTGGGTCTCACCCTCTCCGACGACCTGACCGTGACCACCGGCGACGCCCGGATCGGCATCCGCGGCATCGGTGACGACACCGCCGACATCGTGCTGGGCGACGCGTTCGGCGGGCTGTCGGTGCCCTGGCACCTGAGCACCGTCGAGTGGACGCGGGAGATCGACCGGGTGCTGCGGCCGGACGGCGTCTTCGTCCTCAACGTCATCGACTACCCGCCGTTCGGCTTCGCCCGGGCGGAAGCGGCGACGCTGCAGCAGGTCTTCGAGCACGTCGCGCTGCTCGCCCCGCCGGGCCGCGCCCAGGGCGAGTCCGGCGGCAACATGGTGCTCGTCGCCTCCCACGCACCCATCGACGCCGAGGGCATCCTGGCCGCCAACCGGGACCGGGACGACACCGACGTGCTCACCACCGGAACGGATCTCGAGACCTTCATCGACGGCGCCGGTCCACTCACCGACGACTACGCCCCGGTCGACCAGCTCATCGCGCAGGGCCGCTGACGGTGCGGTTGCCGGGGGGACGTTCGGTGGGGGGATCGAAAGGGGTCGGATCGCGGCGACGGCGGCGATCGGTGCTGGCCGCACTGGCGCTGGTGGTCGTCGCGGTGCTGCTGCTCGCTCTCCTGCTGCCGACGACCGGCATCACCGGCCGGCCGACGGTGGCCGGCGGCGGTGGGTCCGACGGATCGACCCCGGTGTCGACCTCGGTACCGACGACCACCCCCGAGCCACCACCGGTGCCGACCAGGCTGACCGTCACCGGTGGCACCGCCATCGCGCACCTGGACGATCCGGTCGAGCTCATCGCCCGGGTGTGGGCGGACGACGGGCGCGCGGTGCCGAATGCCCGCGTGGCGCTGCGGATCGCCGGCACCAACCCGGGCGCGGTGGTGCACTGCGTCCCGGCGACCTGTTTGACCGGTGCCGACGGGGTGGTGGCGGTGCGGTACACCGGAACCGCGATCGGCGTCGACGCGATGACGGTCACCGTTGCGGGCACGGCACTCTCGTTCGCCCAGGACGTGCAGTGGCGGGAGTCGGTGCGCGGTGCGGCCGTCGCGGCGCTCGGTGACTCCTACTCGGCCGGCGAGGGGGCCGGCGACTACGAGGCCGGGACCGACGGGGAGGGCGGTCGCTGCCACCGCTCCGCGCACGCCTACGGACCGCTGCTGGTGCCCTCGGGTCTCGCCTTCCGGGCCTGCTCCGGTGCCGTCACCGGTGATCTGCTGGGGGCCGGGAACGCGCCCGCACAACTGTGTTCCGCCGACTGCCCGGACGACGTGCCGGCCGCCGTCGGGCCGGACACCGGTGCGGTGATGCTGACCGTCGGCGGCAACGACGCCGGGTTCACCCAGGTCCTGACCTCGTGCATCTGGATCTCCGAATTCAACCTGAACTACGGCCGACCCGGCCGCGGCTGCCGGAACCAGCAGGACCTGGCGAGTGCCGTCGACGCTCGGCTGGCCGCCCTCGGCGGCGGACCGTCGGCCAACGGCGCGGGTGGTCGGCCGATCGTCTCGTTCGACGAGATCCTCGACCGGATCCACACTCTCGCCCCCGACGCGCAGGTGTACCTGGTCGGCTATCCGCGGCTGTTCGAGCCCGGGAGCGGCGACTGCGGGCTCGGCCGGATCACCGTCACCTACTCCGGTCGCAGTATCGCCGTGGCCACCAAGATCACCCCGGACGATGCCCGCTGGCTGGACGGCAAGGCCGACGAACTCAACGCGCTGCAGCGGACAGCGGCCGAGAAAGCCGGGAGCTGGGTCCATGTCGTCGACACCGCCGCCGCCTTCGCCGGGCACGGGCTGTGCTCCGGCGATCCCTGGATCAACGGCACCATCGGCAGTCTCACCATCAAGGGCACCGACAACATCGACGTGGCCGTCGATCCCGCCTCCTTCCACCCGACCCTCACCGGCCAGCAGGGCATCGCCGACGCCGTCCGCGCTGCGGGCTTCACCCGCTGACCTGAACCATCGCCTGCGCGCAGGGGTGTCAGCGGTCGATCGTGTCGACCAGCAGGTCGACGAGGTCTTCGCCGGAGACGCCCCACTTCGGGGTGCCCAGGTGCCCGCTGATCTCCATGCCGGTGATCCCGTGCACGCCGGTGAGCAGCAGCGCGCCGTAGCGGCGGCTGTCCGCGGGTCCGACCATGTCCGATCCCAGCACGTCACCGACGATCTCCAGGAACGCGTCCTGGGAACGACCGGCCGCCCGCACCACGGCCTCCGGGTCGCCGGCCGGGATGACGAACATCCGCGCGTACAGGTGCGGGCGGTGCCGGCCCAGGTCGACCATGGCCAGCAAGGCCTGCCGCAGCCGCTCGCGGGGGCTGAGATCCGCTGATCCACGCAGGTTCTCCAGCGACACGGCCACCACGGTCCAGGCCTCGACGGCGACCGCGGTGAGCAGGTCCTCCTTGTCGCGGAAGTGACCGTACGGCGCGCCGCGGCTGACCCCGGCCCGGGCGCCGACCGCGCGCAGGGTGACGGCGTCGGGCCCGCCCTCGTCGAGCAGCGCACCGGCCGCCTCGAGCAGCGCATCGCGGGTCGCCGCGGCCGAGTCCGCTCTGCTGATCACGGTCTCGATCCTAGGGGCCGGGCTCCCTTCACTTGACACTGTCACACGAAGCGCTACCTTGTTCATATGACAGTGTCACATCAAATCGCCGAGCTGATCGTCATCAGCGGCGCCTCCACCGGCATGGGCGCGGCCACCGCCCGCGAGCTCGCCCGGCGGGGCTACCACGTGCTCGCCGGGGTCCGGCGGGAGAGCGACGGCGAGCGGCTCGCCGGCCCCGGCCTGGAGCCGGTGCTGCTCGACATCACCGACCCGGACCAGGTGGCCGCCATCGCGCAGCGGGTGGCCACCGACCCGCAGCGCCGTCCGCTGCGGGCGCTGATCAACAACGCCGGTCTCGCGGTGAACGCGCCGGTGGAGGCACTGCCGTTGGACGACTGGCGCCGGGTGTTCGAGGTGAACCTGTTCGGCCACATCGCGATGACCCAGGCGCTGCTGCCGGCACTGCACGAGAGTCGGGGGCGGGTGGTGAACATCAGCTCCGTCGGCGGCCGGGTATCCCTCGCCGCGTACGGCGCCTACGCCGGTTCCAAGTTCGCGATGGAGGCGGTCAGCGACGCGCTCCGCCGGGAGCTCGGCCCGCGTGGAGTGCAGGTGGTGGTGGTCGAGCCGGGCGGCGTGAAGACCGAGATGAGCAACCGCGGCGTGGCCAACGCCGCGGCGATCCGGGACGCGATGACCGAGGAGCACCGGCGGCGCTACGGCGACCTGATGGTCGCGGTGATGCGGCACGCGGAGGCGTTCACCGAGGCCGGCCGGCCGGCGGAGAAGGCGGCCGAGGTCATCGCGAAGGCGGCGACCGCGCGTTGCCCACGCACCCGCTACACGATCGGCCGGGACGCGGCGATCTTCACCCGGCTGTCCCGGGTCGTTCCGGACCGGCTGCTCGACCGGATGACCGCCCGGCAGTTACGGGCGCACTACCCCGCGGCGACCGGCGGCAACGCCGCCAGGTAGCCGGCGAAACCCGCCGGTGTCCGGCCGGTCTCCCGGGCGCTGGTGAGCACCGGCGCGGCGCCCGTCGCGCGGACCCGGCCGCCCGCCGCCCGCACCCGTCGCACCAGGTCGATGTCCTCGTGCGCGGCGAGATCGGCGAAACCTCCTGCCTGCAGGTACATCTCCGCGGCGATTCCCAGATTGGCGCCGTGTACGTGCGGATGTCCGTCGGTCAGCGTGTGCCGGTCGGTCCACTGCTGCAGGCGGGCCCCGCCGAGGATCGGCCGGACGGTGCCGAGCAGCAGGTCGACCCCGCCGGTCGCCGCCAGGTGCTGCTCGACCAGCCAGTCCGGATGCACGCAGCTGTCGGCGTCCGTGCAGGCCAGCCACAGGCTCCGCGGGTCACCGGCCATCCGGAGGGCCCGGTCGGCGGCGGCCATCCGGGCGCCGCCCACCCGCCCGGCGTCGCACGTCACCGGCTCGACCTCGGGGTGCCCGGCCACCCGGTCCTCGGTGCCGTCGGTGCACGAGTCCAGCGCGACGACGACCCGGACGCCGACCGCCGGTACGACCGCGGCCAGTCGCCGGCGGGCCGTGCGTACCGACAGGAGGCAGCGGTCGATCAGCTGCTCCTCGTTGTTGGCCGGGATGAGCACGGCGATCGTGCTGCAGGACAACACATCCGGCGGATCTGCCGGCACCGGGGCGGCCAGCAGGTCGGTCACGAAAGGCCCTCCTCGGCCGCCACCGATCGCACGTTCCTACCGACGAGCACCTCCAACCGGAAGTCCTCCTCGACGTGCTCGACCAGCACCCTCAACCCTGTCTCGGCGCGCAGGATGCGGTGCACCTCGTCCCCGCCGAGTGGGTACTCCGCCACCGGGTGCCGCCAGTGGCAGGCGACCAGCACACCGTCCTGGGTCAGCGATCGTGCGGCGGACCCGGCCAGCGAGGCCAGGTCGGAACGGGAACAATAGTAACCGATCTCGGACAGCACGATCAGATCGAACCGGCCGTCGGGCCACTCCTGCGGGACCCGGAGCTGCTCCAACCGGACGGTCCGGGAGTGCCCGAGTCGCTCCCGGGCGGCGACCAGCGGGGTCTCCGAGATGTCGGTGGCGAGCACCGCGTCGCACCGCTCCGCGAGGTCGGCGGTGAGCACGCCCAGTGCGCAGCCCGGCTCGAAGGCCGAGCGGAACCGCCGGCGGGGCAGCGACGCCATCGTGACGGCACGCTTGCGCTCCTCGTACCAGCGGGTGCGGAAGCCCCACGGATCCTCGCCCGCACGGTAGAAGTCGTCGAACCACGGTGCGTCGAGCGAGGTCTCGTCGTCGGGAGCACCTTCGTCAGGGACGGCGAAGACCTCGTGGTCGCGGCGGAAGTGCGCGAGGAACCCCGGTCGGAGCATCACCTCGTCGCCCTCGGCGGTGGACAACGGCCGCACCTGGGATCCGTGACAGGCCAGTGCGCTGCGCTTGCGGCGCAGCTGATCCGGTTCGAGATCGACCCGGCCCCAGCGGGTACCGCGGAACGCCGGATCGTCCGGTCCGGACCAGTGCCACATCCAGATCGGGTACTCCCACAGCACCGCCCCGCACCGCGCAGCGACCTCGGCGGCGGCGGCGCCGACGGCGGCGTGGTCCGGATGACCGTCCGACCGCCACGGGGCGACGACCAGGTCCCCGGATCGCACGACGTCGGCCACCGCATCCCGGAGGCGATCCGCCTCCCGGGACAGCCCGCCGTCCGGGAGACACAGCAGCTGCACGGCCGCGGTCGGGGCCACCCGGCCGACCGCCTCGAACACCTCCCGACGGCGGAGCAGGGTCAGGTCCTCCGGGGTGTGGGTCGGCGAGTCCGGGTGCGACCGCTCGCCGGCCGTGGCGACGACGACCACCACTGGCAGCCCGGCGTCGGTGGCCCGCGCCATCAGGCCCGCGGCGCCCAGCGACTCGTCGTCGGGATGCGCGGCCAGCACGACCACCCGACGGAACCCGGAGGGATCGAGGGGGGTGGCGGCGGCCGGTAGCACCGTCGACCAGGTGCTCTCGGACGTCCCGGGGTCGTGGTGGTCGAACACCGGGGCCGGACGGACGGGCGTCACCACGGCAGACCGCCGTCCCGCAGGTCGCCGCCGAGCGCGGCGAGGTCCTTCTCCGCGTGGTGCTGGCGGACGTACAACGTCAGGTCCGCGACCCGGCGGGCGTGGTCCTCGTCGCGGGCGAGCGGTGCCGGGCCGAGCGCGTGCCCGATCCGGTGCACCACCTCCTCGGCGGCGTCGGCGACGACGGCCCGGACGCGGGCGGTCAGCACCCCGCGCTCCGCTGTGGTGAGCACGCCACTGTCCACCCGCGCCGCGGCGTCGAGCAGGGTCAGCCGGCTCCGGGTCAGCGCCAGGTCGACGGCACCCAGGTGCATGTCCGCGATCGGATCGCCGCCACGCGCGGCGACCTGGGCGAACAGCGTGCGGCCGAGGGCGACCGCGCCGCCGAACCAGCACGCCGCGACACCGATCCCGCCCCAGGCGAAACCGGGCCGTTGCAGGTACCAGCCGGGACCGCCGACCGGCACGGCGGGGGCGTGGTCGAGCACGATCGGTCCGGACGGGACGTCGGCCAGCCCCCGGGACACCCAGTCCCCCTCGCCGGCCCGGATCCGTGACGACCGCAACCGCACCGCGTACAGCCCCCGACCGTCCGGACCGTGCGCGGTGACCAGTGCATGGCTGAGCCGGTCGGCGAGCGAGCACCACGGCTTCGTCCCTGTCAGCACGTCCCCGTCGGCCGTCCCGCTCACCCGGAGCGGGTCGGTGCCGCCCTCGGCGGCGAACACGCCCCAGGTGCTGCCCGGGCCGGCGCCGACACGGGACAGCGGACTGCTGTCGGCACCGTCAGCACAGACCTTGGCCTCGTCGAGGATCGCCAGCGCATCGAGGTGCGCCTCCACCACCCGGCCCGCTGTCAGGTCCGCCGCGGACACCGAGGCCAGGATCTCCCACCTCATCCGGGTGGCGCCCCCACCGGGGGTCGGGACAGGGTGGCCGCCGGCGCCGAGCTCACGGGCCAGCTCCAGCGCGAGGTCCGAGCGCCCGGAGACCTCGTCGGCCATGCCCAGCGCATCCTGCAGCCGAGCCCGGTCGGCAGCCGCGCCTGGCGTGTCGACCGGGGTGGGATGGGACAGCAGGACAGGTGCGGTGCCGGGCATGTGTCGCTCTCGGGGAGGATCGAAGCGGCCGGCTGCTCGACCTGCCGCCCCCGTACCCCACCCGGGCACCCGGCGAAACCGACGCGGATGTCCTCAGGCCGTCGCGCGGCGGAGGTCGGCCCGCTGCCTGCGGTGCAGCGCGGCGATCCGCACCGGCGCGGACAGCTCGCCGTAACCGTCCTCCGCGCCGACCCGCTGGACCAGCTCGAAGCCCACCGCACCGAAGGCGATGGTCCCGAACCGGAGCAGGGCGCCGCCGTCGGACAGGTCGTAGAGCACGTCGAACTCGCGCAGCACCGAGATCAGCGCCGGCGGCAGTTCCGTCCGGCAGGCCAGGTCCTCGTAGTAGTTCGCGGGCACCGGCAGCACAGGTACGCCCGCGGCCCGGGCCGCGCGGGCGGCCCCGAGCACGTCGGTGCAGCCGAAGGCGACGGTCTGCTGCGGTGTGGCGACCGCGGCCGGACCGGTGACCAGCAGCGAGCTCAGCAGCACCCGGGCGCCGCGGTCGTGGGTGGCCAGCGGTTGCCGGCGCAGCAGGCCGGCCGGGGTACCGATCTCCTCCGCCCGCTGTGGCACGAAACCCGCTGTCCGGTGGGCCAACTCGCACTCGGCGAGGCGACCGGTGGGTACCTGCAGGGCGACGTGGTCGATCGACCACCGTCCGGACGGTGCGGCGGGTGCGGTCAGCGGTTCGACGACCAGTTCGGTGCCGTCCGGCCCGGGCGTCCGGCTGCGGATCCCCGCGCTGTCGTGCAGCACGGTCCGCGCGATCCGGGCCGGGCCCTCGCCAGGTTCCAGGACGACCACGGCATCACCGTGCCGGCGGGAACGACCGCCGGCGTCGACGAACCCGAGCCCGGCCAGGGTGTGGTCGACATCGGCCAGTGCGCCCGGGGCACCGGTGAGCTGGACGCGGCTCCACCGGGTCTCGCCGCGCCCCTGGAGCCCGCCGGCCCGCAGCAGGTCGAGCGATCGCCGGCCGGCCGATGCGGTGGCCCGCGGATCGCCGGCCCGGAAGTCGTCGTTGAAGACCTCCAGTGACAACGGTCCGCGGAAGCCGCTGCGGCGCACCGCATCGACGAACCGAGGTACGTCCAGCGCACCCTGACCGGGGAACACCCGGTGATGCCGGGACAACTGCAGCACGTGCATCGGCAACCTCGGTGCATCCGCGAGCTGCACCGAGAACAGCTTCGCCGCCGGCACTCCGGCGATGCCGTCCGGATTCCCGTCGACGGCGAGCACGTGGTAGCTGTCCACGCACAGCCCGACCGCCGGGTGGTCGGACCGGCGGACGGCCTCCCAGGACGCCTCCCAGGTGTTCACGTGGCGTCCCCAGGCCAGCGCCTCGTAGGCGATCCGCAGACCGCAGCCCGCGGCCCGGCTGCCCAGCACCGCCAGCTGCTCGGCCAGCAGGCCGGTGTCGGCGACCGCGTCCTCGGCGACAGAGCTGACCACCAGCAGCATGTCGATGCCCAGCCGCTCCATCAGGGCGAACTTCCCGTCCGCCCGGCGCAGGTTGCGGGCGAACCGCTCCGGCGAGGTCGAGTCGAGATCCCGGAAGGGCTGGAGCATCTCGATCCGCAGTCCGAGCGCCGCACACCGGCGCCGGACCTCCTCCGGTGTCAGGTCCGAGGTGGTCAGGTCGTGCTCGAAGAGTTCGATGGCCTCGAACCCGGCGGCCGCGGCGGCGTCGAGCCGCTCGCCGAGATCACCCGACAGGCAGACGGTGGCGATGCTGTTGCCGATCACGGACGACCTCCGGGTGTACGGGATGGGTTCACGGCCGCCGCCCGCGCCAGGTGACGACCAGCAGCCAGACCAGGAAGGCGCCACCCAGCGCGCCGGTCACCGAACCGACCGCGAGCTGGGTGGGGGCGAAGAGGCGCTGCGCCAGCACATCGCAGACCAGCACCAGCAACCCGCCGACCGCGGCCGCGGCGCCCACGCCGGGCCCGGACGCACCGGTCAG
The DNA here is from genome assembly GCF_009707545.1 of Nakamurella alba. Taxonomy (NCBI): domain Bacteria; kingdom Bacillati; phylum Actinomycetota; class Actinomycetes; order Nakamurellales; family Nakamurellaceae; genus Nakamurella; species Nakamurella alba. The sequence continues at coordinate 245,909 of NZ_WLYK01000005.1, read as the reverse complement.
CCGGCGGGCGACCTGCGGTGCGCCGAGCGCGACGAAGGCGATCGGGCCGACCGCCGCGGTGGCCACCGCCACCAGCAGCACCCCGACCACGATCAGCAGCAACCGGGAACGGCCGACGGCCACCCCCAGCGCGCCGGCCAGTTCGTCGCCCAGCGCCAGCACGTCGAGCGACCGCCGGGAGGCGATCGCCCAGGGCAGCAGCACGGCCAGCACCGGGATCAGCACCACCAGGCCCGGCCAGCGGATGTCGTTGAACGAGCCGGCCAGCCATTGCGCCGCGGACTGCGCCTGCGCCAGGTCGGCGCGGACCACCAGCAGCGCGTTGACCGACTGCAGCACCGCCGCGATACCCACACCGACCAGCACCAGCCGGAACCCGGAGACACCGCGCCGGGCAGCGAGCAGGTAGATCAACACCGCCGAGGCGACGCCGCCGAGCACGGCCGCCCCGGCCACGGCGGTGGGACTGCCGGTGCCCAAGAGGATCTCGACCAGTGCACCGGTCGCCGCACCGGTGGTGAAGCCGATCAGGTCCGGGCTGCCCAGGGGGTTGCGGGACAGCGACTGGAAGATCGCGCCACTGGCGCCGAGCGCTGCCCCGACCAGTACGGCACCGATCACCCGGGGCAGCCGGATCTCCCGGACGAAGTAGCGGGCGAGCCGGTCCTCGTGGGCGCCGATGAGCGCCTGCCAGACCCCGGGCACGTCCACCGGGTAGTCGCCGAGGGTCAGGGTCAGGATGCCGGCGACCGCGGTGACCATCAGCACCGCGGCGATCACCCGGCGCGGACGCGGGTCGGCCCGACGCCGGAGGGGCGAATCCGTGCGGGAGGCCGTCAGGCTCATCGGTCGGCTCAGGCTCATCGGTCGGTGACCCGTCGGCTACGGGCGACCAGCACGAACACCGGCCCGCCGAGCAGCGCGGTGACGATGCCGACCTGCACCTCGCCCTCGCCGCCGGCCACCACCCGGCCGATCACGTCGGCGAGCAGCAGCAGCGCGCCGCCCAGCACCACCGCGACCGGCAGCATCCGGCGCAGGTCCGGTCCGGTGAGCGCGCGGGCGAGGTGCGGGACCGCAAGGCCCAGGAAGGCGATCGGGCCGACCGCTGCGGTGGCGGCGCCGCAGCACAGGGCCACCGCCACCATCACGGTGATCCGGGTGCGGCCGAGCCGGACGCCGAGTGCGCGCCCGGTGTCGTCGCCGAGGGCCAGTGCGTTCATCGAGCGGGCGCTGCCGAAGGCCATGGCCATCCCGATCACCAGGAAGCCGAGCACCGTCCAGAGCACCGGGAAGCCGCGGCCCTCCGCGGAACCCGCTGCCCAGAAGCGGAACTCGTTGAAGGCGTCGGCGTCGGCCAGTACCAGCGTCTGCACCAGTGAGCCGAGTGCGGCGCTGACGGCGACGCCGGCCAGCGCCAGCCGGACCGGCCCGCCGATGTCGGACGGTCGACCGGCGCCGCCCAGCACGGTGACCGCGACCGCCGCAGCAGCAGCGCCGGCGAACGCGAACCAGAGGTAGGTCATCAGGTCGGTCCGCCCGGTCACCACCACGGCGAGCACGACGGCCAGCGCCGCCCCCTGGTTGATGCCGAAGATGCCCGGGTCGGCGAGCGGGTTACGGGTCAGGGACTGCATCATCGCGCCGGCGACTGCCAGTGCAGCGCCGACGACGAGCAGCAGCAGGGTGCGCGGTACCCGTCCCTGCCAGAAGATCTCGGAGTCGAAGGAGCCGTCGGGGTGCAGCAGCAGCGACCACACCTCGGCCGGCGACAGCGGATTCGAGCCGATGGTGAGACCGGCCAGCAGCGACAACAGCAGCACGGCCGTTGCCGCCGCCCAGGCCGGCAGCACCGGCCGGGTGGTGATGGTCAGTGGGCCGGTCACGTGCCGAGCAGGGCGGCGGAGACGTCGTCCAGGATCCGGGACATCAGCAATGGGCCGCCGGTGGAGGTCCAGACCGATCCGTCGACCGGCACCACCTGCCCGGCCCGGTAGGCCTGCAGGGTGGTGAAACCCGGTGTCCGGGCGGCCTCCTCGAGCACGGCCTGGGCCGCCGCGCTGTCGGCGCCGCCGCCGGCCTGCGGGTTGCCGACGGAGGAGCCGCCCAGGGTGCCGAAGAAGATCCAATCGGCGTCGATCTCGGCCAGGTTCTCCAGGGCGACCGGCTCGGAGTGCCCACGGCCGTTGCGGTCCTGGTTCCCCGGGCGCTGCAGCCCGAGGTCGGTGAGCGCCCGCCCGGCCGGCAGCTCCTTGAGGATGAGCGACGCGGAGTTGCCCTGCCACCGGACGATCGAGAACGTCTGCTCCGCATGGCTGCTCAGTCCGCCGGCGAGCTCGTCCGCCCGGGAGTGGTAGTCCGCCAGCACCCGGTCGCCGTCGGACTCCTTGCCCAGTGCCTGCGCGACCAGGGAGAAGTTCGCCTCCCAGTCGCCACCCGCCAGACCGGTCTGCACGGTCGGTGCGATCTCCTGCAGCGTCTCGATCAGCGGCGGGTTGTTGTTGATCGACGTGCCGTCGACCAGGATCAGATCCGGCGTGGCCGCCGCAATCGCCTCCACGTTCGGCTGCGCCACGGTGCCGAGCAGCGGGATCTGCTGCGCGGACGCCGGCAGGTAGTCGGCGACGGTGGACCGGCCGCGTCCGGCGGTGGTGCCGGCCGGGGTGATGCCCAGGGCCAGCACGCCGTCCAGCGTCGGCTCGGACAGCGTGACCACCCGCTGCGGATCGGCCGGCACGGTGATCTGCTCGCCGAGGGCGTCGGTGACCGTCCGGGTGCCGTCCGCCGCCGGGGCTTCCGCTGTCCCGGAGCCCGTCGCCTGGGCGGTCGCGTTCAGGGCGGAGGTGTTGAGCACCGAGGACTCGCCCGTGGGGCTGCTGCCGCAGCCGGTCAGCACCGCCGCGCCGAGCACGGCCGCGCACCAGAGGCGCCACCGGGCGGTCATGCCGCGGCTCGCTCGGCGTCATGCAGGCGGACCAGGGCGTCGGCGAGACCGCCGCGCCAGCAGGCGTGGTCGTGCCCGCCGTCGAACTCGGTGAGTGTGACGTCGTGCCCGGCCGACCGCAGCACGTCGGTGAACTCGTGGTGCGGGGGCAGCAGCACCCACTCCTGCAGTCCCACCTGGAGATCCAGCCGCGGCCCGGGTGCGCAGTCCAGCGCCCAGCGGTGGGCCGGCGGGACCGGATCACCCGCCGGGTTCCACCAGAGCGAGGAGGACAGGCCGGCCGCACCGGTCACCCGGTCCGGCCGCAACAAGGCAGCCGCGACCGCGGTCAGTCCGCCGAGAGAGGCTCCGGCCACGGTGATCCCGAGGTGCCCGTCGCCGCCGGTGGCCCAGGGGACGAGGTGGTCCACGATCGCGTCGACCACCGGCCGCTGATCGGTCAGCTCCGTCCAGCGGCGGTCGCGGGACCCGCTGTCCGGCAGCACGGTGACCATGGGCGGGATCATCCCGTCGGCCATCAGGTTCGCCAGCGACGGCAGGAACGGCACGTGCTGTGCCCAGACGTCGCCGTCCAGCAGCACCAGCACCGGAAGCGGTGCGCCGTCCGGGATCCCGGCGGGCCGGTGCACCCACACGCGGCGACCGGGATAGCCCGGCAGATCGGGGGAGGTGCGCAGGTCCAACCGTCCGGCCGGTACCGCCGGTCGGAGGTGGCGCCACGGCTCGGGCGGGGCCTCCGGCAGGGAGACCACGGAGCGCAGGCCACCGCCGCGGGCCCACACCGTGTCGCTGCCGAACGGGTCCGTGCGTCCGGCGTCCAGGGCCGACCGCAGCCGGACCTGATCGCCCTCGGCCAGCAGACTCCGCTCGGCGTCGAGCGGGAGGAACGCATAACCCGCCCGCCACCGGGACGACACCTCGTAGGTGAGGTGCCAGATGTCGGTGCCGGCGATCCGGGACATCAGACTGCGGGCCAGATCCCGCTCGTCGGTGAGCCGGTTGACGAAGAGGAGCACGTCCGGCAAGGGGACGCCACACGTCATCGGGTCGCGCCAGAGGAACGTGACCAGGTACCGGCCGGGAGTGGCTGTCGGGGTGATCATCGGCGCTCCGGACCGGCCCACGCCGGACCAGAACTCGGCGACGATCCGCGCCTGCTCGGCGGGCGCGGCGGCCAGCAGCCGGCCGGCCAGCCGGCGCAGGGCCGGGTCCGAGGTGCGCGGCGCCGGGGTCGGCCGAGGGACCTTCGGCGGGCGGAGCGCCGCCGCCGTCACGACGTGGCCCGGCGCCGGGACGGTCCGGCGATGCCGGCCCCGGCCAGCAGCAGCCCGGCGCCGATGGCGAGCGCGGTCCCGGAATCGACACCGGTCGAGGCCAGAGCACCGCCGCCGCTCGAGGTCCCGGATCCGGCACCGCCGCCACCGCTGCCTGCGCTGTCGCCGCCGGCAGCCGTCCCGGTGCCGTCGGAGTCGGTGGTGGTGGTCGACGCGGTACCGGAGCCGGTGTCGGAACCGGACGAGGTGGTGGCGCCGGTGCCGGCCACGGACCCGGAGGTGCCGGTGGTGGTGCCCGCGGTGCTGCCACCGCTGGTGGTGGAGCCGGTGGTGGTCGCGCCCGAGGTGGTCGTGGGTGCGGCGGTGGTGGTGCCGGCGCTCGTCGTGGGCGCCGTCGTGGTGGTGCCGGCGCTGGTGGTGGGAGCAGCGGCGGCAGTCACCGTGAAGGTGTCGCTCTTGTGCGTGTAGCCCAGGGTGCCCGCGTCCACGACCTTGGAGGCGAGGAAGCGCAGCCAGTGGTCGCCCTCGGCCAGATCGGCCGGGACGGTGATGGTCCCGGACACCGATCCGGAATCCGGGATCGGGAAGGTGGCGACGATGTCGGCGCCGGCGACCACACCGGAGCCGGTGTACTGGCCGTCATCGATCTTCACGTAGACCGTCTCGCCGGCGGGGTAGCCGCTGAGGGTGAACGACAGCTGCTCGCCGATCGCCGCCGACCCGTCTACGGTCGACGACGTGCCCGGGGTGTCCGACGCCGCGCCGCCCGGCGGCAGCGCGAGCGCCGCTCCCTGGGGTGCGGCCGCGACGGCGATCCGCGCCTGGTTCCCCGCGGACTCGAGAGTTTGGGTGCTCTCGGTGCTCTCGGTGCTCTCCGTGTTCTCCGTAGCGCTGGTGGTGGTCGGAGCTGCCGTCGTGGCGACGGGCTCCGTGGCGACGGGCTCAGTGGCGATGGGCTCAGTGGTGTAAGGGGTCGAGGACGCCGAGGTCGGGGTGTCGCCGGCAGCGGCGGACTCCGCGGTGGCAGGTGCGCTCGACGATGCACTGCTCGACGATGCACTGCTCGACGAAGCGGCGGGCCCGGCGGTCGACGCTGTCCCGGTGCTGCTCGCGACATCGACTGCGGCGGCGAGGATCTCGATGCGGTGGGAGACGGCGGAACCCTCGATCTCGATCCAGTGCTTGCCAGCCAGGGTCGATGCGGGGATGGTGACCACGGTGTCCAGCACCCCGTCGTCACCGACGACCACGGTGCCCAGCAGCTCGCCGTCAAGCAGAACATCGAGATCATCACCCGGCGCCAGATCCGCTCCTACCAGCTGGATGTCGCTGCCGGCGATCGCGAGATCAGCGGCCGGCGCGAGCGGCTGGCCCGCAGTGACCGCGATCCGGGTGGCGGAGGCGGACCCGGAAGCCTCGCCCTCGGCGGCCGACACCCCGCCGGTCGCGGCCAGCATCAGGATCCCTGCGCCGAGCAGACCCACCGCCACGCCGACCGGCCGACGGCCCCGGCGGACCAGCCGGTTCACCGTCGAGGTCTGTGTCACGCGGGAGGGCGGCGGGTTCTGCGTCGGCTCACTCATAGTGATCTGAGGATAGCCTTACTATTGTCTGATGTAACCCTCCGAGGTGGTGGCACCGGCCACAGCGATATGGCGGCCTGGCGGCCGCGGGTCGCCGGTCCCCGGAGGGATCCCGCGTCCTGCGCTTCTCACCTGCGCTCGTACCTCGCTGCGGTTGCGATGCTCGACCGCACGATCCCGGGACCGGCAACCAACATGGCGAGCTGGCGCTCGCCGGTCGCCCGTCCTGTAGGGGATCGCAGGTGCTGCACTCTCAGGCGTCGGTGCGGGGCGCCGGCACCGGGCTGTGCACCGTCTCGAACTCGGCGTCGGTGTGCGCGGCCGCGATGGTCCGGGCCCGGTCGGTGTCCTGGTCCCGGATGGCGTCGAGCAGCTGCCGGTGTTCGCCCAGCGCCGTCACCGTGCGACCCGGTGCCAACCGGACCCGACCGTCGTTCACCGCATGCTGCAGGGCGCCGAGCAGCCCGGCGTACACGTCCAGCAGCAGCGGGTTGTGCGCGGCGGCGACGAGATCGCGGTGGAATTTGCCGGGTACCCGATCGGGGCGGTCGCCGACCGGGGTGCCGACCAATGACTCGGCCCGGGCGAGGTCGGACTCCAGGTCGGTCAGCTGCTGTGCGGTGCGCCGGACGGCGGCCAGCCCGGCCGCCTCCACCTCGACCGCCCGGCGCAGTTCCAGGATCGCCTCGGCGCTGTGCGCCTGCAGGTACTCGGACAGCACGGTGTTCACCGGGCTGGTGGCGCGGACGAAAGTGCCACGACCACGGGCGGTCTCGAGCATGCCCATCTGCACCAGCGAGCGGACGGCCTCGCGCACCGTGGACCGCCCGACCCCGAGCTGATCGGCCAACTCGCTCTCGGTGGGGATCTGCGAGTGCAGCGGCCAGCTGCCCCCGGTGATCCGGCCCATCAACCAGTCCGCGGCCTGTTCGGTGCGCATCCGGCGGCCCCGGACCCGCTCGCCCTCGGGGGTCGCCGCCGGGCTGGTCGCGGGGGAGTTCGCGGAGCGCTCTGCACTGACGACGATGACGTCCTCCGATGGTGGTGACCTGCGCTGGTTGCGACAAGGTAGCGGGTGGAGCGGCACAGCGGGGTGAAGCCACCCGCACGCGAGCGGTCGGGGGTCGGAAAGAGGGACGTACGCCGTGCGGTCAGCGGTGCCGCGGCGCGGCGGCCACCCTGGGGGCGGTGGTCGTCGGCTCGGTTGCGGCCCGGCCGGCGTCCGCGGAGGTCCCGTCGGTCTTCGCCGTCCCGGCTGCCTTCCCAGTGGCCTTCCCGGTCGCCTCCTCGACGGCTTCCTCGACCGCCGCGGTCAGCTTGCGCTGCCACCGCCCGCGACGGAGGAACAGGTTGACCACCAGCAGGGCGAGCACGGCGACGACCAGCACCCAAAGCCAGGGCAGCGCGGCGGAGCGGGCGGTGCTCTCCGCGACGGCGGCGGGCACGACGGCATCGGCCGCGACCGCGGTCGGGGTGAGGACCACCTTCGCGGAGATCATGAACAGCGGCGGCACCCCGTCGACGGTGATGTCCACCGGCACCCGCCCGCCCGGAAGGATCTCGGTGATCGCGGTCAGCGGCACGGTGCGGTTCCAGATGCCGAGCGGCCCGGACAGCTCGACCTGCCCGATCCCGCCCAACCGGACGTTGCCGGTGTTCACCGCGTCGAAGGTGACCCCGAGGCTGCCGCCGCCGAGCAGCGTCCAGGACCCGGAGAAGTCGGTGGTCAGACCCTGCACCTCCAGGGCCGGCGCGATGGCGCCGCTCACCCGCAGATGCATCCGCACGCCGACCCGGCGCTCGACGGACACCGCGGCGCCGGCAGCGTCCTGGCCGGGGGTGCGGACCACGGCGACGATGCCCGCCGGGTGGTCGCCGGGGGTGGCGTCCGCGGGCACCTGGACCCGGAACGGCACCACGGCGGTGCCCTGGGCCGGCACGGTCACGGAGGTCTGCTCGAGCTTGATCCAGCGGCCGGAGTCCACCGGCTCGACGCCGGCCTGGGCCAGGTCGAACTGACCGGCCTCGGTGGTGATGCCGTCGCCGGCGTAGAGCGCGAAGGTGACCTCGCGGTCGGCGAAGTTGCGGACGACGACGCTGTCGGCCGCGTTGCCGCCGGCGTCGAGTTCGTAGCGGAAGGAGACCCGGTCGTCGGCGACGCCGTCGGTGGCGGGGGAGAGGGACCAGGTGACCCGGTCGGCCTCGGTGTCGGTCGTCGCGGCGCTCGCGGGAGCAGGAGCGCTCGCGGAAGCGGGTGCGCTCGCGGAGGCGCTGCCGGAGGGTTCCTCGACGGCGAACGCCGCCGGCGGCACGAGCAGCCCGGCGACCGTGGCCAGGGCGAGGGCCGGGAGCAGCAGCCCCCTGGTGCGGCGGCGCCGGGTGCGGGACGGACGGGACACGATGCGCATGGGACCTTCTCAGCAGATGCGGGCCGGAACGCCCTGGGGCGGCCCGGGTCCCGAAGGACCCGGACCGCCCGAGGGGTGCTGCTTCTTGGTGCTTCTTGGTGCTGGTGGAGCTGATGGTTCAGTCGGTCGGGAAGAGCGAGACCGTCAGGTTCGAGGCGTAGGTGCCGGCCGAGGTGTCGACGGGGATGCCGAGGTGCAACTGGGCACCCAGTTCCGCGTCGCCCCAACGACCTTCGCCGTCGGCCGCGGCGAGCCGGGCCGGGACGCCGATGCCGGCGCCGCCGTCCAGCGCACCCGAGACCGCGTCACCCGGGGTCAGGCCGGAGCGCTCGGTGAGCACCTCCGGGGTCCAGCCCAGGTACTTGGCGTCGATCTGCTGATCGGCGCCGGCGACGAACGCACCGGCCTGGACGGAGACCGACCAGCCGCCGCCGGCGGCCTGGCCGTCGTTCCGGGAGTCGGTGACCTTCACGATGGGCAGCAGACCGGAGTACGACCGTCGGTCACCCTGCACACCCCGGTCCTCCAGGGTCACCGAGGCGCCGGTGTCCGGCACGGTCAGCGACAGGAAGCCGGGCTCGGGCTCGGGATCCGTCGGGTCGGTCGGGTCGGTGGGATCGGTCGGATCCGTGGGGGCACCCGGCACCACCGCGGTGACGTCGATGCCGCTGTCACCGGGCTCGGTCGGCTCGGTCGGGTCCGTGGGGTCCGTGGGATCCGTCGGATCGGTCGGGTCCGTCGGGTCGGTGGGATCCGTCGGGTCGACCGGGGCGCCCTCGCGGGTGGCGGTGAGCTTGGTGATCTGGTCGGCACCGGCGGTGCCGGCCCCGGACTTGTCCACCAGGTACACGTTCGTGCCCACGGTGACCATGTGGTTCGGCTGGGCCGAGATGGCCAGCGTGTCCAGCAGTTCGACGGTCTCGGTGTCGATGACCGACACGGTGCCGACGTAGAAGTCGGCCGAGAACACGACGTCCGACTCCGGCACCACGGCCAGCGCGAGCGAGCCGTAGCCGGTCTTCACCGAGCCCTTGATCTCACCGGTCTGGTCGTCGAGCACGGTGACCAGGCCACCGGACTCGTTCGACGAACCCTGGCTGGCGACCCAGACCTCGTTCGCCTCGGCGTCCACCGCGACGTTGGAGGAGCTGGCGGCGCCGGCCGGCAGGTCGAAGTAGCGCGGACCCGTGGTGGCGTTGATGATCACCAGCTTGTTGGTGTCCAGCGTGGTCGTGTACAGGTTCGCACCGTCGTGGTCCAGGCCCATCGGCTGACCGGTCAGCGCGATCGTGTCGATCCGCTGGTAGGTGGTCGCGTCGAACTTGGCGATGTAGTTGCCGTAGACGGCGGACACGTAGACCGCGTTCGCCTCCTCGACAACGTGCACCTCACGGGAGTGGTTCACGTCGGTGAGCGACGCCAGGTGGGCGCCGGTCTCCTGCGAGTACACGGCCACGCCGTTGTCGCGGGTGGTGGAGACCCACACCGTGTTCCGGGTGTCGTCGACGTCGATGCCGTAGACCGCCTCGACCCGGCCGGTGGCGGAGTCCAGCACCGGGGTGTCGTAGGTGGCCAGGATCGCCAGCGTCTCCGGATCGACCTTGAGCAGCTTGCTCTGGGTCACCGGCGGGCGGCCGACAGCAGTGGTCACCCACAGCACGTCGTTCCGTGCGGAGTAGGCGATCTGGTACTGCCCGACGCCGAGCGAGGCCGAGACCTGCGCCAGGTTCAGCTCACCGGTGCCCGGGGTGCTGGGCTCGGTGGGATCCGTCGTGGGGACCGTGGGCTCGGTGGGATCCGTGGTGGGGACCGTGGGCTCCGTCGTCGGGGTCGTCGGGTCCGTGGTCGGGTCCGTGGGCTCCGTGGTCGGGACGGTCGGCTCCGTGGTCGGAGTGGTGGGATCCGTGGTCGGGACCGTGGGATCCGTGGTCGGCTCGCTGGGCTCCGTGGTGGGCACAGTCGGCTCGCTCGGCTCCGTGGTGGGGACCGAAGGTTCCGTGGTGGGCACAGTCGGCTCGCTGGTGCTCGGCGAGGTCGGCTCCGTGGTGGTGGCCGATACCGTGGTGAAGCTCAGCGGGACCGAGGTGATCGGGGTGGAGTCCAGCAGGTGCAGGGTGTGCGAGCCCTCCGGGACCGCCGAACCGTCCGGCTTCGCCGTCGGGATCGTGACGATCTCGTCGGAGAAGGTGCCGTCGTCGCCGACGACGATCCGGGCGGGGATGCCGGGGGTGTCGTTCTCCCGCAGCATGCCGTAGGTGTTCTGGTCCATCTTCACCGCGAGCTGCTGGCGCGGGGTGAAGCCGGTGCCGGAGACCGTCACATCCGTGCCCGGCAGCACACCGGTCGACGGGGTGACGGTGGCCTGCGGGTTGCGTGTCGGACCGACCGCGAACTCGGCGCTCTTGTAGGTGAACCCGAGGGTCACCTCGCCGAGCGTCGGGTCGGTGTACGGGGCCTGGCCGAGGAACCGCAGCGTGTGCACGCCGAGCGGGAAGTCCGCACCGCCGCTGATCTTCTCCGGGATGGTGATCGACCCGGCGAACTGACCCTGGGTGCCGTCCGCGGACAGGGTGACCGGGACCTCCGCCCAGGCGTCCGCGACGCCGCCGGCGCCGGTGGTCGGGACGACCGCGCCGTCGTCCATCTTCACGAAGACGGTCTTGCGGCCGGCCTCGGCGAAGAGCTTCAGGCCGGTGCCGCTGCCGGTGAACGACAGGGTGCTGCCGATGGTGACGCCCTCCGCGGAGAGGGTCACCTGCGTGTTCGGGGTGTTCGTGTCGCTGCCACCACCCGGAGGTGCGGCGAATGCGATGGGCGTGAGCGCGAGGCCGGCGGCCACCAGGCCGCTCACCCCCAGCGCGACCAGCCGGGTACGGCTGCGCCCTGTTCTGATTGGCTTCATCGATCCCTTCCTGCGTCCGTGCACCCTCGGTGGCGCGCCGGACGACCTCTGACGACATGCATCGGTCACGCCCCGGAGGTGCCAGTGCGTGACGCACTGCTGAACCAAGGCGAACCTAAGTCTGATGTTTACCCGATCGGGTTGGCAACCTCTGTGAGTGGTGACTTCCTGTAGTGAAGGTCACGTAAGGTCTGATGTTTCTTAGGTTAGCCTCAGCGAGTGCTCGTGCAGCCCTCATCCCAGACCATCTCCTTGGCTCCGCTGACCCTTCCGGCGCGGGTCGGCGGGCCCCATCCGTCGAACGGGGAGCCCACGGTGGCCTCCCGCTGGGCCGAGGTGGTCCGCGCCCGGCCGGACGCGGTCGCGCTGTCCTGCTGCCGGGACCGCCGCACGTTCGCCGAGACCGACCGGACCGCACGGGCGATCGCCGCGATGCTGACCCGGCCGGACGAGCTCGCCGAGGGTTCGGCCCTGCGGCGCGCGATCGGTGCGGCCGGTCCGGTGACGGCGCCGGTCGCCGTGCTTGCCGAGCAGGGCACGTCCGCGCTGACGGTGGCGCTGGGCGTGCTGCTCTCCGGCCACCCGGTGGTGCTGCTGGACCCGATGCTGCCCGCCGACCGCTGGTCGGACATCGTGCACCGGGCCGGCGCCCGGCTGGTGCTGGCCGAGCCGGACCGGCGGGCCGGTCTCGGTACCGCCGACGGCACGGTCGCGGTCGCGGACCTGGACGAACTGCTCGGCGCGGCGCGGCACGCGGAGACCCTGGGCCTGGGTGCGGAGTTGCTCGACGACGTGCAGCTCCCGCCGGGTGACCGCTTCCTGGTGTTCACCTCCGGCTCCTCCGGGACCCCGAAGGGCGTGCGGTACGGAGACCGCATCCTGCTGAACGAGGCGGTCGGCGGGCGGATCGCGCTCGGGCTCTGCCCGGACGACACGGTGGCCCTGGTGCTTCCGGCCGCCTTCGCGGCCGGGCTCGCGGTGTGGTGGATGGCGCTGCTCAACGGCGCCGGCCTGGTGATCGGCGACCCGCGGCTGGTCGGTGCCCCCGAGGTGGCCCACCTGCTCGGGGCCCGCGGGATCAGCACACTGCACGTGACGCCGTCGCTGCTGCGGTCGCTGCTGTCCGTGCTCCCGGAGTCGGCCGGCCTGCCCGGGGTCCGGCTGGTCACCACCTGCGGCGAGGCGGTGCACGGTCGGGACGTCGAGGCATTGCGCCTGCACCTGGACGCCGACGCCGACTACATCTCCTGGTCCGGTTCGTCGGAGACCGGTCACCTCGCCTTCCACCGGATCGGCCCGGCCGACCCGATCCCGTCCGGGATCGTCCCGGTGGGCACGCCGGCGCCGAACAAGACGGTGCGGCTGCTGGATGCGGAGGGGCGGCCGGTGCCGGACGGGGCGACCGGCGTCGTGCACCTGGACAGCGGGTACCTGGCCGAGGGCTACTGCGAGGAGCCGGAGTCCTCGCCGTTCGGCGCCTGGGCGGACGGTGTGCGCCGGTACCGGATGGGGGATCTCGCCCGGTTCGACGAGCACGGGGTGTTGCACCTGCTCGGCCGCGGCGACGCCGCGGTGAAGATCCGCGGGTATCTGGTGGAGCCGGCCGAGGTGGAGGCGGTAATCGCCGGACTGCCGGAGATCGGCGAGGCCGTCGTGCGCGCCGAGACCGGTGACGCCGGCCGTACCCGGCTGGTCGCCTGGGTGAGCCCGGCCGCCCGCACCCGCACCCTGTCCGCCACCGCGCTGCGCCGGCGGCTGCGGGAGAAGCTGCCGGAGTGGATGGTCCCCCAGACCGTCGTGCTGCTGCCGGAGTTGCCGCGCAACGAGCGCGGCAAGGTCGACCGGAAAGGCCTGACGGTGCCGGCGCACCGGGCAGACGGCACCTCCCCGCGCGGGTCGTGGGAGACGGTGATCGCCGACATCTGGTGCGAGATCCTGGATGTCGAGGCGGTCCACCGCGAGGACGACTTCATGGAGCTCGGCGGCGACTCGCTCCACGTCGAGGAGATGCTGACCCGGGTCGGCGAGCGGCTGTCCTGCACCCTGGTCGCCTCCGATCTCGCCGGGGCACCCACGCTCGCCGATTTCGCCGCGAGGGTGGGACAGCTCGGCGAGCGGGTGCCGAGCGGATCGACGGTGACCCTGCGCGGCACCGGCACCCGCCCACCGCTGTTCTGCTTCGCAGGCGCGGGCGCCTCGGCGATCACCTTCCTGCCACTGGCCACCGAGCTCGGTGCCGACCAGCCCGTGCACTGCTTCCAGCCGCACGGCCTGGAGACACGCGGCATGCCGGACTGGACCGTCCGGCGGGCCGCCCGCCGGCACCTCGCGGCGCTGCTCCGGATCCAGCCGGAGGGGCCGTACCACCTGGTCGGCCACTCGCTGGGCGGACTGATCGCGCTGGAGACGGCCCACCTGCTGGCCGCCCGCGGGCAGCAGGTGGCGAGCCTGGTGCTGCTGGACACCTACCTCCCGGAGACGATCGCCCGCCGGTACCGGGAGCTGGGCAGCCTGCCGGCACCGGACCCCGGTACCACCGCGGAGTCGACGAAGCGGGCGCTGTGGCGGGCCCGCCGGCTGGTGCTGATGGCCGGCATCGTGCGGCTCCCGCCGGAGGACCACCACCTGGCGATGACCGAACAGGGTCTGCGGGTCGCCCGGGTGCACCGCCCCCGGCCGTGGCGCGGACCGGTGCTGGTGGTGCGGTCGACCCAGAACACCGACGAACCCTCCTGGTGGGGCGGCATTCTCGCCGGTGACACCGAGTTCCGCACGATCCGGACCGATCACGTCTCGCTGGTCCGGGCACCGCACGTGGCCACCCTGGCCGAATGGATCACCACGGCGATGGACGGGGCCGGGGTGCCGGCGCGGTGACTCCTGCCGGACCACCGATCTCCCTGGTCGTGGTGACCCGCGGGGACGAACAGCTGTTGCGGACGGTGCTGCCGGCCGCGCTGGACGCCGGTGTCGACACCGACCGGGACGAGATCCTCGTGGTCATCGACGGTCCCGGCGCACCGGGTGCGGCCGCGCTGGCCGCCGGCATCCACCCCGTGGTGCGGGTCCTGGTGCTGCCGGAGAACCGCGGTGCCGCGCTGGCCCGGTTAGCCGGCGTGGGTGCGGCGAAGCACGGCACCGTCCTGCTGATCGACGACGACGTGCGGCTGACCCCCGGCGCGGTGCAGGTGCACCGGGACTTCCACCAGCGGTCGGCCGGCGGACCGGTGCTGCTGGTCGGTGCGATGCCGGTGGCGGCCCCGGCGCACGGCGACGCGGACACGCTGCCGGTCCGGGTGTACGCCGAGTCCTACCGACGCACGGTGCAGACCTGGATCGCCGCTCCGGCCACGCTCGCGGAATCGCTGTGGACCGGCCATCTCTCGGCGCGGCGGCAGGACATCCTGGCCGCCGAGTCGGTGGCGCCGACGGTGCGGCTGGACTACTTCGAGGACCTCGACCTGGGGCTCCGGCTGTCCCTGCTCGGCGTGCGGATGCACTACTCGCCGGCGGCCCGGGCGGATCACCTGCACCGCAAGGACCTCGCCGGCTTCTTCCGCGAGGCACGTTCCCGTGGGACCAGTCTCGCCCGGCTGTCCCGGCGCTGGCCGATGCTGCACGGACTGCAGGCGGCGCCGTCCGGCCAGGAGGTGCTGCGGACGTTCACAGGTGCGGTGCTGCGCCGGCGGTGGGCGGAGCGGATGCTGGCCGGTCTGGTGCGGGCGGCCGGGATGCTCGGACGCGGGATGCAGGAGCGGGTCGCGCTGCTGTCCCGGCACCTGCTGGAGCGCGCCTGGTACGACCAGGAGCGGCTGGCCGATCACCCGGAACAGGTCCAGGGCCACCTCGCCACCGTGACGGAGTCGGCGACAATGACGGCGCCGCAGCGGTTTCAGGCCGGGGCGTAGACGCTGACCCAGTCGATCTGCACCCAGGCCTCGTCGGGGACGCCGGCCACCGGGCAGAACGGGTAGCCGTAGTCCGCGCTGCGCTGGCAGCCGCCCGCCTGCTGCTGCAGGGCCAGCCACATCGGCTCGTCGGGCACCATGTCGCCGGAGATGATGCCCCACGGCTCGCCGTCCAGGGTGAAGGTGACCCGCTCCGGTTCCCAGATCACCCCGGCGGTGTGCCACTGGTTGAAGTCGGCCTCGACGTCCTTCTGCACCTTCTGCCGGCGGCCGTCCTGGATGTAGTGGACGAAACCGCTGGCCTGACTGCGGTCCCCGGAGAAGTCCTCCAGGAAGTCGATTTCCGGCGGCCAGTTCTCCGACTGCGGCCAGAGCAGGAAGTGGTAGGTGATCTCGTCCGAGGCCATCGCCCGGAACCGCACCTCCCACCGGCCGTACGTCTGCGCCACGGGCCAGTTCGACACCCCGCCGGTCACCCACTGCCCGTCCTCCTGGAAACCGGCCAGCAGCAACGAGTCCCCGTCCAGCTGGACGTGCGAGGGATCCCAGATCGTGTACGGGTCGCCGCCCGGCGGGCCGGAGTACACGTCCCAGTCGTCGCCCAGCTCGGTCCGGGAGAAGTCGTCGACGAAGACCTGCCGCCACCCCGGCTCGTCCCCCACCGGCGCCGCCACCCCCGACAACGGTTCCGCTGTCGAGGGTGTCGGGGTGGTTGCGGAGGAGGACGGCGCCTCCGAGGACGGCGCCTCCGAGGACGGCGCCGTAGACGACGGCGGGGCAGACGACGGCGCAGCGGAGGACGACGCGGCAGAGGTGCTCGGGGCCGGTTCCGGCGCAGCGGCGGTCGCCGGCCGGTCCCAGCGGACCACGATCACCCCGGCGACCACCACCAGCGCCGCGATCGCCACGAAGAACCAGCGGCTGCGCAGCAGCGGCCCCCGGTCCGACAGGTGCCGGAACTCCTTCACCGCAGATCTCCCCTCATGGCAGCACCCGTTCAGCACCCGTCACGTCAGCAACCCCTCATGTCAGCACCGAGAACCGCAGCACGGTGATCAGCACCAGGGCGAGGACCGCCAGCACCAGCAGACAGACGACGATCCGCAGCGGCCACCGGGGTGGCGCCGGCAGCGCCTCGCCGGCGCCGTCGACCCGCCGCTCACGCAGCACGGCGGTGACCGCGAGCAGCAGCAGGGTGCCGCCGATCAGCGCCAGTCCGGCCGGCTCGGTGATGAGATCGGTGTTCATGCGGCGGCTCTCGCCAGCACGGTGACCTCCGTGGTGTCGATCAGGGCGACCCAGTCGCCGGTGGCCAGCAGCTCGGCGACGATCTGGCGGGTCCAGCCGACCGGACGGCCCTCCTGCAGCGCACCGAGGGCGTCCATGCCGGAGGTGAGGTACCAGTAGCCGGGCAGTTCGTCCGGCTCGCAGTCGGCGGGCGAGTCGCCGCAGGCGGTGGGATCGACCTGGACCACCCGCACCTCGCCGAGCCGCGCCATCGGCAACGGACCGACCGACTCCAGGACGCCGATGCTCGAGGTCAGCGGCACCAGGTCGAGCAGCTCCTGCGCCGCGGCGACCTGGACGGCGCTGACCCGCTCGAAGGCGACGTTGAGCCCGCGGGTGGTGGTGAAGATGCCCGCCGCGACCACCAGGGCCACCCCGGAGGCAAGCACCGCGACCCGCCGCCGCCGTGCCGAGAAGGCCCGGCCCAGCCGGAGCAGCGCCACCGCGCCGAGCGCCGCCCAGATCGGCCCGCCGTACAGCGCGACCCGGATCACCACCTCGCCGCCGTAGGACTGCAGGGCGACCAGGCCGATGGGGCAGGCCGCGAGCCCGGCGAGCAGCACCGCCTCCGGCCGGCGCCGCAGCAGCCACCAGCCGGCCACCGCGAGCAGCAGGAGCAGTGCGGTCCAGCCCATCCGCAGGTATTGCATCTGCAGGTAGACCGGGTCACCGGTGAGCCGCTGGCCGACCCCGGCGGACACCGTGCTGCCGACCCGGCCCACGTCGCCGAGAACGGTGCCCAGGTGGCCGGTCCAGTAGTCGGTGGCGCCGTAGCCGAACCAGCCGAGGAAGAGCACGCCGGCGGCCACCGGCAGGGTGCGGAACCGGGACGTGCCGGTGATCGCGAAGACCAGCAGCGCCAGCACGGTGACCACCGGGGTGAGCTGGTGCGACATCACCATCGCGGCGATCAGCAGCAGCAGCGCACCCTCGAGCGCGAGCATCCTGCCGGCGCCCAGCCCGGCCGGCCGGCCGGGGACCCGGCGCAGCACCTGCCAGCAGCGGCGCCATCCCGGGCCGAGCGGCAGCCGGGCGGCGGACAGCGACCCGAGCAGCACGGCGAGGATCGAGACGAAGAACAGGAAGGCGACGGCCTGGCTGGAGAAGTAGTCCTGCTGCAGCCAGTTGGTGACCCCGAAGAGCAGCACCGCGATCCAGCCGCCGCGGGCGGAGCGGGTCACCGCCCGGCCGATCAGCCACAGCGCCGGCATCGCCAGCACGGCGAACAGCCCCGGCGCCAGCACCATCAGCGGTCCCACCGACGACATCCCGGCCCACTGCTGCAGCTGCGCACTGCCGGCCAGGAACCCGGGCCAGCTGAACCGGGCGTCGGTACCCAGCGCCACCTCGCCGGTGCGGGCGATGTACTCGACGAAGCCGACCTGCACCCAGCCCGCGCCCACCGGAGCGGCACCGGAGGCCACCCCGACGAAGGTCGCGACCTGGATCAGCAGCACCGGCACGGCGATGCCCAGCAGCAGGTGGTCGACGGCACGCGCGACCAGGCCTGCGGTGATCACCGCGCAGACCAGCACCAGCGCCAGCCAGTAGGTCCACGGCAGCACGGTGAGGATGCCGCGGTCACCGGCGGCGGTGAGGTCCGTGGTCCGGGTGGCCGCCCACCAGAGCAGCACGGATCCGGCCAGCACGCACAGCCCGCGCACCCGCCGGCCGATCGCGCGCAGGGCCGCCCGCCAGGGTGCGGTCGGGGCCGACTGCAGGACCCGGTGCACCGCCGCCGGCAGGAAGAGCACGCCGATCGCGGCCTGGATGCTCGCCGCGGCGGCCGGGGACCAGCGGTGCAGGGAGGTGGTGAGGGTGCCGGTGACCAGCAGCACCGCCGGACCGGTGGTCACGGCGAGGATCGTCGCCACCCGGCCGTCCGGCGGCCGCAGCGCGATCACCGCCGGCACACCGGGCACCAGCAGCACGAACAGCACGGCCAACACCGGCCGTCCCGGCACGGCCGCGTCCGACCAGGACAGCAGCGGCAGCCCGAGGCAGAGCACCAGGGCCGGCACCAGGGCGATGGCCTCGAGCACCGGCCGGCCGGACCAGCCCGGCCGCGTCGCCGGGGTCGGGTCCGGGTCGCGGTCGGGTTCCGGGAGGTCGACGACCGCCTCGTCCCAGCCCGTCGAGGTGGACTGCTGCGGCAGCAGGACCTTCACGAGTCCGTCCGCAGGGAACGCAGCATCCGGTACAGCGGTACCGAGGCGACCAGGGCGGCGACGCTCTCGCCGATCAGGAAGGACCAGCCGACACCGACCATGCCCCAGGCGTGCACGGCCGGGAAGGACAGCCCGATCACCAGGGACGCGGTGACCAGCTGGACCACCACCAGCATCTTCAGCCGGCCCAGCACCCGGGCCAGCGAGTTGTAGAGCATCAGCACGGCGGTGGCGGGCAGCGCGAGGGCGAGCACCCGGGCCAGGGCCGGTCCGAACTCGGCGTACTCCGGCCCGACGATCTCCAGGTAGACCGGGGCGGCCAGGATCAGCACGGCCATCCCGGCCGCGGCCACCAGGGCCAGGATCCGGACGAACCGGCGGATCAGCGACCGCAGCGCGGCCCGGTCCCGCACCGCCTCGACGACGAACGCGCCGGTGGTGGCGCCGACCAGCAGCACACAGCCGGAGGTGAGCGTCCACACCAGGTTGAACACGGCGTTCGCCTCGGCGCCGAGCAGCCCGATGACGATCAGCGGCAGCAGCAGCGGGGTGGCGGTGGCCACCGCGCTGGTCAGGTAGGTGACGCCGAAGTAGACCCGCAGCTCGCGGACCGGGGGCAGGTCCGGCTCGCCGGTGATCCCGCGCAGTCCGCGGGTGAACAGCACGGCGTTGATCACCAGCAGCCCGACCAGCGCCGGGATCATCCAGCCCAGCACGATCGCGGTGGCCGACCCGCTGGCGGCCAGCAGTGCCACGGCCGCCAGCTTCACCACGGCGTAGGAGACGTTCTTGACGGCGACCCAGCGCGCGCCGCGCAGTCCGGTGAGGACGAAGTCCTGCAGGCCGAACATCGTCAGGATGACCACGAACGCCGGGAACATGACGTGCTCGGCGGTGCCGTGCAGCACGCTCTGCGATCCCAGCACCAGGAAGCCGGCGCCGAACAGGACGGCGGCGATCGAGGTGACGGTGTAGCCGGCGACGATCAGCGACCGGGTCCGATGGCCGGTGAGCGGCAGGAACCGCTCGAACATCCCGCCCAGGCTGAGGGTGGCCAGCGAGGCGAGCATGGTCGCCGAGGAGATCACCGCGGAGGCCCGGCCGACCTCGGCGGCCGGGAAGCCGCGGGCGGCAACGGTCCAGAAGACCAGCCCGAGCAGCCCGGTCGAAGCCGTCGAGATCATCAGCGCGAGGGCGTTGCCCTCGAGGCCGGACGCGGCCCCTCTCGCACCGGAACCCCGGCGCAGCAGGCTGCGCCGGGGGCCCGGGGGACTGATCGTGGGTGACGAGGTCAAGCGGTCGTCCCCACCGGTGGCAGGAACCGGCCGCCGGAGCGGCGCGCCGCCCGGCGGGACCGGAGCAGCCGCCACGGCCCGGCGAGGTAGCCGGCGAGCTCTATGAGCACCAGCTCCCGCGGGTAGTCGGCGCCGCGCTCGGCGTTCTTGGTCGAGGTCGGGGAGAGCAGCACCCGGAGCGCCGACGGCATGGCCCGCAGCACCTTCAGTGCGGGTCCCGGTCCGGAGACCAGCGCACCGGTGACCACCGCACTCATCCCGACGCCGTACCCGAACATCTGCTTGCGCAGGTCCTCCGGGTTGTCCCGGTGGAAATGCCGGACCAGCGCGGCCGGGGTGTAGACGAGGACCGCGCCGGATCGCACCGTGCGGCCGAAGATCTCCAGGTCCTCGCCGCCCATGGCCGGGCTGCCGGCACCGAGCGCGGTGTCGAAGCCGCCGAGCTCGCGCAGCAGCGCGGTGCGGAAGGCCATGTTGTTGCCCGACCCGAACTCGCCACCCGCGTAGGGGTACAGCGCGCCGCGGGCACCGATGGTGCCGTCGATGCCGAGGTCGTGCGGCAGCCGACCGGCGAACCAGAGCACCCGGTGCGCACCCTTGTCGAAGGCGCCGTACTGCTCGAACTGCAGCTGCTGCGGGGTGCGCAGCTCGGCCGGGGTGACCAGCCCGGTGACCGCGCCGACCTGGCCGCCGCGGTCGGCGGCGAACACCGCGCACAGCTGCTGGATCCAGTGCCGGTCCGGCAGCGCGTCGTCGTCGGTGTAGGCGATCAGCTCGCCGGCCACCTCCTGCAGCCCGCGGTTGCGGGCATGGGAAAGCCCGCGGACCGGGGCCCGGACGATCCGCAACCGCGGGTCGTCGATCCCGGCCAGCAGCGCGTCGACCCGGCCGCTGTCCGGGTCGTTGTCCACCACCACCAGTTCCAGCCGGCCGTGGCTCTGTCGCAGCACCGCGTCCACCGCGGCGACCAGGCGCGGGTCACGGCCCAGCGTGCAGATGACCACGCTGACCATCAGGTGCCCGCCGGCCGCCGGCAGCGGTGCCGTGCGGACGGCGGGAGCCAGTGCACCGCCCAGGATCTCGGCGATCTGGGCGCGCCGGTCGGTGGCCGGATCCAGCAGCACGGAGGCCAGCGGCAGGTCGTCGCGGCGCAGCAGCACCGACACCGGGCCGTCCGGCAACAGGTCGATCTCCGAAGGGGTGGAACGGATGTCGGTGATCTCCAGGTCCACCACCGGTACCTTGCAGGACTTCTCGACGGCGGCCGGGGCCGGCCTCCGGGACGTGGTCAGGTAGCCGAGGGCGGTGGCGGCGGTACCGGCGAGCAGCACCCCGGCGCGCGCGGCGGCGGCCGGTTCGCGGGCGGCCCCCGCCAGCCCGCGCCGGACGCCGCCGAGCACGGTGTCCACCAGGAAGCGCCGTTCCCGGGACAGTGCCGCCCCGGTCCCGACCAGCGCGGCCAGCCGCGCCTTGCTGCGACCCTCGTGGAAACATCTGCGCAGCAGGTACTTCAGGGAGCCGCGCTGCGCCGGGACCTGGTGGTCCACCGCCGGGGAGGTGCTGCGGCGCACCGACTCCGGGCCGCGGTCGGCCGCCACCCGGATGCCCAGCGCGGTCTCCTCGCAGCCGGCCGGCACCCGACCGGTGCGGCCCAGCCCGGTGTGGAAACCGCCGGCCTGCACCAGCGCGTCCCGGCGCACCGCCATGTTGGCGCCGATGGGATTGCGGATCACCGCGCCGTCGCCCGGCAGGCCGCGGTAGTCGCAGCCCACCACCCAGTCCAGCTCGTCCGGGAACCAGGCCGGGCGCCCCGCCTGCCAGTCGGCGTGCACCGCGCCACCGGCCAGCTCGGTGCGCGGATCGGTGAAGGCGGTCCGCCAGGCCGCGGCCCAGCCGGGCCGCGGGAAGGCGTCGTCGTCGACGAAGACCACCACCGGTGCCGAGGTGGCGGCCGCGCCGGTGTTCCGGGCATCGGACAGCCCTCGGGTACCGGAGTTCCCGATGACCAGGGTGTCCGGGAACAGTGCCCGGGCCAGGTCGAGCAGCTCGTCGTGGTGGTCGACCACCAGCACCAGCTCGTCGCCGGCGAGCAGTTCCGTGCGCAGGGCGCCGAGCAGCCGGCGCAGGGTGGGCAGCCGGTCGACGGTGTGCGCGCACACCACCACGGCGAGCGCCGGTCCGTCGGTGGCCGGGACGCCGGCCGGGAACGGCAGCAGGTCAGCCTGCGACATCGAGGATCCCGGACTCCGACGCGGCCGGCTGCCGCTGGGCCGGGATGACGGCGGTCCCCGCGGCGGTCCGGGAGGTCGTCGGCAGCGCGCGGGCACGGCGCTTCTCGGTGAGAAGCGTGCGGGCGACCCGGATCCCGTCCTTGACCGCATGCAGGTTGCTGGCGCCGTGCAGCCGCAGCGCCTCGACGCTGGGGACCTCGACGACCTTCAGGCCGGCGGCCGCGACCCGGGTGTTCAGCACGGTCTCGATCTCGAATCCGTCGCCCCAGAGCATCTCGTCGCCCTCCGGCTGCGCGTCGGGCAGGTCGAGGGCCGGCAGGATGTCCCGCCAGAAGGCGTTGTAGCCGTAGCAGAGGTCCGTGTAGGACGTGCCGAACAGCAGGTTGGCGGTGCCGGTCAGCGCGTGGTTGCCCAGCGCGCGCAGCTTCGTCAGGTCCTCGCTGCCGCCGGTGGGCAGGAACCGGCTGCCCTTGGCGAAGTCGGCGCCGGCCACGAGAGCCTCGACGAACGCCGGGATCTCGCGCACATCGGCGGATCCGTCGGCGTCCAGCATCACCACGATGTCACCGGTGGCCGCCTCGAACCCGCAGACCAGGGCGTTGCCCTTGCCGCGTCGGGTCTGCGAGATGACGGTGGCACTGGTGCGCAGTCGCCGGGCCACCGGGCGGGTGCCGTCGCGCGAGCTGCCGTCGACCACCACGACCTCATACTCGCGCGGGATCAGCGGGATCACCTCGCAGAGGTTGCGGGCCTCGTTGCGGGCCGGGACCACCACGGAGATGCGGGGATCCGCAGGGCGCTGACGTGCGGCCACGGTGCTGTCCTCTCGCTCGATCGGTAAATGTCTGATGTAGGTGAGCCTGACCTTATGGGTAGGAGGCGGGTGACACCAACGGGGTGTTGTGCTGCTCACGCTGCGCTCGTCGGCGGGCCCCGTTCGATCGACCGCGTCGTCGTCCGACCGCCGGCCGTCACGCAGCGCAACCACGACGGATGTATCAGCCGGGCGCCTCATGACCTCGATTCCGCCGGTCACCCCTACAACCTGGAAAGAAGAACCGTCATGTCCGTCCTGCCTCGGCCGCAGCTGCGTGTCCGGGTCACCGCCGCCCGTTACCTCTCCCGGCTCGGTGTCGACCTGGCGCCGCTGGCGCTGCTCGCCGGTTACCTCGGGTACGCCGTCGCCCAGGACGACATGCCGCCGTTCACCCTCGCCCTGGTCCCCGTCGTCACCCTCGTCGTCGCCGCGTTCCTCCTGGTGATCAGGCCGGTGTCGGTGACCGTCGACGGGGAGATCGTGCGGGTGCGCCGACTGCTGGGGCCGGCGATCCGGTTCCGACGCGACGACGTGGCGCTCTCGGTCCGGGCGCCGTCCGTGAGCTGCACCCAGGGTCCGGCCCGCTCGGTGCTGTCCTTCGCGGACCGGCGCGGCCGGGCGTTGCTGCGGCTGGACAACCGGGTGTTCACCGCCGACGACCTGGGTGTGCTGGCCCTGGCGATCGGCGGCGGGCCGGGCAGCCGGCACGAGCTCGTCGACGGTCCGTGCACGGTCGCCGAACTGGTGCAGGGGCGGCAGTGGGCGGCGGCCTGGGGACTGCGGCATCCGTACGTCACCGGCGCCGTGCTCGGGCTGGCCGCGTTCGCGCTGGTGGTGGTGACGGGGCTGCTGGTGGGCTGATCCCGGGCCCGGGACCCGGGTTGAAGGCCAACATGGACTGTGTCTAAGTTGGAGTCGGTGCCGCCGTCGCCACACCGATTTCCCGCCGTCGATCCCGAAGAGGTCACACATGTCCGACTCCCCCGCCGCAGGTGGATGCCCCGTCGTCCACGACTCGGCGACCGCCCATGGCAGTGACAGCGAGAACCCGGCGATCGACGCGCCCACGCCGAAGACCGGCGGGCGCCCGCGCACGAACAAGGACTGGTGGCCCAACCAGCTCGACCTGTCGGTGCTGCACGCGCACTCGTCCAAGGTCAACCCGCTGGGCCCCGACTTCGACTACGCGACCGAGTTCGCCGGCCTTGACGTCGAGGCGCTGAAGGCGGACATCACCGAGGTGCTCACCACCTCGCAGGACTGGTGGCCGGCCGACTTCGGTCACTACGGCGGCCTGATGATCCGGATGAGCTGGCACGCGGCCGGCACCTACCGCACCTACGACGGCCGCGGCGGCGCCGGTGACGGCGGCCAGCGGTTCGCCCCGCTGAACAGCTGGCCGGACAACGCCAACCTGGACAAGGCCCGCCGCCTGCTGTGGCCGGTCAAGCAGAAGTACGGCCAGAAGATCTCCTGGGCCGACCTGCTGGTGCTCGGCGGCAACGTCGCGCTGGAGTCCATGGGCTTCCAGACCTTCGGCTTCGGCTTCGGCCGTCCCGACGTGTGGGAGCCGGAGGAGATCTTCTGGGGCGAGGAGGACGCCTGGCTGGGCGACGCCCGCTACACCGGTGACGCCGAGATGACCCCGGTCGTCGGCGCCACCGAGATGGGCCTCATCTACGTCAACCCCGAGGGCCCGCGCGGCAGCGGCGACCCGCTGGCGGCGGCGTACTTCATCCGCGAGACCTTCGGCCGGATGGCGATGAACGACGAGGAGACCGTGGCGCTGATCGCCGGCGGCCACACCTTCGGCAAGACCCACGGTGCCGGAGTGTCCGACGGTCACGTCGGCCCGGAGCCGGAGGGCGCCGACCTGGAGTCGCAGGGCCTGGGCTGGCTCAGCACCTACGGCAGCGGCAAGGGTGCGGACACCATCACCAGCGGCCTCGAGGTCACCTGGACCGACGCGCCGACCCGGTGGAGCAACCGGTTCTTCGAGATCCTGTTCGGCTACGAGTGGGAGCTGACCACCAGCCCCGGTGGTGCCAAGCAGTGGGTCGCCAAGGACGCCGAGGAGATCATCCCGGACGCCCACGACGCCACCCGCAAGCACAAGCCGACCATGCTGACCACCGACCTGTCGCTGCGGATGGACCCGACGTACGAGAAGATCTCGCGCCGCTTCCTGGAGCACCCGGACGAGTTCGCGCTGGCCTTCGCCAAGGCCTGGTACAAGCTGCTGCACCGTGACATGGGCCCGGTCAGCCGCTTCCTCG
The DNA here is from genome assembly GCF_009707545.1 of Nakamurella alba. Classification (NCBI taxonomy): domain Bacteria; kingdom Bacillati; phylum Actinomycetota; class Actinomycetes; order Nakamurellales; family Nakamurellaceae; genus Nakamurella; species Nakamurella alba. The sequence continues at coordinate 220,816 of NZ_WLYK01000005.1, read as the reverse complement.
GCCCGTGGGTCGCCGAGCCGCAGCTGTGGCAGGACCCGGTCCCGGCGGCGACCGGCACCCCGGTCTCCGACGCCGACGTCGCCGCGCTGAAGGCAAAGGTGCTGGAGTCCGGGCTGACCACCGAGCAGCTGGTCTCCACCGCGTGGGCGGCGGCCGCGAGCTTCCGCTTCACCGACAAGCGCGGTGGCGCCAACGGCGGCCGGCTGGCGCTGGAGCCGCAGCGCAGCTGGGCGGTCAACGCCGGCACCGGCCCGGTGCTCGAGGTGCTGGCCGGGATCCGCGACGAGTTCAACGCGGCCGGCGGCGCCACCGTCTCGCTCGCCGACCTGATCGTGCTGGCCGGTTCGGCCGGGGTCGAGAAGGCAGCGGCGGACGCCGGTGTCGAGGTGACCGTGCCGTTCCGGGCCGGTCGTACCGACGCCACCCAGGAGGACACCGACGTCGAGTCGTTCGGCTTCCTGGAGCCGCGGGCCGACGGTTTTCGCAACTGGATCCGCGAGGGCGAGAAGCTGCAGCCGGAGGTGCTGCTGGTGGACCGCGCCTACATGCTGAACCTCACCGCGCCCGAGATGACCGTGCTGGTGGGTGGTCTCCGGGCACTGCAGGCCGGCGGCACCACGCACGGCGTGCTCACCGACAAGCCGGGCACCCTGACGAACGACTTCTTCGTCAACCTGCTGTCCCCGGGCACCCGCTGGAAGTCCTCGGAGTCCGCCGAGAACGTCTACGAGATCCGCGATGTCGTCACCGACGAGGTCAAGTGGACCGCCACCCCGGTCGACCTGGTCTTCGGCTCCAACTCACAGCTGCGGGCGCTGGCCGAGGTCTACGCCAGCGCGGACGCGCGTGGCAAGTTCGTCGCCGACTTCGTCAACGCCTGGGTCAAGGTCATGGAGCTGGACCGCTTCGACCTCGCCTGAGTTCCTCCTCGCCGACGTCCTGCAGGGTCACCCCTGCAGGACGTCGTGCGTTCCGGGCATGAGACCCGTTGCTACGTCCGTGCTTCCGGGAGCCACCACGATCCCGCGATCACCGCGAGCACGGCCAGGCCCGGGAGCAGGCTGCCGAGCGGCAGTGACCCGGCCAGCAGCACACACCCGGCGGCGCCCAGCACCGGGATTGTCTTCGAGGTCGGTGATCCCGGGAGGGTGGAGGCCGCGGCGTTGGCGATCAGGTAGTAGGTCAGCACGGTCACCGCGGAGAAGCCGATCGCAGCACGCAGATCGACGGTCAGCACGAGCCCCAGCACCACCGCCCCGACCGCCAGCTCGGCGCGGACCGGCGTGCGGTCCGTGCTGGACACGGCGGCCAGACCCCGGGGCAGCCGCCCGTCCCGGGCGAGCGCGAGCACCGTGCGGGAGACACCGAGCACCAGCGCCAGCAGCGCACCCCCGGCGGCGAGGACCGCGGCGATCCGCACCGGCCACCGCAACCATCCGCCACCGGCGGCGGCGAGATCGGCGACCGGTGACGTCGAGGCCGCGGTGGCCGCGGGCCCGAGGACGATCAGCAGCGCCGCGGCCAACGCCAGGTACATCAGCACGGTGACCGCCAGCGCCGCCCGGATCGCCCGCGGGATGGTCCGGGCCGGATCCCTGACCTCCTCGCCGAGGGTGGCGATGCGCGCGTACCCGGCGAAGGCGAAGAACAGGAAGCCGGCAGCGGTGAGTACCCCGGTCGGTGTCGCACCCGTGGTCACCAGCGGTGCGCCGACCGACGTCCCGGACGACAGCGCAGCGATCACGACCGCGACGAGCACGGCGATCACCAGCACCACGACGACGGCGGTGACCGCGGCACCGCGGTGCACCCCCCAGCAGTTCAACGCCGTCACCAGCACGACCGCTGCCGCCGCTGTCCACCGTGCGCCTTCGGGGAGCAGGTAGCTGCCGATGGTCATCGCCATGGCGGCGCAGCTCGCGGTCTTCCCGACGACGAACGCACCACCGGCCAGGTAGCCCCAGAACGGACCGAGCCGTTCCCGCCCGTAGACGTAAGTACCGCCGGACTCCGGGTACAGCGCGGCGAGCCGGGCGGAGGACAGTGCGTTGCACGCGCCGACCAGTCCGGCCAGCAGCACCGCGATCAGCAGCGCGCCGCCGGCCGCCGCCGCGGCGGGGGCGAAGACCACGAAGACGCCGGCGCCGAGCATGGCGCCGAGACCGACGACGGTGGCGTCGACCGGTCCGAGCCGGCGTGCCAGGCGGTCGGGTCCGGCAGGCGGCTCCGGGGTCACCCGGACATCGTGGCGTGAGGTCCGGGCACGGCAACCGGCGGGTGCGGCATGCCCGTCCGTGTCCGGCGCAGGCTGGACGGGTACCGGCGGATGGAACGGTCGCCGAGCCGGGCGGCCCTGCCGACGGAGGACTGCATGACCGTGACCCGCGCCCTCGCCGTGGTGCCCAGCTCCGATCTCGTCGCGTCGCGCCGGTGGTGGACGACGCTGCTCGGCCGGGAACCCGATCTGGTCCCGATGCCGAGCGACATCGAGTGGCACTTCGACGGTGGCGGAGGGATGCAGGTGGTCGACGACGCCGAGCATGCCGGAGCCGGCAGCGTGACCCTGGGCAGCGACGACGTCGACGGTGATGTGACCGGCGCACGGGACCGCGGCATCGAGATTCCCGACCCGGTCACGGTGCCCAGCGGGCAGTTCCGGATCGCGCAGCTGACCGACCCCGATGGCAACACCGTGGTGCTCGCCCAGGACCTGGGTGCTGTCTGACGGTGCAGGTCAGAGCGCCGGCGGGTCCGCGATCTCCAGAAACTACTGGACCGGACCGACTGGTGCGACGGCTGCGGACATCCGGGCCGCGACCTCGGCGACCGCCGCGCGCAGCTCGGGCCCGCCGAGCACGTGGAAGGGGATCGGGATCGCGGCCAGGTACTCGCCGGCGTACATGGCGGTGTTGGTGGTGGTGCCGACCAGCCGACAGCGGTCCTCCTCGAGTGGCTCCAGTGTCCCCATCCGTGGGCCGACATGCGGTCGGACCTGCTCGTACGGGGCGTCGAACACCACCTCGGTGGCGTGGTCCCAGCCCATGCCCAGATGTCGTTCCAACAGCGCCACCGGGTCCAGCGCGTCCGGCGGGCGGAACGTCGACTCCAGTCGCCGCGGGGAGCGGATGCGGTCGATCCGGTAGGTGCGGACGGCATCGGCATGGTGCGAGTGGCAGAGCAGGTACCAGGTGCCGAACCGGACCACGACGGCCCACGGGTCGACGTCGGTCTCGAACGCCGAACCGGCGCCGCTGCGGTACGTGATGCGGACCCGGTGACCGGAGGCGATGGCCGCGACCAGGGCCGTGGTGGTCTCCGGATCCGGTCGGGAGCCCGGTGGACGCGGGGTGGCCAGGGCGTGCGCCCGCATCATCGCGGCCGGCCGACCGACGGCCTCGGGCAGCGCGCGCATCAGCGTGGTCAGCGCGGAGCCGACCGGATCGGTGGGGTCGGCGGCGGCGTGCTGGCCGTCGAGCACGGCCATGACCAGGCCCAACGCCTCGGAGGCGGTGAAAACCAACGGCGGGAGGCGCAGGCCGCGGCCGATGCGGTACCCGCCGTACGGGCCGTGTTCGGTCTGCACCGGGATGCCCGCCTCGCGCAGGATCGCGATGTAGCGGCGTGCGGCCCGGTCGGAGACGCCGAGCGCCTCGCCGAGCTGCCCGGCGGTGATGCCCGGGCGCGTGTGCAGCACGTCCAGCGTGCGCAGCGCACGTGCGGTGGGGCTGTCGCCGGAAGCGGCCATGCGGCCAGCCTAGAAGTCGATCGGCAGGATGCGGAAGCCGATCGTCCGGTACCGGTCCTACGTTGGTCGGCATGACGACGACGACGAACGACATCGTGCTCATCGCCGGCCTCTGGCTGAACGGCCCGGCCGCCTGGGCGGAGACCGCTGCGGCCCTGCAGGACCAGGGTCTGCAGGTGACGGCCGTGGCGCTGCCGGGCCAGGGTGACGGCCGCACCGACGCCACCCTGCAGGACCAGCTGGACGCGGTGCTCGCCGCGGTGGATGCCGCCGAGAACCCGCTGGTGGTCGGGCATTCCGCTGCCTGCACGCTGGCCTGGCTGGCGGCCGACCGCCGGCCGGACAGCATCGCCGGCACCGCGCTGATCGGCGGCTTCCCGTCCACCGACGGGTCCGCCTACGCCGACTTCTTCGAGCCGGTCGACGGCGGCATGGCTTTCCCGGGCTGGGGGCCGTTCGAGGGCCCGGACTCCGCCGACATCTCCGCGGAACTGAATGACACGATGGTCGCGGAGTCGATCCCGGTGCCGGTCGGGGTGAGCCGCGGGGTCGTCCGGCTGACGGACGAGCGGCGGTTCGCCGTACCCACCACGATGATCTGCCCGGAGTTCACCCCGGACCAGGCGAAGGAGTGGGTGGCCGCCGGTGACGTGCCGGAGATCGCTGCGGCACAGCAGGTCTCGTACGTCGACATCGACTCCGGGCACTGGCCGATGTTCACCCGCCCCGTCGAACTCGCCGCTGTCATCGCGGCTGTCGCGCGAGGCTGACCGGGATGCCCGGCAGCGTGGTCGATCTCGGACCGGACACCTGGGACGAGTTCGCGGACCTGGTGGATGCGAACGGCGGGATCTTCGGCGGCTGCTGGTGCATCGGATTCCACCCGGAGCGGGGTGTCCGGGGGCTGGACCACCGGGAGGCGAAGCGGGACCGGGTGATGACCGATCGGGCGCACGCCGCGCTGGTGCTCGACGACAACGGTGCCGCGCTGGGGTGGTGCCAGTTCGGCAGCCCGGAGGAGCTGCCGTCGATCAAGCACCGCCGCGAGTACGACAAGGACGCCCCGCCGGTGCCGGACTGGCGGATCACCTGCGTCTTCGTCGGTAAGGGCCACCGCGGCAAGGGTGTCGCGCGGCGGGCCGTCGAAGGTGCGCTGGAGCTGATCGCCGCCCGCGGCGGCGGCCTGGTCGAGGCCATCTCCGAGGTGACCGCCGGCCGCCAGGCGCACGGCCGCTTCCTCTTCACCGCGACGGTCGAGCTGTTCACCGACCTCGGGTTCGAGAAGGTCCGTCAGGTCGGCAAGCACGCCTGGATCGTCCACCGGCAGGTGCTGTCAGCCTGATGCGCCGATCGTCCGGCGGTGCAGCACGACGCCGGAATGTGCTGCGGACAAGGTGTTCTCGAGCGCGGTGGCCGCCGCCTCCAGGCCGGCCGGGCCGAGGGCGCCGCCCAGGCCGTCGAGGATGAACCCGGCGTTGCGGGTCTGCTCGGTGATCCGCGTCCGGACGCACTGCCGCCAGTTCCAGCGCCGGCAGGTCACCCCGGCGTCGTCCCGCCAGATCACCTCGCCAGGGTCCGGGTGCTCGACCGCCGGGCCGCCGTCCTTGACGATGTCGAAGGTCTCGCTGCCGTCCGCCCGGGTGAGCACCGGCGGACCGGCGTAGGCGTCCAGGTCCTCACCGCCGAGCGGCAGCAGGTGCCCGACGGAGATCGCGTTGTAGGTGTCGGTGATCCGGTCGATCCGCGGCAGGTCGGCGGCCCGGCGCACCAGCGCCTCGACGCTCGGCCGGGTCCGTTGCGGCTTCGCGCCGAACGACCGGAACGCCTCCCGCCACGCGGCGATCTCCGGCAGCTCCTCCACCGGCGTGTCCGCGACCCGGCCGGCAACGGTCGCCGCAGCAGCGTCCAGCAGCGCCCCGCTCGCCGCGTCCGACGGCCCCGGCGTCAGGCCCTCCGCGGTGATCAGCACGACCGAGTAGTCGCCTCGCAGCTCGAACACCGCCGGGTCCACCCGTGCCCCGTCCAACCACGCCTGTCCGTCCATGGGCCCATCCTGCGTCACCGCCGCGACGCCCGCGGCAGCGGGACCACCAGTGGGGTGCCGGTCTGCGGGTCCAGGATGATCTCGCAGCGGACGCCGAACACGTCCTGCACCAGGTCGGCGGTGACGATGTCCGCGGGCGGCCCGGCAGCAACGATCCGGCCCGCCGCCATACAGATCAGGTGGGAGGCGTAGCGGCAGGCCTGGTTCAGGTCGTGCAGCACCGCCACGATGGTCAGGCCGCGCTCCTGGAGATCCGCGCACAGATCGAGAACCTCGAGCTGGTGGGCGATGTCGAGGAAGGTCGTGGGCTCGTCGAGCAGCAGCAGCGGGGTCTGCTGGGCCAGCACCATCGCCAGCCAGGCCCGCTGCCGCTGCCCGCCGGACAGCTCGTCCACCGGTCGCTGCGCCAGCTCGTCGACCTGGGTGTCCCGCATCGCGGCGTCGACCGCCTCCTGATCGGCGGTCGTCCACTGGCGCAGGAACCGTTGGTGCGGGAACCGGCCGCGGCCGACCAGGTCGGCAACGGTGATCGCCTCCGGGATGGACGCGCTCTGCGGCAGCAGCCCGAGCCGGCGGGCCACCTCCTTGGTCGGGTACGAGGTGATGTCGCGCCCGTCCAGCGTCACCGAGCCGGCCGTCGCCGGCACCGCCCGGGCCAGCGCCTTGAGCAGCGTCGACTTGCCGCAGGCGTTCGGTCCGATGATCACCGTCAGCTCGCCGTCCGGGATCGAGACGTCGAGATCCTCGATCACCACCCGCTTGTCGTAACCCAGCCGGAGGTGTTCGCCGTTCAGGCGCGCGTTCATCGGGATCTCCACATGCGTAGCAGCAGCCAGGCGAGGTAGATGCCGCCAACCACGCCGGTGGCCACCCCCACCGGCACGTCGATGTCGCCGAGCAACCGCTGGGCGAGCAGGTCGCTGGCCAGCAGGCAGACGCCGCCCACCACCGCGGAACTCAGCACCAACGGGCCGGGCAGCCGGATCAGCCGGATGGCGATCTGCGGAGCGGCCAGGTCGACGAAGGCGATCGGGCCGACCACGTTCACCACCGCGGCGGCGGACAGCACCGACACGATCACCACCGCGGTGCCGACCCGCCGCGGCCGGACCCCGAGCCCGACAGCGGCCTCCTCGCCGAGGTCGGTGATCAGCAGGTACCGGCGCAGCGCCATCCCGGCCGGCACCACGATCGCCACCGCGACGAGCATCACCAGCACGCCGGACCAGGTCGCGGTGTTCAGCGACCCGGTGAGCCAGCGCTGTGCCTCGCGGGCATCGCTGATCCGGGCCCGAGTCAACAGGTAGGTGGTGACACCGGTGAGCAGGGCACCGATCCCGATACCGACGACGATCAGCCGGTACCCGGCCCGATGCGCACCGCCGGCCAGGAAGAACACCACCGCCGCCGTGATCAGCCCGCCGGCCACGGCGGCGATCCCCACTTCCGGCTGATCCAGCTTCAGCGGGACGATCGCGATGACCGCCCCGGCGGCCGCGCCGGCCGAGAACCCGATGATGTCCGGGGTGCCCAGCGGGTTGCGCGAGTGTGCCTGCAGCAGGGATCCGCCGACCCCGAGCGCCATCCCGCACAGCAGCGCCAGCAGCGATCGGGGCAGACCGACATCCATGACGGCGAACTCGTTGTCGGTGGAGGACCCGAACACGGTCGTGAGCACCTCGAGCGGCGCGACGGGCAGCGGCCCGGTGCCGATGGTGAGGAAGATGATCACCACGCAGACGATCAGTCCGCCGACCACCACGGTGACCGGCGCGAGCCCCCGGCGCCGGGTGGTCGTCGGGGCGCTCACAGCCGGCCGACCTTCCCGGTGCGCACCAGGTAGACCAGCACCGGCGCGCCGACCACCGCGGCCACGATCCCGGCGCCGATCTCCTGCGGCCAGGCGATCACCCGGCCCACCACGTCGGCCAGCTGCAGCATCAAGATCCCGGCCAGGATCGACATCGGCAGTCCCTTGCGGTGGTCGGGGCCGACCAGGGCGCGGGACAGGTGCGGCACGGCCAGACCGATGAAGGCCACCGGGCCGACCGCCGCGGTCGCGCCACCGGTGAGCAGCACGACCGCGACCAGGGCGAGCACCTGGGTGCGCACGGTGCGGACGCCGAGCGCGATCGCCGTTTCGTGTCCCAGCGCCAGACCGTTCAGCGGTGCGGCAAGGGCGAGCGCGAGCAGGATCCCCGGCACCACGAACCACAGCACGCCACCCGTGACGGACAGGTCGCGGGTGGTCAGCGAGCCGATCTCCCAGAACCGGAACGCCGAGAAGGTGAACGGCTGCACGATCAGCACGCCGGACACGTACGAGTAGAGCGCGCCGGAGATCGCCGTCCCGGCCAGGATCAGCCGCACCGGGGACGCCGATCCGCGTCCGACCGCCGCCAGCCCGTAGCCGACCAGGGCGCCCGCCGCGGCGCCCACCAGTGCGAACCAGGCGTACCCGCCGGGGTTCGTGATCCCGAAGAAGGCGATGGCGCTCACCACCGCGGCGGAGGCACCGGCCTGGATGCCGAGCAGGCCGGGATCGGCCAGCGGGTTCCGGGTGAGCGACTGCATGAGATGCCCGGCCAGCCCGAGCGCGGCACCGATGACGATCGCCAGCACCACCCGCGGCATCCGGTTGCCGATCACCACCGTGCGGGCCTCCGGGTCGTCACCGAACAACCCGGCCAGCACCCTCACCGGCGAGATTGGGTTGGTGCCGATGGCCAGGCCGGCGACCACCGCCAACAGGATGCCGATCACCATCAGCGGCACCGCCCACGCGGCGCGACGGCGGCGTGTCACAGGCGTTGCGGCGGCGGGTGTCATCGAGGTCTTCCGGGCGGCGGGGGTCGTGCGGCGAACATTGGGCAGGCTAACCTACCTGCGCGCCGGTGCTGCCATCGGCGGCCCACCTGCACCTTTACCGCCCAGAGGACCTCGATGAACCGACGCCCGCTGTCCCTGCCCGCCCGTCCGTTGACCCGGCGGGACTTCGCCAGAGGTGTGATCTCGGTCGCCGCCCTCGGCGCACTGGCCGCCTGTGGCTCGGACACCGGGACGACCGCCGCGTCGACGACGAGCCCCTCGGAGGCTCCGGCCTCGACCCCTTCCAGCGCGGCCGCCACGTCCGCGAGTGAGGCCTCGTCGGGTTCGGCCACGTCCTCGTCGGCACCCGCCGACAGCTTCCCGGTGACCATCCCCAACAAGTTCGGCGACACGGTCATCGAATCGGCGCCCACCACCGTGGTCTCGGTCGGGCTGACCGAGCAGGACTTCCTGCTCGCCCTCGGCGTCGTGCCGGCGGCGGTCACCGACTGGTACGGCGACCAGCCGAACGCGATCTGGCCGTGGGCGAAGGAGGCGCTGGGCTCGGCCACGCCGCCGCCGGTGCTGAGCTCCGCCGACGGGGTGCCCTACCTCGACGTCGCGAAGCTGAAGCCGGATCTGGTCGTCGGCGTGAACGCCGGCCTGGACCAGGCCGCCTACGACCAGCTGACCAAGATCGCGCCGACGCTGGCCACCCCGGCCGACTCGCAGAGCGAGTACTTCGACTCCTGGCCGCTGTACCTGAGCGTCATCTCCGAGGCGCTGGGCAAGAGCGCCGAGGGCGAGCAGATCAAAACGGATCTGGACGCGCAGTTCGCGAAGGCCGCCGCCGACAACCCGGAGTTCGCCGGCAAGAAGGTCATCTTCCTGCAGAACGCCGTCTACGACGGCAACTTCTACGCCTACCCGAAGGGCCTCGGCACCGAGTTCCTCACCGATCTCGGCTTCGACATCCCGTCGGAGATCGACGAGTACGTGCCGGCCGAGGGCGGTCAGGCGCTGGTCCCGGCGGAGCGGATCGCCGTGCTGGACGCCGCGGACTACCTGGTCTGGGCCACCGAGTCCAACGAGGACAAGGCGGCCCTCGAGGCGCTGCCCGGCTTCTCGGACCTGAAGGCGGTCAAGGCCGGCAAGTCGATCTACACCGGGGCGATCCTGTCCGGCGCGATCTACTTCTCCACCCCGCTCAGCCTGCCGTACGTCATCGAGAACCTGGTGCCGCTGCTGCAGGCCTGACACCCGGCAGGCAGGACGGCGACGATGTGCAACCGTCCGGCAACGGGCTACCGTCCTGGGGGTATGAACCTCCGAGCTTGGTGGACGGTCGCGCCGGTCGTCGTCGTCCTGCTCGTCGCCGGGTGTGCGCCCCGCCCGTTGGACACGGTTGCCGGCTCTGTGTCAGTGAGCTCGTCTCCTTCGGTGAGCTCGTCCGCAGACGTCCCGGCATCGCCGTACCCGGCCGCCGGCAACCCGGTGCCGATGCGGGTGCAGAGCGCCTGGATCCAGCGGCGCACCGACGCCCCGGCGTCGACGGCGGCGAGGCTCTGTCTGCCGCGGATGACGTTCGACATGGCGACGGCGGAAGACTCGTTCCAGCCGTGCTGGGCGTACGTCAAGGTGGTCGGCGTCGACTTCGGCGCGCTGTCCTCGCCGAGCACGCAGGACGACTGGATCTCCGGAAGTGCTGCGCTCGAGGGCACCTTCGACGGCACGACCTTCGTGGTCACCGGGCAGTCGTCGGCGCCGGCCCCGCAACGGCCCGACGTGTCGGTCATCGCTCCGGACGAGGTGCCGACCTGCGCACCGCCGGCCGGAGGCTGGCCCAAGGTCACCTCGAAGATGCTCGACCAGTTCGGCGCGGTGCAGACGCTGGTCCGCAAGGACAAGCGGTTCGGTGGCGTCCGGGTGAGTCACCCGGACATCGAGGGCAACTGGGACCCGGTCGCCATCGGCATGCAGTACCAGGTGCTGGAGATCGGGTACGTGGGGGCCGACGAGGACGGCGTCCGGCAGGCGGTGGAGAAGGTCTACGACGGTCCGTACTGCCTGCAACGTGCCGAGCAGTCGATGGCCGAGATGCGTGCCCAGCGCAAGCAGCTCGAGTCCGGTGGATACGACATGTCGGCCATGACCCTGCAGAGTGTCGGCGAGGGTGTCGACGGCGGCACCCCGGTGCTGTCCTTCACCGTTGACTACCGCACCGAGGCCTTCGACCGGATGCTCGAGGACCTCGGCGACCCACCGGTCCGGATCGAGGCCTACCTGGAGTACGTCGACTGATCGTTCAGCCGGTGACGCGGGCCAGGGTTGCGGCGATGTTCGTTTCCGCGGAGGACTTGTCGACGCCGAGGCCGGCCAGCACGCCGGTACCGTCGCCGAGCTCGAGCAGTGCGAGCAGCAGGTGTTCGGTGCCGATGTAGTTGTGGCCCAGGCGCAGTGCCTCCCGGAAGGTGAGCTCCAGCGCCTTGCGGGCCTGTGATCCGTAGGGGATCAGTTCGGGGACATCGGGTGTTGCCGCCGGCAGTGTGCGGAGGGCGACAGTGCGGACGGTCTCCAGGTCGACGCCCTGGGCGGCCACTGCTGCGGCGCCGAGCCCCTCCGGCTCGGTGAGCAGGCCGAGAAGCAGGTGCTCGGGCAGGATCTCGGGATTGCCGGCCGTTCTCGCCGCCTCCTGCGCGGCGACCACCACCTTGCGGGACCGGGCGGTGAACCGCGCGAAACCCTGCTCCGGATCGAGGGTCTCCGGCTGCACCGCGGCCTTCGGGACGAAGCGCTTCTGCGCCGCCTGCTTCGAGACTCCCATGCTGCCACCGATGTCGGTCCAGGAGGCGCCGGACCGACGGGCCTGGTCCACGAAGTGCCCGATCAGATGATCGGCCACCTCGCCGAGGTGGTCGGCGGCGAGGACGGCGTCCGACAACTGCTCCAACGGGTCGGCGGTCGCGCTCTTGATCGCCTGGATCATGTCGTCGAGGTTCACGCGCGGCGTCGGGTCCATGCGTCAACTGTAGGTTGACGAAGGAGCGGCGTCAACCCTTGGTTGACGTCAGATCCAGACGGTGGCCAGCCAGGTCGCCACCGCGGCGAGCGCGATCAGCACGATGTTGAGCCCGAGCACCTTGGTCTCGCCGCGGCGCAGATGCAGTGCGATGGCGCCGATCTGGACGAGGACCAGGCCGACCGCGGCCGCGAGGGCGAGCCCGGGTGCCACGCCGGTGAGCGGCGGCAGGATCAGCCCGATCGCACCGAGGATCTCGATGATGCCGATGGCGCGGACGAGGGCCAGGGGAGTGGTGTCGACCCAGGCCATCATCGGCAGCAGCTGTTCCTTCGAGCGCACCACCTTCATCCCGCCGGCGTAGAGGTAGAACACGGCGAGCAGGATCGCGACGACCCAGTAGGCGACAGTCATGGTGACCTCCGAAGGTGGTTGAACGTTCATCATGATCGTTCTGGAGCGGGCAGCGCCAGGGGCTCGCCGTGATCACCGGATCCGTGTCGCGAAACCTTGGTAGTCGATCACCAGGCCTTCGCGGTCGACGCCGAGCACGAAGGCACCGTGCGTCGGATCGCTGTACTCCCAGTCCCTCTCGCCGAGGCGGCGGTAGGTCTGTTCGACCCGGACCACGCGCATCGACGGGATCTCCACCCAAGCCACCGGTGAGGTGGACGAGGCCCCGATCGGCAGGTGCTGCAGTCGCCGGATGGGAAAGGTGTTCGTCAGAGGTGTTGCCGCGATGTCGATGTCGATGTAACCGTCCAGATCCGGTCGCTCCTCGCCGGCCACCGTCCAGCGCCGGCTCCGGTCCGCCACCAGGGTGGTGGAGAAGTCCCGGGTGCGGTCGAGGCAGGTGATCCGGGCGTCCCGGGTGATCCACCCGGCGTCGAGTTCGACGGTGAAGTGGCAGGAGAACGGTTCCGGCCCGTCCGCCAGCACCTCGCTGCCCTGCGCCACCCAGTGCTCGTCCCGTCGGGCCAGTCGGCCGACGCTGTGCCCGGACCGTTCGTCGGTCCGCCGCCAGCCCACGATCGTCGGGTTGTCCTGTGCGGGGCCGTCGGTCATCTGTTGCTCCTGGGGTCGGGTCGTGGTCCCTACTGTCGCTGAGCCGTGGCCGGCGTGCAGAGGGGTGGGCGGTGAGCCTGCCTGAAGATGCCGGGTGCGAGGACGTCCATCGAGAGTGTGCTGTCACTTCCTGTCGGTGTCGCCGGTGACTGTCGACCGGACGACGGGGTATCCGGAGGCCTCCATCGGCGGATCCGAGCGGCAAGGGTCGGCTGGTCCCTCCAGAAGGTGACCGTGCATGCGGACGGCTTCGTGCCCATGCTGCTCTGTCTCGAGTCCGTCGTCCTTCTGACGCCCGGGCGAGTGGGTGCACCGGGATCGTCGACAGCCGGGCCAGGTTCACGTGCCAACGACGTGCCGGCGTGTTCGCTGGCAGCGAAAAGAACTGGGACACGCATGTTCGAAATAAGCCCTGTGCGTGCTACGATAAGACATGCCTCGGGGTGGGGCAGTAGCAGCAGAAGGGGGTCATCGATGAACCGGCGCCGTTCCCGCAAGGACGCCCGCAAGTTCAAGGACCGCCCGATGCCGCCCGCCGACGCCTGCGCCACCACCGCCCTGAAGGCGTTGACCACCCTGGACCCCACCAAGCTGCACGGCAGCACCCTGGTCGACGGCATCGTCGCCGGGCACCGCGCGATCTCCTACCTGCACGCCCGCATGCAGCCCTGGCTCGCCGAGCTGCTCTCCCCCGAACTGATCCCCACCGCCGAAGGACTGCTCCGCCACGGCGCCGCCGCCCACGCCGACCACCCCGAAACCCTCAGAGCCGCCGCCGCCCGCCGCACCATGGCCGCCGCGGAGGTCGCCGCCGGCCTGGTCGTCTCCCACATCACCGGCGGCAACCACCTGGGCCGCGCCACCGTCCTGGTCCAGGACCTCCCCAACACCCTGGCCATGCTCGAACGCGGCGCCCTGGACATGTACCGCGCCAAGATGATCGCCGAACGCGCCCTCCGCCTGGACAATCCCGACCTGATCCCCGCATTCGAACAGCGCGCCCTCGCCCTGGTCCCCGGACGGTCCCCCGGACAGCTCGAGAAACTCCTCGACCGCATCATCATCGACCTGCACCCAAGGCCGAATCCGACGCCGAGGACCGCGCCTACACCGCCCGGCAGACCGGCCGCACCGACCTCGAACACGCCATGTCCCGCTTCTACGCCGACATCACCACCGAAGCCGCCCTCATGATCGAGAACCTCATCGACATGATCGCCCGCACCCTGGGCGATGACCGCACCCTCCCGCAACGCCGCGCCGACGTCCTCGTCGCCATCTTCGACCGCCTCGCCCACGGCGAAACCATCAGCGTCGCCGACATCCTCACCGTCGCCGCCGACCTCACCAACAACCCCGACCTGATCCATCAGGCCAACACCACCTGCGACGGCGACAGCGACGGCGAGACCGGCTCGGCAGAGAACGACGTGGCCGACACCGACACAGATGCCGCCGACACCGCAGACAACACCCCGACCGACAACGACCCGGCAGACGCCGACACGGACGCCGCCGACACGAACGTCGGCAATGACCGCGAACCGTCGGCCGACAGCACAAAGCAGGACACCGACGGCGACACGGACAACGCTGACCCGGAGGTCGACAGCAACGCTCGAACGTCGGCCAAGGACGCGGGATCGCACCCCGGCAACACGGACGATGTCGCTGACGGCGAAACAACTGTCGTCGATGCAGAAGCGGATGCGTACACCGACCGCGAGACGACGACCGCGGAGACAGACAACGTAGGCCACGACTCCACCGATGACGACACCGCAGAGCCTGCGCAGGATCCCGCCGACAAACCTGCCGGCGCCGGAGCCACCCCCACCGCCGCCAACGAGCATGGGCCGACCGGAAACACCCGAAACACCAGCGATCCCGCCGGCCAGACCGGCGACGCCAACAGCACACCGCACACCGGCGAGAACGACCCGTCCACCACCGATCCCAACGAGTGGGCAGCCGACGACAATGCCGACGGCACCGAGGATCCGGCTTCGCCTGACATCGATACCGAGACTGCCGTGCCGAGCGACACCGCCGTATCCGAACCCGAACCGCCGGAAGGGCCGCCGGCGGCTCGTGCCACTGATCAGTCCGACACCACCGTGCCGGACGACCTGAACGACCCCGACGCCAGAGCCGACGTACCCGACCCGCCGGAACCCCTACCTCCGGCAGACAATGCCACCGACCAGTCCGACACCACCGTGCCGGACGACCTGAACGACCCCGACGCCAGAGCCGACGTACCCGACCCGCCGGAACCCTCACCACCGGCAGACGACGCCACCGACCAGTCCGACACCACCGTGCCGGACGACCTGAACGACCCCGCTACCGGTCCTGCCGAACCCGACCCGCCGGAACCCTCACCGTCGGCAGACAATGCCACCGACAAGTCGGACACCACCGTGTCGGACGACCTCACCGACCCCGACCATCCCGACCAGCCTTACGGTCCGCTGACCCTGGACGAGTTCATCGCCCAAGCCGTCCCCTCCGAACGCCGACCCCACCAAGGCTGGAAGCCCATCACACCGTTCGTCTGCAAGTGCAAGATCCAGCCCTGCGAGATCAAGCTGCACGACCGGGACGGCGAACCCCTGATCAACGACCCCATCGCAACCCGGAGACTCGACACCCGACCGGCCACCCACCTCGTCCTGACCATGGACCTGGACACCTACACCGACCTCGCCCAGCACCCCGGCCACCTCAAGAACTACGGATCCATCTCCCCCGACCTGGCCCGCACCATCGCCGCGCAACTCGCCTCCGTCCAACTCGTCATCATCGACCCCGCCACCGGCGCACCCCTGGGCGCGTCCGACCGCACCTACACCCCCGGCATCGAACTCGCCCGCAAGGTCCGACTGCTCTCACCCACCTGCTCCTGGATCGGCTGCAGCAAACCCGCCGAACGCTGCGACATCGACCACCACATCCCCTACAACCATGACGATCCCACCGCCGGCGGACCCACCGCCCTGTGGAACACCGAACCCGCCTGCCGCACCCACCACCGCCTGAAGACCCTCACCGGCTGGCGCATCACCCGCCACCCCGACCGCACCGCCACCTTCACCAGCCCGCTGGGCCGCGACACCTACCGCGCCGCACCCGCCATCACCGACCCCACCGAATGGGCCGACAACAAGGCCACCGACAACCAGGCCGCCGACGATGAGCTTCTCGACGACGAACCACCCTTCTGACCAACGGATCTCGTCACGAAGAGATCGGCGGCACCGGATCCAGGCCGGAGGCGGTCCACCACACCTCGCGCCGCGGGTCACGCACCAGGAACGGACCGCGGCCGTTCTCCTGGGCGGTCCAGATGTCGAGCAGTACACCGGCCGCCGGAGATGCCTGACGTGCGGGCCGCAGGATCACCGACCCGGGCACCTGGCTGCCGGACACTGCGCGGTAGGTCACGACCAGATCCCGGCTGCGGCGTCGGCTCTCCACCGACAGCACGGTCACCCGGACCGGATCCCGCTCGGACAGGACCGTCCGGAACCGGTTGCGGCCGCGACCGGCAACCACCGCGATCACGGCGGACACCACGGACGCCAGCCCGAGGAACGCCAGTCCCGCCCAGGTCCCGGATGGCGAGAACCTCCCGGGCAGGGCGATCTCGTCCGTTCCCGCCGCGGTCCACACCCTGATCACATCGCCCTCGGCGTACGGCGGGTCGTCCGATCGGGTCTGTCCGACGGCGCTGCGCGTACCCAGGTCGACCGTCACGTCCCAGCGCGGCCCGCGCCCGCGCTTCTTCCCCGACTGGTCCTCGCTGATGACCACCGACGACACCCTGGCGTCCTGCTCCACCGCAGTCCCGAAGGCGCGCGCCCGGGCCAACGGCGCGGCCATCAGCACCACACCGACGAGCAGCGCCATGAACACCGCCAACCCGGCGCACGACCACATCACCAGGTCGGACCGACGGCGCGACGCCCGCACACCCAGGTCGACCGCCCTGGCGGTGAGCGCCGCAGGATCCCCCTCGCTCCCGTCCACGCCCTTCCGGTACCCGGCTCAGGCGGTACGAGCACCCCGCAGCCGGAACAGCGCCGGGATCAACAGGATCGACAACACGCCGCCGATCAGCGAGAGCGTCGCGTAGCTGGTCCCGGCCATCACCACTCCCGACAGCGCACCGCCACCCGCTCCGGCCAGCGCCACCAAGACGTCGATGCTGCCTTGCACCTTCGCCCGGGTAGCAGGCACGGTCGCGTCGACCACCAGCGCCGTCGCCGCGATCAGGCCGAAGTTCCAGCCCAGCCCCAGCAGCACCAGCGCCACGATCAGCAGCACCATCGAGTCGTTGGGCGCCAGCGCCGCCGTCACCCCCGCCAGCAGCAGCGTCACCCCCGACGCCACCGCCATCGGCACCCGTCCCACCTTGTCCACCAGCACACCGGTGATCAACGACGGCAGGAACATCGCCGCGATGTGCAGGCTGATCACCAGCCCCACCTCGCCCAGCCCGTGACCGTGCTCCTGCATGTGCACCGGCGTCATCGTCATGATCGCCACCATCGCGATCTGGGTCAGCACCAGGACCGTCGCGCCGACCACCACACCCGGACCCGGCTTCGGCGCCGGAACCTCGGCCCCACCGGTGGTCGCGGACGACGCGGCGATCTCCCGGGCGACCAGGAAGGGATCCGGGCGCAGCAGCACCAGCAACACAGCACCCGCCGCGAGGAACGCCACCGCGGCCAGCAGGAACGGGCCGGCCAGCGCCGGCAGCCCGAGACCCTCCGCGAGACTCCCGAGCGGCTCCACCAGGTTCGGCCCCGCCACCGCGCCCAGCGTCGTCGACACCATCGCCACGCTGACCGCCATACCCCGGCGTGCCGGCGCGGCGAGATCCGTTCCGGCATAACGGGCCTGGAGGTTGGTGGACGTTCCCGCGCCGTAGATGAACAGCGCCGGCAGCAACAGCGGCACGCTGTCGATCGCCGCAGCCACCACCACACCGATCGCGCCCAGACCGCCCGTCGCGAACCCCAGCCCCAGGCCGCCCCGCCGGCCCAGCCGCTGGGTGATCCGGCCGACGGTGAACGCCGCCAGCGCCGAACCGAGGGTGAAGAGCGTGGTCGGCACGCCCGTCAGGTCGTCACTGCCGAGCATGTCCTGCGCCAGCAGCGCACCGACGGTGATGCCGGCCGCGAGACCGGCACCGCCCAGCACCTGGCTGATCACCACGACGGTGAGCGTGCGCCGCTGCAGCGCCCGCAGGGCCTCCGGATCGGCCGCCACATGCGCGGCCACAGCTGCGATTCCGGTGTCCCGAGAGGCTGTCACCGCGCCAGGTTAGTGGGCCCTCAGGCAGGTGCAGCGGACGGGGCCTGCACCACCACTGCGTACGACCCGACACCCAGCAACGCCGCGCCCGGAACGACCAACTGCTCCAGCAGCAGACTCTGCAGGGCTCCGGTGGCCTGGTCGAAGTCGACGTCCCGCACAGTGCCGATCTCCTGGCCCTGGGTGGTGAGCACCCGCTTCTTCAGCAGCGTGTGGTGCTTGTCGGACAGCAGCGCCAGGTGGTCGTCGGGCGCCACCACGGAGCTCAGCCCCGGAACGGTCACGGCGTCCGCGCCGACGGCGGTCAATGACGACCACGGCAGCATCGTCGCCGGACCGGCCGTCTTGGACAGTGACAGCGCGACGACGCTCCGACTGGCCGGATCGACGACGAGCGAGTGCACGACGCCGACGGTGTCGGCGGTCGAGGTGCTCACGACCTTGCGGCCGGTGGTTTCCGAGAACAGCATCAGCGCTTCTCCTCCCAGCGATCCCCCGGGGCATCAGGTGCGCCACCCGGCGATCCCGGGGTGACCGTCGGGACAGGGGGCGCCGGCGGAGCAGCCGCGGGGTCCCCGATCTGGCTGCGGAACGCGTCGACGGCCTGGCCGAACGAGTTGAGATCGTCGGCCAGGTAATTCCGTGCAGCCGCCGGCACCATGAGGTGCTGTCCCGAGGCGGCCAGTGTGTCGGGAAGGGGGATGAGCAGTCGTTGCTTGCCCCGCCCGAGACTCTCCGCGGGATCGATCTCGTAGCCGACGACATCGGCCTGGCCGCCCTGCACCGCGGAGATACCGACGATGACGTCGTGCACCACGCCCAGGGCACTGCCGTCATCGGTCAGTACCTGGGACCCCAGCACGTTCCCGGCCGGCCCCGTGTCGCCGAGCCCGTCGAAGAACGCGTCCCGAGGGACCAGATCCTCCTCCCCGCGGATAATCACCGCGTCCGGACCCAGCCCGACGACCGCCGGCCAGGGCAGGATCGTCTTCGTCGGACCGGAGAAGATCCCGCGACCGGCCAGGGTGAACCCGGCGATCTCGCCGCCGCCCGGCGCGTACACGACATCCTTGATCTGGGCGACGTCCTCGCCCGCGAAGGTCACCACCGGGGTCTTGGTGATGTCCTGGGCTCGCAGGAGTGTGCTCATTGCCGGCCACCTCTCCGTCTGTTCACGATGACACCGCCGGACCGGCGGCGCGCCTGGATGGTCAGCACCGCCGACAGGATCACCGCGATCACCACGACGACCACGATCAACCACACCCACCACTGCATGACGACCTTCTTCCGCCGCGCCACCGCCCGACAACCCTGGCCGGAGAGTGCCCGGGGCCAGGTCGGGCAAAACGAGCACAGCCACCGGTCACACCCGGGTCACAGACGATTCCCTGCCCCTACTGTTCTGCCATGACCGCGGCGTACTGCACCTATTGCGGGGGCCGGATGGCCGGGAACGAGTGCAGCTCCTGCCATCGCCGGATCACCCCGCACCCGGAGTACCCGGGCGGGCCGGTGGCCGTCGCTCCGGTGCCGGTCGCGCCTGCTCCTGCGCCGGTGGCTCCCGTCCCGGTGCCCGTGCCGATGCCGCCTCCGCCTGCTGCACCACCACCGCGGAACTCGCAGGTGAGCCGCGGCACGACGGCGGGGATCCTGGTGCTGGTCCTGGTCCTCGCGGCGGGCGCGTTCGGCGGCTGGTGGTTCTTCCTGCGGGAACCGGGTGCCTCCGCGCAGTCCACCGCTCCGTCGTCGGCGTCCGCCACCTCCGCCTCGCCGCCGCTCGGGCAGCGGGTGGTGCTGGGCAGTCTCGCGTTCTCGCCGCCGGCGGGGTGGCGCCTGCTGACCGAGGGTGTGCCCTCGTCCTACCGCGCGGCCTACGGCAACGGCACGACCTGGGCGGACTCGACGCAGCGGATGTTGATCTCCAGCAGCTCGCTCGCCGACACCACCCCGATCGCCGACTACGACGCCGCCGCGCGCAAGGCCCTCGCCGACGGCTGGCAGCGGGCGCTCACCGCCGAGGTGGCCCGTCGCAGCGACTGCACCCCGTCGGTGTTGCGTGGTCGCACGCTCAGCTCGCAGCCGGACTGGTTCTCGATGGACCTGGTGCTGCAGTGCGGCAGCGGCACCGGCGGGTACGAACAGCGCTTCCGCTGGATCGCGACCGGAAAGGGCGCCGTGCACCGCGTGGTGGTCACGGCCGGCGCCGCCGACTGGGCGGCGGGCGGCGCGCAGCTGCAGGCCGCGCTGGCATCGGCGGCGCCCGCGGGCTGAGCCCGGTCCGGCCGGGTGAAAGTCGCGCCCGATCACTCCCGGCGCAGTAACGTTCGGCGCGCGGAGCTGGGAACGCTTCGCGCGCGGTGTTCGTTGGCCGTGCGGCTACGTACGGGCACGATGCCCGGACGCAACAAGTCAAGGACTAGGACAGGAGCACCAACCATGGGCGTGAGCCTCAGCAAGGGCGGCAACGTCTCCCTGACCAAGGCGGCACCGAACCTCACGGCGGTGACCGTGGGTCTCGGCTGGGACGCGCGGGCGACCACCGGTGTCGACTTCGACCTGGACGCCTCGGCGCTGGGCCTGGGCGAGGACCACAAGATCGTCAACGACTCCTACTTCATCTTCTTCAACAACCTGAAGTCCCCCGACGGCTCCATCGAGCACCAGGGCGACAACCTCACCGGCGAGGGCGACGGCGACGACGAGCAGATCAGCGTCAATCTGGCCGCCGTGCCGCCGAACGTCGGCTCGATCGTGTTCCCGGTCTCGATCTACGAGGCGGACGCCCGCAGCCAGTCGTTCGGTCAGGTCCGCAACGCCTACATCCGCGTCGTGAACTCGGCCGACGGCAACGAGCTGGCCCGCTACGACCTCACCGAGGACGCCTCGACCGAGACCGCCATGGTCTTCGGCGAGCTGTACCGGAACGGCCCGGAGTGGAAGTTCCGCGCCATCGGCCAGGGCTACGCCAGCGGCCTCGCCGGCATCGCGCGCGACTTCGGCGTCAACGTCTGAGTCGGTACGGCTGAGTTCGTTCCAGTAGGACCACCACACCGGGCGGGTCGCACCACGTGCGCCCCGCCCGGTGGCGTCTGCAGCACAGGGAGAAGCACCGAGATGGCGATCGACTACAACAAGCGCCGCCCCGACCCGCCGGCCGCGCCGCCGCCGGCCGCCCCGCCGGCGCCACCTGCGGCCGGCGGTGGACCGTCCTGGTACCGGCCGCCGGAGGACGACGAGCAGCAGGCCGCACCTCCGGCCCCGCCGGCACCTTCTGCAGCGCCGGCGGCGCCGAGCGGGCCGTCGTGGTACCGGGATCCGGCGCAGGACGAGCAGCAGGCGCCGCCGCCCCCGCCGGCCGCTCCCGGTGGATACCCGCCGCCGGGTGGTCAGCCGTGGGGACCGCCCCAGCAGCCGCCGCAGGGATACGCCCCGCCGCCCCAGCCTCCGCAGCAGCAGGGCGGCGGCGGGGTGCGGCTGTCGAAGATCGCGCTGACGAAGTCGGCGCCGTCGGTGTCGTTGTCGAAGTCGGGCGGCACCACCGGGATCGTCCGTGTCAACCTGAACTGGTCCGCGACCGACCCGTCGCAGCAGCCGCAGAGCGGGCAGAAGCAGGGCGGCTTCTTCAAGCGGCTGGCCGCGGCGGCCGGCGGGAACCGGGGCATCGATCTCGATCTGGGCTGTCTGTACGAGCTGATGGACGGCAGCAAGGGTGTGGTCCAGGCGCTGGGCAACAGCTTCGGCTCGCTGCACTCCCCGCCGTACATCCAGCTCGACGGTGACGACCGGTCCGGCGCCGTCGTCGGCGGCGAGAACATGTCGATCAACCTGGTGCCAGGCCGGTTCCGCCGGGTGCTGATCTTCGCGCTGATCTACGAGGGCGTGCCGAACTGGGCCGCGGCCAACGGCGTGGTCACGCTGATCCCGGTCAACGGTCCGCAGATCGAGGTCCGGATGGACGCCACCTCGGACCAGGCGCGGATCTGCGCCGTGGCCCAGTTGGTCGACCAGGGCGGCGATCTCGTCGTCCAGCGCGAGGTGCAGTACATCAACGGCGGTCAGTCGGTCCTGGACCGCACCTACGGGTGGGGCATGAACTGGTCCCCGGGCCGCAAGTAGCGACCACCCGTCCGCGCCGCCGGCTCAGAGCATCGGGCCGGCGGTGCGGGTCAGGTTCCGCCCGTCCAGTTTCGCCCGGTAGAGCGCACCGTCGGCCGCGGCCAGCGCGCGGGTGAGCGAGCGGCGCCCACGCACCGGCGCGACCCCCATGCTGATGGTGAACGCCGCCGGCACGGTCGGCGGCAGCAGCCCGCCGATCCGGTCGCGGATCCGTTCCGCCCGGTCGAACGCCGCCTCCGCGGATACCCCGATCAGCAGCACGCAGAACTCCTCGCCGCCGAACCGGCCGACCAGTCCGGTGCCGCACTCGTCCCGCAGCACCCGGGCGGCCTCGGCCAGGGCCACGTCGCCGCCCAGGTGGCCGTGCTGCTCGTTGTACAGGTGGAAGTGGTCGAGGTCGGCGAACAGCACCGCCCACGGGCTGTGCTCGTCCTCCACCCGCTGCACCTCCGCGGTGGCCGCCCGCTCCCACGACGGGAACTGCAGCACCCCGGTCTTCTCGTCGACGTCCGCCCGCTGCTGCAACGGCCGGTGCAGCACCGCCTGCTGCATCAGCAGGTAGGCCGGTGCCAGCAGCAGGCACACCCAGCCGGCGTTCACGGCCAGCAGGCCGGTCACCGCGCCCAGGGTCAGCACGCCGAACTCGGTCGCGTAGAACAGCGGGTCGGCCAGCGTGCCGCTCAGCCAGTGCTCGTTGCGGGTGCCCTGGATCAGCACGAACACCATCAGCAGCGTCGACTCGACCACCATGAAGACCAGGCAGGCGAGCGCCACCACCACGGCGATCTGCCAGTCCGGGCCGGTGCCGAAGACCTCGCCACCCGGGGCCAGGTGCAGCACCCGGTCCGCCGTCAGTGCGGCCAGGATCATGCCCGCGCCGGAGCCGAACCACTTCCAGGCCGGCAACGTCCGGTCCCGCAGCCAGGCGTGCAGGTAGATCAGCAGGACGACCGGGATCAGGTACCAGGCCGGCAGCAGCACCGCCGTGCACATGCCCCAGGCGGACAGGCCCTTGTGCGGTCGCTGCTCCCGGTTCTGCCGGTCCAGCAACAGCCCGAACTCCAGGTTCGCGATGCTCGCCAGCAGGATGAACAGCACGACCAGCAGCTCGGAGCCGGTGATCCGTACCGGGACACCGGCGAGCACCCACGGCAGCACCAGCGCGGCCGCGCCGACCAGCAGCAGCCAGATCTGCGCCGGCCGGGCCGCGCTCGAGAACGTCGACCGGTCGGGGCCACGGGTGGTCGGGGGATCGGCGGGCTGGCCCAGCGATCGCAGCATCGCGGTCGGCCGGGCGTCCATACCGTCGTCGAGCTCGAACATCGCCTTGAACTCCACTCGGACGTGCGGACCCGACCGCCGCCATTCGTGCTGCAGCACACCTGCAGATGCACAGAGGGTATCGGGTGGAACGCGAATAGTCACGGGGTCGGAGCAGGCTCCCGGTGTTTCCACAGTTGCGCCGAGATCCGTTCGGCGGTGGTGCTTTCCGCTGTGGGTGCAGAGCCGGCCGGGGTCTGGTGGGATCGGTGTCGATGATCACCATCGCGAGGCTGGATCCGCAGCTCCCCGGCGTCGGCGAGCGGCTGCTCGGGGTGCAGCGAGCGGCGTACCTGGTCGAGGCCGAACTGATCGGCGACGACCGGATCCCGACCCTGTCCGAGACGCTCGACGAGCTGCGTGCGGCGCGGTTGTCCTGGACCGGTGCCTTCGACGACGACGGTGTGCTGGTCGGCGCGATCGGCTGGTCCGTGGCCGGTGACCTGATCGATGTCGAGCGGCTGGTGGTGGACCCGGCGGCGCACCGGCAGGGGATCGGTCGACGGCTGGTGCAGGTTGCGCTGGACATGGCCGCAGGGCGCGGGCTGACCGTGTCGACCGGCCGGGACAACGCCCCGGCACTCGCGCTCTACCGGTCGCTGGGGTTCCGTGATGTCGAGGACGTCGAGGTGGTCCCGGGACTGTGGATCACCCGGCTGAGGACGGGTAGCTGACTCCGAGCTCGTCCAGCGCATCGGTGAGGATCCGCATGACGGCGAGGGTGTCGTCCAGTGGCATCACCGGGCTCTCGGTCGCGCCGGACCGGACCAGCTCCTGGAAATGCATCAGCATCGGCGTGTAGCCGCGGCCGCCCAGCTCGCCGCCGGGCACGGCGACATGCACCTGCGAGTGCTCGCCGGCCCGGTCCACTTCGATCCGGTGCGGCTTGTACATCATCGGGTCGATGACCACCCGGCCCCGCTCGCCGACGACGGTGGCGCCGTTGGTGCCGACCGCCCGGAAGCTGCAGCTCACCTGGGCGGCGTTGCCCTCCGGGTAGCGGAGCAGCAGGGTCGCGCTCGCGTCGACGTCGTGCGCCCGCTCGCCGTGCACCGCCACCGACAAGGGCGTGCCGAGCAGCCACTGGACGAAGGACACCGGGTAGACGCCCAGGTCCAGCAGCGTGCCGCCGCCCCGCGCCGGGTCCCACAGCCGGTCGTCCGGGTCGTGGTCGCGGTGCACCGACAGGTCCGCGGTGATCCGCCGGATCGGCCCGATCCCCTCCAGCAGCTCGTCCACCAGCAGCCGGTGCAGCGGGTTGAACCGCATCCACATGGCCTCCATGAACAGCGTCCGGTGCTCGCGGGCCGCGTCGACCATCCGCTGCGCATCCGACATCCGTGCGGCGACCGCCTTCTCGCAGAGCACCGGGACACCGGCCTGCAGGGCCGGCAGCACCGCCTCCGGATGCTGCAGGTGCGGGGTGGCCACGTACACGACGTCGACCAGCGGCAGCAGCTCCTCGACCGAGGTCACGGTGACCGGCTCCGGCCGCTGCCGCCCCTCCGGGACCTCGAGATCGGCGGCGAATGCGGCGGCCCGGTCGCGCGACCGGGAGCAGACGGCGGTCAGCTCGGCGTCCGGCAGCAGCAGCAGCTCGGACATCACCGTCCGCCCGATCCGGCCGGGGCCGACCACACCCCAGCGCAGCGGTCCGTTCTCCGTCGCAGCGCTCATGGGCTCACGCTATCGTCGGCCGCGGCGGGCCGCCCTGCCCGCAGGAACCCTGGAGGAGAACCCGTGGACGAGACGCTCAGCGGGCTGGCGGCCGAGTTCGGCATCGCCACCGAGTTCTGGGACTGGCAGGGCGAGCACCGGACCGTCTCCGACGCCACGGTCACCGCGGTGCTGGGTGCCCTGGGCGTGGATGCGAGTTCGCCGGAGTCCGCCGCGGCATCGCTGTCCGCCCGGGCCGATGCCGAGCGGCGGCGGATGCTGCCGGTGTGTCTGGTGGTCCGGGAGCACACCACGGTGTCGTTCCCGGTGCACGTCACCCACGGCGACCCGGCCTCCGTCTGGGTGGAGCTGGAGGGCGGCGGCTACCGCAACGACCTGCAGCAGCTCGACAACTTCAGCCCGCCCGTCCATCTCGACGGACGGGACATCGGCGAGGCGACCTTCGCGATCCCGCCGGGACTGCCGATGGGCTACCACCGGCTCAAGGCGTGGAGCAACGGCGCCGAGGCGACCTGCGCGCTGATCGTCACCCCGGAGAAGCTCGCCCCGCCGCCGCGTCTGGGGCAGGGGCGGGCCTGGGGGGTGGCCACCCAGATCTACAGCGTCCGGTCCGAGCAGTCCTGGGGCTTGGGCGATCTCACCGATCTGACCGACCTGGCCGGCTGGGCCGGCGCCGAGCACGGCGCCGGGTTCGTACTGATCAACCCGCTGCACGCGGCCGAGCCGGTGGCGCCGATGGAGCCGTCCCCGTACCTGCCGACCAGCCGCCGCTTCGTCAACCCGGTCTACCTGCGGCCGGAGCGGATCCCGGAGTTCGCAGGGCTGCCCACGGCCGCCCGCGCGGTCGTCGACGACCTGCTGGCCACCCTGCGCCGGGATCTGGCCGGGCTGGACCGGCTGGACCGGGATCTGGTGTGGGCGGCCAAGTCCCGTGCGCTGGCGTTGGTGCACGGTGTGCCGCGGACCGCCGGCCGGGAGATCGCCTACACGGCGTACCGCACGCGGGAAGGGCAGGGCCTGGTCGACTTCGCCACCTGGTGCGCACTCGCCGAGGTGCACGGGAATGACTGGCGGGTCTGGCCTGCCGACCTGCGCACTCCGGGATCGCCTGCGGTGCAGCAGTTCCGGGAAGCACATCCGACGGAGGTGGACTTCCACAGCTGGCTGCAGTGGGTGGTCGACGAGCAGCTGGCCGCCGCGCAGTCCGCGGCGCTGCGGTCCGGGATGTCGCTGGGCGTGATGACCGACCTCGCGGTCGGCGTCAACCCGGCCGGCGCCGACACCTGGCGCCTGCACGACGTCTTCGCCGCCGGCGTCACCGTCGGCGCACCGCCGGACGCCTACAACCAGAACGGCCAGGACTGGACGCAACCGCCGTGGCGGCCGGACCGGCTCGCCGAGCTCCAGTTCGCGCCGTTCCGCGACATGGTGCGCGCCGCACTGCGTTCCGCCGGCGGGCTGCGCGTCGACCACATCATCGGGCTTTTCCGGCTGTGGTGGATCCCGGAGGGTGCCGGCCCCACCGAGGGCACCTACGTCCGGTACGACCACGAGGCGCTGATCGGCATCCTGGCGCTCGAGGCGGCCCGGGCGGGGGCGCTGGTGGTCGGCGAGGACCTCGGCACGGTGGAGCCGTGGGTGCGCGAGTTCCTCACCGCCCGAGGCATTCTCGGCACGTCGATCCTGTGGTTCGAGTTCGAGTTCGATGCCGGCGGCGGCCCGCTGCGGCCGGAGTGGTGGCGGGAGTCGTGCCTGGCCTCGGTCACCACCCACGACCTGCCGCCGACGGCCGGCTACCTGGCCGGTGACCACGTCCGGCTGCGGCAGGAGCTCGGGCTGCTCACCCGCACACTGGCGGAGGAGCTCGCCGCCGACGCCGCCGAGCAGCGGGCCTGGCTGGACGAGCTGCGCAGCCGTGGTGCGCTGACCGGCAACGACCCGGACACCGAGCAGACCGTGCTGGCTCTGCACCGCTACCTGACCTGGACGCCGTCGAAGCTGCTGGCCGTCGCGCTGACCGACCTGGTGGGCGACCGGCGCACGCAGAACCAGCCGGGCACCGTCGACGAGTACCCGAACTGGCGGGTGCCGCTGACCGGGCCGGACGGGTCACCGCTCGGCCTCGAGGACGTGTTCACCAGCGGCCGCGCCGCGGCGCTGGCGGCGGTGGTGCGGTGACGGCCGCGCTGCTGGACGAGCTGCGCGGGATCGTCGGCCCGGAGCATGTGCTGACCGAGCCGGACCTGGTCGCCGGGCACCTGCGGGACTGGACCGGGCGGTTCGCCGCGGAGGCCGGGGTGGTGGTCCGGCCGGCCGACACCGGCCAGGTGTCCGCGGTGCTGGCCGCCTGCGCCGCCGCCGGCACCGCGGTGCTGCCGCAGGGCGGGAACACCGGTCTGGTCGGCGCCTCGGTGCCGCTGCACGGCGAGATCGTCCTGCACACCGGCCGGCTGCACGGACTGGAGGTGGACGAGGTGGCCGGCCAGCTGCTGGCCGGCGCCGGCGAGACCATCGGCGCGGTGCATGCCGCCGCCGCGTCAGCCGGCCTGGCCTACGGGGTGGACCTGGCCAGCCGGGACTCCTGCACCGTCGGTGGCACCGTCGCCACCAACGCCGGCGGGCTGCGCGTGCTCCGCCACGGCGACACCCGGCGTCAGGTCATCGGGGTCGAGGCGGTGCTGTCCGACGGTTCCGTGCTCTCCCACCTCGGCGGCCTGACCAGGGACAACACCGGCTACCACCTGCCGTCGCTGCTGGCCGGCAGCGAGGGGACGCTGGCGGTGCTGACCCGGGTCCGGCTGCGGCTGGTGCCGGCCCCCGGCCCGTCCGCGGTTGCCGTGCTCGGCCTGGCCTCCCCCGCGGACGCGGTCGTCGCGGCCGGGTTCGCCCGGCGGATCGCCGGTGTCTCCGCGGTCGAGTTCTTCCTGCCGGCCGGGCTCGCCCTGGTGCGGGAGGTGACCGGGCTGGGCGCGGTGCTGCCGGAGGAGCACGGCGCCTATCTGCTGCTCGAGGTGGACGGCTCGGCGGAGGCGCTGGTGCAGGCCTGCGAGGACCTGCCCGGGGTGCAGGACGCCGCCATCGCCGACGACGCGCCGGGCCGGGCCGCGCTGTGGGCCTACCGGGAGCGGCACACCGAGTCGATCGCCACCCGCGGTTCTGTCATCAAGCTCGACGTCACGCTGCCGATGGCCACCGCCGGCGAGTACCTGGACCGGCTGCCGTCGGTCGTCGCCGGGCTGGTACCGGACGCCCGGGTCTGGCTGTTCGGCCACCTGGCCGACGGCAACGTGCACACCAACATCACCGGGGTGCCGGCGGCGGACACCCACCGCCTGGAGGACACCGTGCTGCGGATGGTCGCCGACCTGGGCGGGTCCATCGCCTCCGAGCACGGCATCGGGCTGGCGAAACGGGAGTGGCTGGGGCTCGGCCGGTCCGAGGCGGAGATCGAGGCCTTCAGGCGGATCAAGTGGGCGCTGGACCCGGCCGGGATCCTGCACCCGCACGCGGTGCTCGGCCCGTGAGCGTGCCGTTCTGGGTGTTCATGAGCTCGGCGATGTTCGCCGGTGCCGGGGTGTACCTGTGGTGGCGGCTGATCGCCCGGACCACCACCCGCTTCTCGACCCCGTGGTGGATCGGCACGGTGCTCGCCGCGCTGGTCGTGCTGTCGGCGCCGGTGGCGCTGTTCGGGCAGTTCGCCATGCCGATGGGCTTCCAGCGGGTGGTCGGCTGGCCGGCCTGGCTCGGCTACTCCTTCATCATCTTCACCGGCTGCCTGGCGCTGGTCGCCGAGCTGGTGCGGCTCGGGCGGTGGCTGGTCGACCGGCGCCGTGCTGCCGCCCGCGGCGAGAAGGTGACCCGGCGGGTGCTGTTCGAGCGGGTGCTGGCCGGGGCGATCGTCGCCGGCGGCGCCGTGCTGACCGGGGTGTCGCTGGCCGGTGCGTTGGGCACACCGCGGGTGCTGCGCCGGTCGATCGCCATCCGGAACCTGCCGGCCGAGGCGGCCGGGATGCGGATCGTGCTGATCTCCGACCTGCACGTCGGCAGCCTCACCCGGCACGACGACACCCGCCGCATCGTCGACATCGTCAACGCGCAGAACCCCGACATCGTCTGCCTGGCCGGAGATTTCAGTGACGGTGATGCGGCCACCCTGGCCGCCGACCTGGCGCCGCTGGCCGACCTGCGGCCCACCGTGGGCACCTTCTTCGTCACCGGCAACCACGAGTTCTACTTCGACGTGGCGAGCTGGATGCAGTGGTTCCCGACGATCGGTGTGCGGGTGCTGGCCAACGAGTCGGTGCAGGTGCGCGGGGTACTGCTCGCCGGCACGCACGACATCCAGGGCGAGTCGCAGGGTCTCGGGCCGGACGTGCCCGCGGCACTGGCCGGCCGGGCCGCCGGGCAGCCGGCGATCCTGCTGAGCCACAACCCGGTGGTGCTGGACGACGCGATCGCGCAGGACGTCGACCTGCTGCTGGCCGGGCACACCCACGGCGGCCAGTTCTACCCCGGTGTGTGGATCGTCGGCGCCACCACCCGGACGCTGTCCGGCTACTACGCCTTCGGCGACACCCAGGTGTTCGTGACCAACGGCTGCCGGTTCTGGGGACCGCCGGCCCGGATCGGCGCACCGATGGACATCACGGTGCTGGAGCTGACGCCGGCCTGAGGTGCGCCACCGCCCATTCCGCCAGCGTGGTCGGCGTCGTGGTGAGCGGGGTGCGGGGCTGCTCCGGCACGAGATCGGCCAGGCCGGTGGTCATCTCGATCAGACCACGGGCGGCGCCGGTGGGAACGCCCGACTTCTCCATCAGTGCCTGCTGCTCCTCCGGTGTCGGGGTCAGCACCCGGAACGGGTGGCCGAGCACGTCGGCCAGGATGTCCGCCGCCTGCTGCCAGCTGATGTCCTCCGGTCCGTGCACCGCCTGCACGTCGGTCGTCCACTCCGTCGACAGCAGCGAGACAGCGGCGACCACCGCGATGTCGTCGGGCGCGACCCAGGGCATCGGGACGTCGGTGGCGCCGACCGTGATGATCTCGCCGCGGCCGATCGCGTCCGGGTCCATCAGCAGGTTGGTGAAGAAGTAGCCGCAGCGCAGGATCCGTACCTGGGCGTCGGTCCCGGTGAGCTGCTCCTCGGCCCGGGCCAGGCCGTCGATCAGTCCGGCGCCGTGCTTCTTCTCGGCGCCGACGCTGGACTGCACCACGACCCGGCGGATGCCGTTGGCCCGGATCGCGGCCGCAGCGTGGCCGGCGCGGGCCTCGGTGAGCGCGTTCGGATCCTCGGCCATCAGGTCCTCGGGGCTCACCCAGTACAGCGCGTCGACCCCCTCGGTGGCGGTCCGGACGAAGCCTGCGTCGTCGAGGTCGCCCTCGTGGACGTCGGCCAGCTCACGGACGTGGTCGGGCAGCTTGCCGGCGTCCCGCAGCAGCAGCACGGGGCGGACACCCGCCTGCAGCAGCAGCTCGGTGAGCCGGGATCCGACGTTGCCGGTGGGGGTGGTGACGGCGATACGCATACCTGCACGGTGCCCGGTACCCCCGACAGTCAGTATCTTCCCAGCTCAGTGCCGGTGCCGGTGGTGGCTGTCCGGGAAGTGCGGATGCGTGTGCACCAGCTCGCGGTGCTCGTGCGGGTGGGAGTGACCGCGGCGGCCGACGACCGTGCCGGGCGGGTGCTCGTGGTCGTGGTGGCCGTCGGTGTGCACGTGGTGGTGGGCATGGTGCTGGGCCGGGTGGTGGTGCTCGTGCGAGTGCCGCTCGGTCAGGTGCAGCCAGACACCGATGCCCATCAGCACGGCGGCCACCAGCAGCGGCCAGGTCAACGGCTCGCCGAGCAGCAGGACGAGCACCGCACCGAGGAACGGGGCCACCGAGTAGTACGCGCCGGCCCGCGCGGTGCCGACCTCGCGCAGCGCGACGATGAACAGCACCAGGCTGATCCCGTACGACAGCAGCCCGACCAGCAGTGCCCCGGCGATCGCGCCGACCGTCGGCAGCGCGGCGCCCGCGACGATGCCGAGGGTCAGGTTGACCGGCCCGGCCACCAGTCCCTTGACCGCGGCCAGCCAGGACGCGTCGGTGAGCGCCACCGTGCGGGTCAGGTTGTTGTCCAGCCCCCACGCCAGGCAGGCACCGAGAACGGCCAGGGACGGCCAGATCTCGCCCCAGGCGACGCCGTCCGGGACGGTGATCACCACCGCCCCGGCGACGATGCACACCAGGCCGAGGGCGATCCGCCGGTCCACGTTCTCCCGGAAGACCGTCCAGGCCAGGACCGCCGTCGCGACCGCCTCGGCGTTGAGCAG
Source organism: Nakamurella alba (assembly GCF_009707545.1). Lineage (NCBI taxonomy): Bacteria > Bacillati > Actinomycetota > Actinomycetes > Nakamurellales > Nakamurellaceae > Nakamurella > Nakamurella alba. Next base: position 189,383 of record NZ_WLYK01000005.1, on the reverse strand, counting down.
CAGTGACGCCCCGGAGGCCGGCATCGCGGACAGCCCGAGAAGCAGCAGCACCGGGCCGACGATGCCGCCGGCCAGGATCGCACCGCCCAACGGGGCCAGATCGGACCGGGCCGGCACCACCCGCGGGCTGCGCCGGATCAACCGGTACAGGCCGAGTCCGAGACCGGAGCCGAGGTAGAGCAGCCCGGCGAGCAGCAGCGGGTCGATCGAGTCGAGCAGCAGTTTCGAGGCGGGGGCGCTCGCCCCGAACAGCAGCGCCGAGACCAGCGCCGCCCGGACCCCGGAGTTCCGCAGGGTGGCGATCATCGGACCGTTACCGGCTCGAGGTGGTGCCGGGGGACCGCCGGTCCGGCGTGCTCGGCATGGTGCAGGCCGTCGACCACCAGCCGCGCGACGTGGTCGTTCTCCAGTCGGTAGTGCACCCGGGTGCCCTCCCGCCGGGTCCGGACCAGCCGCGCCATTCGCAGTTTCGCCAGGTGGCGGGACACGCTGGAGGGGTTCGCGCCGACCGCTGTGGCCAGGTCGTTGACCGGCAGCTCGGCGTCAAGCAGGGCGTGCAGGATCCGGATCCGCGTGGGGTCGGCCAGCATCCGGAACACCTCGACCGCCAGGTCGACGTCGTCGGTGCGGAGTTCTTCTCGCGTATCTGCGCGCATGCGCAGATAATAGAGGATGGGCTGGGTGCGGGAATCCGTCACCATGGACCGGTGCGGATGCGGCCGGCGGTCTGGGTGGTCCTACTGTTGACGGTCGCGGGCTGCGGCTCTTCGGCGCAGGCGCCGGTGACCGCTGCTCCGGTGCAACTCTGGCCGGCGGGGGTGGGCGCGGACTACCAGCTCGGGGGTGGCTACCCGCCGGCGGCGGGGGTCGGGGTGGTGGCCCGGGACAGCAGCGACGAGCCGGCCGCCGGGGTGTGGAACATCTGCTACGTCAACGGTTTCCAGTCCCAACCGCAGGACCGCGAGAAGTGGCTGGCGGAGCGGCAGGACCTGGTCCTGCTGGAGTCGGACGGCACCCCGGTGATCGACGAGGGCTGGCCGGACGAGCTGCTGCTGGACACCACGACGGAGGCGAAGCGGGAGCGACTGGTGGCGGTGCTGGACCCGACGCTGACCGGTTGCGCGGCGGACGGTTTCGACGCGATCGAGCTGGACAACCTCGACTCGTGGACCCGCTCCGGCGGACGGCTGACGGAGGACGGCAACATCGCCTTCGCAGCGCTGCTGGTGCAGCGGATCCATCAGCTCGGGCTGGCGGCCGGCCAGAAGAACACCCCGCAGCTGGGCGCCCGCGGGCCGGACGAGATCGGCTACGACTTCGTGGTCGCCGAGGAGTGCCTGGTCTACGACGAGTGCGCCGCCTACACCGATGTCTACGGGGACGCGGTGCTCGACATCGAGTACTCCGACACCGAGGTCGGCGCGACGGCCGCGGACTGGGCGGCGGCCTGCGCGGACCCGGCCCGGCCGGCCACGATCGTGTTGCGCGACCGGCTGTTGGCGGTCGCGGGATCGGACGGTTACGTCCGGGACGGCTGCTGAGTCGCGGAGTCAGACGGCGGCGGCGAGGGCCGCGCGGTGCCGGCCGCCGCGACGGGCGGTGGGCTTCGGGGCGATCGGTGCGGCCTTCCGGCGGGGGCGTCGTTCGGCCAGCACGGTCAGTTCGGCGAAGAGGCTGCTGCCGGCGGCGACCGCGTCACGCACGGGGGTGAGGACGATCTCGCCGGCGGCGGTGGTCGCGCACAGTCCGCAGAGGTGGCTGCGTCCCTCGCCGGCCGCCAGCACGGCGAACTGGACGGGGTCGGCGGTCGAGTAGAGCCCGGCGGACGCGCCGAGCAGGTCGGCACGGCCGCAGCGTTCGCAGGTCATCAGGGAGGTGGACACGGGTGTTGCCTTCGGGGATCGGTCTGGAAAGTCGGGAGGCGGAACAGGGCGGTGCTGGTAGTGCGACGGGCGGGGCCGGCGTTCGTCACGCCGTTCCGCTGCCTGCTCCCGTTGCCGGGGGCCACACGATCCCAGGAGGGTCTGCTTCCCACCCTGATACCGACAATTCGGAACTGTCCGCCGCGCGGATCGCCAGTCGTCGTCGTCGTCGATCAGCGGGCATCCGGTGGTCTGCGCTGCTGATGGTGAGCCTAGGACGCGGCCGCCCGGGTGTCATTCACCGGAGCGAAGGAATCGTGCGTGTCGTTACGTGACTGTGCGTGGCGGCGGTGCGCGGTCAGGTCCGCAGGGACTCCATGGCGGCGACGAAGGCCCGGCCGCGGTCCCGGTAGTCCTTGAACCGGCCGAAACTGGGCGCGGCCGGCGAGAGCAGGACGACGCCGTCCGGGGCGGCCCACTCGTAGGCCCTCGCCACCGCCTCGGCCAGGGATGCGGTGGCCTCGACCGTGACCGTGTCCCCTGCGCCTTCGGTGCCCAGAGCGGCGGCGATGTCGGGACCGTTGTCGGGCATGGTGAACACGGCGAGCGGCAGGGTGCGGCGGCGCAGGCCGGTGGCGAGCGGTCGGTAGTCGATCCCGCGGCTCTGACCGCCGACCAGCAGCGCGACCCGCCGGTCCGGGAAGCTGTCCACCGCGGCGAGCACCGGCAGCACGTTGGTCGACAGCCCGTCGTCGACGAACGTCACGCCACCGACGTCACCGACGATGTGCAGCCTGCTCTCCAGGCCGGCGAACCCGGCCGCTGCCCGCTCGAGCGCCGCGGCGTCGTCGGCCTCGGGGACGTCCAGCGCGCGCAGGCACTCCCGCGCGACCATCGCGTTCAGGCGGTTGTGCGCGCCGAGCAGACCGAGCGGCTGCATCCAGGTGGCGTCCGGGTCGTCGGTGCTGCGCACCCACCTCGTGTGCCCGGTCTGCAGTTCGGGGCGGGTGGCCAGCAGCACGTCCTCGCCGTTGGCGATCACCGTTCGGACGCCAGGATTCGTTGCCAGCGAGAGCTTGTCGGCGAAGTAGGTCTCCGGATCCCCGCCGTGCCAGGGCAGGTGGTCCGGGCTGAGCGAGGTCACCGCCACCACCGGCGGCGACACCGGCAGGTCGGTGGCCTGGTAGCTGGACACCTCGATGACGTACCGGTCGTACTCGCCGGCCGCCCGCGGGTCCTGCGGCGGGCTGCCCAGGTTACCGCCGACGAACGTGCGATATCCCAGTCCGGACAACAGGTGTCCGGCGATCGAGGTGGTGGTCGACTTGCCCTTCGACCCGGTGATGCACAGCACCTTCTCCCGCGGCGCCTCCATCAGCCAGAGGCCGAGACCGCCGGCCACCAGCACACCCGCCGCCTCCAGCTCCCGCACCACCGGGCCGTAGGCGGGTACACCCGGGGACTTGATCACCACATCGCACAGCAGAAGTGCTGCCTGTCCGCCGCTCTCCGTGGCCAGCACCACCCGGCCGTCCAGATCCGGGTCGTCGGCGGTGGTGGCCGGCGGGCGGTCGTCCACCAGCACCGGGTGCAGGCCCCGGACATCGCAGGCACGCAGGTTCGCGCGGCCCTCGGTGCCCAGGCCGTACACCCCGACCCGCAGGTCGGCCAGATCAGACCAGGAGATCGGCGGGCGCATACCGCTCCGGGATGTGGTGCAGGGCAACGGGCTTCATCAGCTGCTCGGCCTCGCCGGAGGGGTCCCCGGGGCCCAGCGCGACGAGCAGCCGGTTCAGGATCGGCGAGCCGACCCGGTCGATCCGGTCGGCGGCCATCCGGGCGGCGATCTGGCACTCGTGCACGTCGCCGACGCACTCCCACGGCTTGGTGTCCGGCGAGAGTCCCAGCAGCGTATGGAACTTCCCGAGCAGCTCCGGGTTGTCCAGTGGCTCCGGGGTCCGGGTGAACACCGCGCGCAGCGTCTCCGCGGGCAGGAACGGCGCCAGGATCAGGTCGATGAAGCAGCACTTGTCGCAGCGGCCGCACCAGTGGTCGAGCCGGTGCTCGAGGTTGATGTGGAAGCTGCGGTTGCAGCTGCGGAAGGTGTCGAAGTACTGCGGCAGCTCGGCGAACCGGGCCGCGATCCACAGCTCGGTGTACGGCCGCAGCAGCGAGAAGTACTGGAAATCGGTGCCGATCGCATCGGCCAGCACGTCCCGGAACGCCGACTCGAACGCCTCGCTCTTGGAGTACTGATGGTTGATCGACCGGCCGTCCACCTCGACGGTGCCGACCGAGGCGGACCACTCGTTGGACATCACCACCGCGTCGTGACCGCCGAGCGCCGCGGCCAGCACCCCGATCGCCGAGATGATGCCGGTGACCGGGACGTGCCCGTTGAAGAACTCGCCCTTGGCGGCGTGCAGGATCTGCGGGTCGATCACCCGCTCGGCGCGCACCACCGGCCAGCCGGTCACCACCGCCGGCTTCTCGATCGCCTCGAAGGTGTCGCCGGGTCGGTTCACCACGAACAGCGACGGCTCGGTGGTGATCGGGCGCAGCAGTTCCACGCTGACGATGGAATCGACGCCGCCGCCGAACGGCAACAGCGGGCGACCGGGTGCGGGATGGAAGTCCGCCGGGTACGTGCGCTCGAGCAGCGGTGCCCGGATCTCCAGGTCGGTCAGGTCCAGCTGCGGGTCGCTGCGGAAGGCGAACTCGCCGAGTCCGTCGATGTAGAACTCGCGCAGGAAGGCCAGCTCCCGGGCGGTCAGCGCGTGCTCGCCCAGGTCGATCACCGGCGGGGCGCCCGCCTTGTAGTACGAGACGCCGGTGAGCAGGAAGAGGAGCCGCGCGGCCTCGACGACGGCCGGCTGCGCCCACTGCTCCGGGGTGGCGCCGGGGACGCGGATCTCCTCGGTGAACTCGCGACCGTCCAGTGCGTATCGGCAGGTCACCGTGTTCTGCTCCGGTGCGATCGTGAACCCGAGGTAGTGGAAGACCTGGGCGCGGACCGGACTGCTGCTCATGACTGACCAGTCTGCCTCACTCGGCGCGCAACCTGGCCACGGCGGCGAACCGGCCGGTCGGCTGTTGCGCGCGGTGGCTGTAGAACGGGGTGCCCGGCCCGGTGACCTGGCCGGACAGCTCGATCCGCGCCGGATCCAGGCCGGCCTGCTCCAGCTGCAGCCGGTTGGCGGCGAACAGGTCGAACAGGAACCGCCCGGTGCCGTCGGACCGGAGCACGGACTCGGTGGCCCCGCCGAAGGCCTGCTCGGCGGCGCTGCGGACGTCCTCACCCACCTGGTACGTCGCGGGCGAGATGGCCGGGCCGATGCCCGCGACGATGTTCTGCGGCCGGGCCCCGAGATCGACCATGGCGGCGACCGCGGCCGGGGTGACCCCGCGCACCGTGCCCGCCCAACCGGCGTGCACCACGCCGAGCACGCCGGCGCCCGGGTCGTGCAGGACGAGTGGGACGCAGTCCGCGACCATGACCACCAGCAGCAGGCCGGGAGTGGTGGTGACCATGGCGTCGGTGTCCTGGATCGCGGTCGACCGGGTCCGGGCGCCGCGGCCGCGGTCGGCCTCGGTGGCCACGTGCACCGCCGGGCGGTGCACCTGCTCGCAGAAGACCATGTCGTCGAGATCCGCATCGAAGGCCGCCGCCACCCGCCGGCGGTTCTCGATGACGGCCGACTCGTCGTCGCCGACGTGGAAGGCGAGGTTCAGCTGGTCGTAGGGCGGCTTCGACACCCCGCCGCGGCGGGTGGTCACCACCGCGTCGACCCCGCTGGCGGTGAGCAGCGGCCAGTCGGCGAAGTCCGTCCCGTTCACCGGTCCAGCATGCCGGGTGGCTTCCGGGCGGGAATCTTCCGGGACCGGCGGCGTTGGCAGCGGGCATGACGGAACTGGGCATCACCGGGTCGACGGGCACTGTCGGCGGACTCGTGGCGCGGGAGCTGGCCGCTGCCGGGCTGCCCCTACGGCTGGTGGTGCGGGACCCGTCCCGGGCGCCGGAGCTGCCGGGGGCCTCCGTCCGGCAGGCCTCGTACCGGGACGCCGCGGCGGTGCAGGCGGCGCTGGAGGGCGTCGAGGTGGCGTTGATGGTGTCGGCCGCCGAGTCGGCGGACCGGGTCGACGAGCACCGGACCTTCATCGACGCCGCCGTCGCCGCCGGCGTGCGGCACCTGGTCTACACCTCGTTCGACGCCGCGGCCCCCGACTCGCTGTTCACCCTGGGCCGCGACCACTGGGCCACCGAGGAGCACCTGCGCTCCTCCGGGATCTCGTACACCCTGCTGCGCGACAACTTCTACAGCGACTTCCTCCCGCTGATGGCCGTGGACGGGGTGATCCGCGGCCCGGCCGGCGACGGCAGGCTGGCCCCGGTCGCGCAGGCCGATGTGGCGGCGGTGGCGGCCCGGGTGCTGCAGGATCCCGGCGCACACGTCGATGCCACCTACCAGCTGACCGGCCCGGAGGCGCTGTCGCTGGCCGAGGCCGCGGTGGTGATCAGCGCCGTCACCGGCGATGTGGTGCGCTATGTCGAGGAGACCCTGGACGAGGCCTACGCCTCCCGCGCCGGATACGGCGCCCCCGACTGGCAGGTCGACGCCTGGGTCTCCACCTACACCGCCATCGGGTCCGGCGTGCTGGCCCGGGTCAGCCCCGACGTCCCCACGTTGCTGGGTCGCCCGGCGCTGTCGCTGGCGGACGTGTTGCGCAAGGCACGACCTGCCGTGCTGTAGTTCTGGACCGTTCAGACCCCCGGTACCGACCCTGACGGGCCCGGGAACCTCTGGGGTGAAGGTCTTTTCGGTTCCTTGGCCGTCTGGCTACAGTCCGTGTAGCCAGACGGCCCCGGAACTCGAGAAGTCCGGAACGGTTCCCTTCTCGGCCCCTGCGCGACAGCACCCGACCTCCGGAACCTGCATGCCGACCAACTCTTCCAGGTGCAGTTGTCCCGGGACCTGACCACTCCGGTGGTGACAGGCCCCACCCTGCAGCGCTTCTCGTTCGTTGGCCGTCTGGCTACAGTCCGTGTAGCCAGACGGCCCCGGAACACGAGAAGTCCAGAACGGTTCCCTTCCCGGCCCCTGCGCGACAGCACCCGACCCCGAAACCCACGCGCCGACCAGCTCTTCCAGGCGCAGTGTCCCTGAACCCGACCATAGGTGGCGGTGACAGGTCCTACCCGTCCGCTCTTCTCGTTCGTTGGCCGTCTGGCTACAGCCCGTGTAGCCAGACGGCCCCGGAACACCAGACGTCCGGAACGGTTCCCTTCCCGGCCCCTGCGCGACAGCACCCGACCCAGAAACCCACGCGCCGACCAGCTCTTCCAGGCGCAGTTGTCCCTGAACCCGACCACAGGAGTCGGTGACAGCCTCTACCCTGCAGCCCTTCTCGTTCCCGGGCCTCGTAGCTACCGTGCGTGTAGCCAGACGGCCCCGGAACACCAGACGTCCGGAACGGTTCCCTTCCCGGCCCCTGCACGACAGCACCAGACCCCCGGAACCCGCGGTCTACCAACTCCTCCAGGCGCAGTTGTCCCTAACCCCGCCCCGCGGACCTACCGCGCCAACGCCCGGTCGATCAGCGCGGAGTAGAGGTGGCCGAGGTCCTCGCCGGCGGCCTCGACGGCCATGGGGAGCATGGAGGTCTCGGTGAGGCCGGGGGAGACATTGACCTCGAGGAAGTGGACCCGACCGTCGGCGTCGACGATGGCGTCGGTGCGGGAGACGTCGCGCAGTCCGAGCTCGCGGTGCGCGCCGATGGCCAGATCGGCGGCTGCGGCCGCACTCTCGTCGGAGAGCCGGGCGGGGGTGAAGTAGGTGGTGAGGCCCGCGGTGTAACGGGACTCGTAGTCGAACACCCCGCTGTCCGGCACGATCTCGACCGCCGGCAGGGCCCGCGGGCCGGAGTCGGTGTCGATCACCGTGACGGACACCTCGGTGCCGGTGACGAACTGCTCGACCAGCACCACGTCGCCGTAGGCGAACGCCTGCACCAGCGCACCCGGCACCTCGGCGGCATCGGTCACCTTGGTGGCGCCGAGCGCGGACCCGCCCTGGTACGGCTTCAGCATCAACGGCATCCCGAGATGGTGCGCCAGGCTGTCGATCAGCGCGCCCGCACCGAGGTCACGGAAGGTGTTGTGTGCCAGTGTCATCCAGTTCGGGGTGAGGAATCCGGCGCGGTGCATCATGGTCTTGGCGGTCGGCTTGTCCCAGGCCAGTCGGCACTCGTGCGCGGCGGTGCCGACGAACGGCACGCCCGCCATCTCCAGTACACCGTGCACGGCTCCGTTCTCACCACGACCGCCGTGCAGGGCGATCACCGCGGCATCCGGCCGGTGCTGGACCAGCCACGGCAACAGCGACGCGTCCGCATCCCGCAGCGTCACGTCCACGCCCTGCCGGCGCAGCGATTCCGCCAGTCGGGAACCGGAGCGCAGCGACACCTCACGCTCGTGGGTGAGACCACCGGCGAGGACGAGGACGTGACGATCGGACACAGCTTCTACTCCTGGATCTTCCGGAACTGCTTCTGCTGCAAAGGATCAGGGACGGATCAGGCGGTGTCGGGCGAGGGCGAGGACGGCCCGCGCAGCTGCTGCCGGGTGAGCGGTGCGCCGAACGTGCGCATCACCTCGAGCTCGTTCTCCAGCACGCCGGCCAGTCGCCGCACACCTTCGACGATCCGCTCCGGCGTCGGGTAGCAGAACGACAACCGCATCTGCCGGGACCCGAAACCGTCGGAGTAGAAGGCGGTCCCGGGGACGTAGGCGACCCGGGCGGTGACCGCACGGGGCAGCATCGCCGCCGCGTCGAAGCCCTCCGGGAGGGTCACCCACACGTAGAACCCGCCTTCCGGGTAGGTCCAGGTGGTGCCCTCGGGCATGTGCGTGCGCAGGGCGCCGATCATCGCGTCCCGGCGCTCGGCGTAGGTGTGCCGGTACGCCTTGACCTGGCTCTGCCAGTCGAAGTTCGACAGGTAGCGCGACACGACCATCTGGTTGAACACCGGCGGGTTCAGCGTGGATCCCTCGTTGGCCAGCACGATCTTCTCCCGGACGGCGTGCGGCGCCAGCACCCAGCCGACCCGCAGACCCGGCGCGAACGTCTTGGAGAACGAGCCGAGGTAGATGACGTTCTCGGCGTCGTCGGCGCGGATCGCGCGGTGCACCTTGTCGTCGAAACCCAGGAGTCCGTAAGGGTTGTCCTCCAGGATCGGGACCCCGGCGTCACGGCAGATGCGAGCGATCTCCACCCGCCGTTCGTCGGACATGGTGACGCCGGCCGGGTTGTGGAAGTTCGGGATCGTGTAGAGGAACTTGATCCGGCGGCCGGATTCGCGGACCGCGACGATGGCCGCCGCCACCGCCTCCGGGATCAGCCCGTGGTCGTCCATCGCGATGTGCACGACGTCCGCCTGGTACGCGGTGAACGTGGTGAGAGCGCCGACGTACGAGGGGGCCTCGGCCAGGATGACGTCGCCCGGGTCGCAGAAGACCCGGGTGACCAGGTCCAGTGCCATCTGGGAACCGACGGTCACCGTCACGTCGTCCGGGTGCGCGGAGATGCCCTCGAGCGCCATCACCTGGCAGATCTGCTCGCGCAGCTCCGCGATGCCCTGGCCCGATCCGTACTGCAGGGCGACCAGGCCGTCCTCCGCGACCAGTCGGCCGACCTCCGCGGACAGCTGCTCCAGCGGGAGGGAGGCGAGGTACGGCATGCCGCCGGCGAGGGAGACGACCTCCGGCCGGTTGGCGACTGCGAACAGCGACCGCACTGCCGAGGCCCGCATGCCAGCGGTGCGCTGCGCATACAGGGGCATGTGTCGATCCAGGCTGTTCCCGGTCATCGCTTCCTCGGTCCTCCTCGGTGGCCGGGCACGGTGCCCCGCCGACACCAGGACGCGCGACGAACGCATCGGTGCCCTGGCGGTGATCCGGAGTCTAAGCCGCCCGGCCGGACCAGCGGAAACTCAATCCGCGCGGCGGCGGCCGAGGGTGGCGGCGCTGACCGGGTCGTAGCGCGGGATCCAGTGGCGCAGCCACTCGGCGCCGACGAAGGAGATCACCGCGATCACGATCGACGCCGCGGCGAGCGGGGCGAACAGCGCGATGCCGGAGATCAGCAGCGGGCCGGCGGCGTTGCCGGCGTCGGACATCAGCCGCCAACCCGCCAGGAACTGCGGGCGGCCGACGGCCGGGGCCGCATCCGCGCCGAGGGTCATGATCAGCCCGGCGCCGATGCCGTTGCCGAAGCCCAGCAGCATCGCCACCAGCAGCAGCGAGGTGAACCCCGAGGTGAACACCACGAGGATCATCCCGACGCCGAGGATGATCATGCTCGGGAAGGCGACGACCAGCCGCCCCTTGCGGTCCATCAGCGCACCGGCGGGGTAGAAGAGCAGCATGTCGGCGGCGCCGGCGATGCCGAACACCAGCGAGGCGTGCGCGGCGTCCAGCCCGATCGAGGCGGCCCACAGCGGGACGATGGCCATTCGGCAGGCGCGGGACACCGACAGGAACAGCACCCCGACGCCGAGCGTGCCGAGGATCCGTCGGTGCCGGAACAGTGCGCGCAGCACCGGCTCCGGCTTCTCCGGCACCGCTGCCACTGCACGAGCCGGATCACCAGGAGCATCAGCGGTGATGTCCCGGGAGAACAGCACCAGCAGGAAGGCGCCGACCGAGGCGACCATGTCGACCAGGTAGGCGCCCTGGATGCCGGTGTGCGAGATGACCAGCGCGCCGACGAACGGCCCGAGGAACATGCCGATCCGGTACACCCCGCCGAGGGTGGACAGCGCCCGGGCCCGCAGGTCCACCGGGACGGCGGCGGTCAGGTACGACTGCCGGGCCAGCCCGAACGCCGCCGCCGAGAAGCCGACCAGCAGGATCGAGGCGCCGAGCACTGCGACGTTCTTCGCCAGCAGGGCGCCGAGCCCGCCGACGAACTCCAGCGCGGAGGCCAGCAGCAGCGTCGTCTTCTCGCCGAACCGGGCGGCGATGGCGCCGGCCGGCAGGTCCGCCAGCACCAGCCCGATGCCCAGCAGGGCCACCACGAACGCCGCGGTGCCGACGCTGCCGCCCAGGTCGGCCGCGGTCAGCGCGATGACCGGCATGATCGCGCCGCTGCCCACCGACCCGAGCAGCGTGGGACCGTACGCGGGCACGGCGATCGGCCGCAGGTCCCGGAAAGAATGTTCGGTCACCTAAAGAAAACTAGTCCTGCTCCGGCCGTCGGTGTGGGTGCGCTCGGCCACGTCCGGGAGCCCTCGGTGGTGGTTCCGACGGATCGGATGCGGTGGGCCACGTCGGGCGTGGCTGGTGGCAACGGATCGGAGCGTGGACCTCGGTGGTCGGGAGGCTCGGGGCGGCCCGGACTCCTGCGTCGGTGGTGCGGCCGACGGATCGGGTGCGGTGGGCCACGTCGGGCGTGGCTGGTGGCAACGGATCAGTCAGGGGCGGGGTCGGCCGGATGCGAGTGCAGCTCGCACGGACCGTACGACCGTCTCCGGTGCGTGCTCGAGGTCGTACCAGGTGAAACGCAGGACGGTCCAACCGAGGATGACGAGATCGTTCTGCCGTCTGCGGTCGATCCGGAAACGGTCGGGATCGGTGTGCCAGGCGAGTCCGTCGATCTCGATCAACACCCGTTCCCGCGGAAAGGCGAGATCAGGGTGGTAGACCCGCCCGGCGACCGGGATCTCGAATCCCGTCTGCCACCCCGTGATCCCTGCCGAGCGGAGGATGCGCATGCACCGGCGCTCTGACTCGGCGGCCGCACCGTCCCGGGCGACGGCCATGAGGCGTCGGACACCGTGGTTCCCCCGCTCGTGCCGGTGCCGCTGGATGTAGTGCTCGAGGTCGTCGATGGTGATCACTGCCTTCTGCAGCTGTCGGTCGAGCAGTTGCAGGCCGCCCGCTCCCATGGCGACTGCTGCCTGGATCACGGCGGAGACCCGGTCCATCACGAGGAGACCGCTATGCCGGACCAGCTCGTCGTCCAGCGGTTCGCGCTTGACAAGGCGGATCCCCGGACGGGCACGCAGGCCTCGGTTCCTCGCGATGTGGATCTCGACCTCCGGTGGCTCGTCGGTCGTGACCTGCCACCACCAGGCGGCTGCCCAACCCGCAACCGCGCTGCCATCGCCGCTCCACAGCGCGGCAGCGCGGATCCGGGACCTGACCGATTCAGGGAAGGCGATGGCCCGGTAGACGCCGGGGAGCACCCGGATCCACTCACGCCGCTCGACCGCGAGCTCGATCTGCCGCGATGTCCCGCCGGCGCTGATCACCTGATCCCGGTGGATGACCCCGTCCTGCCGATGCAGCCGCTTCTCGATCCCGTTCCGCCCCATCGGCGAACTGTTCCGCACCCGACGCCGCGATGGGCAAGTAGTTCCTCGGTATCCACAAAGCCCTGTTCCAGCGCCTTGGCGGCGGTCGGGAATGTGTCCGGACCGGGGGGGAGGGGCAGCCTCGGCGTGATCGGGCTGCCGATCCTTGTGGGACCCCTGCTGGCGAGTCCGGTGCGGTGGGCCACGTCGGGCGTGGCTGGTGGCAACCGATCGGAGCGGGGCCTCGGTGGTCGGGAGGCTCGGGTGGCCCGGACTCCTGCGTCGGCGGTGCTGCCGACGGATCGGGTGCGGTGGGCCACGTCGGGCGTGGCTGGTGGCAACGGATCTGGTCGGAACGGACGGGCATGCTCGTCGGGACGAGGTCCGGCCCACCTTTCCGCGCACGCGCTCGGCCACGTCCGGGGTGGCGGAGCCCGACGGCGACGAGGGGGCGCCAGTACCCTGGGACCGTCCACGCCGGAGTGCCCGGTGGGGGCGACCCGAGGTGACAGGAGTGGTTCCCGGCTGTGACGCGCGCGTTGGTGCCACTGTCGATGTCCTCGGTCTCCGACCTCCCGGAGCCGTGCCGGTCCTGCGTCGCGTGGGAGCTGCCGCACGGTGAGGGGGAGCGGCTGGAGTCCGGCGACCGGGCCTTCGAGAAGGAGGTCTGGCTGTCCGGGGTCATGCTGACCTGGGGTTCCGCCGGTCAGCTGGTCACCGTCGACGACAAGCCGGCCGGCTTCGCACTCTTCGCCCCGCCCACGGCTGTCCCCGGCGCGACGGACTTCCCGACCTCCCCGGTGTCCCCGGATGCCGTGCTGCTGACTGTCGCCCGGATCCTGCCGGAGTACGCCGGGCAGGGCCTCGCCCGCTACCTGATGACCGGGGTGATCGCTGGGCTGACCCGGCGCGGCGTCCGCGCCATCGAGGCGTTCGGGGTCGAGGACACCCGCCGGTCGCTGCGCCGGCCCAAGCACCCGACCTGCCTGCTGCCGGCGCCGTTCCTGCGGACCATCGGCTTCACCGACGTCGCGCCGCACCACCGCTACCCGCGGCTGCGGTTCGAGCTGGCCTCGGGTCTCGGCTGGAAGGCGGAGGTCGAGGAGGCGCTGGACAAGCTGTTCAACGTGATCGTGGTCCCCTCGCCCACGGTCCCGGCACTGGCCGGCGCGACGGCGAGGACCCCGACGGCGCGGATCCCGGCCTGCAGGGAGGTCGGCGGGCGATGAACCGGGCGGCCGTCACTGTCGAGATCAGGATCGGTGACGACGTCGTCCTGCGCCCGGTGATGTGGATGTTCATCGCCGTGCTGCTGACCTTCCTGCTGACCCGTTTCGTCACGCGCCGGATCCGGACCAAGCAGCGGGCGGCGGCGCTGGCCGCCGCGAACGGGGACCCCACGGAGGCGGCCGGTCAGGGCGGTCTGCTCAAGGACATCAACATCGGTGGCATCCACCTGCACCACCAGGTGTTCGGGATTCTGCTCATGGCGATCACCGGGATCCTGGTCTTCGCCACGACGCCGGAGGGAGTAGGCCGCAACGTGGCGGCCTTCGTCTTCGGCATCGGCCTCAGCCTGGCCTTCGACGAGTTCGCCCTCTGGCTGCACCTCGACGACGTCTACTGGAGCCCGGAGGGCCGGCAGTCCGTCGACGCCATCTTCTGCGTGCTCTGCATGATCGGTTTCCTGATCGGCGGCGCCGACTTCATCTCCGGTGAGGTCGGCACCGGCGGCTGGTGGGCCTCCGTGGCGTCCCTGCTCGTGCTGCTCGCGCTGAGCGTGATCTGCCTGCTCAAGGGCAAGGTGATGACCGGGGTGATCGGTGTCGTCTTCAGCCCGCTGACCCTTGTCGGCACCCTCCGGCTGGCGAAGCCGACCTCGTGGTGGGCGCGCCGCTTCTACCCACCGGGCAGCCGCCGGATGCGCCGGTCGCGCCGGCGGTTCGGCCCCGATTACGACCGGCGGTGGAACCGGGTGCGGGACTTCTTCGCCGGCGCCCCGGACCCGCAGATCGCGGCGCCCGCCCCGGCGGGTGTCGACGTGCCGGTCGCCGTGGTGCCGCCGGTGCTCACCTCCGGCGCTGTCCACGAGATCGAGCCGGACGACGGGCTGCCGCCCGAGCGACCGTCCCTGATGGCGACGCTGATGGGCCCAGAACACCCCGCACACCCCGCACACCCCGAGCACCGGTCCGACGACGACACGAACACGGCCCGCCCCGGGGAGTGATTCCCGGAGCGGGCCGCGAGACCTCTTCTCGTGCAGGTACTCAGCCGATGGCGCCGACGAGACCGGCCAGGTAGCCGGACTTCTGGCCGGCCGCCGTCGGGTGGTACGAGGAGCCGATCGCGGCAAAGTTGATGCCGGTGACGAAAGCCGTGCTGGTGGAGCACAGCTCGTGGCCGTCGAAGTCCTCGGTGACGTCCGCGTAGGTGGCGCCGGCGCGCGCCGCGGCAGCGGCCAGCACGCCGTTCAGGATCACGGTGGCGTTGTTCAGGGTGACCTGCGAGGGGGCCTGCATGAAGCCGCACATGCCCTTCGGGGTGGCCGGGTAGAGCTCCGGGTAGCCGAGGACGACGAGCTTCGCGTTGGGGGCCTTGGCCTTGATCTTGGCGTAGATGGCGTCCAGCTTGGCCGGCAGCGACTTGGTGGCGGTGGCGGTGGACTTGTTCACCGCGGTGGCGCAGGCGGCCGGGCTCTGCAGGGTGCAGGTGGTCATTGCGTTGCCGAAGCCGATGTCGTTGCCGCCGACGGTGATGGTGACCAGGTCGGTGGCGGCGGTGAGGGTGCCGAGCTGCTTGGTGGAGACGGTCGAGGTGGTGGCACCACCGCAGGCGACGAAGCTGAACGATGCGACCTTGGCGGCCGAGGCGTACAGCGCCGGGTACGCGGCGTTGGTCCGCTGACAACTACTGTTCGTGTACGCCCCCGCTCCTGTTCCCGACGAGTAGGAGTCACCGAGAGCGACGTAATCGACCGGCCCCGCGGCACTGGCCATGGCCGGCGCGGAGAACAGGGCGACCGCGGCGGCGGCGCACGCGGTGGCGAGGACTGCGGGAAGGCGAAGGGCGCGCATCTGACTGGTCTCCTGTGGGTTCCTGGGGTGGCCACATAGGTTTATCAGGCAGAACGTCGCGAAGCAGTCCTCAGACCGGGTGGAGCTCACCGTGACGTTGTGTAGCAGTGAGTAGCGATTCGATCGACGCTGCGTAGCGGGCTCGACGGGTGCAGAGGGCCGCTCGAGGACAGGTCGCCGCGGTCCTTCGGCGACGGTGAACTCGCAGAACGGCTACTTTCCGTGGTCAGAAGGACTATCACAGACAGTGATGACAACGTGGGACATTCGACTGTGGCGGGCGTCCGTCACACCTGATCGTCGTGATGACGACCGGACGTGGGGTGACGCCGGACGCCGTTGACAGGACCGGGTGCCCGAACGGGGGAGCGGAGGGACGGACGGCGACGGGCTCCCGCGGATCATCGGTGGGAGAGAGGCTCCGGTGGTGCCACCGACCGGCGGTCCGGATGTCGCCCGGGTCGCCGATCCGGTGCCCGGATCGGGTGGCGGACGGCCGGTGTCACGCCGCCGGGTGGCCGGACGCGGGCACGGTCGGTGAGAACGGACAAATCTTGATGTCCCCGGCTTCCCGGCTCCAGGATCTCCCCGGCCCGCGGCCCGGTCCCGTCGGGGTGGGACCGGGCCGGTGCCTCCGGAGAGTCGGGAGTATCCGGAGAGCCGAGCCGCAGCTCCGGTTTTCCAGGCCGTGCTGCTGAGAACAATCCTGCTGCCGCGGTGCACTCCCGGGTATCCGACGACCGGTGGGTGCGTCGGTGGAGGCACCGTCCACCGATCGTCGGGCCCGTCAGAGACCCGCGGCCGGGGCGAGCTCGGTGGCCACCCAGGCGGCGACCTCCGGCGGGTACGGCGAGGGCAGGGACAGCACGAGGTGGGTGAACCCGTGCTCGATCGCCTCGGCGATGGCGGCGCGGGTGGTGTCCGGCCGGTCGTAGGAGACGCCGATGGGCAGGGACCGGGTGATCTCCGCGGGGTTCCGGCCGATCCGCTCGCAGTACCGGTCCAGCAGGGCACTGCGGTCGTCCGCGTCCTGCATCGATCCGCCCGGCATGTTCCAGATGTCAGCGTGCTCCGCGACCACCCGCAGCACCGGCGCCGACCGGCCGCCGATGACGATCGGCGGACCCGGCCGCTGCACCGGTTTCGGGTTGCAGTAGGCATCCTTGAGCTGCACGTACTTCCCGTCCAGGTCGAACGGCTGCTCCTCGGTCCACAGCCGGCGGATGGCCGGCACCGCCTCGGTGAAGGCGGCCACCGCCTCCGCGACCGGAACGAACGGCAGGCCGTGTGCCGCGTACTCCCGCCGGGCGATCGGCGCGTCCGGCCGGGACCCGACCCCGATGCCGAAGTCGAGCCGGCCGCCGGAGATGACGTCGACCGTCGCCGCCATCCGGGCCAGCAGGGCCGGTGGCCGGACCCGGTTCGCACTGACGAGCAGGCCCATCCGCAGCCGGGTGGTGCTCGCGGCGAGCGCGGCCAGGGTGGTCCAGCCCTCGAGGACGGGACCGTCCGGGTCACCGAAGATCGGGATCAGATGGTCGAAGAGCCAGGCGTGCTCGATGACCGGGATGCCGTCGGCCTCCTGCCAGACGCGCAGGATCTCGTCGTAGCCGACCTGGGCCGGCGGGGTCATGATTCCCAGGCTCACGCGGGCCATGTCAGGCCGCCCGTCGCCGGCGCAGGGCCGGGTCGAGCAGCGACGGCGGGGTGTCGAACTTCTCCTCCGGTGCGAGATCGGTGCCGGGGGCGACGATCCCGTCGATCGCATCCAGCACGTCGGTGGGCAGTACCACGTCGGCGGCGGCGAGCTGGGAGACCAGGTGGTCCACCGTGCGCGGCCCGAGCAGCGCCGACGTCACCCCGGGGTGCGCGGTGACGAAGCCGAGGGCGAGCTGGATCAGCGAGAGACCGGCCTTCTCTGCCACCGTGGTCAGCTGCTCGACCGCCGCCATCCGGGCCCGGTTCGACGGGGTGGTCAGGTCGAAGCGGCCGGGCAGGATCACCGAGCGGTGGGTGCTGATCTCCCGGTCCTGCCGCACCGCCCCGGACAGCCAGCCGGAGGCGAGCGGGCTCCAGGCCAGCACGCCCATGCCGTACTCCTGGGTGACCGGCAGGACGTGGGTCTCGATGCCGCGCTGCAGGATCGAGTACGGCGGCTGCTCGGTGACGTAGCGCCCGAGCCGCCGGTCCTGCGCCGTCCACTGCGCCTGCACGATGCGGTGCGCCGGGAAGGTGGACGAGCCGAAGTAGCGGATCTTGCCGGCCCGCTGCAGGTCGGTGAGCGCCGACAGTGTCTCCTCGTCGCTGGTCTCCGTGTCCCAGCGGTGCACCTGGTAGAGGTCGACGTGGTCGACGGCCAGCCGGCGCAGGCTGTCCTCGAGCTCGCGCACCAGCCAGCGGCGCGAACTGCCGCGGTGGTTCCGTTCGTCGCCCATCGGCAGGTAGGCCTTCGTGGCCAGTACGACGTCGTCGCGGCGGCCGGCGAGTGCGCGGCCGACCATCTCCTCCGACTCCCCGTCGCCGTAGGCGTCGGCGGTGTCGATCAGGTTGATGCCGGCCTCCAGCGCGGCGTCGACGATGGCGGTGGCCTCGTCCTGGGTGGTGCGGCCGATCGCACCGAAGTTCATCGCGCCCAGCGCAAAGGTGCTGACCTGCACCCCGGTGCGGCCCAACGTGCGGTACTGCATGGCGGGTCCTCCTCTGATGGTGGGTGTCGGTTCCGCTGCCCCTGGTGATCTGGCATCCTGGGGAAGCGGAACCAAGTTCCGCTATCGAACATACGGAACCGTGTTCCGTTTAGCAAGGAGGTCGGTCGGCTGTGCCCGAGGACGTCCCGCGCCGGCGCGCGGATGCGGTGCGCAACGAGCGCACCCTGCTGGACGCCGCGGCCGCCGCCTTCGTCGCCGCCGGGGTGTCCGCGCCGGTCCGGGACATCGCGAAGCGGGCCGGGGTCGGGGTCGGCACCATCTACCGGCACTTCCCGACCCGGGCCGACCTGGTCGTCGCCGTCTACAAGCACCAGGTGCAGGCCTGCGTCGAGGCCGGGCCGGAACTGCTCGCCTCCGCCGACACGCCGCATCAGGCGCTGGCCGGGTGGATCGACCTGTTCGTCGACTTCCTGGTCACCAAGCACGGTCTCGCCGAGGCGATGCAGTCCGACGACGCCGGATTCCGCACCCTGCACGCCTGGTTCCTGGAGCAGCTGGTCCCGGTGTGCGGGCAACTGCTGGACGCGGCGGTGGGCGCAGGCCAGATCCGCGGGGACATCGAGCCGCTGGTGCTGATGTTCGCCGTCGGCAACCTCTGCATGGGCGCCGGCGACCCGCGCTACGACCCGCGACTGATGGCCGGGGTGCTGGTCGCCGGGCTCGCCCGCTGACCGGGGATCACAGCTCCCGGGACAGTTCCCACTCGTGGCCGAACGGGTCGCGCACCCGGCCGGTGCGCCAGCCGTGCTCGGTGTGCGGGTCGGCGACCGCGATGGCCCCCGTCGCCACCGCCCGGGCGAAGGCGTCGTCCGGATCGTCGTTGCTCACGATCATCCGGACCGCCGCGACCGCCTGCGGCGCCCGGGCCGCCGGGTCGACCCCGTCGTCCTGCTGCACCCAGAACTCCGACCCGGCCAGCGACAGCCGCGCGACGATCACCTGCCCGTCGATCTCGGTGCGGTGCACCACCGCCGCGCCGAAGGCCGTGCCGTAGAAGGCGACCGCCGCCGACGCGTCGCCCACCGTCAACCACGCTGCGATCCCCGACATGCCGCCTCCTCGACTCCGCGCACCTGTGCGCGTCGCCCAGTGTGCGCCGGGTTTCTGCGGTCCGGGTGCCAGGATGCCCGGGTGCCGCGAACGTTCTGGAGGCTGGTCGAGCCGGTCGACGCCGACGTCGACCTGCGCGACCCCCGGCAGCGAGCCGAACTGCGCCGGCGGCACGGCTCGGTGCTCGGCGCGGTGGCCCTGGGTGGCGCGGTCGGCGCGCTCGCGCGGTACGGGATCGGCCTGCTGTGGCCGGCGGCGCCCGGCACGATCCCGTGGGACGTGCTGGTCATCAACGTCAGCGGCAGCCTGCTGATCGGTGTGCTGATGGTGCTGGTCGTCGAGCGACCGGGTGCCCACCGGCTGCTGCGGCCGCTGCTCGGCACCGGCGTGCTGGGCGGGTACACCACCTTCTCGACGTATGCCCTGGACGTGCACCGGCTGGTCGAGGGCGGGCACCCGGGTGCGGCCGCCGGCTACCTGGTCGGCACCTTGGCCGGCGCGTTGTTCGGCACCTGGGCCGGGCTGGTGCTCACCCGCCGGGCGGTGGGGCACCGGTGAACGTGCTGCTGGTGGTGGCCGGCGCGGCGATCGGGGCGCCGCTGCGGTACCTGCTGGACCGGGTGGTGCAGACGGTGACCGGCAGCGGGTTCCCGCTCGGCACGATGGCCGTCAACACTCTCGGCTGCCTCGTCCTCGGCCTGGTCGCCGGGGCCGCGCTGCCGTCCTGGGCCGTGCTGCTGCTGGCCACCGGCTTCTGCGGCGCCCTCACCACCTACTCCACCTTCTCCTTCGAGACGGTCCGGCTGGCCGAGCGCGGCCCCCGGTGGTCGGCGGTGCTGAACGTGGTCGGCACCCTGGTGCTGGGCAGCGCGGCGGTCTGGCTCGGCCTGCTGATCACCGGCTGACGAGCGCGCGGATCTCCTCGACCACCAGGTCCGGGGCCTCCTCGGCCATGAAGTGACCGGTCTTGACCAGCCGGTGCCGCAGATCCGGCGCCCACGCACCCCAGAGCGCGACCGGGTCGAACCCGAGCTGCGTCCCCCAGTCCTGCTGCAGCACCGTGACCGGCAGCTGCAACGTGCGGCCGGCCGCCCGGTCCGCCGTGTCCTGCTCCAGGTCGATCCCGGCCGACGCCCGGTAGTCCGCCACGATCGACGTGACCGCCTCGCGGGACGCCGTCAGGTAGCGCTCGCGGACGTCCGCCGGGATCGCGGCCGGATCGGCGATCCAGCCGTCGATGAAGGAGCCGAAGAACTCGTCCGCGGTGGTGGCGATCATCCGCTCCGGCAATCCGGGCGGCTGCGCCATCAGGTAGAGGTGCCAGGCGACCGCAGCCGGCGCGCCGTGCAGGATGTCCCACATGTCGAGGGTGGGCAGCACGTCGAGGGACAGCAGGTGACTCACCGTCCCGGGGTGGTCCAGCCCGGCGCGGATCGCGACCAGCGCGCCGCGGTCATGGCCGGCCAACGCGAACCGGTCGTGGCCCAGCGCAGCGGCCAGTGCCACCACGTCGGCGGCCATCGTCCGCTTGCTGTAGGTGTCCGGCCCGGCCTCCGCCGGCTTGTCGCTGTCCCCGTAGCCGCGCAGGTCGGGGCAGATCACCGGGTGCTCCGCGGCCAGCGCCGGGGCGACGTGCCGCCACATCAGGTGGGTCTGCGGGAAGCCGTGCAGCAGCACGATCGGCGTGCCGGACGTGCCGGTGCCGCCGACCGCGGCGTGCAGCGAGACTCCGTCGGCCACCGGCACGTCGACGGTGTCGAATCCGGGGATCTGTGGGGTTGCAGTCATGGGACCAGCCTGCCGACGGCGGATGAGCGGTCGATGAGCACGCTGGTCAGGCACTGGTGACGCCGGTCGTCGGGGTGCTCGGGCCGGTCATCGCGCAGGATGCCACCGGCGCGGACATCGACCTGCGCGGCCCCCGGCACCGGGAACTGCTGGCGCTGCTGGTGGCGGCGGGCGGCCGCGCCGTGTCCTCGACGACCCTGGTCGACGAGCTGTGGCCGGCGGACCCACCCGACGGTGCGGTCGCGGCGGTCCGCACCTTCGTCGCGGCACTGCGCCGTGCGCTGGAACCGGACCGTGCGCCGCGCACGGCGCCGGTCGTGCTGGTCACCGAGGGCGGCGGTTATGCGCTCCGGTTGCCGACCGCGGATGTCGATGCCTGGGCGGTCGAGGCGGCACTGGGTGGGATCGGCAACGACCCGCAGGAGGTGGTCGCGCGGTTGCCGGCGGTGCTGCGCCGGTGGCGCGGACCGGCCTACGCCGGGTTCGACCACTCCGCCCGGCTGTCGGCCGAGCGCCGTCGGCTGTCGGAGCTGCGGGCCGATGCCGTGCAGCAGCTGGCCCGGGCCCGGCTCGACACCGGCGACGTGTCCGGCGCGATCCGCGACCTGGACCCGTTCGTCGACGAGAACCCCTGGCGGGAGACGGGATGGCGGCTACTGGCCACCGCGCTGTACCGCGCCGACCGGCGTGGCGACGCACTGGCCGTGCTGGACCGCGCCCGGCACCGGCTGGCGGACGAGCTGGGGCTGGACCCGGGACCGGAGATCGATGCGCTGTACACCGACATCCTGCAGCGGGCAGCACATCTCAAGCCGACGCCGGCGGACCGGGCGTTCGACAGGGCGGCGGAGAGCCTCCGGTCGGCCGGTGGTCGGTCCCGGTGGGAGGGCACCCTCGGCCTGCTGCGCACCCTGGCGGTGACCGGCGCCGACGGGCTGGCCGCGGCGCGCGAGCAACGCTGGACCGCCATCGAGACCGCAACGGCCACCGGTGATCCCGTGCTCGCCGCGCGGGTGATCGGCGGCTTCGACGTGCCTGGTGCGTGGACCACCTCGGACGACCCGGACCTCGCCCGCCGTATCGCCACCGCGGCGATGCAGGCACTGGACGGGCTCGGTGACCGCCATCCGGCGTTGCGCGCGCGGCTGCTGGCGACCGCGGCGATCGAGCTGCGCGGGGTGCCGGGACCGCGCGGCCCGGAGGCAGCGACCCGTGCGGAGTCGCTGGCCAGGGAGCTGCAGGACCCGGCGCTGCTCGCCTTCGCCCTGTCCGGGCGGTACCTGCAGTCCTACGGACGGGCCGGCCTGGCGCGTGAGCGCGACGAGATCGGCGCCGAGCTCGTCACTCTCGCCGCACGGCACGACCTGCCGAACCATCATGTGCTGGGTCATCTGGTGCGGATGCAGGCCCTGACCGCGCTCGGCGACCCCGGCGCCGCCGGCCAGCACGCGGACGAGGCGGACCGGCTCGGGTCGGAGCACGAGCGCCCGCTGGTCCGGTTGTTCACCGACGGTTTCCGGATCGTGGCCGCGGTGCCGGACCGGCCGGTGGCGCGGTCGCAGCAGTCGTTCCGCGAGTTGGCCGCCCGGCTCGAGCTGACCGGGATGCCCGGGGTGTCGCGCGGATTGCTGGCGCTGCAACTGGTCTCGCTGTCCCTCGCACATGGGTTGCCGGTGGAGGCGTCGGTCGGCGAGCTGGACCCGGGGCCGTACCGGCCGTGGATCACCCCGCACCTGCTGCTGGCGCAGGGCCAACCCGACAGCGCGGCCGCCGCCCTCGCTCACCTCCCGGATCCGGACCCCGGTCTGCCGCTCGAGGTGCTCTGGTGCCTGGCCGCCGCGGCCGCCGACATCGTCGGCGACACCGTTCTTCTCGCGCGTGCCCGGACGGCACTGGCGCCGGCGGCGGCCGAGATCGCGGCCGGCAGCGGGCTGGTGACCGCCGGTCCGGTGGCGCGGTACCTGCGCTGATCCGCGGCAGCGGGCTCAGCCGGCAGCGCGGGAGTCGATGCCGGCCGGGCCGTCGACGGACCCGGTGTCGTGCAGCCGGCCCAGGTCCCGTTCGATCAACCGGCCGGCGGTCCGGGCGGCGGCCAGCAGGTCGGCCTCCACGGCGTCGTCCATCCGGTTGCTCAGCGCGGAGATGTGGATCGCCGCGACCAGGGCTCCCCGGTCGTCGCGGATGGGGACCGCGATGCCGACCACGCCGATGATGGCTTCCTCGCGGCTGATCGCGTGCCCCTGCTGCACGATGCGGGCCAGCTCCGCCTCCAGCTCGGCCTCGGTGGTCAGCGTGTGCGAGGTCAGCTGCGGCCGCTCCTGGGAGAACAGCCGCCGCCGCAGCTGCCGGTCGTGCGCGGCGAACAGCTTCCCGACCGAGGTCGCGTGCAGGTACAGCGACTGGCCGAGACGGATGTCGACGGTGACCGGCTGGGTGCCGGGGAAGCGGTCGACGTAGGCGACCCGGCGGCCGAACGGCACGGCCAGATAGATGTCGTCACCGGTGACCCGGGCCAGCTCCAGCAGGTGCCGGCGGGCGATCGCGCGCACCTCCAGGCCGTCGACGATCCGGATGCCGAGCTGCACGGCCCGCGGTCCGAGCGAGTACCGCAGGTCGTCGGCCAGGGTCACCACCTCGGCGGTGACCATCCGCTGCAGCAGGTTGTGGCTGCTGCTCAGCGGCAGTCCGAGGCGCTTGCTGATCTCGGTGGCGGTGAGCCCGTCCGGCCGCCCGATGAGGAGTTCGAGCACGTCGAACGTCCGGGCGTACCTGTCGATCGTGCTCATCCCACGCCCCTCCACGGCCCGGCCGGCGCCTCCCGGTGCCCCCCGAGGGTATCGAGGATCCTCCGACATCACGAAGCGGTCTTCGGAAGGACGGTCGCGGCGCGGGCATTGACGGATCCGGTCGACAGTCCTAGATTCGAATTTGCGAAGGCCGCTTCGAGATTGTGGAAGAGGCGGAGAAGCAGTGAGGAGGCCCGACGAGGTGCCGGAGTTGAGTGTCGTCATGGACGACGACCGAGCCGTGACCACAGCAGCCACGCCGCCACCGGCGGCCACCCTGCCGGAGCTGATCGACGCGCTGGCCGCGTCGTCCGCCCCGGACCACGAGGCCGTGGTCGCCGGAGACGTGCGGATGACGTACGCGGAGCTGGGTGCCCGGACCCGGGACGCGGCCAAGGCACTGCGGGCACTCGGGGTGGACGAGGGCGACGTCGTCGCGCTGATGGCGCCGAACACCGCGGACTGGATCCCGGCCGCCGTCGGCGCCATGCGCTGCGGTGCCCGCGTCGACGCCTTCAACACCTGGGCCAAGGCCTACGACCTCGAGCACCTGCTGCGCTCGTCCGGGGCGTCGGTGCTGCTGCTGCCGGCGCGGGTGCGCAGCACCGACCTGCTGGCCGATGTCCGCTCCCTGGTGCCCGAACTCGACGGCGGCTCCTTGCCCGGTGCGCGTTTCCCGGCGCTGCGGCACGTGGTCGTGCTGGATGCCGCACCGTCCGCCGGCACCCTCTCCTGGGACGGGCTGCTGGAGCAGCACCACGGCGACCCGGAAATCGTCGAGCCTGCCGGGCGCGGTGCGGAGCCGGCCTTCGTCCTCTACACCTCCGGGTCCACCAGCGCGCCGAAGGCGGTGCCGCTGTGCCACCGGCACCTGGTGGAGAACGGGTTCCACATCGGCGAGCGGATGGGGCTCGACGCCGCCGACCGGGTCTGGCTGGGCTCGCCGTTGTTCTGGAGCTACGGCTGCGCCAACTCGATGATGGCGACGTTCACCCACGGCGCGACCCTGGTGCTGCAGGAGCACTTCACCGCGCCGACGGCCGCTGCACTGTTGGCCGCGGAGCGGGTGACCGCGGCCTACCTGTTGCCGACGATGATCGATGCGCTGGTCACCGGCAACGCCGCGCAGGTGCGGGCGATCGGGTCGCTGCGCACCGGGCTGACCATCGGCCGGCCGGACGTGATCGACCGCGCCGTCGACGATCTCGGCATCCCGGGGATCTGCAACATCTACGGCTCCACCGAGACCTACGGCAACTGCTGCGTCACCGACCACCGGATGCCACTTGCCCGCCGCCGCACCTCCCAGGGGGAACCGCTGCCCGGCGTGCAGGTGCGGATCGTCGATGCCGAAGGCGCCGAGGTGCCGGCCGGCGAGCCCGGTGAGGCGCAGGTTCGCGGCCGGCTGACGCCCGGGTACCTGGGCGACGCGGCGGCGAACGCGGCCGCGTTCACCGCGGACGGCTGGTTCCGCACCGGCGACCGGTTGCGGATCGAGCCGGACGGTGCGGTGGCCTTCGTCGACCGCACCGGCGACATGATCAAGACCTCCGGCATCAACGTCTCGCCCGCCGAGGTGGAGGGCTTCCTGGCAGGCCATCCCGGTGTGCGCGAGGTGCTGGTCGTCGGAGCGCCGCACCCGTCCAAGGACGAGGTGGTGGTGGCGTTCGTGGTGCCACAGGATCCGGCGCTGCTCGCGGCGGAGCTGACGCAATACGCGCGCAGCCGGATCGCCGGCTACAAGGTGCCGCACCTGATCGAGATCGTCGACGAGCTGCCACGCACCTCCACCGGCAAGCTGGTCCGCCGTGACCTGCGGTCCCGCGCCGCCGAACTGGTGGCCGAGCGGGAGGCCGGACGGTGACCGGGAACTGGGGACGCTGGGGCGCGGACGACCAGTCCGGTGCCCTGCACCTGGTCACCCCCGAGGTGACCCGACGGGCGGTGGCAACGGTCCGGGAGGGCCGCACGCTGTCGCTCGCGCAGCCGCTGGGCCCGGGCAGCCCGTCCCCGGGACACCGCGCGGGGCCCGCCCGGTACATGACCCGGGACGCCGGCGACTACGCGCTGGGTGCCCGCAGTCCCGGCGGCTTCCGGTTCGCCGAGGACGTCGTCCAGTTCCCGACGCACAGCGGCACCCACGTCGACGCGCTGTCCCACGTCTGGTCCGGCGACCACCTCTACAACGAGCACCCGGCGAGCTCCACCCGCAGCACCCGCGGTGCCCAGCGCTGCGGCGCCGAGCACCTCTTCCCGGTGACCACCCGCGGGATCCTGGTCGACCTGGTGGCGGCCACCGGTGCGCCGCTGTCGCCGCGCACCGCCGTCACCCACGCCGACCTGGAGCGCGGCATCGCCGAGGCCGGGGTGACGCCGGAGCCGGGCGACGCGGTGCTGATCCGCACCGGCTGGTGGGAGTCGGACGGCGCGGCCGGGGACCACTTCTCCGACGAGCCCGGGATCGACGAGGCGGCCGCGCAGTGGCTGGCCGACCGCGACGTGGCGCTGGTCGGCGCCGACAACTACGCGGTCGAGCAGCAGACCGACGTCCCCGGTTTCCCGGCGCATCTGGTGCTGCTGCACCGGTACGGCGTCCCGCTGATCGAGAACCTGGAGCTCGCGCCACTGGCCGGGGCGTTGGCCGCGGCCGGCCGGTCCGCCTTCCTGTTCGTCTTCGCCCCGGTGCCGCTCGTCGGATCCACCGCGGCGCCGGTCACCCCGGTGGCGGTGCTGTGAGCGCCCCGGACTGGGTGCAGCTGCTGCGTCCCACCGACCTGGTGGTGGTCGCCCAGGGCACCGGCGAACCCACCCCGCTGCTGGAGCAGCTGCTCGAGCACGGCCCGGAGGGCGCCGAGGTGTTCGTCGGGCTGTCGCACAGCACCGCGCTGCTGCGGCCGACCCGGACCACCCTGCTGTCCTTCGGGGCGCTCGGGCCGCTCGGCCGGCCGCCGCTGCGCGGCCGGGTCGGGGTGATCCCCGCGCACTTCGACGATCTCGCCCGGGTGCTGCCCTGCCGCGGCCGGGACCTGGTGCTGCTGGTGCAGGTCGGCCCGGCCGACGCCGCCGGCACCCACGGCCTGGGCCTGGCCGTGGACCACACCTACGAGCTCCGGGACCGGGCCCGCCTGGTGATCGCCGAGGTCAACGACCAACTGCCGGACACCACCGCGCCGCGACTGCCGGCGACCGGTTTCGCCGCGGCCGTGCCGACATCACGTGTCCTGCCGCAGATCCCGGCCGGCCTGCCGGGAGAGGTCCAGCAGCGCATCGCCAATCACGTGGCCGGGCTGGTGCCGGACGGCGCCACCCTGCAGCTCGGGATCTCCTCCGTCGCCGCCGCGATCGGTGCGGCCCTGCACGGTCGTCGGGATCTCGGGGTCCGGTCCACGCTGGCCGGGGACTGGCTGCTCGGGCTGGCCCGGGCCGGCGCGCTGCGCCCGGGTGCGGTGACGATCAGCGAGGCGGCCGGTTCCGCGGCACTCTACGACTGGGTCGTGCAGGCCGGCGTCGACATCCGGCCGGTGCCGGACATTCTCGCCCCGGCAGCCGCTGGCACCGTCGACGACTTCGTCGCGGTGAACTCGGCGCTGCAGGTGGACCTCACCGGTCAGGTGAACGCCGAGCAGACGCCCGCCGGTCACGTCGGCGCGATCGGCGGGCAGGCCGAGTACCTGCGTGCCGCCCAGCGCTGCCCCGGTGGCCGATCGGTGATCGCGCTGCCGTCGGTCACCTCCGGCGGGGCGTCCCGGATCGTCGGCCGGCTGCATCCCGGCACCGTCACCACCGCCCGCTCGTCCGTCGACTTCGTCGTCACCGAACACGGTGTCGCCGATCTGCGCGGGCGCACCGTCTCCGAGCGGGCCGCCCTCATCGTCGCCGTCGCGGCACCGGGTCACCGGGCCGCGCTCCGGGAAGGAACCGCCGCATGAGCTCCGTCTCCACCGCCGCGCCACCGGGCACGGCCGACGCATCCGCACCGGACGGGGAGGCCGGCCGGATCACCCGGCAGCTGACCGACTTCCTGGCCGGGAAGCCGGATGGCGCCGGCCGGGTCACGAACGTCCGGCGGGCCGGCAGCGGCCGGTCCCGGGACAACTGGCTGTTCGACCTGGTCGGGCCCGCCGGCACCGAGGAACTGATCCTGCGCACCGACCCGGACGGCGGCCTGATCGACACCGACCGTGCCGTCGAGTTCGAGGTGCTGCGCGGTCTCGCCGGCAGCGGGCTGCCCACACCGACCGCGCGCTGGCTCGACACCACCGGCGAGCCCTTCGGCCGACCGGGGCTGATCATGGGCCGATTGCCGGGCCGCTGCGACTACCGGGTACTGCGTGACCCGGCCCGACCGACCGCCGAGAAGCGGGAACTGGCAGCGGCTTTCTGCGACCTGCTGGCCGCGGTGCACGGCGTCGACCACCGGGCCCTCGGCCTGGACCGCACGCTGCCCGATCCGGGACCGGCGGCCGCGCGGGCCGAGCTGGACCGCTGGACCGCGGTGCTGCGGCAGGACCAGCTCGAGCCGTGGCCCGAACTCGACTACGCGGCCGCGGTTCTCGCCGAGAAGGCGCCGGAGTGCGCGGCACGGGTACTGGTGCACGCCGACTTCAAGCCGGGCAACATCCTCGTCGACGCCGGCCGGGTCAGTGCGCTGCTGGACTGGGAACTGGCACACCTCGGCGACCCGCTGGAGGACCTGGGTTGGGTCACCCAACCGCTGCGCTCGGCCGAGCACACCATCGAGAACGACTGGACCGCCGAGCATCTGATCGCACACTACGAGCAGGCCACCGGGATCACCACGGACCGGGCCGCACTGGCCTGGTGGGTGGCGTTCTCCTCCTACAAGACCGCGGTGATGCAGGTGAGCGGGCTGCGGGCGTTCCTCGAGGGGCGCGCCGACGAGCCCTACCGACCCACCCGCCGGGTGCTGGCCACCCTGCTCGACGCCACCGGGGAGCCGGCATGAGACCGACGATCGACGAACAGCTGCAGGGCGCGGTCCGGCTGCTCCGGCTCGCGGAGTCCGAACCGGATGCGAGTCCGGCGGTGACCGAGCTGGTCCGCAACGCCCGCCGGCTGGTCGAACAGGTCGGCCGGTCCTGGTCCGCGGCGGTGCCGTTCCTGGTGGACGACAACGCCCGTACCGCAGCCCTTCTGGGGGTGCCGCTCGAAACGCCGGACCCGCCGGGCCTGGCCGGTGCGGCTGCCCGGAACGAGGAGTTGCGGGGACGGCTGTCCGACCGGATCGCCGAACTGGGCGACGGACCGGAGCGGGCGGCCATCGGCGCGCACCTGCGCGCCCGGGTGATGGCGGACCCGACATGAGTACCCCGACGACGACGCAGGAGCCGGTGATGAACGGCCTGCCCATCGACGACGAGCACTTCGCGGAGCAGTTCCCGCTGTCCCCGCTGGACGACCACCTGATCCACCAGACCCCGGACCCGGTCCGGGTGATGTGGACGGGGGACCCCCGTGCCTATGACCGCTACTGGATGGTCGCGCACGACGCCGGCGGCGACATCCTGATCGCCGCGGGCGGCAGCTTCTACCCGAACCTGGACCGGGCCGAGGCCTACGCCGTGGTGAACGTGCGCGGCCGGCACTCGGCGGTGCGCAGCTTCCGCCGGCTCGGCGCGGACCGGGCCGATCTTCGCGTCGGCCCGATCGCCCCGCAGGTGGTACGGGGACTGCGGGAGTGGCGGTTCGTGCTGGAACCGAACGAGCAGGGTGTGGCCTACGACCTGACGTTCACCGACACCACCCGGCAGGTCTTCCGCGAACCGCTGTCCAACTCGGCCACCGGGCTGCCACCCGGCCGCCGCGGCGACGTCACCAGCGGCTTCGAGTCCTTCGGCGACGTCAGCGGCTGGGTCGAGATCGACGGCAGCAGAACGACCCTCGCGCCCGGGTCGATCGGTACCCGGGACCGGCACTGGGGCACCGGGCGCGGCGTCGGCGGCCCGGCGATGTCGCTGGGCGGCCGGCTGCACGTGGGGACGAACGGCAACGCGTTCGTCGCCTTTCCGGACCGGGCGCTGTGGGGCGACCGGCTGTTCTACCGGTTCGGCGACCCGCGGAAGGGATTCGAGAAGGTGCTCAAGCCGACCCGCCGGCTGCGGTTCGAGCCGGACACCCAGGTGTTCACCGAGGCGGTCGTCGACTATCGTTTCGGGGACGGCAGCATCGATCGGCTGCACTACGAGAAGATCGGCCAGCAGACCGCTTTCCTGCGGTGCGGGATGTACGGCGGCACCCCCGACGGCGACATCCACCAGGGGTCCTACGACGGCCCGGACCTGACCGAGGGCGAGACCTTCGACCTCCATCGGCCCGAGACCCGGATCGGCATCAGGGGTCTCGACGAGCACCTGTGCCGGGTGACCCGTGACGACGGGACCACCGTGCTCGGCATCTACCAGACCATCGACCCACTGGCCTACGAGGCCTGTGTCAGCGGCCGACCCGGCTGGGACCTGTTGTAGAACGAGCCGCACGCTTCGGGAACGGTTCGTGCAGTACAGCTTTCGTGCAGTAGAGCTTTCCTCCCTCATTGCCACCGCAGTCATCACGGTGAGGAGCCGTCAGTGTCCACCCATCTCCCCTCCCGCAGCGAACAGCGTCGCATCGCCTTCGCCTGCATCATCGGGAACTTCCTGGAGTACTTCGAGTTCGCGCTGTACGGCTTCTTCGCCGTCGCCATCGGCGCGACGTTCTTCCCGTCCGACGACCCGTCGACCGAGCTGCTGCAGTCGCTCGCGGTGTTCGGTGTGGCCTTCCTGCTGCGCCCGGTCGGCGGCGTGGTCTTCGGCCTGATCGGCGACCGGATCGGCCGGCGGGCATCGCTGTCGATCAGCATCACCATGATGAGCCTGGCCACCGCCGCCATCGGCCTGCTGCCCGGCTACGACACGCTCGGTGTCTGGGCGCCGATCCTGCTGGTGCTCATCCGCTGCATCCAGGGCCTGTCGGTCGGCGGTGAGTGGGGCGCCAGCTCGGCGTTCCTCATCGAGACCGCCGGTCCCGGGCTGCGCGGCCAGCGCGGCAGCTACCCGTCGATGGCCGCGGCGATCGGCTTCGTCGGCGGCTCGCTGCTGTCCCTCGGGTTCGGCCTCGCCTTCACCGCCGAACAGCTCAACAGCTGGGGCTGGCGGATCCCGTTCCTGGTCGCGCTGCCGCTCGGCCTGCTCGGCCTGTACATCCGGCGCAAGCTGGAGGACACCCCGGTGTTCCGGCAGATCGAGCAGCAGGACGACCGGCCGAAGGCCCGGCTGCGGGACGCGATCGACCTGCGCAACTGGCGGCCG
Organism: Nakamurella alba; assembly: GCF_009707545.1. Taxonomy (NCBI): domain Bacteria; kingdom Bacillati; phylum Actinomycetota; class Actinomycetes; order Nakamurellales; family Nakamurellaceae; genus Nakamurella; species Nakamurella alba. The sequence continues at coordinate 158,452 of NZ_WLYK01000005.1, read as the reverse complement.
CTGCTGGTCACCTTCGGCTTCTCCTGGATCTGCGGCGTCGGCCTGTACTACCTGACCTCGTACGTCGTGAACTACCTGACGGCCACGGTGAAGCTGCCGCGGACCGAGGCGGCACTGCTGGTGGCGATCGGCCTCGGTATCTACGCGGTGCTCTGCCCGATCGCCGGACGGCTGTCGGACCGGTTCGGCCGCCGCCGCACGATCATCTTCGGCTGCATCGGGCACGTGGTGCTCGCGGTGCCGGTCTTCCTGCTGCTGGGCTCCGGCAACGCGGTGCTGATCGTGCTGGCGCTGATCGTCTACGCGATCATGCAGGCCCCGATCAATGCGAACACCTCGCTGATCATGATCGAGATCTTCCCCGCCGGGACCCGGCTCACCAACGGCTCTCTCGCCTTCAACCTGGGCGTCGGCCCGCCGTCGGGCTTCGGCCCGCTCGTCGCCGCGGCGCTGGTCGCCGGCACCGGGCTGACCTTCTCGCCGGGCTTCTTCCTGGCCGGCGTCGCGCTGTTCTCGCTCGTGGTGCTCTACTTCCTGATGCCGGAGACCGCCGGCCGGGACCTGACCCTGGAACACGACGCGGTGCAGGACCAGCGGCGCCCCGCGCGGCTCGACAAGACGCGGGAGACCGCCCGCGGCTGACGCAGTTGCTCGGGAATCTGTTGTACGGCAGGAGGAGTGGACATGCGTTGCGTGGAACTGGACGGCACCGGCGGGCCGGAGGTGCTGGTGCCGGGCATCCGGCCGGTCCCGGAACCGGGGCCCGGGGAGCTGCTGATCAAGGTGCTCGCGTGCGGCGTGTGCGGTCACGACCTGCTGGCCCGACGCGGGCTGTTGGGTGCGCCCGAGCGAGCCGTGCTCGGTCACGAGATCGCCGGTGTGGTCGAGGCAGTCGGTCCGGATGTGGGCGACGGCGCGGACCTGCTCGGGCGCCGGGTGTCGCTGGTCCAGCGCATCCCGTGCGGGCACTGCCCGGACTGCCTGGCCGGCCTGACCACGCTGTGCCGGCAGGGGCAGGGGTTCTACGGCGAGGACGTGCCCGGTGGGTATGCCGAGTACGTCCTCGCCACCACCCGGAACGTGGTGCCGGTGCCGGACTCGATCCCGGACACCGCCGCGGCCATCCTGTCCTGCGCCGTGGGCACCGGCTACCGGGCTCTGCGCCGGGCCGGGACCCGTGAGGACGACATCGTTCTCGTCACCGGCGCCGGCGGCGGTGTCGGTGTGCACACCGTTCAGATCGCCCGGCACCTCGGCGCGAAGGTGGTCGCGCTGACCGGATCCCCGGGCAAGGAGCAGGCGCTGAAGGACCTCGGCGCGGACGCCGTGCTGGTGTCTCCGGATGCCCGCGAGGTTCGCGCCTGCGTCGGGGATCTCGGCGGCCGCCGCGGCGCCGATGTCGCCGTGGAACTGACCGGCGGGCCGACCTTCCCGCTGGCACTGCGCTCGCTCGGCCCACGTGGCCGGCTGGTGCTGATCGGCAACACCGAGCCGGCGCAGCTGCCGCTGGACCCGGGTCTGGCCATCCTCAAGGAGCTGACGATCCACGGTTCCGCGCACGCCGATGCCGGCGACCTGGCCGAGGTGGTGGAGCTGGTCGCCTCCGGCGCCGTGACACCGGTGCCGGCGAAGGTGTTCCCGCTCGAGGAGGCGGCCGCGGCGCACCGCGCGGTCGAGCAGCGGGAGGTCGCCGGCCGGGCGGTGCTGGTCCCGTGAGCGCCCCGCTGCAGGGCATGCGGGTGCTGGACCTGAGCCAGCAGCTGCCGGGGCCCTACGCCACCCTGCTGCTGGCCGGACTCGGCGCGGACGTCACCAAGGTGGAGCCGCCCGCCGGGGACGCGTCCCGGCAGCTGGATCCGCAGATGTTCGCCGGGGTCAACGCCGGGAAGTCCTCCGTGGTGCTGGATCTCAAGTCCGATCCGGACCGGGAGCGGCTGTACGAGCTGGTCCGTGAGCACGACGTGCTGGTCGAGGGCTTCCGGCCCGGGGTGACCGAGCGACTCGGCTGCGACCATCCCACGCTGCAGCGGATCCGGCCGTCGCTGGTGTACTGCTCGATCAGCGGCATGGGCCGGACCGGCCCGCTGGCCGCACATCCCACCCACGACATCTCGCTGCAGGCGATGGCCGGCATCCTCGGCGGCGGGTCGGAGGTCACCCGGATCGGCGTGCCTTGGGTGGACCTGGCCACCGCCACCTCCGCCGCGCTGGCCATCACCGCCGCCTGGCACGCCGGTCAGGGATGCTACCTGGACCTGAGCATGCTGGACGCCGCCGTCGCCTGGGCGCGGGCAAAACCGTCCGCGCTGGAGCCGGGCCCGGAACCCACCTACGGCACCCTGCGGGCCGCCGACGGCGGCCGGGTGGTCATCGCGCTGCTGGAGGACCACCAGTGGCAACGGCTCTGCCGGGCGCTGGGCTGGGACGACTGGGTCGACGACGATGACCTCGCCCGGTACACCGACCGCCGCCGGCACGGCTCCCGCATCCGGGCCCGGCTGGACGAGTCCGTCGGCCGGCTGACGGTGCCGGAGATCGTGGTGCTCGCCAAGGATTTCGACCTGTCCATCGGTCCGGCCGACGCCGCCGACGACCCGGCGTCGCAGCAGCAGATCGCGCTGCGGTTCCCCGGTGAGCAGTCCCTGCCGTTGCCGGCAGCGCTGCTGCGGCCACTCGGCCCGGCACCGGCCCTCGACCAGCACTCCACCGGAGGATGACCACCGTGCTCGACTCCTTCCGTCCCGACGGCGCGCGGCGCTGGCGTATCGGCGTCATCGACGGCCCGAACATGCCGAACCTGGGCAACCGCAGTCAGAAGATCTACGGGCCCATCCGGTCGCTCGCCGACCTGCAGGACCTGGTCCGCCGGACCGCCGACGATCTCGGCGTGACGGTCACCCCGTTCGCCTCCAACCACGAGGGCGAGATCCTCGACTTCATCCACGCCACGGCGAAGGACGTCGACGGCTGGATCATCAACCCGGCCGGGCTGACCACCTACGGTGAGGCGACCCGGCACGCGCTCGACGACACCACGAAACCGGTGGTGGAGGTGCACTTCTCCAACACCATGCGGCATTTCGCCGAGGTGGCGCCGCACTACGGGCAGCAGACCTCCCGGTTCACGTACACCGCGACCGGGCTGGTGATGGGGCTGCGGCAGTACAGCTACCTGGGTGCGCTGCTGGCGCTCACCCTGGCGCTGGACGACGACGACTTCCTGGCCGGGGGCACCCGGCGGCACTGACCGGTCTCCTCAGCCTTTCGCCGCGTCCGTGTGCCGCTCGGTGAGGGCGGTGATCGCCTCCAGGTGCTCGCGCATGGCGGTGAGCTCGGCGATGGTCAGCTTGCGCAGCAACTGCTGCCCGTCGGCGACCAGCGGCCCGTAGAACTCGCCGACCCGCCGGTACCCGTCCTCGGTCATCCGCACCAGCACCTGGCGCCGGTCGGCCTCCGACGGGCTGCGCTCCACGAACCCGGCCTGCACCAGCCGGTCGATCAAGGCCGTGGTCGCAGCCGGCCGCAGCCCGGTGGCGGTCGCCAGCTCGCCGGCCGTGCACGGCCCGCCGACCAGGTGGTCCAGGCAGCGCATCGCCGACGGGTTCAGCCCCAGCCGGCGGCCGACGGCGTCGTCGAAGGCCTGCACGCTGCGCTGGTACCGCTGCATCGCCATGCCGAGACCGTCGACCGCGGCTTGACGACCGGGAGCCATGCTCGCTACCTTTCGATGATCGAAACATTCGATTTTCGTACGAATCGAGGGTGGTGGACATGCGGGCTCTCATTATGGGTGCAGGGATCGCCGGGCCGGCGGGGGCGCTCGCGCTGCACCGGATCGGGATCGACGCGGTGATCCTGGAGCGCCGCCCGGCGCCGGCGGCCGGGGATCCGCTCGAGGGCTCGTACCTGACCCTCGCGCCCAACGGTGTCGACGTGCTGGACACCCTCGGCGTGCTGGGTGCGGTCCGGGAGTGCGGCGTCCCGACCCGGGCGAACATCATGATCGGCGCCACCGGCCGCCCCCTCGGCGAGCTGCCGCTCGGTGCCGCCCGGCCCGACGGCCTGGTCGGGCTCACGGTGCAGCGGACCCGACTCGCGCAGGTGCTGACGGATGCAGCGGTCGCCCGTGGGACCGATATCCGGTACGGCGCCGAGGTGGTGCAGCGGCAGGAGCGCCCGGACGGGGTGTCGGTGGTGCTGTCCGACGGCACGGAGTTGTCGGCAGACCTGCTGGTCGGGGCCGACGGCGTCCGGTCGGCGACCCGTTCCGCGATCGACCCGAACGCGCCCGCCGCCCGCTACGTCGGGCTGACCAACTTCGGCGGGATCACCACAGGCAGCCCGCTGGCCGGCTCGCTGACCCCGGCCGCCTGGCACTTCGTGTTCGGCGCGCGGTGCTTCACCGGTCTGCTGCCGACGCCGGGCGGGGACGTGGTGTGGTTCGTCAACGTCCCGGGGCCGCAGATCAGCCGCGCGGAGCGGGCGGCGACGCCGGCCGCGGCCTGGCTGGACCGATTGGTGGAACTGGCCGCGCCGGACGCCGGCCCGGCGGCGGAGGTGATCCGCGCCGGCCGGCTGGAACTGGCCGCGGACAACACCTTCGACCTGGGGCATGTGCCGATGTGGTGGCGCGGGCGCAGCGTGCTGGTCGGGGACGCGGCGCATGCCCCGTCGCCCAGCTCCGGCCAGGGTGCGTCCATGGCGCTCGAGGACGCGGTGGTGCTGGCGCAGGCGCTCCGCGACCATCCGGACCCGGCCGCGGCCTTCGCCGCCTACGAGCGGGCACGGCGCACCCGGGTGGAGAAGATCGTCGCCGTCGGCGCCCGCAGCGGCAGCGCGAAGATCCCCGGCCGGATCGGCCGGCGGTTCCGCGAGGCGGGGATGCGCTTCGCCTTCCGGCGCATCGTGACGCCGGAGCGGATGGCGTGGATGACCGACCACCGGATCGACTGGGACGCCCCGGGTTGGTCGTGAGCACCATGGCGTGAAGGACGCGGTCGAATCGATACGATAGGCCCGGCTCGAGTGGTTGCCGGGCGTCGGGTGTGACACCGTCGACGCGCTCGGTGTGCCCGCCGGGCCGCACCGGGGCGGCAGGCCGCTGCTCCGCAGACGCACCCGGAAGGACCCCCGACCGTGACCTCCGTCCAGCTCTACTCCGTCCGCGACGCCTTCGCCGCCGACGGCTACTCCGATGTCCTCGCCCGGCTCGCCGCCATCGGTTTCGACCAGGTGGAACCATTCGACTTCGCGAACCGCGCGGACGAACTCGCCCCGGCCCTGGAAGCCGCCGGGCTGACCGCACCGTCCGGCCATGTCGGCCTGCTGTCCGGTGACCAGGAGGCCATCTTCGCCGCGGCCGGCCGGCTCGGCATCGGGCTGGTCGTCGAGCCGTTCGTGCCGGCCGAGCAGTGGACCGATCTCGCCGACGTGCAGCGGATCGCCGACGGTCTGAACGCCGCCGCGGGTCGCGCCGCCGAGCTGGGACTGCGGGTCGGGTACCACAACCACGCCTGGGAGCTGTCGACCCGCATCGACGGCGTGGCCGCGCTGGAGGTGCTGGCCGGGCTGCTCGACCCAGCGGTGCTGCTGGAGGTCGACACCTACTGGGCGTCCGTCGGCGGCGAGGACCCGGTGGCCCTCCTGGGCCGGCTCGGAGACCGGGTCGCCGCGATCCACATCAAGGACGGGCCGGCCGGCGGGGTCACCGCCGACCAGGTCCCGGCCGGGCAGGGCACCCTGCCGATCCGCGACATCGTCGCCGCTGCACCGGCATCCGCGATCCAGGTGGTCGAGTTCGATGCGTATGCGGGCGACATCTTCGAGGGTGTCGCCTCCTCGCTCGCCTTCCTGCGCGCCGGTACGCCGGCATGAGCCCGGTCGGTGTCGCCGTCATCGGCGCGGGCGTCATCAGCAAGGCCTACCTGGAGAACCTGACCCGGTTCCCGGACCTGCAGGTGCACGTGGTCGCGGACCTGTTCGAGCCGGTCGCCGCGGAGCGTGCGGCCGAGTTCGGCGTGCCGACCAGTGGCGGCGTGGAGACGGCGCTGCAGCACCCGGACGTCGAGATCGTCGTCAACCTCACCATTCCCGCCGCGCACGTGGAGATCGCCTCTGCCGCGGTGCGGGCCGGCAAGCACGTCTGGAGCGAGAAGCCGTTCTCCCTGGACCGGCCCAGCGGGCTGGGCCTGCTGGACGAGGCGGCCGCGGCCGGGCTGCGTCTGGGATGTGCGCCGGACACCATCCTGGGCGCCGGCATCCAGACCGCCCGCCGGGTCATCGAGCGCGGCGACATCGGTGTGCCGCTGGCCGGTCTCACCATGTTCCAGACCCCGGGACCGGAGTCCTGGCATCCCAACCCGGCCTTCCTGTTCCAGGCCGGGGCCGGGCCGCTGTTCGACATGGGTCCGTACTACCTGACCACGCTGGCGCAGATCTTCGGCAGCTTCGCCGAGGTGTCGGCCGTCGGCGGCACGGCCCGGCCGACCCGGGTGATCGGGTCCGGCCCGAAGGCGGGCGAGGAGTTCACCGTCGACGTGCCCACGCACGTCGGCCTGCTCGGCTCGTTCACCGGCGGCGGGTCGGCGCAGAGCGTGTTCAGCTTCGAGTCCCCGCTGGTGCGTGCGGGTTTCGTCGAGATCACCGGATCGGAGGCGACGCTGTCGTTGCCGGATCCCAACATGTTCGACGGCGACCTGCGGATCCGCCGGACCGGTGCGGAGGACTGGGAGTCGATCCCGCTCACCGGGCCGACCGACGGTCGGGGGCTGGGCGTGCTGGACATGGCCAGGTCGATCAGGGCCGTTGTGCCGCACCGTATCCCGGGCGAGCTCGCCTACCACGTGCTCGACGTGATGGTGTCCGCGGGCGAGGCGCTGGCGGACCGCCGGGTCGTCCCGGTGGACAGCACCGTCGAGATCGCGCCGACCCTGCCGGAGGACTGGGACCCGCATGCCCGCACCCTCTGAGCCGGTGGCAGGCCTGCGCGTCGGGATCATCGGCGGCGGCTTCATGGCCGATGTGCACTCCCGCGCCGTGCGATCGTCGTTCGGCCGGGTGGTGGCGCTGGCCTCGTCCTCGCCGGAGCGCGCGGCGGCGCCGGCGCGGCGGGTCGGCGCGGAGCGTGCGGTGTCGGTCGACGACCTGCTGGCCGCAGACGACATCGACGTGGTGCACGTCTGCTCGCCGAACGCCACGCACACCGACCTCGCCCGCCGCGCGCTGGCCGCCGGCAAGCACGTCGTCTGCGAGAAGCCGCTGGCTGTGACGGTGGCCGAGGCGGAGGAACTGGTCGGCCTGGCCGCGGTGTCCGGGCTGGTGACGAGCGTGCCGTTCGTCTACCGGTTCCACCCGCTGGTGCGGGAGCTGCGGTCCCGCCTCGCCGGGCAGCGGGTGTTCTCCGTGCAGGGCGCCTACCTGCAGGACTGGCTGCTGGACCCCGCCGACGACAACTGGCGGGTGGACGAGGGGGCCGGCGGTGCGTCCCGCGCCTTCGGCGACATCGGTTCGCACCTGGTCGATCTGATCGAGTTCGTCACCGGGGACCGGATCGTGGCGGTGCGCGCGCACACCCGGACCGTGCACCCGGAGCGGGGCGGCCATCCGGTGGCCACCGAGGACCTGGTGGCCGCGGTCGCCGAGTTCGCCGGCGGCGCGGTGGGCACGCTGCTGGTGTCCCAGGTCGCCGCCGGCCGGAAGAACGGCCTGACGGTGGAGATCTCGACGCCGCAGGAGAGTCTGCGGTTCGAGCAGGAGAGCCCGGAGACGGTGTGGATCGGCCGTCGTCGCGGTTCGGAACTGCTGCCGCGGGACGCCGATCAGCTCTCCGCCGACGCCGCCCGGCTGTGCGCCGTGCCGTCCGGCCACCCGATGGGCTACCAGGACGCGTTCAACGCCTTCGTCGCCGACACCTACGCCGCGGTGCGCGGCGCGGCCCCGGACGGGCTGCCGGTGTTCGCCGACGGCCTGCGAGCCGCACAGGTGACGGCGGCCGTCCTCGAGTCCGCCCGCACCGGCACCGATGTCACCCTCCCGGAAGGACCCGCATGACCGAGTACGCCGCCACCCACCCGGTGACCCTGTTCACCGGGCAGTGGGCCGACCTGACCCTGGACGAGGTGGCCGGGCTGGCCGCCGGCTGGGGCTACGACGGGCTGGAGATCGCCTGTTCCGGTGAGCATCTGGACGTGTGGCGGGCCGCGGAGGACCCGGGCTACCTGGCCGGGCGTCGGGAGATCCTGGACCGGCACGGGCTGCAGCTGTTCGCCATCTCCAACCATCTCAAGGGCCAGGCGGTCTGCGACGACCCGATCGACTTCCGGCACCAGGCGATCGTCGGATCCCGGGTGTGGGGCGACGGCGATGCGGAGGGGGTGCGGCAGCGGGCGGCCGACGAGCTGAAGCAGACCGCGGTGGTGGCGCGGCAGCTCGGGGTGGACACGGTGGTGGGGTTCACCGGGTCCAGCATCTGGCAATACGTGGCGATGTTCCCGCCGGTACCGGCGTCGGTGATCGAGGGCGGGTTCGAGGACTTCGCCCGCCGGTGGAACCCGATCCTGGACGTGTTCGACTCCGAGGGGGTGCGGTTCGCGCACGAGGTGCACCCGAGCGAGATCGCCTACGACTACTGGTCCTCGGTGCGTGCGCTGGAGGCGGTGGATCACCGGCCGGCGTTCGGGTTCAACTGGGATCCCAGCCACATGATGTGGCAGAACATCGATCCGGTGGCGTTCATCGGCGACTTCGCCGACCGGATCTACCATGTCGACTGCAAGGACACCCGGCTGCGCCGGCCCAACGGGCGGTACGGGGTGCTCGGCTCGCACCTGCCCTGGGGTGATCCGCGGCGGGGCTGGGACTTCGTGTCCACCGGCCACGGCGACGTGCCGTGGGAGGACTGCTTCCGGGCGTTGCGGGCGATCGGCTACGCCGGGCCGATCTCGGTGGAGTGGGAGGACGCCGGCATGGACCGGCTGCACGGCGCCGCCGAGGCCGTCGGCTTCATCCGCTCGCTGCTGTGGAAGACCCCCTCCGCCTCCTTCGACGCCGCCTTCTCCCACCAGGACTGACCCCACCCGGCGCGAGGATCAACTTCGCAGGCGCGTACGAAAGTGGCGACTCCTGTCCCACCAGTCCCTTTCGCGGCATCTTCACACGCGCCTGCGAAGTTGATCCTCGCGCCGGGGGCGGGTCAGGTGCGGGTGTAGAGGGCGACCCAGTCGATCTGCAGATGCCCGCTGCGACTGAGATCGGGTGTGCTGCTGGTGCTCTCGGTCTGCAGAACCAGGTGCATCGGGGTGCTGGGGACGCCGGAGGTGGTGACCAGCACCTGCTTGCCGTCCAGCAGGAACACCACCCGGCCCTGGGTCCACTCGACGGTGGCGGTGTGCCAGGAGGTGTAGCGGGCGCCCGTGTCCTTGTACCCGCAGTTGGCCTGCGGATTGCCGACGCAGTGGCTGAAGGCGTGGATGGTGCCGCCGAGATTGCCCTCGGGGAAGTCGATCTCGCCCTCGTTCCAGTTGTTGCTGTCCGGCCAGAGCAGCCAGGCGGTCTTGTAGCCGGGCAGCGGGTCGGACCGGAACCGCACGGTGTACCGGCCGTAGGTCTGGCCGCCCCATTTCCCGTTCACCAGCGGGACCGGGGCGGCGACCTGGGCGCGCCCGTTCTGCGCATGCAGGTACAGGTCGAGCACCCCGCCGGAGGCGGAGATGATGCCCTGGTTGTAGGTGCCGGCCTTGTAGGTGTCCGCGAAACCGTGGTAGCTCATCCACTTCCCGGCGTACGGACCGGGGAACCCGCCGCGAGCCACCGGAGTGGTGAAGTCCTCGGCGAACACCTGCTTCCAGCCGGGCAGGTTGCCGATCGGCATGCTCTGTCCGCTCGGCGAGGTCGGTGCGCTGACCTTCTTCGAGACGCCGCCGGCAGCCGCCGCGACGGTGAAAGGCTGCGCGATGCCGATCTTCTCGACCACCCGACCGACGCCCCGCTGCACACATGACGACGCGGTGTAGGTGCCGGCAGGCAGGACCACCGTTCGCTGGGTGGCGATACCGAGCGTGGTCACCGTGGTGGTGGAGATCGCCGGCAGCGCGAGGGCATCGGTGATGGTCGTCGGCGCGACACCCTGCAGGCACACGCCCACCCGGGACGCGGTGAACGGCGTATCGGCCCACACGAGGTTGCGCAGGTCGACGGTGGTCCCGGCGATGGTGATCCGCAGGTCCTGCCCGCGGGCGGTGGTTGCGGCCGAAGCGGCTGCCTCCGCGCTCGAGGTCCGGTCGGGGAGCACGAAGACGGTCCCGGCAACCGCCAGCACAGCGCCGACGACCGCGACCAGGCGAGCGCGGGTGCCGCGCCTGACCTGGCCGAAAGCTGTCGGCGATTGCCGTGTGTGACCGAACATAGGTCTGATGTTTACAGACAGTGAGCTCCGGATCCAGGTCAGGGCACCCTTCTCACCCGGCCCGACCGGCGATTCCCCCGTCATGATCAACACCGGTCACCGACGGTGCCGCACCGCCGGCGATTCCGTGCTGCGGCAGGAGGTCCCCAGCGCCTGCGGACGCTGATCCGTCACCCAGCGTCAGTGCCTCACCCGGTCCACGGTCCGACGCCGGCGATCTTGTCGATCCGGTACCTGATGACGAAGCCGCCCTCCGCCCGCGGCGCCGGGAAGGTGGCATCGGGGGAGATGTAGACCTTGGCCAGCCGGTCCAGCAACCCCCAGGCACCGCCCTCGGTGACCGTTGCGGTGGTGGTGAGCACGGCATGTTCGGCGAGGAAGACCCCGGGCGTGCGGGGCGCATCGAAGGACAGCACCGTCCGCGGATCCCGGATCATGTTGCGCACCTTGAGGTTCGCCGCCATGTGGCCGGAGACGAGCACGTCCGGATCATCGGCATCGAGGCCGATCCAGATCACCGTCACCTGCGGGCTGCCGGAGGCGTTCAGCGTGGTCAGGTGGGCCAGCGGGCCGGACTCGACCAGCGTGCGCAGCGAGTCCGGGATCGGCATGCGGACACGCTAGCCCCGGACCCGCGCCTGCGCCCAGGTCCGGGTGGCGGCGTGGATCCGGCTGCCGGCATCGAGGACGTCGAAGTGGTCCTCGCCGTCGATCTGCCGGAGTTCGACCACGTCACCTGCTGCCGTGGCCGCGGCGGCGAAAGACGTCGACTGCGAGATCGGCACCATGGTGTCTTCGGTGCCGGTGATCACCAGCGTCGGGACGCCGACCGGCAGCAGGGCCATCGGCGACGCGGCGGCGTAGACGTCGGGGATCTCCTCCGGATCGCCGCCGAGCAGCTTCGCGACCGCCCCACCGCCCAGTCCCTGTTCGGCAGCGGCGACCAGGTCGTCGACCCCGGCCTGGCTCACCACCCCGACCGGCCGCAGGGTGGCGTCCCGGCGCGCGGCCGCCCACAGCGCCAGGGTGCCGCCGGCGGAGTGCCCGACCAGCACCACCCGCGTCACGTCGAGCCGGGACGCCGCGGCCACCGTCGGCAACAGGTCGCAGGCGGCGCCGACGTCGGTGAAGGTGATCGGCCATCCGCCACCGTTGCCGATCGACCGGTACTCCACGTTCCACACCGCGAGCCCGGCGCCCACCAGGTCGGCCAGCACGTCGTCCTGCAGCGACCGGTCGTACTGCCGGCTCCAGTAACCGCCGTGCACGAGCACCACCACCGGCCACCCCGCCGCCGGTGGCGCACCGGCCGGGACGTGCAGGTCGGCCACCTGCTTCGGGTCGGCGCCGTAGGAGTGGGTGGTCGTCGCGACGGCGGTGGTGGTGCCGGCCCGGTCCGGTGAGCATCCGGCGAACACGGCCAGTGCGGGAGCCAGCAGGAGGTTGCGGCGGGAGACGGGCACGGGCGGGATTCGGAGCAACGGTCACCCGCGGCGGGTCGGCGTTCCGCGGGAAGCCTGTTCGCCGGGGGCGGACAGCCGTCCGTGTCGGGAGGGAACAAAGGTCCGCGCAGATGCATTGAGTCAGTCAGGCTCAACCATCCTGAGGAGAACCACATCATGACTGCTACCTTGCGCCTCCCGGTCCTGTCGCTGACGGACACGGTGGTGCTGCCCGGCATGGTCGTGCCGGTGGAGCTCGACGAACAGGCGCAGGCCGCAGTCGACTCCGCGGTGAGCGCGGCCGCCGAGGGCGAACCCAAGAAGCTGCTGCTCGCGCCCCGGCTCGGCGACCGTTACCCGACCTTCGGTGCGGTGGCCACCATCGAGAAGCTGGGCCGGCTGCCCGGCGGGGCCCCGGGTGCCGTGCTGCGCGCCGAGTCCCGCGTGCGGATCGGCACCGGCGTCACCGGCCCCGGCTCCGCGCTGTGGGTCGAGGCGGAGACCGTCGACGACACCGCCACCACCGAGCAGACCGGCAAGCTGGCCGCCGAGTACAAGGCGCTGGTGATCGCCAGCCTGCAGAAGCGCAACGCCTGGCAGATCATCGACACCGTCGAGTCGATCACCGACCCGTCGCAGCTGGCCGACACCTCCGGCTGGGCCTCGTACTTCACCGCCGAGCAGAAGCGGCAGCTGCTGGAGACACCGGACGTCGACGCCCGGCTGACCGTGCTCATCGAGTGGACCCGCGATCACCTGGCCGAGGTCGAGGTGGCCGACAAGATCGGCGAGCAGGTCCGCGAGGGCATGGAGAAGAGCCAGCGGGAGTTCCTGCTGCGGCAGCAGTTGGCGGCGATCCGCAAGGAGCTCGGCGAGAACGAGCCCGATGGCAGCGAGGATTACAGGCAGAAGGTCGAGGAGGCCGATCTCCCGGAGAAGGTGCGGGAGGCGGCGCTGCGCGAGGTCGGGAAGCTGGAGCGCGCGAGCGACCAGTCCCCGGAGTCCGGATGGATCCGGACGTGGCTGGACACGGTGCTCGAACTGTCCTGGACCACCACCACGCAGGACAACGTGGACGTGACCGCGGCCCGCGAGCAGCTGGACGCCGACCATCACGGTCTGGACGACGTGAAGGACCGGATCGTCGAGTACCTGGCGGTGCGGTCGCGGCGTGCGGCCCGTGGCCTGCAGGTGATCGGCGGGCGCGGGTCCGGCGCGGTGCTGGCCCTGGCCGGTCCGCCCGGGGTCGGCAAGACCTCCCTCGGCGAGTCCGTCGCGAAGGCGCTGGGCCGGAAGTTCGTCCGGGTCGCCCTGGGCGGGGTGCGGGACGAGGCCGAGATCCGCGGCCACCGGCGCACCTACGTCGGCGCGCTGCCCGGCCGGATCGTCCGCGCCATCTCCGAGGCCGGCTCGATGAACCCGGTGGTGCTGCTGGACGAGGTCGACAAGCTCGGCTCGGACTTCCGCGGTGACCCCGCGGCGGCCCTGCTCGAGGTGCTCGACCCGGCGCAGAACCACACCTTCCGGGACCACTACCTGGAGATCGACCTGGACCTGTCCGACGTGCTGTTCCTGGCCACCGCCAACGTCATCGAGAACATCCCCGGCCCGCTGCTGGACCGGATGGAACTCGTGCAGCTGGACGGCTACACCGAGAACGACAAGGTCGCCATCGCCCGGACCCACCTGTGGGGCCGGCAGCTGGAGAAGGCCGCGCTGGACGATGCCGAGGTCGGCATCGACGACGAGTCGCTGCGGCTGATCGCCACGGAGTACACCCGGGAAGCGGGCGTCCGGCAGCTGGAGCGGGCGCTGGCCAAGGTGCTGCGCAAGGTGGCGACCAAGCTGGGCACCGGCAGCGACCGGATCGACGTGACGCCGGCGAACCTGAAGGACTTCCTCGGACGCCCGCGGTTCACCTCCGACGCCGCCGAGCGCACCGCCGTCCCCGGCGTCGCGACCGGACTGGCCGTCACCGGCCTGGGCGGCGACGTCCTCTACATCGAGGCGACCGCACTGCCGGGCGAGAAGAAGGGCCTGCAGCTCACCGGCCAGCTGGGCGACGTGATGAAGGAGTCGGCGCAGATCGCGCAGTCCTACCTGCGGTCGCACGCAGTCCAGCTCGGCATCGACCCGGACGACCTGGAGAAGACCGTCCACCTGCACGTGCCCGCGGGCGCGGTGCCGAAGGACGGTCCGTCGGCGGGCGTCACCATGGTGACCGCGCTGGCCTCCCTGGCCACCGGCCGCAACGTCCGGTCCGACGTGGCGATGACCGGTGAGGTCACGCTGAACGGGCGGGTGCTGCCGATCGGCGGGGTCAAGCAGAAGCTGCTGGCCGCGCAGCGGGCGGGCATGAAGATCGTCTTCATCCCGCGGCGCAACGAGCCCGACCTGGACGACGTGCCGGCCGAGATCCTGGCCGAGCTGGATGTCCGGCCGATGACCGACGTGGCGGAGATCGTCGCGCAGGCCCTCGAGCCGGCGACGACGACCGGCGCCGAGATCGCCGCCTGACACACCGAACCCGATCGCAACGGCCCCCGCACCCGGTGGTGCGGGGGCCGTTGTCGTCCGGCGAACTGTGCGAACCCGGCCCGGGCGCACCCGGCTGCCGGATAGCGTCGTGATCATGGATCGACTGCGGCGCACCTTGATCGGCACGACGACGGCGCTGGCCGTCACGCTCGGAGCGGCCGCCTGCTCGTCGCAGACCGCAGGGGAGCCGACCACCGGTGCGATGCCGCCGACCGCCTTCCGGCAGGCGCTGGCGATGCTGGACCCGGCCGCGCTGGGGGAGGAAGGCTTCCTCGCCTTGTCGGACTCCGCCCGCATCCGGGCCCTGCAGGAACTCGAGAACGGCTCGCTGTGGCGGGGTCTCGACCTGGCCGGCGCGTCCGCACTCACCGTGCTGCCGCCCGACGACCTGCTCACCGACACCGGAATCGACGTCGGTGCGGCAGCTTTCGCGATCGAGGCCGGACAGCCGCCGGCGTTGGTGACGGTGATCTCCGGCGGCCAGGACGCGCAGCGGATCACCACGGCGATCACCGCCGCGGGCTGGCAGGACGACGGTTCCGGGACCTACAGCCGCGAGCAGGACCTGGGCCTCGGCGGCATTCTGGCGCGGCTGTCGATCTCCGCCCCGAAGATCCGGCCGGACGCAGCGGACCTGGTGTTCAGCGGCGCCACCGGCGACCCGGGCGCCGCCGGGCCGGGCGCCACCGGCATCGGGACGCGACCGGCGGTCGCCGCGGCGGCCGGCTGCCTGGAGGACGTCGTGCTGATGAGCGGTGTCGGCCTCGGGGACACGGCGGCGACCGGGTGGGCCGACGACGTCCGGGGTGTCGCGGTCGGCGTGCGGGCCGGTGGTCCGGAGGAGCAGTCGGTGCTCTGCCTGCTGGTGCCGGAGAGCGGCGACCCGCAGGCCGTCGCCACCCGGACCGAGGCCGCCCTGCAGGACCGGTCCCTCGCGAGCGGACAGCCGTGGGACGAGCTGCTGCCGGACGCCGTGGTCGACGTGCTGCCGACCGCCGACAACGCGGCAGTCGCGCTGTCGGTCGTCCGCATCACCTCGACCACCACCGGGCTGCCGCCGAACCGGGTGCTGTCGATGCTGTACCAGCGCGACATCCCGGGTGCCGGCAGCGAATAGCACCCGAGCCACGAGCGACGACATCGCGCATTCCGTTCAATCCCGGCACAAACGACATCCCGGACGATGCAGCACGAACGTCCGGTCGTGGTGCCGACTCCACCGACGGTGCAACGGAGATCACCCTCACCGTTCCGACAACCACACGATCGTCGGAAGGAGCCGCTCGACGGTGACCGAGAGTGAGATCACCCGGAAGAATGGCGCGGTGTTGTCCGGCGATGGTGCGACAGCCCGGAAGTGTGGCGCCGTGTTCCGACACAGCGTTGCGATGACCACCGACGGAGCCGCCCGGCCACCGGGTGTAGAGGTTTGCCCGACCGAGTTGACCATCGCTTTACTCCCCTGGTCAGGGTGAGCACACACCTCCCGTACTGCTTCCGGTCGCACCGTCGGCCGGGTCCGCGGACGCACGGTGTGCGTCGGAAGGCAGTCGTATGTCGCGGTGGGTGGGTTCGTCGGTCGGGTCGGGAGCCGGTTCCGGGTCCGTCGTTGCGAGGGGCGGGCGGCCGCGCCACCGCATCCGCCGGCCGAACCGGGTCACCGCCCTGATGGCGGTGCTGTTGATGACCCTCGGGCTCACCGTGGTGCTCACGACCGTGCAGGCACCGGTGGCGCAGGCGGCCGTGCCGATCCCGTTCAACGCCGACTTCTCCGCGCAGGAGAACGGCGCGATCGCGCTCACCGGCAACAGTCAGCTCAGCTGCCCGACGTCGGCCTCGACCTGTGCCACCGCGCGGGCCACGGCCACCAGTTCCGCCGCCCGGTCCGGCATCAACAACAACGACTTCACCATGGCGTTCGTCGACGCCGACACCGATGCCACCACCAGCAACTCGTCCAGCGCGAACCTGGCGTTGCCCAGCGGCTCGACGGTGCTGTACGCCAAGCTCATCTGGGGCGCCCGCCGGGCCAACTCGGCGGGGACCTCGGTGAGCCTGGCCCAGGCGGCGAGCGTCAAGTTCCGCACCCCGGCCTCCGCCACCTACACCGCGCTGACCGGCACCGTCGACGACCCGGGCCTGAGCACGTCGACCGACTACTCGCCCTACGTCGGCCACATCGACGTCACCTCGCTGGTGCGGGCGGCCGGCAACGGCACCTACTGGTTCGCCGACATGGCCGCGAACACCGGCACCGACCGGTACGCAGGCTGGTCGCTGATCGTCGCCTACCGCAACCCGGCCGCACCGCTGCGCGACCTGCGCATCTACCGCGGCTTCGCGAACGTCAACGGGTCCGGTGCCACGGCCACCGCCACCATCGACATCAACGGATTCCTGACACCCGCTGCGGGCACGGTGAACTCGGCCGTCGGCGTGGTGGCCTGGGAGGGCGACCGCGGCTTCGTCGGCGACAGCATGGAGTTCAACGGGACCGCCCTGTCCGACGCCACCCGGCCGTCGAACAACTTCTTCGACTCGGCGATCAGTGATGCCGGCACCGACATCACCAACCGGAACCCCAACTTCACCAACAACTTCGGTACCGACATCGGCCGGATCAACGCCACCAACGTGCTCGCCAACAGCCAGACGTCCACCACCGTCCGGCTCACCACCAACGGCGACACCTACTACCCGACCCTGGTCACCACCCAGATCGACCTCTACTCCCCGGCGTTCAACCCGGTGAGCAAGTCGGTGACCAACCTGTCCGGCAACAGCCCGGCCCGGGTGGGCGACACGCTGCAGTACCAGATCTCGCTGACCAACACCGGTTCCGACCCCGCCGACGCCTCGGTGATCACCGACGCGCTGCCGGCGAACGTCACCTACGTGCCGGGCAGCCTGGTGGTGGTCGCCAACCCGGGCACCACCGCGAACACCGCGGCCACCGACGCCGCCGGGGACGACCTCGCCGAGTACCTGGCCGGCAGCCGGAGCGTGCGGTTCCGGGTGGGATCCGGGGCGACCGCGAGCGCCGGCGGATCCATCGGCGTCAACCAGACCACCACGGTGCGGTTCCGCGCCACGCTGGACCGCGCGACCGCGGGCACGACCGTGTCCAACACCGCCGACCTCGCCTACCGGGCCCGCACCCTGGGCGGCAACTACACCTTCACCGGCAACCAGGTGGACACCCCGGTGTCCGCGATCGCCGACCTCGGGATCACCAAGACCTCGACACCGACCAGTCAGACCGCCGGCAGCCAGGTCACCTACACCCTGACAGCGGTGAACAACGGCCCGAACGAGGCGACCTCGGTCGTGGTCACCGACACCCTGCCCACCGGCGTGAACTTCGTCAGCGCCGCGCCGCCGTCCGGCACCACCTGCTCCGCCTCCGGCCGGACCGTCACCTGCTCGACCCCGGCCCTGGCCAACGGCGGCACCCTGGCCATCCCGGTCACCGCGTCGATCGCCGCCGGATCGGCGAGCGGCACCACCCTCACCGACACCGCGACGATCAGCTCCGCGGTGTCCGACGACGTGGCCGGCAACAACACCGCCGTGGCCGGCACCGCCGTGACCACCTCCGCCGACGTCGCCGTGACCCACACCGTGTCACCCGGCTCGGTGGCGGCCGGCAGCCAGGCGACGTGGACCCTCACCGCGACCAACCGCGGGCCGTCCACCGCCGCGTCCACCGTCGTCACCGACACCCTGCCGACCGGCGTCACCATCACCTCGGCGACCATCCCCGCCGGCACCTGCACCGTCACCGGCAGCACCGTGAGCTGCCCGGTCGGTGACCTCGCACCGAACCAGTCCGCCGTGATCACCGTGGTCACCACCGTCGCGCCGAACACCCCGGCCGGCACGCTCACGGCCAACGGATCGGCCGCGAGCAGCACTCCGGATCCCAACCAGGCCAACAACTCCGCGGCCGCCGCGCTGACCGTCACCACCAGCGCCGACCTGCAGGTCACCACCACCGCCGCCACCGATCCGGTGGTCGCCGGCCGACCGGAGACCTGGACGGTGACCGTCCGGAACAACGGGCCGTCCGATGCCGCCGCCGTCCAGGTGAGCGTCCCTGCCGTCGCCGGTCAGACCATCACCTCCGCCTCGGCCAACCAGGGCACCTGCAGCGTGACCGGCGGAGCCGTGTCCTGCGCCCCCGGCACCGTGGCCGCGGGCACCACCGTCACCGTGACCGTGCGGGCCACCGTCGACCCGTCGCGCGCCGCCGGACCGCTGGCGCTGACCGGGTCGGCCTCGTCGACGACCACCGACCCGGTGCCGGGCAACAACTCGTCCACCGCGACGGTCACCGTGCAGACCAGCGCGGATCTCTCGCTCACCAAGGTCGGCGACCCGAACCCGGTGGTCGCCGGTGACCAGGTGACCTACACCCTGACCGTCGGCAACGCCGGGCCGTCCACCGCAACGGGCGCCTCGATCAGCGACCCGCTACCCACCGGCGTCATCTTCAGCTCCTCCGCGGACGGCTGCACCGTCTCGTCCGGCACCGTCACCTGCCCGGTCGGCACGGTGCCGGTCGGCTCGGTCGTCACCCGGACCTTCGTGGCCGACACGGACGCCGAGGGCACCGGCGAGATCACCAACGTGGCCACCGTCTCCGCGACGACACCGGACCCGGTGACCGCCAACAACACCGCGACCGCACGGTCCACCAGCGAGACTGTCGCCGATCTGCAGATCGGCATCACCGCCTCCGATCCGGTGATCGCCGGCAACCAGATCACCTACACGATCACCGCGATCAACAACGGCCCGTCGGCCGCCGCGTCCGCGCAGATCGCCGACACCGCACCGGCCGGCATCACCTTCAGCGGCGCGGTCGCCTCCGGTGGCGGGTTCAGCTGCAGCACCACCACGACCACCATGTCCTGCACCAGCGCGAGCCTCCCGGTCGGGGTACCGGTCACCGTCACCCTCACCGGCACCGTGGCGTCGACCGCGGCCGGTGCCGTCACCAACACCGCCACCATCTCCGCCGCGACCCCGGATCCCAGTTCCGGCAACAACTCCGCCTCCACCACGGTCAACGTCCGCACCCGCGCCGATGTGGCGGTCGTGCTGCAGGCGCCCACCGGCCCCGCCAACACCGTGGTCGCCGGCACCGAGGTGCAGTTCGGCGTCCGGGTCACCAATGCCGGTCCGTCGGTCGCGCAGAACGTGGTCGTCTCCGGTCAGGTCCCGGCCGGGCTGGAGCCGATCGTCGGGTCCAGCGGCGGTGCCTGCACCGTCGCCGGCGGCACCGTCACCTGCAACCTGGGCACCCTGCCGGTCGGCGCGGACATCACCATCCCGCTGACCGCGCTGGTCCGGCCGTCGGTCGACCCGGGCACCGTCACCGGGCAGGCGGGTGTCGGCGCCAGCACCACCGACCCGCAGACCGCGAACAACGCCAGCACCGCGACCATCGAGGTGATCACGCAGGCGGATCTGGTGGCCGGCAAGTCGGTCGACCCGTCGCCGCT
The DNA here is from genome assembly GCF_009707545.1 of Nakamurella alba. Lineage (NCBI taxonomy): Bacteria > Bacillati > Actinomycetota > Actinomycetes > Nakamurellales > Nakamurellaceae > Nakamurella > Nakamurella alba. The sequence goes on along the minus strand of NZ_WLYK01000005.1, from coordinate 138,563 downwards.
GGTGGCCGGCAGCCCGGCCACCTACACGCTGACCGTCCTCAACGACGGACCGTCCGACGCCCGCGCGGTCGCGGTGTCCGACTCGCTGCCCGCGGCCCTGACCGTGCTCGGCGCGGCGCCGAGCTCGGGCAGCTGCACGGTGGCCGGCCAGGCCGTCGACTGCACCACCGCCGTGCTGCCGGCCGGTAGCACGCTGACCGTCACCGTCCCGGTGACGGTGTCCGCGGCCGCCGGTGACACCGAGCTCACCAACACCGTTCTCGCGTCCTCGGACGCCACCGACCCGACCCCGTCGGACAACTCGGCGAGCGTCACCAGCGCCGTCGAGCGACGTGCGCACCTGACCCTGACCAAGACACAGGACGCCACCACCGTGGAGGCCGGCAGCTCGGTGACCTACACCCTGGCGCTGACCAACACCGGTCCGTCCGACGCTGCGGCGGTGACGCTGGCCGACACCCTGCCCGGCACCATGACCGTCGTGCCCGGCGGTGTGTCGGCGACCGGCGACGCCTGCACGATCGCGACCGGGAACCGTTCCATCAGCTGTGATTTCGGTACCGTCCCGGCGGGCCAGGCGCGGACCGTACAGGTGATCGGCCGGGTGCCGTCGGGAACCGCGGCCGGCACCGTGCTGACCAACACCGCCACCGCCGAGTCCACGACCCCGGACACCACCACCGGCAGCCGGAGCGCGTCGTCCACCGGGACCGTCAGCACTGCAGTGGATCTCGGCGTGATCATCGCTCCGGTGCAGGACCCGGCGGAGGCCGGCAGCCCGCAGGGCTACGTCCTCTCGGTGGTGAACAACGGGCCGTCCTTCGCCCGCGGCGCCGTCGTCAGCTTCCCGCTGCCGACCGGCACCACGTTCGACTCCGCGACCACCTCGGTGGGCAGTTGCTCTGCGTCCGGCGGGACCGTCACCTGCAGCCTGGGTGACCTGGCCCCGGGAGCCGCGCCCACCGTCCAGATCAACCTGCGTCTCGACCCCGACCTGGGTGGCAGCCGGCTCACCGCCACCGCGTCGGTGTCCTCGCAGACCCCGGACCCGGTGTCCGGCAACAACTCCAGCTCCGTGACGCAGGCCGTGGCGGCCCGGTCCGACCTGCAGGTCACCAAGACCGTCACCGGCGGCGCGCCGGTGGCCGGCGGCACTGTCGAGTACCGGATCACGGTGACCAACCCGGGCCCGTCGACCGCCCGCAACCCGGTGGTCACCGACCGGATCCCGGCCGGCACCACCTTCGTCTCGGCCACCGCCTCCGACGACGGCTCCTGCCGCCCCGGTGAGGTGCTGACCTGCCGGTGGCCGTCGATGGCCGTCGGCGCCACCCGCGCGGTCACCCTGGTGCTCGCGGTGCCCTCGGACACCGCACCGGGCACCGCGATCAGCAACACCGCCTCCGCCGCGTCGGACAGCTTCGACAACAGCCCGGCGACCGCCACCGCGACGGCGGACACCACCGTGACCACCTCCGCCGACCTCTCGGTGCGCAAGACCGTGCTGTCCGGCAACCCGGTCGCCGGAGGGTCGGTGCAGTGGCAGATCGTGGTGCGGAACCTCGGTCCGTCGGCCGCCACCGCGGTGACCGTCGACGACACACCGGCCACCGGCGTCACCTTCACCTCGGCCGCCACCGGTACCGGGACCTGCTCGGTGACAGGCGGCCCGCTGCACTGCGAGCTCGGCACGCTGCCCAGCGGCAGCACCGTCGCGCTCACCGTCACCGGCACGCTGTCCGCCGATTACACCGGGGAGACCGTGGGCAACACCGCGACGGTCACCTCACCGACGTCGGACCCGGTGCCGGGCAACAACTCCGCCACCGTCAGCACCGAGACGTCCGCCTCCGGCGACCTCTCGCTGACCAAGACCGTGTCGCCGGCCACCCCGGTCGCGGGCGAACGGGCCACCTGGACGCTCACCGCGTCCAACGCCGGCCCGTCCACCTCGCGGAACGTCATCATCTCCGACGTCGTCCCGTCCGGTGTCTCGGCCATCGCCGCCGTCGTCTCCGGGGGCGGGACCTGCACCGCCACACCGGGTGTCAGCCCCGGCACCACGGTCGTGCGCTGCCCGGTGGCGACCATCGCCGCCGGATCGTCGGCCACCGCCACGGTGTCCGGCCTGATCGCGTCGAACTGGTCCGCCCCGACGGTGACCAACACCGGCACCGTGTCCGCCGGCACCGCCGACCCGGACCCGACCGGCAACTCGGCGACCGCGACCGCCCCGGTCGGCACCGCCACCGCGCTGACGCTCACCGCGTCCGCGCCGGCCACCATCGACGCCGGCCGCACCATCGGCTGGACCTTCACCGCCGCCAACGCCGGGCCGTCCGACGCCCGCGGCGTCCAGGTCGTGGTCGACCTGCCCTCCGGCATCGGCGCGGTCACCGGCTCCGGACCCGGTGGTGCGTGCACGGTCTCGGGCTCCACCGCCACCTGCCCGGCCGGCACCGTCCCGGTCGGCGGCAGCGCGGAGATCGTCCTGTCCGCGGTGGTCAACCCGTCCACCACCGGTGCGCTGCCGGTGAGCGGCACCGCCTCCACCACCAGCCCGGAGGCCGTGCTCTCCGACAACACCGCCACCGCCTCGACGGTCGTGACGGCGTCGGCGGACCTGACCCTGGCCAAGACCTTCACCGGCGGCGGCCGGGCGGTGCCGGGCGGGCCGGTGTCCTGGAACATCCGGGTGACCAGCGCCGGTCCGTCCGACGCGACCGGTGTGGTCGTCACCGACACCCTGCCCGCCGGGGTGTCCGGGATCGCCGCGGTGTGGGGTGCGGCCGGCACCGCCTGTGACGTCGACGGGCAGACGGTGACCTGTGCGCTGGGCACCGTGCCACCGACCGTCCCGGTCGACATCACCGTCACCGGCACGCTGTCCTCCGGCTTCGCCGGCACCGACCTGGTCAACACCGCCACGGTGACCTCCGACGAGGATCCCGACCCGTCCGGTGACACCGCGACATCGACCACGCCGGTGGCGGTCTCGGCCGACCTGCGGATCGGCAAGGCGCTGGTCTCCGGGATCCCGGTGGCCGGCGACACCGCCACCTTCGAGCTGCGGGTCTCCGACCTCGGGCCGTCCGACGCCACCGGCGTGGTGGTCACCGACCGGCTGCCGGACGAACTGCTCTCGCCCTCGGCCACCGTCGCCGGGAACCCCGGCACCTGCAGCATCGACGGCCGGGACCTGACCTGTGAGCTGGGCACCGTCCCGGTGGGCAGCACCCCGGTGATCACCGTGACCGGCACCCTCTCGCAGAGCTTCTCCTCGCTGCTGGTCAACACCGCCACGATCACCGGGACCTCCCCGGACCCGGTGTCCGGCAACAACTCCTCCACGGCGACCGGCTCCATCGACGAGTCGGCGGACCTGGCCGTCAGCACCACCGGCCCGGCGACCGTCGTTGCCGGCACCCGGGTGGAGTGGACCGTGGTGATCACCAACAACGGGCCGTCCGACGCCCGCGAGGTGACGCTGCGCGAGTTGGTCCCGGTATCGCTGCGGGACGTCACCGTGGTGCCGGAGGGCGGTGGTGCCGACTGCGGCACCACCTGCGCGCTGGGCGCGATCGGCAATGGCAGCGAGGTCCGGCTGGTGGTGTCCGGGATGGTGCCCGCGGGCACCGCACCCGGGACCGTGCTGCGGCAGCAGCCGGCGATCTCCTCGGCGACTCCCGATCCGGACGGCGACAACAACTCCGCGGCAGCGGATGTCACCGTGACGGCGGCGGCGCGGCTGGCCGTGGTGAAGACGGTGCAGCCGGAGCCGCTGGTGCCGGGCACCGATGCGACGTACCGGATCGTGGTGTCCAACGACGGTCCCTCCGACGCCCAGGCGACGGTGGCCACCGACCCGCTCCCCGAGGGCCTGACGGTCCGTGCGCCGGGCAGCAGCTCGACCCAGGGCAGCTGTGCCGCGGTCGGCCGGGTGCAGAGCTGCGACCTGGGCGTGCTGCCGGCCGGCAGCAGCGTCACGATCACCGTGCCGGTGACCGTCGACGTCGCCTACGCCGGTACCTCGATGGTCAACACCGCGTCGGTGAGCTCGCCGACCCCGGACACCGACCCGGACCCGGCGGCCCGCACCGGGACCTCGGACGCCGCGGTGGCGGCGGTCGCCGACCTGACCCTGACCAAGACCGGCCCGGCGACGATCGTTGCCGGACAGGCACTCTCCTGGGTGCTGACGGTCGGCAACACCGGCCCGTCGGTGGCCCGGGACGTGGTGGTCACCGACGTGCTGCCGGACGGACTGCTCGACGCGTCCGCGGTCGCCAGCCGCGGCGACTGCTCCTTCGGTGTCGACGGGTTGACCTGTGCCATCGGTGATCTCGCCCCCGGCGACACCACCCGGATCCGGGTGTTCCTGGACGGCGGGCTGGACCCGTCGTTCACCGGCACGGAGATCGTCAACGCCGCCCAGGTCGCCTCGTCCACGCCGGAGCCCGGCGAGGACCCGGCCGACGGCCGGTCGGCGAGCGCCACCACCACCGTCACCCGGGCCGCCGATCTGTCGGTGGTGAAGGTGCCGGACGCCGCGGTGTTCACCCCCGGTACCGAGGCCGGCTGGACGGTGACGGTGACGAACACCGGTCCGTCCACCGCGACCGACGTGCTGCTGACCGAGACCCTGCCCACCGGGCTGGACGACGTCGTGATCACCCGGGACGGCACTCCGGTGGTCTGCGAGGCCGGCGTGTGCGAGCTCGGCGACCTGCTGCCGGGGCGGGACAACGCGATCGTGCTCCGGGTGACCGGGACGATCGACCCGACCCTGGACGGGACCGAACTGGCCAACACCGTCGCGGTGTCGTCCGGCACGCCCGACCCGGCGCCCGGCAACAACTCGGTGACCGCGACGACCCCGTTGACCGCGGCGGCCCACCTGGTGGTCGACAAGACCGGCCCGACCACGATCGTGGCCGGTGGGGAGATCAGCTGGACGATCACCGTCGGCAACCCCGACGGGCCGTCCACCGCGCGGGACGTGGTGCTGACCGACGTGCTGCCGACCGGTGTCACTGGGGTGACCTTCTCCGGCGACGGGGTCTGCCCCGACGCCGCCACCGGCGGCACCTCCGTCGAGTGCACGCTGGGCGACCTGGCCGTCGGTGACGAGGTGCAGGTGGTGGTCACCGGCACCGTCGACCCGGCGTTCACCCTCGCGCAGCTGACCAACACGGCGCAGGTGCGCTCGGCGACCGCCGATCCCGATCCCGGTGCCGGCGACGACACCTCGTCGCTCGCCACGGACGTGACCACCGCGGCGGACCTGTCGGTCACCAAGACCGGTCCGGCCACGGTCGTCGCCGGACAGACCATCAGCTGGACGGTCGAGGTCACCTCGTCCGGCCCGTCCGTGGCCCGGGACGTCGTGGTGAACGACATCGAGCCGGTCGGGGTGACCGGGCTGGGCGGCAGTTGGGCGGACGGCACCTGCACGGACGGTGTCTGCGAGATCGGTGACCTGGCGCCCGGCGCCACTGTGGTGATCACGTACACCGGCACCGTCGACCCGGCGTACGACGGCGCGCTGCTGGTCAACACGGCGACCGTCGGCAGCGACACCGCCGATCCGGACACCACGAACGACCTGGCGTCCAGCTCGACCACCGTCACCCGGTCCGCGAACCTCGCGCTGACCAAGACGGTGGCGCCGGATCCGCTGCAGCCCGGCGGCACCGTCACCTGGACGCTGACCGCGACCAACAACGGACCGTCCACGGCGGAGGGCGTGCTGATCTCCGACAGCGTGCCCGCCGCGGTGACCGGACTGACCGCGACCAGCACCGACGGCACCTGCACGATCACCGGGCAGGCCGTCAGTTGCCCGGCGGCCGGACCGATCGCCCCCGGCCGTGACGTGGTCGTGACGATCACCGGCACCCTGGCCGGCGACGTCGGCGCCGGGACCATCAGCAACACCGGCGCAGTCACCGCGACCACGCCGGATCCGGACCTGACCGACAACGGGGCCTCGGCCGGCGCGGGCACCCCGCAGGCGGACCTGCGGGTCACCAAGACGGCGGGGACCGCGGCCTTCACCCCGGGCGGGGCGGCGTCGTGGACCATCGAGGTGGTCAACGACGGCCCGGGCACCGCCCGCGGGGTGTTGCTCTCGGACCGACTGCCGGCCGGGTTCACCGGCGCAACGGCGACCGTGCCCTCCGGGACCGCGGGCACCTGCACCGCCGGCGACACCGTGACCTGCGCGCTCGGCGATCTGCCGGCCGGTGCGACGGTGACGGTGACCGTCGCCGCGACCGTGCCGGCCACCGCGAGCGGCGATGCGGCGAACACGGTGTCGGTGGTCAGCCCGGACGAGACCGATCCGAGCGACAACACCGCCCAGGCCGTCACTCCCGTCCTGGCGGCCGCGGACCTGTCGCTGACCAAGGTCGCGGCAGCGGAGACGGCGACGGCCGGCGGAACGGTGTCCTGGAGGCTGACCGTCACCAACGACGGGCCGGTGACCGCGCCGGCCGTGGTGATCACCGATCCGCTGCCGGCCGGGGTCACCCCCGGCACCCTCGGTGACGACGCCGCCGGGTGTTCCGCTACCGGGTCGGTGATCCGTTGCGACATCGGGGATCTCGCCGCAGGTGCGTCGGTGTCCCGGACGATCACCGGCGTCGTGGACCCGGGTGTCCGGGAGACGCTGTCGAACACGGCGTCGGTGTCGTCCGGGGCGGTGGATCCGGATCCGTCCGACAACACCGCCACCGCAAGGACTCCGGTGATCGCGGACAGCTCGCTGTCGGTCAGCAAGACCGCCGACCGGGCGTCCGCGGAGATCGGGCAGGTGGTCACCTACACGATCACGGTCGCCGAGCAGGGCAGCTCCAGTGCCGAGGGCGTCGGCCTGGTGGAGACCATCCCGGTCGGCGGCCGGCTGGTGCGGCAGGACGCCGGCCAGGGCAGCTACGGCGAGGGCGTGTGGACCATCGGCACGCTGCAGCCCGGCGTGCCCGCGGTGCTGGTGCTCGAGGTGGTCTACGAGCGGGAGGGCCAGACGGTCAACTCCGTGATGCTCACCCGCTCGGGCACCCCGGTCGACATGACCGCGGATGCCGACGTCGAGGTGCTGGCCCAGGGATCGTCCCCCGACCCGGGCGCCCCCGGTGATCCCGGGACCCCGCCGGCGCCGGGGACGCCCCCGCCGCCGGGCGGTGGGTTGCCGGTGACCGGTGTGCCGGCCGACGACCTGTCGCTGTGGGCGCTGCTGCTCCTGCTGGCCGGCGGTGCGCTGCTGCTGGGTGGGCGCCGGCGGCGCGGTGAAAGCTGAATCGGCGGCCGGGTGGCCGGGACGTGCGCCCGGCCGCCTGGCCGGGCCGGCCCGGTCGGTCGTGCCCGGGTTCAGTCGACGGAGACGGTGACGCCGGCGGCCTGCGGTCCGGTCGTCCCCGGTGCGACGGGTAGGTCCGCGGCGTCGTCCCTGGTCACGGGGTCGGGCATCCGGGCCGGTCGGCCCAGGTAGTAGCCCTGCGCGAGGCCGATGCCCAGGGCGACGGCGGTCTCGAACTCGGCGGCGGTCTCCACGCCCTCGGCCAGCAGGTGCGCCCCGGTGGTGCGGGCGAAGGTGGCCAGTGCGGTGGCCACCGCCAGCCGGGCCGGGTCCCGGTCCATGCCGTGGGTGATGTGGTAGTCCATCTTGATGATGTCGGGTGCCAGCTCGACCAGCTGCCGCATGCCCGCGTACCCGGCGCCGGCGTCGTCGACGGCGAAACGGATGCCGGTGGCGCGCAGCTCGGCGATCCGCAGCTGCAGCCGCTGGTAGTCGACGATCTCCTCGTGCTCGGTGATCTCGATGATGATCCGCGACGCCTGCGCCGGATCGAGCAGTCCGGTCAGGTCGCCGGAGCAGATGGCGTCGGCCGACATGTTGATCGCCAGGTCCAGGCCGTCCGGCAGGTCCGCCAGCGCCTCCCGGGCCCGGGTCAGCGCGGCGATCTCCAGGTCCACACCGAGGCCGCAGGAGCGGGCGGCGTGGAACCACTCCGCCGGGCCGGGGAAGTCGCCCGGGAAGCGGGCCAGCGCCTCGTAGCCGACCACCGCCGGCCCGTCCACGTTGAACAGCGGCTGGAACACCATGTGCGGACCGCCGCCGTCGATGACACCGCGGACCTTGCGCCGCAGTTCGGTCTCACGGCGGCGCTCGGTCAGCTCGCTCTCGATCGCGTCGGCCAGCAGATCGCCGAGCAGGGAGAGGATCTCGAGGTCCCGGCGGCCCAGCTCCGGATGCGGCTGCGGGTCGAGACAGCAGAGTGTGCCGTAGATCTCGCCGTCCCGGCTGCGCAGCAGCGTGGTTGCGTAGGAGCCGATGCCGATGGCGGCGGTCGACGGGAGCCCGGCGGCGACCGGGTTCGCCGGGGCGTCCGGGACCAGCGCCGGGAGGTCACCGGAGACGACGTGCGCGCAGTAGGAATCGGCGAGCGGTACCGAGGCGCCGGGCCGGATCCCCGAGGCGGCCCAGTCGCCGTCGACCTGGTCGACGATCTGCTCCTCGTCGGTGAGGTGGGAGACGTAGGCCAGCGCCATGCCGAGGCGTTCCCGGGCGAGCCGGAGCACCTGCTCGGTCGTGTGGCGGGCGAGCACCAGCGGATCGGCGGCCGGCGCGAGGTCGCTTGGTCCGACGGCCGCCGGCGACATGCTGCCCACAGCTGATCCTTCCCCGATCGGCTGACAACGATCCACGGCACCCCTGTTTCTCGGGGTCCGGTGACGCAAAGTTAGCACGTGTTCGGCAAGTGTTGCCGGGCAAATGATCCGGCGGTGATCACACCGAGAAGTGTTGTCCGCGTTGACCCATCGGAAGCAGTGAGGCCGGCGTCACGCCCTGCCGACACCCGTCTGCGCGGGTGGTGCCCTGCGTCGGACCGAACCGCGTCACCTGGGAGTGTGAACGGCCGATCACCCTCGGTGCCCGGGTGGCGTCACCCTGTCCGCCGACCGGCGCGGTCACGCCATGGTTGCGCGGGGGCCACCGTTGCCCGGCGCCGGGCATGGTCGGCACGCCGGTGCCGTAGGTGTCGCAGGTGCCGCGCCCGGCCGGTCGTCGGCGCTGCCGGCCGGGTGGGGTGACGCCCGGTGATTGGATGACCGGATGGACGATCCGACCGGCGGGCCGGCCGCGGCCCACGGGGCGGACGAGGTGGGGCCGGTCGCCGCCCGGCTGCGTGCCGCCGGGTGCGTTTTCGCGGAGGAGGAGGCCGCGCTCCTGCTGGAGCACGCCGCGACCCCGGACGCGCTCGAGAGGCTGATCGGTCGGCGGGTGGCCGGCGAGCCGCTGGAGCACCTGCTGGGCTGGGCCGAGTTCCGGGGTCGGCGGCTGGCGGTGGCCCCGCGGGTCTTCGTGCCCCGGCTGCGGACCGGGATCCTGGTCGACCTGGCGCTGGCGCCGACCCTGCCCGCCGGCGCGGTGGTGGTCGAGCTCTGCTGCGGGGTGGGTGCCGTCTCCGACGCCCTGCTGCAGGTCCGCCCGGACCTGCAGGTGGTGGCCGCGGACATCGACCACCGTGCGGTGTCGTGCGCGCGGGTCAACCTCGGCGACCGGGCGACGGTGCTGCAGGGCGATCTGTTCGACGCGTTGCCGAAGGGGCTGCGCGGCACGGTGGACCTGATGGTGGCGAACGCGCCGTACGTCCCGACGGCGGAGATCCCGATGATGCCCGCCGAGGCCCGCGACCACGAGTCGGCGACCGCGCTGGACGGTGGGGCGGACGGCCTCGATCTGCACCGCCGGATCCTGGCCGCGGCGCCGGTGTGGCTGCGGCCCGGAGGTGCCGTCCTGCTGGAGTCGAGCCCGCGCCAGGCGGCGATCGACGTGGCGCTCGCCGCTGCGGCCGGCCTGACGGCGACCGTGTTCCGGGACGAGGAGATCGAGGGGACCGCGGTCCGGGCAGTCCGCAGCTGAGATCGTGGCGTTCCGCTGCGGAGCGGGCACGGTGCGTGGTAACGGCGGCTCCGCACGCCCTTGGCGTCCGAGAGTGAGTGCGGCGGAACGCCTTCTCGCAGCGCTTTCGCGAGAGTGTCGGGAGTGTCACGCCTTTGGGAGATGCGCTGCAGGTCAGCGGCAATCCGGCTCGTCCCGGCAGGGTGAAGTCGCGGTGAATTCCGGTGATTCACGTTTCGGGAACTCCCAGGAGGGGCAGCATCGGAAGCGACGCAGCACCGCGCTGCGGGAAACGCAAGGATGGAGTGAGCGCGATGATGCGTCGGATGATCGGGGCGATTGCGATCGGCGGTGCAGTGATGCTCGCCGCCGCGTGCGGGTCGGACACCAGTGGCGGTGCCGCCACCACCGCACCCGCCGTCACCACCTCCGCCGAGGCCACCTCGGGCGGCATGGACACCAGCACCGGCATGGACACCAGCATGTCGGAGGACACGGCGACGTCGGAGGACACCGGCGGCTCCGAGATGAGCAACCCGTCGGCGACCACGACTGTCGGTGGTGGCGAAGGTCTGGACGAGGCCTCGGCGGCCTGGTTCACCACCATGTGCGAAGGCGTCACGCCATTGACCGAGATGGGCGACGGCATGACGGGATCCGACCCGTCCCAGGTCGCCAAGAAGATCGAGGAGGCCGGCACCGCTCTGACGCAGACCGCCTCGGACCTCGAGGGCCAGCCCGCACCCACCTTCGACGGCGGCGAGGAGTTCGCGACCAAGGCCATCGAGGGCTTCAAGCAGCTGGGCACCGCCTTCACCGAGGCGGCCGACGCCATCGCGAAGAACGACCCGGCCGGCCTGCAGAAGCTGCAGGAGTCGTTGCAGGCCGACGGACCGCTGCAGCAGCTCGCCGGGTTCGACGCCACGCCGGAGCTGAAGCAGGCTGTCGCCGAGCTGCCGGCCTGCAAGGCCCTCACCACCATGGGCGGCTGATCCGTCGCCCGCAGCACCACGCACGATCCACACCCGCAGGCGTGACCGTTCCGAACGGTCACGCCTGCGGGTGTTCGTGCACCGTTCGTCGTCCGGGCCTCCCCGGGCCGGGCATGATGGGGCCGTCGGCAGTGAGCCGCGGTGATCGGGTGGGGGATGACGATGGCGCGCAGTGCGCGGAATGCGGTCGGGGCGTTCGTCGCAGCCGGAGCGGCCGGGACGGTGCTGCTGCTGGCCGGCTGCGCGTCCGCGGTCAGCGGGATCGCCCGCACCGCCGAAGGGGCAGCATCCCCGGCCACCTCGTCCTCGATCCCGACGTCGGCCCCGGTCGCGTCGACGACGCCGACCACTGCCACGGCGGCGACCACTGCCGCGGCGACCACTGCCACCACGAGGACTCCTGTCACCGGGGACACCGATCGGTCCGTGGCGCCGGATCCATTCGGCAGCATCTCGGCCAGCACCACCGTGGGTGGCTCCGGGCCGCTGGACCTGCAGACAACGGCCTGGTTCACCGCGATGTGCGAGGGTGCGCAGCCGCTCACCGATCTCGCCGACGACATGGAGTCCCTGAGCAGTGCCGATGCGGTCATCGACGCCTTCTCCGAGTTCGGCGCGCTGATGACCACCCTGTCCACCGACCTGGCCGACGTGCCGCCGCCCACCTTCCCGGGCGGCGAGGAGTACGCCGCGAACGTGGTGGACGGCTTCGACCGGATGGGCACCCTGTTCACCGACGCCGCCGACGCGCTCGCCGAGGGCGACACCAGCGTGCTGCTCGGGCTGGAGGACGAGCTGGCTGCCGACGGCCCGCTCCAGCAGCTGTCCGGGACGGATGTGAGCCCGGACCTGCAGGACGCCGTCGAGGCGTTGCCCGCCTGCCAGGCGCTCTACGCCGGCTGATTCCCCCCCGGCTCCCGGAAGCCACCCGCTGTCGGGGTCTTGCACGTATGCCGTTATAGGCATATGTTCGTGGCATGGCCAGGGCAGCGACCACCACCGACGCGTTCAACGCGGTGGCCGAACCGCGCCGCCGGCAGATCCTCGACGTGCTCGTGCGCGGGGAGCGGCCGGTCGGCGATCTGGTGGTCGCGCTCGGTGTCGCCCAGCCGGTCGTCTCCAAGCACCTCAAGGTGCTCCGCGACGTCGGGCTGGTGCAGGTGCGGGACGACGGGCGGCAGCGGGTCTACCGCGTCGACGCCCGTCCCCTGCGCGAGATCCACGAGTGGCTGGCCGGCTACTCGGATCTCTGGAACGAACGTCTCGACCTGCTCGACGAGGTGCTGGCCGAACTGGCCGCCGCGGAGAGCGGGACCCCCGCAGTCCGACCACCCGATGTCGGATCCCAGCACCCGGAGGAGCAGTCATGACCAGCAGCACCAGCACTCACAACACCGAACGGCACAGTGCCCCCCACCACAGTGGCAAGGCGACCGTGTCCCTGCCGTCGGACACCCAGATCCTGATCACCCGCCACTTCGACGCCCCGCGGGCGCTGCTCTGGCGCGCCTGGACCACCCCGGAGCTGGTGAAGAAGTGGTGGGCCGGGCAGCGTGGCCAGGTCACCTCGGCCGAGATCGATCTGCGGGTCGGCGGCAGCTACCGGTACGTGCTGGTGGCGAACGAGGGCTTCGAGGTCGGCTTCCACGGCGAGTTCTCCGAGATCGTCGACGGCGAGAAGATCGTCAAGACGGAGATCTTCGAGGGTGCGCCGGACGGCGTGGCGGTCAACACCGACACCTTCGCCGACGCCGGCGGCGGCACCCAGCTGTCCGTGCTCGTCGACTGCCCGGACCAGCAGACCCGCGACATGATCGTCGCCAGCGGCATGGAGGACGGCATGCAGGAGTCCTACGACGCGCTGGAGACGGTGGCGGGCGGGCTCGCCGCCTCCTGACGTGGGACGATCCCACACATGGTGAGCTTCGCGGACAAGCCGATCCTGGATCTCACCGTGCCGGAGTGGGAGGCCTACCTGTCCGGAGAGCCGGACGACGGCGGGGTGCGGCTCAAACTGCGGAAGAAGAGCTCGTCGGCACCGGGCATGACCTGGTCCGAGGCGCTGGACGTGGCCCTGTGCCACGGCTGGATCGACGGTCAGGCCGGCCGGCTCGACGACGACTACACGTTGCAGGCCTTCACCCCGCGGCGGAAGAACAGCCCGTGGTCGCAGATCAACCAGGGGCACGTGGCCCGGCTGATCGACGAGGGCCGGATGCGCCCCGGCGGGTTGGCCGAGATCGAGCGGGCGAAGGCGGACGGCCGGTGGGACGCGGCGTACCGGCAGAAGGGTGCGGCAGCTCCGCCGGACCTGCAGGCCGCGCTCGACGAGAATCCCGCTGCGGCAGCGTTCCTCGCCGGGTTGCCGGCGGTGGAGCGGTTCCGCGTCTACTTCCGGATCTCCGCCATCAAGACCCCGGCCACCCGGGCCGCCCGGATCGCCGACGTGGTGGCCAAGGCCGCGGTGGGCGAGCTGCACTACAAGTAGCCTGGAGCGCATGGCTACCCCGATGGTCACCACCGACCTCAGCATCTCGATCGACGGTTTCGCCGCCGGACCGCGGCAGAGCGCCGAGAAGCCTTTCGGCGACGGCAAGGTCGACGCGCTGATCCGCTGGATGTTCGAGGACGGCGAGGCCAGCGCCGCGGAACTGGCCGGTATCGGCGGCGCCGGTTCGTACATCATGGGGCGCAACATGTTCGGCCCGGACCGCGGGTCGTTCGACCTGTCCTGGACCGGTTGGTGGGGCGACACCCCGCCGTACGGCGCGCCGGTGTTCGTGCTCAGTCACCACGAGCGGGAGTCGTTCGAGCTGGCCGGCGGGACCTCGTTCACCTTCGTGAACGGGATCCGGCCGGCTTTCGACCTCGCGGTCGCCGCGGCGCAGGCGGCCGGCAGTGACCGGGTGGCGATCGCCGGCGGCGCGACCACGGTCAACCAGTTCCTGGCCGCCGGGCTGATCGACGAACTGCGCCTGCATATCTCGCCGGTCGTGCTGGGCTCCGGTGAGCGGCTCTTCGACCGGGTGCCGTCGGTCGACCTGGAGCAGGTGTCGTCCCGGGCGACCTCGCTGGTGACGCACCAGGTGTACCGGGTCCTCCGCTGACTGTCGGCGGCGGGGCGCGGTCAGGTCAGCCCGTCGGCCCGGGCCAGCAACAGGGCGCGCTCCTGTTCGTTGCGCGAGAGTGCCGCCGCCCGCTGGAATTCCGCGCGGGCGTCGGCGGTGCGTCCCAGCTTCGACAGCAGGTCGCCGCGCACGCTGGGCAACAGGTGGTAGCTGCGCAGCGCCGGCGAGTCCGGCAGCCGGTCCAGGATCTCCAGCGCGGCCGCCGGGCCGTCGGCGAACGAGACGGCCACCGCACGGTTGATCTCGACCACCGGCGACGGCCAGCGGGACGAGATCGCCTGGTACAGCATCGCGATGCGTTGCCAGTCGGTGTCCTCCGGGCGGGCGGCCCGGGCGTGGCAGGCGGCCACCGCTGCCTGCAGGGCGTAGTGCCCGCCGGCCCCGCCCAGCTGCTCGGCGCGGGCCAGGGCGGACAGCCCGCGGCGGATCAGCAGCGGGTCCCAGCGGGTGCGGTCCTGGTCCAGCAGCAGCACCGGCGTACCGTCGGGGCCGACCCGCGCGGCGTTCCGGGATGCCTGGATCTCCAGAAGCGCTGCCAGGCCGAACACCTCGGGCTCGTCCGGCATCAGGCCGGCCAGCACCCTGGCCAGTCGCACCGCCTCCAGGGTGAGGTCCGTGCGCAGCCAGTCGGACCCGAAGGTCGCCGAGTAGCCCTCGTTGAAGACGAGATAGATCACCTGCAGCACGGAGGACAGTCGGGCCGCACGGTCGGGCCCTTCCGGGACCTCGAACGGCACACCGGCCTTGGTCAGCGCCTTCTTCGCCCGGGTGATCCGCGCCGCCATGGTCGGCTCGGGAACCAGGTAGGCGCGGGCGATCTCGGCGACGCTGAGGCCGCCGACCACCCGGAGGGTGAGGGCCGCGCGGCCCTCGGGCGCCAGCACCGGGTGGCAGGAGGTGAAGATCAACCGCAGCAGGTCGTCGTCGATCCGGTCGTCCAGGGCTGCGTCGAAGTCGGTCGACACGGCGCCGCCGGGGCGCTCGCGGTCCAGCTCGTGTGCGAGTTGCGCGTACTTGTCGCGCAGGGAGTCGTTGCGGCGGAACAGGTCCACCGCACGGCGCTTCGCGGTGGTGGTCAGCCAGGCGCCCGGATTGCGCGGCACGCCGTCGCGTGGCCACTGCTCGAGTGCGGCCACCGTCGCCTCCTGCGCCAGCTCCTCGGCCGTGCCGACATCCCCGGTCATCCGCGCCAGCGCGCCGATCAGCCGGGGCAGCTCGATCCGGACGACCGCATCCAGGGCGGCATGCGGGTGCTCGGTCGGGCCCGTCACGCGCCGGGTCGCGGCCCGAGCAGGTCCCACTTGTTGCCCGCCACGTCCTCGAACACGGCGACCGACCCGTACTCCTCGAGTCGCGGGGCCGAGTGGAACCGCACCCCGGCGGCGACCATCCGGTCGTAGGTCCGGTCGAACTCGTCCACCCGGAGGAACAGACCGACCCGGCCGGCGAACTGGTCGCCGACCGCGGCCGCCTGCTTGTCCCCGTCGGCCAGCGCGAGCAGCAGCCCGGTGCCGCCACCTGGCGGCCGGACCACCACCCAGCGCTTGGGCCGGCCGTCGTTCGTCTCCGCCGGTGAGTCCTCGGCGAGCTCGAAACCCAATACCCTGACGTAGAAGTCGATGGCCACGTCGTAGTCGGGGACGATCACGGCGACCAGGTCGAGATGCATGGCCCCACGGTAGGCCATGCCTCTCGACCCGGTCAGGGCTGCTCAGCCCTGTGGGAAGCCGGGGATCTCCTGCGGGGTCCCGAAGGCCACCACGCCCGGGCCGAAGACCTGCCGGATCCGGGACTCGCCCGGGCCGGCGATGCGCAGGAAGCGCTTGGCGTACTCGACCGCCTCGTCGATGTCTCGGCACTCCATCAGCGCCCAGCCGCCGATCAGTTCCTTGGCCTCGGCGTAGGGGCCGTCGAGCACGGTGGCGTCACCGGATGCGTCGAGCTGCACGCGGGTCTCGGTGGCGCTGGGTGCGAATCCGCCGGTGGCCAGCAGCACGCCGGCCTTGGTCGCCTCCTCGGAGAACCGGCCCATCTCGGCCATCAGCTCCGGGGTGGGCGGCGGGGTGGGGACGGAGTCGTCGCCGGTCGCGTACATCAGGTACTGGGGCATGGGGTGCTCCTTGTCTCGGGTGGCCTCGGCCACGGGTGCCGGCCGGAACCATCTTCCGGGCCGCTCGACAACGCGTCGATCGGGCCCCGCCCGGAATCGACAGCATCGACGTCCGGATCCCGAGTTCACCCGTTCGGCGCAGCTCGTGCATCAGGCGCTGCGGCGGATCCTCTCCTGGTGATGACCGCACCGCAGGTGATCGAACTGCGCATCCACGGCGTCAGCGGGACGCCGCCGGACCAGCTGCTGGACGCGCCACTGGTGCGTCAGGTCGCGGGGGACGAGCGCACCCGGTTCTTCCGGGCCGTCGATCCGGCCGGGCAGGAGCTGCGCGGGCCGGACGGCGAGATCGTCGAGGCCTACCACTGGGGACAGTTGACCTCCGGCTCGTGGAAGACCGCGTTCTGGCTGCTGTCCGTGCCGTTCGGCCTGGTCAATGCCGCCCACTTCATGCTGCCGGCCGCGCGGTCCGGGATGTCCAGGATGCTCCGGGTGGTCGCCGAGGCGGCGCTGCGCGGACTCGGGATCCTGTTGACCGTCACGCTGACCCTGGCCGTCGCCGAGGCCGGGATCGACCAGCTGGCCTGGCAGTGGATCCGCAGCGGCACCGACCCGGTGTGCACCACCTCGGGATGTGCCCGTGGCTGGATCATCGCCGCGATGGTGCTGACCGGGGCGTTGGTGCCTTTGCTGATCTGGTTCGGCGGCGGCGGCTCGCGTCGGGTGCGCTCGTCCGGGGCCGGATCGGGACCTCCGGTGGACGACCCGCTCGCCCGCACCAGCCGGTTGGCCGCCGACGAGTTCGCCTACGGCGACAACGACACCTTCCGGCTGCAGCTGCTGCACGCGGCGGCCTCGTGCGGGGTGGTCGGTGTGCTCGGCGGCGCCCTGGCCGGCTCCGGACCGCTCGGCACCGGGTCCTGGATCGTCCTGGGCGCCGCGGTCCTGTTGGTGGCGGTGACCGGGAACCCGTTGCACCGCAATCGCTCCCGTGACCTGCGGCTGAGTGTGCTGAGTTGGCTGCTGCTGGTGGCCGGGGTGGTGGCGGCGGTCGGCGCGGTGATCACCTTGGCCCGGGTGTCGTTGCCGGAGCGGCCGGATCCCGCCGGCCCCGGTGTGTTCCCGGGGTTCCGCGACCTGGTGCTGCCGCTGATGGCCCTCGCCCTGATGGGGATGCTCGTCCTGCTGCTGGCGACCGGGCTGCTGGCCGCCGCGACGGCGGGGGAGGCGGGCGCGGCGCCGGTGCGGCGGTACCTGGCCGGGATGGGCGCGGCGGTGGTCGCCCCGGTGGGCGTGCTGCTGGGCGTCGGCTTCGGCGCGGCGCTGGTCTACGGAGTGAACCGGGTGCTCGGGCTCGGCGCCGGCGGTCCGGAGTTGCCGGCGGTGTTCGTCCGCACCGCGCACGCGTGGGGACTGACGGCGCTGCTGGTGGTGGTCATCGGGCTGGTTGTGATCGCGGTGAAGCTGGCCTCCGGCCGTCGGCTGCGGGCCGAGGTGGCCTGGGCGCAGCAGCCGGCCTTCTTCGGCACGGCCAAGGACCCGGACGACCGCCGGACCGCCGAGGCGTCGTCGATCCGGGGGCTCGCCACGGCCTGGTTCCTGGCCCGGCTGAAGTACGTGGTGCAGGCGGTGCTGGCGGTGTTCGCCGCGGCCGGGATCGTGCTGACCACGGCCGGCGCGGCGGGAACGGTCGCGGCGCCGTGGAGGGGCGAGGTCGTGCCGGGGTGGGCGGGCTGGCTGGAGCCGGTGAGCCGGTGGATCCGCAGTCCGGCCTTCTCCTGGTTGACGGCGCGCGAGCCGGCGCCGGAGACCCCGGACCCGATGGCGGTGCTCGGCACGCTCGTGCTGCTCGGCGTGGGGCTCGGCCTGCTGTACCTGGGTCGGGCCGGGCTGCGGGCGCAGGGGGTGCGGCGGGGCGCGAACGTCATCTGGGACGTGATCGCCTTCTGGCCGCGCGCCGCGCACCCGCTGGTGCCGCCGCCGTACACCGCCCGGGCCATCGACACCCTGCGCCGGCGGATCCACCACCACCTCGGTGCGGACCCGGACACCGGAGCAGGACTGCCGGACGGCGACGACGTCCGGCTGGTGCTGGCCGCACACAGCCAGGGCAGTCTGCTGACCGTCGCCGCGCTGACCCGGTTGTCGCCGGCGGTCCGGAAGCGGTTGTCGCTGCTGACCTTCGGGTCGCAGCTGCAGTTCGCCTACTCGCGGGCGTTCCCGGCATACGTCAACGAGCGGGTGCTGCGCGAGGTGCTCGTCGGGCTGCGGCCGTTGCAGCCGGGCGGGCCGGTGACCGAGCCGGAGGGCTGGATCTCGCTGGTACGGGAGACGGACCCCATCGGCGGGCCGGTCTTCTCCTACGGCCGGTCGCAAGGCGGGACCCCGACGTCCCTGCGGTGGCTGGGCAGTGCTGGTGCTGGTGCTGGTGCAGGTGGTCCCGAGGCGGCGCGGGTGGCCGACGAGCTGCGGCGGGATCCGCCGGTGCGGATCTGCGGCCGGGAGGTGGTCCTGCTCGACCCGGTGCCCGTCGATCCCATGCTCGCGCCGACCGCCGGCCCGCTCGGGCACGGTTCCTACTACCGCGATCCCGTCTGGCCGGCTGTCGTCCGCTACCTCTCCGACCGCCGCCTCGATGCCGATTGGCCGGCGTACCCGCCGGTCTGAGGGGGTGGGCGTTCCAGCTGGAACGTGGGGCGGGGTGTCGGTGCCTGTCGTTGCGGTCCCTTCAGTGACAGTGAGTGTGGCTGAGGGGACCCGGAAGTCGGGACCTTGCGGTTCGTGGGTGGCCGGTCGGGGTGAACTGCGCCCCGGACGAGGTTCGGAGTCGTGGCGGGTTCGGCGGCCGGGCGGATGTGGCCGACGGGCCAGGGAAGGCGCCGAAAGGGAGGTGCCACTCTTCACGGTCCTTTCAGCGACAGTGAGTGTGGCTGAAGGGACCCGGAAGTCGGGACCTTGCGGTTCGTGGGTGGCCGGTCGGGGTGAACTGCGCCCCGGACGAGGTTCGGAGTCGTGGCGGGTTCGGCGGCCGGGCGGATGTGGCCGACGGGCCAGGGAAGGCGCCGAAGGGAAGGTGCCACTCTTCACGGTCCTTTCAGCGACAGTGAGAGTGTGGTTGAGGGGACCGGGAAGTCGAGTCCGGTCGGGACGGGCCCGGGCGGCCGACCCCTCACGGATCGCCGACACGCGTTCCAGCTGGAACGTGGGAACCAGGACCCGGGCGTGGGTCGCGACCCCGGCGGGAACCGGCGTGCTCGTGCAGGATGCGGAGATGACCGACCGGAACCGTCGCCGACCCGGAAGAGGTGGCACCTGGCCGCGCAACGAGGGTGGGGAGGGCGACGAGGCGGAGGCGCCGGCGCACATCCGGATCGGCAACCGGATCCTGGAGTGGGCGGAGACGGCCGTCTACATCGGCATCGCGATCCTGCTGGTGGTCACGGCGGTGTCGCTGCTGGTTGCGGCCGTCCGGGAGACCGGCAGCATGTTCGCCGGCGACGCCGCCAACGGCAACGCGGCGGTCGCGGTGCTCGATCTGCTGCTGCTCATCTTCATCGTGGTCGAGTTGCTCTACGCCGTCCGGACGACCATCGCCCGCCGTGAACTCATCGCCGAACCGTTCCTGATCGTCGGCATCATCGCCTCGATCAAGGAGATCGTGGTGCTGTCGGTGAAGGCGGCGGAGGACGTCGGCAAGGGGGCGGAGTTCTCCGACTCCATGCGCGAGATCGCGATCCTGGGGGCGCTGGTCCTGGTACTGGGCCTCACCGCCTGGCTGCTCCGCCGCAAGGAGCGCGAGCCCGACGAGGGCCGCAACGCCGACGAGGAGGACGCCGCCAAGGCCTGACCCGGACCGGGCAAGGGCAGCCTTCCGTTTGCCGGCGGCGGGTGTCGGGGATCGCCACGGCATGAGTCCACACCCGCACGGCACCGCCCCCGCCGACAGCGACTCACGGCGGATGACCCGCCCGGGTCCCGATCGTGGCGTGCACACCGTGCTGACCATCAACGGCACCCGGCACGAGTTGACCCTCGACCCGCGGACCACGCTGCTGGATGCCCTGCGTGAGCGCCTGGATCTGACCGGGTCGAAGAAGGGGTGCGACCGCGGGCAGTGCGGCGCATGCACAGTCCTGGTCGACGGCCGCCGGGTGAACAGCTGCCTGTTGCTGGCGGCGAGCGCCGCCGGCAGCGAGGTGACGACGGTGGAGGGGTTGGCCGACGGTGACCGCCTGCACCCGGTGCAGCAGGCGTTCCTGGACCACGACGCATTCCAGTGCGGCTACTGCACACCCGGTCAGATCTGCTCGGCGGTCGGTGCGTTGGCCGAGCTGGCCGAGGGCCGGCCGAGCGCGGTCACCCCGGACGTCGCCGCGGAACCCCGGTGGGAGGCCGCCGAGATCCGGGAGCGGATGAGCGGAAACCTGTGTCGGTGCGGGGCGTACGCGCACATCGTGCCGGCGGTGATGGCCGCCATGGACCGTTCGGCCGGTGGCGCCGAGCCCGCCCCGCCCGCCGAGCCGTCGCCGGGGGTCCCGGCGCAGATGGACGGGGCGAACCGATGAGGACCTTCACCTACGAACGTCCCACCGACCTGGAGCAGGCGGTCGCGCTGGCCGGCCGGTCGGGGGCGCGCCTGCTGGGTGGCGGCACCAATCTGGTCGATCTGATGAAGTTGGGAGCGGAGGAGCCCGACATCGTCGTCGATGTCTCGCACCTGCCGTTGACCGGGGTGGTGCGGGACGATCACGGCGGGGTGGACGTCGGCGCCATGGTCCGGAACAGCGACCTGGCCGCCGACCCGGTGGTCCGTCGGTACTACCCCGCCTTGGCAGAGGCACTGCTGGCGGGGGCATCGGGCCAGCTGCGCAACATGGCCACGACAGGCGGGAATCTGCTGCAGCGCACCAGGTGCGGGTACTTCATGGACGTCGGCAAACCCTGCAACAAGCGGGACCCGGGATCGGGCTGCCCGGCCCGCAACGGCGAGCACCGCATGCTCGGCGTGCTCGGCACCTCGACCTCCTGCATCGCCACCCACCCCTCGGACATGGCCGTGGCGCTGGCGGCGCTCGATGCCGAGGTGGACGTGCAGGGCCCGGCCGGCCGGCGCCGGTTGTCGTTGGAGGAGCTGTATCTGCTGCCCGGTGACACCCCGCAGGTGGAGACCACGCTGCGGGCCGGGGAAGTGGTGACCGGCATCCACCTCCCGCCGCTGGTGGACGGCACCCGGTCCACCTACCGGAAGGTGCGCGACCGGGCGTCCTACGCGTTCGCGGTGGTCTCGACCGCGGTCCTGGTCCGCTGGGACGGCCCCACGGCCGTGGACCTGCGCATCGCGCTCGGCGGCGTGGCACCGCGCCCGTGGCGGGCGCGGACCGCGGAGGCGGTGCTGCGGGGTACCGCGCCGACGACCGACTCGGTCGTCGACGCCCTGAATGCCGAGTTCGCCGCTGCGGACCCGCTGCCGGACAACGCGTTCAAGGTGCCATTGACCGTCCGGCTGGTGGCCGACACCTTGGGCGGACTCGCCGGGGGTGCCCGATGACACGCGCCGAGCTGCGTCGCCCGCACGCTGTGGGATCGGCGTACGAACGGGTGGAGGGCCGTGACAAGGTCGTCGGAGCAGCCCGGTACGCGGCGGAATTCGTCCGCGACGAGGCCTGCCACGGCTGGATCGTCGGGTCGACGGTCGCCCGCGGCCGGATCACCGAAGTCGACACCGCGACCGCCGCCGCCGTCCCCGGGGTGATCGACGTGCTGTGGCACGGCAACGCACACCGGCTGACCGAGGTGGACGACGCCGAGTTGATGGTGCTGCAGGACGACCGGGTGCAGTACCACGGTCGTCCCGTGGCGGTGGTGATCGGACGGACCCTGGAAGCCGCCCGGGCCGGAGCCGCGGCCCTGCGCATCGACTACGACGTCGAGCCGTTCCACGTCCAGCTGTCCGCCCATGACCCGGATCTCGTGGTCCCGGACGAGCTCAATGCGGGCTTCCCGACCGACACCGAGTCCGGCGATGTCGAGGCCGGGCTGACCCGGGCGGACGTGGTCGTCGACCAGGAGTACCGGACGCCGCACCTGCACAACGTTCCGATGGAACCGCACGCGACCACCGCCCGATGGGACGCTGCGGACCAGGCCACGGTGTACGACTCGACGCAGAACAGCTCCGAGGTGAGCCGGACCGCGGCACAGGCGTTCGGGCTGGGAGCCGGGGCGGTGACCGTGCACTCGGAGCACGTCGGCGGTGGGTTCGGTTCAAAGGGGACGACCCGGCCCAACGTGATCCTTGCCCTGCTCGCCGCCCGGCTGGTCGATCGGCCGGTCACCGTCACACTGACCCGCGAGATGACCTTTCATCTGGTCGGCTACCGCACGCCGACGATCCAACGGGTCCGCCTCGGTGCCACGGCCGCAGGTCGGCTGACCGCGATCGTGCACGAAACGGTCGAACAGAGCTCGCGGCTGCTGGACTTCGCCGAGCAGACCGGTGAATCCACCCGGCACATGTATGCGGCGCCGGCCCGGCGGGTCACACACCGGCTGTCACGCCTCGATGTGCCCACCCCGCGCTGGTTGCGCGCACCCGGGGAGGCGCCGGGAATGTTCGCGGTCGAAGCGGCGATGGACGAGCTGGCCGAGCAGCTCGGCCTGGACCCGGTCGAGCTGCGGATCGCCAACGAGCCGGAGACCGACCCGGACAGCGGGCTGCGGTTCTCGAGTCGGCACTACGTCGAGTGCCTCCGGGAGGGCGCGCGGCTGTTCGGCTGGTCCCGGCCGAGGCCGCAGGGGACCGGTCCGTGGCGGGTCGGCCGCGGAGTCGCCGGTTCCACCTACCCGGCCTACCAGCAGCCGAGCTCGGCGCGGGCGACCGCCCGTGCCGATGGCACCTTCGACGTGGAGATCGCCGCCGCCGACATCGGCACGGGTGCGCGCACCGTGCTGCGCCAGATCGCCGCCGATGCCCTGCAGGTCCCGATCGACCGGGTTCGGATGCACGTCGGGTCCAGCGCCCTGCCGCAGGCGTCGGGCGCCGGGGGCTCGTCCGGCACTGCCTCCTGGGGTCGGGCGGTGACGCGCGCGAGCGAGCAGTTGTGCGACCGGCTGACGGCAGTCGGCGGCGCCGTGCCGTTCGACGGTCTGTCGGCGGAGGCCGACACCACCGACGAGCTCTCGGCACAACCCGCGCTGGCCCGGTTCGCCTACGGTGCACAGTTCGTCGAAGCGCGGGTCAACACGATCACCGGTGAGGTCCGGGTGCCGCGGGCCCTGGGCACGTTCGCCGTCGGCCGGGTGGTCAACCCGCGGCTGGCCCGGTCGCAGTTGATCGGCGGGATGACGATGGGTCTGTCGATGGCACTGCTGGAGGAGGGTCGGTGGGATCCGGCGTTCGGCGACACTGTCAACGACAACTTCGCGGACTACCACATCGCCGCCAATGCCGACATCGGTGACATCGACGTCCACTGGCTCGACGAACAGGACGACCACCTGAACCCGATGGGCTCCAAGGGCATCGGGGAGATCGGCATCGTCGGGACCGCGGCCGCGGTCACCGCCGCCGTCCACGACGCGGTGGGCGTGCGGATCCGAGACCTGCCCGTGCGGCTCGACAAGGTGCTGGCCGCTCTGTGACGCGCTCGTTCGGGGGAATCCTGACCGTCGCGTCCCGACCGCACGGACCGCCCGGAAGATCCTGAGCGGACGGGCACGTCCCCCCGCCGGTCGCACCCACCCTTCGGCTCGACAGCGTTCGCGCGACGAACACCGAGAGTGATCAGACGCATGCATTGCGTCGAACTCGATCATGATGGCGGAGGCGATCGGCATTAGTCTGAATGCGTGACCACACCCGTGCCGGACAACGTCCGGCGTACCCGGATCGTGTGGCTCGTCGTCGGGATCGTCGTGCTGGTGGCCGCTGCGACCATCGGCATCGTGAGACTGCCATCGGCTCAGAACACCGAGAGTCCAGACGCGGGTGCGGCGGGGGCCGCGACGCCGACCGGTACGACCGCGAGCCCGGCCACTACCGCCGCCACCACCACGGCCGACACGGCAGGACAGGTCACGAGCTACGGCGGTCACGGATCCGCGGTCGCGGGCACCCGCAGCGGCGGCGCCGCACCGGCGGTCACCCGGTCGAGCCCGGCACAGCCGTCCGACGACACCCCTCGGGTCGACGCCGCCACCGGCGAGTTGTTGGACTGGGAAGGCCCGCTGCACACCGAGGGCTCCACGATCCTGGACGTAAACGACCGCCCGGTGCGGATCCGGATGGCGAACTGGTTCGGCCTGGAGATCACCGACTGTGCCCCGCACGGCCTCTGGCAGATCTCGCTGGACCAGGGCATGGCCGAGCTCGCGGCGTTCGGGTTCACCACCGTCCGGGTCCCGTGGTCCAACGAGTGTCTCGACAAGCCGGCCACGTCCTTCGATCCCGGGCTCAACCCGGAGCTGACCGGCCGCACCGGCATCGAGGTGCTGGACGCGGTGGTCGCCGCCGCGAAGGATCACGGCCTGACCGTGCTGCTGGACCGGCACCGTCCGGACGTGAACACCCAGTCCGAGCTCTGGTACACCGACACCGTCTCCGAGCAGCAGTGGATCGACGACTGGGTGCGCGTGGTCGAGCGGTACGCCGACGACACCACGGTGATCGGCGCCGACCTGCACAACGAACCGCACGGCGCCGCCTGCTGGGGCTGCGGCGACCCGGCCCGCGACTGGGCCGCGGCCGCGGTGCGCGGCGGGAATGCGGTGCTGGCAGCGAATCCCGACCTGCTGATCGTGGTCGAGGGGGTGGAGAAGCCCGGTGACGGCAGCACCACCTGGTGGGGCGGTGGGCTGTCCGATGTTGCGACTCACCCGATCTCGCTCTCGGTCCCGGGTCGGCTGGTCTACTCCCCGCACGACTACCCGTCGACGATCTGGCCGCGGGACTGGTTCGACGACCCGGCCTACCCGGCCAACCTGGCACCGTTCTGGGACCGGAACTGGGGTTTCATCCAGCAGCAGGGCATCGCCCCGGTGCTGCTCGGCGAGTTCGGCAGCAAGCTGGAGACCGAGTCCGACAAGGTCTGGATGGCCACCCTCGTCGAGTACCTCAACACCAACCGGATGAGCTTCGGCTACTGGGCCTTCAACCCGAACAGCGGTGACACCGGCGGCCTTGTCCAGGACGACTGGATCACCCCGGAGACGGCCAAGCTGCAGATGCTGGCGCCGTTGCTGGGCAGCGAGCCGGATCCGCAGGTGCCTGCCCCGGTGACGCCGGCAGCGACCACTGCGACCACTGGCGCGGCCACCACAACGGCAGCCACCGGGGCGGCGGAGGGGCCGGACGACGCGCTGTCGATCGGCTGGAAGCAGCCCTCGACCTGGGGCACCGGCTACACCGTGCAGCTGGAGATCACCGCGACGGTCGGGGTCACCGGCTGGTCGGTCAGCTGGCCGGACGGCCACGCGATCGGCGTCGCCGACCCCTACGGGATGAGCTGCGCCGCGGAGATCGGGGTGATCACCTGCACCGGTGCGGACTGGGCGGGAGCCCTGGGTGCCGGGCAGTCGGTGACCGTCGGCGTGCAGGTCAACGGGGACGGGACCGCGCCGGAGTCGCCGCCGCTCACCGTGCACACCTCCGTCTGATCCCGGCGAGCCCGTCCCGGGCGGATCGCCCCAACGGAGGAAATCCGGCACAGAACCGGACGTCCCGGACATCCGTCCCCCACGGCCCCGGCGAAGGTGGAATGCTTCCGGACGATGCCCGCCCCACTCGGAACTGCCTACTGGCGTCTCTGGGGATCCTCGGGGCTGTCGAACCTCGCCGACGGCATCGTCAAGCTGGCGCTGCCGCTGGTCGCGATCCAGTACACCCGCTCGCCCGCACTGATCGCCGGTCTCGGGTTCGCGATGACCCTGCCCTGGCTGGTGTTCGCGCTGCAGGCCGGCGCCATCGCCGACCGGGTGGACCGGCGCCGGGCGATGCTGGTGGCCAACACCGTGCGCGTGCTGGTGCTCGGCCTGCTGGTGGCCACCCTTGCCCTCGACATCGGATCACTGCCGCTGCTCTACATCGCGGGTTTCGCGATCGGCATGGCCGAGACGCTCTACGACACCTCGGCGCAGTCGATCGTGCCGCAGATGGTGGCGCCCGACCAGCTCTCTCGCGCGAACGGCCGGCTGTACGCCGTGGAGCTGACGGCCAACCAGTTCGTCGGGCCGCCGCTGGCCGGCCTGCTGCTGCCGATCGGCACCGCCGTCGCCGTGCTGGTCCCCGGCGGTCTCTGGCTGCTGGCGCTGGTGGTGCTGGCCTGGGTGCCGGGATCCTTCCGGGTGGTGCGGGAGGGCCCGCGGACGACACTGCGGGCCGACATCGCCGAAGGGCTGCGCTTCCTCTGGGCGCGCCCGGTGCTGCGGGCGCTGGCGCTGATGGTCGGCGCCTTCAACTTCACCACCAATGCCGCGTTCACGCTGATGGTGCTGTACGCGGTCGGGCCGGACTCGCCGATGCGGCTGACCGAGTCCGCGTACGGGTTGCTGCTCACCACCCTGGCGATCGGCAGTCTGGCCGGCTCGCTGGTAGCCGAGCACGTGGAGCGGCTGCTCGGCCGCGGCCGGGCGCTGGTGGTGGCGCTGCTGTTCGGGATCCTGATGCTGGCGGTCCCCGGGTTCACCACCAACCCGTGGGTGATCGCCGGTTGCTGGTTCCTCGGCGGCTTCGGGGTGGTCATCTGGAACGTGATCACCGTGTCGCTCCGCCAGCGGATCACCCCGGCCCGCCTGCTCGGCCGGCTGAACAGCGCCTACCGGCTGTTCGCCTGGGGTCCGATGTCGGTCGGCACCGTCGTCGGCGGACTGCTGGCGCAATGGTTCGGCATCCGGTCGGTCTTCCTGATCATGGCCGGATCGTTGCTGCTCGCCACGCTGGCGGTGGTGCGGGTGGTCAATGAACGGACCATCACCGCCGCCGAGGAGCAGGGCCCGGATCAGCCGACGAAGTAGGCCGGGTCGTAGTCAAACCCGGGCTGGATCTGCAGCACCAGGTCGTCCTTGGCGGCGAGGCCGAACCCGATGTCGAAGGTCGAGGACTTGCCGTCCAGCAGCTTGCCCGTGGGCGAGCCCTCGAGCTTGTTCGCCGAGTCGAAGATCTGGTCGCCCTCGGTGGAGCCGCTGATCGCGTCGGCCAGGAACACCGACTGGTCGAAGGCCGCGCCGGTCTTGTTCGCGATGGTCACGGTGAACCGCAGGTAGACCTTCGCGCCCTCGACGGTGGCGTACTCGGACGGGGTGAACTCCTTCGGCGCGGACACCGACACCTCGAGACCGTCGGTCCAGCTGAAGCCCTCGCCGAACTTGGCCTGGTCCTTCGCCGGCTCCCCGGTGGGCTCCGGGGCGGTCCCGGTGCCGGCGGCCTCGGCGCCGCGCGAGGTGAAGAACGCCTCGTCGTAGTCGTAGCCGGGGGAGACCTCCAGCACCAGGTCCTTCGGGTCGGCCACGCCGAACGCGATGGTGAAGGTGCTGCTGCGGCCGTCCAGCACGCCGGTGGACGGGAAGCGGATCCCGCCGCCGGAGTCGAAGACCTGGTCGGACTCCTCGCCACCGCTCTGCACGGTGAAGTACAGCGAGCTCGGGTCGAAGGTGACGCCGCTGTCGTTCTTCACCGTCACCGAGAAGGCCAGGTAGGCCTCGGCCGGGTCGGCGCTGGCGGTCTCCGACGGGGTGTAGTCCTTCGGCGCCGCGACCGACACCGACAGTCCGTCGGACCAGGTGAAGGTGCCGCCGAACTTGACCTCACCGGATGCGGAGGGGCCGTCGGTGCTCTCCGTGGTCTCGGTGGTCTCCGTCGACTCCGTGGTCTCGGTCGACTCGGTGGATTCCGTGGTGTCGGTGGATTCCGTGCTCTCGGTCGATTCCGTGGTCTCGGTCGATTCGGTGCTCTCCGTTGACCCGGTGGTGCTCGTCCCGGTGGTCGGCGACGGCACCGAGGTGGTCGGCAGGGCGGCGCCCGGTTCGGTCGCGGCGGTCCCGGAGACACTCTTCGCGCACCCGCCGACCAGCAGCGCGGCCGCGGTGAGCAGGGCGACCGGAACGGCCGATCGCAGCGCCGGGCGCCGCGCGGACTGGGGGCGAATGGAGGTCCTCACACCCGGAAGGCTAGGCCACTCCGGGGGAGCGCACGGTCGTTCGGCGCGATCAGGTGCGCTTCTCGCGCCAGGCCCGCTCGAACGGCAGCCGCCACGCGTTCGGTGCGACGAGCTGGTGGATCGCGTTCGGCCCCCAGGTGCCCGGCGGGTACGACTTGACCGGCGGCGGGTCCTCCAGCAGCGGGATCGAGCGCTCCCAGAGCGACTCGATGCCCTCGGCGGTGGTGAACAGGGTGTGGTCGCCGCGCATCGCGTCCAGGATCAGCCGCTCGTAGGCCTCGAGCACGTCGCCGGCCCGGTCGGTCTCCTGGGTGGAGAACTGCATGGACAGCTTGTCCAACTTCATGCCCGGCCCGGGGCGCTTGCCGTAGAAGGACAACGACACCTTGGACGAGTCGGCCAGGTCGAACGTCAGGTGGTCCGGGCCCTGCGACCCGACCCCGGAGCCCTGCGGGAACATCGTCCGCGGCGCCTCCTTGAAGGCGATCGAGATGATCCGCTGGCCCTCGGCCATCTTCTTGCCGGTGCGCAGGTAGAACGGCACCCCGGCCCACCGCCAGTTGTCGATGCCGACCCGCAGCGCGATGAAGGTCTCGGTGTCGGAATCCCTTGCGACACCTTCCTCCTCGCGGTAGCCGGAGTACTGCCCGCGCACCACGTCCGCGGGCAGGATCGGCAGCATCGAGCGGAAGACCTTGTTCTTCTCCTCGCTGATGGCGCGCGGCTCCAGGGCCGTCGGCGGCTCCATCGCGACGAACGCCAGCACCTGGAGCAGGTGGGTGACCACCATGTCCTTGTAGGCGCCGGTCGACTCGTAGAAGTTCGCCCGCCGGTCCAGGCCGAGCGTCTCCGGGATGTCGATCTGGATGTGGTCGATGAAGTTGCGGTTCCAGATCGGCTCGAACAGGCCGTTGGCGAAGCGGAACGCCAGGATGTTCTGCGCCGCCTCCTTGCCGAGGAAGTGGTCGATCCGGAAGATCTGCGACTCGCGGAACGTCTCGTGGACGAAGTCGTTGAGCTTGATCGCGCTGCCCAGGTCGGTGCCGAACGGCTTCTCCATGACCACCCGGGAGCGGTCGACCAGGTTCGCCTTGCGCAGCATGGTGATGACCGCCTCGGCGGCCTTCGGCGGCACCGACAGGTAGTGCAGCCGGCGCACGTCCTCGCCGAGCTCGACCTCCGCCTTGGACACCACCTCGGCGAGCGCCTTCGGTCCGGCGCCCTGCGCGACGTAGTGCAACTTCGAGGCGAAGCTGGCCCACTGTTCGTCGGACAGCGGGTGCGTGCCGAAGTCGGCCACCGCCTGCTTGGCGACCTCGCGGAACTCGTCGTCGGTGAACTCCTCCAGCGAGGTGCCGACGATGCGGATGTCCGGGGCGAGGGCGGACAGCTCGAGGTGCGCCAGCCCGGGGATCAGCTTGCGCCGGGCGAGGTCGCCGGTGGCGCCGAACAGCACGATGACGTGCGGGTCCAGCGCCTCGTCGCCACGCCGGTGCGGTCGGGCTCCGGGAGCGGGGTAGGCGATCGTCTGCGGTTTGGTCTCGGCCACGGGTTGAATCGTGCCACCGATCTGTGACGAGCACATGGCCGTGGGTGTCCGGGGCGTGGCCACCCGATGGCGTGCACGGCGCGCGATCGGTGTTCCGGCGGCCGGTCCGCTCTGCCAGGATGCCCCGGTGGGGCGGCGGACGGTGCTGGTGGGTGGGCCGCTGCTGGCCGTCCTGCTGCTGGTCGGCGTGGGTGCCGGCACCTGGGCGGTGTGGTCGGAACAGCCCGACGGGCCGGCCGCGCAGCGGTGGCTGCCGAGTGCCCCGGTGCGCTGGTCGGGCCTACCGGACGACACCCGCGGGTTCAGCGGGGTGTGGTCGGTGGTGGTGGCCGGCCGCCCGGGCCCGGCCGCCCGACCCGATCGGGCGCTCCTCGCCGCCGGCGGCCACGACTCCGCGGCGCCGCCGGACGGACTCGTCTCGGTCACCGAGTCGCTCGCGGCGGCGACCGCTGCCGGCCCGGACAGTAGGAGCAGCAGCAGCCGGACCGATCTCGACCTCGACGCCGCCGGGGTGCACACCACTCGCTACGAGATCGACGGCGAGCCGGTCGATCTCGTGCCGGCGGAGCTGACGCTGCAGGAGGGTGCGGTCCTCGGGTCGACCTGGAGCTCCGAGTCGGTGCTGAGCGCGGCGTCGCTCGGGAACTACCTGGAGCCGCGCGGCACACTGCGCAGCACCTTCACCGTGATCGCCGCCGACAGTGGGTGTCTTGACGTCGCCGCGGAGCACGAGCAGGTGCCGCCGGACGGCGGTGACCCGATGACCTCGCGGGGCACCGACCGCTGGTGCCCGGGTGGCTGGCGCACCCGGTTGACCGTCGACGACCTCGCACTCGCGGTGCCCACCCCGGAGCAGGTGCGGGACGCGCTGGTCTTGTTCGACCGGTCGACCGGTGGTGAGCGTCCGGGAGTGGTGAACCCAGCGGCCCCAGGGTCCCCGCCGGGGGCCGAGATCACCGACACCTGGCCGGCTTTCGGGCAGCAGCTCGCGACGAACCTGGTGGTCGCGCCCGGTGCCCGACCGCGGGTGGTGGCCGCCGACGCCGGGGCCGGTGAACTGCGGGCCTGGGACGAGTCCGGGGTGCTGGTCTGGGCCGCCCAGCTGCCGGACGGGGTGCGGGTCGATCCCGTCGCGACGTCCGGCGGCGCCGTGGTGGCGGTGGACGCGACCGGCGGGGTGTGGGCGTTCGACACCGCCTCCGGTGTGGTGCGGTGGCAGCAGGCGGTCGGCGGGCACGCGACCCGGGTGGCGGTGTCCGGGGACCGGGTCGCCGTCGGGTTCTGGGACGGCCGGGTGGTGGTGCTCGACGCTGTCGACGGGACTCCGCGTGGCACAGCGGATCTCGGATCCCCGGTGCGCGGACTTGTCGCCGACGTCGCCGGTACCGGGTGGTGGACGACCGCGGAGGACGGTGGCTGGCGACATGTCGACCTCGGCGCGGTCGTCGGGACGACCCTGGACGTCGGCGCAGTGCGCTGGGACGGCGCGCTCGCCGCGGTACCGACGTCCGGTGGGGAACTGGTGGTGGCGGCCGCGGCCGACGGTGCCGTGCTGCGGCGGTTGGTCGCGGCGGACGGCGCGGTGACGGTGCTGCTCGATGTGCGGCCGGCCGGTCCCGGAGGGTCCGGGGCGGCCCGGGTGACGCCCGGTCCGGACGGGACGGTGCTGGCGTGGGACGGTTCTCGGGGCGCGCCGCGGTGCTCGGCGCCGACGGCACGATCCCGGTAGCGGACACCACCCGGGTGCTGTCCGCAGGGCCGATGACCGACGGGTGGCTGGCCGTGGTGGCGCCGCCCGCGACCGGCCGCGGCGCCGGCGCGACCCCCGAGGGGGCCGCGGCCGTGCTGGTGCGGCTGGATGCCGACGGGGCCGTGACCGGGGAACGGGCGCTGCCGGATGCGCCGTACGCGGCGTCCTTCTACGACGTCGGCGCGCCGGTGGCCGTCGGCGGGGACTGGTGGGTCAGCGCCTTCGCCGGCGCGGTCCGGCTCGCCGGGGAGGACGGGTGATGGCCTCCGGGCCCGGCGCCGCGGCCCGCCGGATCGCGCGGGACGCGGTGCACACCTTCGTCACCGGGCCGGTCCGGGCGAACGTGGTGCGTGCGCACGGCGGCGGGGTGCCGGCGGTGGTCGCGGTGGTGCTGGGGACGATCGGAGTTGCGGTCCCGACGGTCATGCTGGCGTTCCTCGGCCCGCTGCAGCGGTCGGCGAGCGGGTTCGGCGCCGACGGGCTGCCCGGTGCGCCGACGTTCGAGCTGTCCGGCCTGGTGCCGGTGACCCTCGCCCTGCTGGTGCTGGCCGGGACGGTCGGGCTGGCCGGGTCGGTGTTCGCCGCGCCGGTGCCCCGGGTCCTCGGCTCGGTGCTGGTGCTGGTGGTCGGCGGATCCATGTCGGCGTCGGCGCACCGGTTCGACTCCGAGCCGTTCCTGGCGGTGACCGGGGTGGTGTGCACGGTGCTGGCGGCGGCGCTGCCGTGGGTGCTCCGACCGTTGCTCGCACCGACGGCCGGCCCGCCGCCGGCCGCGGACCGGGTGCACCTGACGGTCGCCGCCCTGCTGCCGGTGTGCGCGGTGCTGGTCAGCGGCGCTGTCGTCGCCCCGACGCTGGCGGTCTTCCTGCGGCTGGACCTGTCCACCCCGGCCGAGGCGCGGCAGACCCTGGGCGTGCTGTGGCGGGCATCGGTCTCGCAGGTGCTGCCGTTCTTCGCGCCCCTGGTCTACCTCGGCGGCGCCGGCCTGGTGCTGGTCGCGGTGACCACCAGCCGGTTCCTGTCCCGGTCGGTGCGCACGGCCGGCGGCCGGACGGTGTGGGTGCTGCTCGCGGCGGTGCTGGCCCTGCTCGGCTGGCGCTGGTACCGGGTGGTCCGGGTGCGCACCGGTGAGGATCCGGTGGTCCTGCTGCTGCAGGTGCTGATCGGGGTGGCAACGCTGGCGCTCGCGACCTGGTGGTGGTTTCGGGTGGCCCGCGGTGGCGGCGCGGACGACGACGACCCGGAGGAGGGCAGCGCCCGCGGCATCCCCGTGGTGACCGTGGCGGTGCTCGCGCCGGCCCTGCTGGCCGCCGTCGCCGTGGTGCTCGCCGATCAGGTCGACGCCTGGAGTGCCGGGCCGGGCACGGTCGCCACCACCGCGTTCGGGGACGCGGCTCTCGGCGTCTCGGACTGGCTGGGCTCGACCGGCCCGGCGTTCTGGTGCCGGGTGCTCGTCGCCGGCGGCGCGGTCGGCTGGGCGCTGCTGCGGATCCGGCGGGGGCAGCCCGGTGCGCTGACCGCCTGGGTCGGGATCTTCGGCGCGCTGGACCTGATCCGCGCGGTGTACCAACAGGTCTCGGGCGAGCCGTCGCCGGCCGGGGTCGCGGTCTGGCAGGACGTGCTGGTCGTGGTGGTGACCGTCTGCGTGGTCATCGAGTGGGTCGGTCACCGGTTGCCGTCGCGCCGGTTCCTGGTGCTCGCGGCCGCCGCGCTGCTGTTCAGCGGCCTGGTCGTGCAGCAGGACTTCGCCGATGCCGGGGCGATCGGGACCGCCGTCGGGTTCCTCGGTGCCGCCGGTCCGGTGCTCGCCGCGGTCTGGGCGCTGCTGACCACCGGCGGTCACGCCGAGGGCTCCGGTACCGACGGGCTCGGCCGGTCGCTGTTGGTGCTGGGCTATCTCGGGCTCGGTGCGACGCTGGCGCTCTGGCCGGCGTTCGGCGGGGATCTGGCCGCGGTCGGGCTGGGCACCGCCGGGATCGGCGAGGCCGCCCGGGCCGCGCTCGGCGACTCGCTGACGCTGGCGATCATGGCGGCGTTCCTGGTGCGGTTGCTGCGCCGGCGTCCGGTGCCGGGGCCCGCTCCTGCACCTGCTCAGCCCGCCGGGTCCGGTGCGCCCTCCTCCTCGTCCTGATCGAACGGGTCGGGCGGGCTCAGCGCCAGGATCTGTGACAGCGCGTCGATCTCGTCCGGTCCCTTGTCCTCGCGGTAGCGCAGCACCCGGGCGAACCGCAGCGCCACCCCGCCGGGATACCGGCTGGACCGTTGCACACCGTCGAAGGCGATCTCGGCGACCAGTGGCGGATCCACGAACACGGTGGTCGACGTGCGGCGCGACTCACGGGCCAGGAACTGCTCGGTCTGCCAGGTCAGCGTCTTGTCGGTGAGCCCCTTGAAGGTCTTCCCGAGCATCACCAGCGACCCGTCGTCACCGCGGGCGGCCAGGTGCAGGTTGGACAGCCATCCCTGCCGGCGGCCGTAGCCCCATTCGGCACCGATCACCGCGAGATCGAAGGTGTGCCGCGGTTTCAGCTTGATCCAGCCGGAGTCCCGGCGACCGGCGGCGTAGGGGGTCGACAGTCGCTTGACGACCAGCCCCTCCCAGCCGCCGGTGACGGCCTCGGCGAAGGTCTCGACGAGTTCCTCGACGGTGCCGACCGTGCGCCGGGGCACCGTCATGGTGTCCGGGATCGCCGCAGCCATCACCTCGGCGCGCACCTGCAGCGGCTCGTCCAGCAGGTCCCGGCCGTCGAGGTGCAGCAGGTCGAAGGCGAAGAGCCGCAACGGTGTCCGCGCCCGGCCGGCCGCCGGGTCGGCGGAACTGGCGGTGCGGGCGGAGATCACCTGGAACGGCAGCGGACGGCCGGTGCGGTGGTCCAGCCCGACCACCTCGCCGTCGATCACCGCCGAGGTGATCGGCAACCGGGCCACGGCCTCGACCACCTCCGGCAGCCGGTCGGTGATCTCGTCCAGACTCCTGGTGTAGAGGTGGATCTCGTCACCGTTGCGGTGCACCTGCACCCGGATGCCGTCCAGCTTGGTGTCGACGACGGCCGGTAGTCCGGACTTCGCGACGGCGGCCGCCGCGTCCGGGGCCGGCGCAGCCAGCATCGGCCCGATCGGTACCCCGACCCGCAGGCCGACCTGCGCGAGCGCAGTCGGCCCGGAGGTGGCCAGCAGGGTGGCGGTGTCGGCGGTGGAACCGAGCAGCATCGCGGCCCGTTGCACCCCGGCGGCCGGGGTGTCGAAGGCGGCGGCGAGACCGTCCTGCACCAGCGAGACCAGCGCTCCCTGCCGGAGTTCGCCGAAGACCAGCCCGCGGAGGAACCCCTGCTCCTCCGCCGTCGCCCGGGCGAACAGCTGCTCGACGGCGGCGGTGCGTTGCTGTGCGGATCCGGCACCGGCCATCCCGCTGATCCGCTCGAAGGCCCCGTCGACGTCGGCGACCTGCAGGGCGGGGGTGTCGGCGGGTGGCGGCAGTTCGCCGAGGGTGGCCCAGCCGACCCCGGTCCGGCGCTGCCGTAGGGATCCGGACAGGTAGCCGACGACGAGACCGATCTCGTCCGCGTCGGCCTCGGCGATGCAGGCAGCGAGCAGGGCGCGTTTGGCCAGCCGGGACCGGGTGGCGGCGAGCCCGGCCGAGGTTTCGGCAAGCCTGGCGAGGAGCATGCCGGTCATGATGCCCTGAAGGTCCGACACAGCTACCGACACCGAACCGACAGCCGCTCGGGCTCTTCAGGCCCGGGGCTCGCGGACCGCCCGCAGCTTCTCGCCCAGCACCCCGAGCAGCCGGACCAGGTCGTCCAGGTAGAGGTCGATCCAGAGCGTCGCGGCCGCCTGCTCCGGCGGCGCCTGCCGCAGCGCGCCGAGCAATTGCGCGTCGTGGTCGGCCGGCGGCCGCGGGGTCGGTGCGTGCTCCTCGGCCACCTCGCGGAAGGCCGTGACGATCCGGGACGTCCGTGCCGCGACCAGGTCGTAGGCCGGCCCTCCGTCCTCGGCGCCGGCCCGCTCCGCCAGCACCGCGACCGCGTCGGCCACGAGTCGCAGCCGCACCCCGGCGGCCACCCGGGCGTTGAGCAGGTCGATCGAGGAGACGCCGCCCGGCCGTTCGGCGAGCAGCCCGCGCAGCGCGTCGTCGGCGCGGGTGTTCGCCGCCTTCACCGCCTGGTCGGTCGCGTGGTCGATGCCGTGACCCTGCAGCGCGAGCGCCAGCTCGTCGGCGCCGGCCCGGATGGAGTCGCGGACGGCGTCGTCCAGCGCGCCGGCGGCACCGCGCGGCCAGGTCAGGAAGCCGGCGATCAGCCCGGAGGCGCAGCCCAGCGCGACGTCCTGGATCCGCACCACCCCGACGCTCCAGCCCACCGGCTGCAGCAGGTTGAACAGCGCCACCACCATCACCGTGAAGGCCGCCTGGCCGGCGGTGAACGAGATCGCCCGGGGCGCCAGCGCGGCCACCAGCAGCGCCACCGGGATCACCGGCCAGAGCACCGCCGGCGAGGTGCCGAGCAGCACGATGACCAGCGATCCGACGACGAAGCCGAGGGTGGTGCCGAGCAACGCGCGCCAGGCGCTCGCCGTGGTGGCCAGGGCGCGCGACCGGAGCACCGACATGGCGCCCAGCCCGACCCAGAAGGCGTGGTCGACGCTCAGCAGTTCCGCCGCGCCGATCGCGATGCCCAGCCCCAGGCCCATCCGCAGCGCGTTGCGCAGGGCCACCGAGTGCCGGGCCAGCTGGCCGCCGGCGATGCTGCGCGCGGTCGGCAGGATGCCCATCGGGTCGGCGCCCGGCCGGGCCTGCGGCCGCCGCCCCAGGATCTTGGCCAGCGGCGACCGGGCGTCGGCCTCCGCCGCCACCGCCACGGTCGCGCCGACCAGCGCGGCCGCGTGCAGACCGGTGTGCCACGTGCGGTCGATCCGCAGTGCGTCCATCAGATCGGCGGTGCCGTCAGCTGCGTCGTCCGCTGTGTCGACTGCGGCGTCATCCGCTGCGACCAGGGCGGACAGGGTGCGACCGCCGAGCAACCGGCGCAGTGCGTCCAGGTCGTCCAGCGCCTGCTCCAGGCGCTGCCGCGCCTCCGTCCGCAGTGCCGCGGACCGCGCCGGGTCGATGGTGTCCGCCGCGTCGGCCAGGATCGCCCGGACCCCCTCGCGCAGCCGTTCCCGCTCCACCGGGGTGCCGGGCCGGTGCTGCCGATGGTCGCTCGCGGTGCTGTCTCCCGTGTTGTTCGCCGCACTGATGGCTGCCCGCAGCCAGCCCAGGTCATCGATCACCCGGATCAGGAACCGGCTGCCGGTGCTCAGCCCGACCGGCCGCGCGTCGGTCCGGGCGAACTCGGCCCGCAGCCGCTGGATCGAGGCCAGCGCGGCGGCGTCGGCGGTGGTCCGGGAGGAATCGTCGGCGGACCGCAGCAGCGTGCAGATGGCCCGGCAGGCGTCGGCGATCCGCGAGCGCAGGGCGTCGTGGTGCCGGGCCGGCAGCAGGAACAGTGCCGCGGGGATCGCCACGACCGCGGCGAGCAGCCATCCGGTCAGCCGGGGCGCCAGGTCGTCCCAGCCGCCGGGCAGGGTCACCGGCAGGATGAACGCGAGCAGCGCCGCCCGGCCGCTCGCCGCGGCCGCCGCACTGAGCACCCCGGAGAAGGTGATCAGGAAGCCGACCACCGCCATGCCCAGGCCGGCCACCCACCACGGCGTGGCGAGCAGGGTGGCGACCGTGATCAGCACCACCCCGGCCAGCGTCAGGCCGAGGTAGCCCGCGAACCGGGCCGGCCGGTCGCCGGGCAGATCGGTGAACAGCAACATCGCGACGCTGCCGAAGACGGCGAACGCCATCAGCTGCGTGTTGTCGCTGAACAGGCGGATCACCGCCAGCAGGGCCGGCGCGACGATCGCCACCCGGACCGCCTTGCGCAGCGCCTCGCCCTCGGGATCGCGCGTCCGCCACCAGTTCCTCAGCCGGTCCATGACCCAGATTGTGAAGCCTTTTGTTCACATGGCAGGTCTGGCCCCGCCACGGACGGGTGACGTAGCGTCCGCCAGGTCGGATGTGAGGTCGTGGTGAGGAACAGGGAGTTGCCGTTCATGGGACGTGTACTGCGCAGAACCGGGGCGGTGGCGGCCGCCGCCGTCCTCGTCGTCACACCGGCCCTGGTGGGAGCGGTGCCGTCGGCGCTGGCGCTCACGCCGGTGACGCTGAACATCCTCACCGTCAACGACTTCCACGGGCGGATCAACGACGACACCGTCGACTTCGCCAAGACCATCGAGAAGCTGCGCGCCGAGTCGGCGACCGCCAACGCCGGCGTGGACAACACGCTGCTGCTGGGTGCCGGTGACTTCATCGGAGCCTCCGAGTTCACCTCGGCGATCCAGCAGGACCAGCCGACCATCGACGTCTTCAACTCCCTGGGCCTGGTCGCGTCCGCGGTCGGCAACCACGAGTTCGACCAGGGCTTCGCCGACCTGCGTGACCGCGTCATCGACGGCGGGAACAACGCCCAGTGGGACTACCTGGGCGCGAACGTCTACGACACCGCGACCGGTGACCCGGCGCTGCAGCCCTACGGCATCTACCCGGTCAACGGGATCGACGTCGGCGTCATCGGTGTCGTCACCGAGGAGACCCCGCAACTGGTCTCGCCCGGCGGCATCACCGGCCTGACCTTCGGCGATCCGGTCGAGGCGGTCAACCGGGTGGCCGACGAGCTGACCGACGGCGATCCGGGCAACGGCGAGGCCGACGTGCTGATCGCGCTGTTCCACGAGGGCGCCCCCGAGGGCGACGAGGACTCCACGCTGGCCGAGCAGCTGGCGGTGAGCCCGGTGTTCGCCGAGATCGTGCAGCAGACCTCGCCGAAGGTGTCCGCGATCGTCAACGGCCACACCCACCAGGCCTACGCCTGGGAGGCGCCGGTGCCGGGCGTGCAGGGCGCGACCCGCCCGGTGCTGCAGACCGGCAACTACGCCGCGAACGTCGGCCAGATCGAGCTGACCGTCGACGTCGACACCACCCCGCCGTTCGCCGTGCTCGACTCCACCGTGGCCTACGTGGCCCGGGAGACCGACATCGTGCTGAACCCGGAGCCGGCGTCGATCGGCGAGGTCGAGGACATCGTCGCCGCGGCCCAGGCCTACGCGGACGAGATCGGCAGCGTGCCGGTCGGCTCGATCACCGGGGACATCACCACCGCCTTCAGCGGCGGCGCCTACGGGCCGGACGGGTACGGCGGTACCGAGGCGGAACGGGACGACAGAGCGGGTGAGTCCGCGCTCGGCAACCTCGTCGCGGACGCCCTGCTCGACTCGATGTCCAGCGACCTGCGCGGCGGCGCGGAGATCTCCCTGGTCAACCCGGGTGGCCTGCGCGCGGAGCTGCTGTTCGACCCGGACGGTGTGATCACCTACGCCGAGGCCAACGGTGTGCTGCCGTTCGTCAACAACCTGGGCACCATCTCGCTGACCGGCGCCCAGGTGCTCGAGGTGCTGGAGCAGCAGTGGCAGATCGACGACGAGGGCGAGGTACCCACCCGTCCGTACCTGCAGCTCGGCACGTCGTCGAACATGTCGTACACCTTCGACCCGGACCCGGACGGCGACGGCGTGACCGTCGGCGACCTGGACGACCAGGGCAAGCACATCCGCACCGTCAGCATCAACGGCGCGCCGCTGGATCCGACCGCGTCCTACCGGGTCGGCACCTTCTCCTTCCTGCTGCAGGGCGGCGACAACTTCTTCGCCTTCACCGACGGCACCGACTTCCGGGACTCCGGGCTGATCGACCGGGACGCCTGGATCGCCTACCTCGGTGACAACCCGGGTCTGACGCCGAACTTCTCCAAGCACGCGGTGGCCACCGGCGACGTCGACACCACGCCGACCGCCGGTGACACGGTGACCGTCGAGCTCTCCGGCCTGGACATGACCAGCCTGGGTGCGCCGGCGAACACCGCGATCGTCGCGACCCTGGTCCCGTCCGGTGGCGCCGTCGGATCTGTGGACGGGCCTTCGGTGCAGGCCGAGCTGCCGGCCGAGTTCACGGTCAGCGGTGGCACGGCCGTCGTCGAGGCGGACATCCCCGACGACACCGCCGCCGGCGCCTGGGACCTGGTCCTCGGCGTGACCCCGGCCGGGTCGGTGATCCGCATCCCGCTGCAGGTCGCGGCCGCCCCGGTGGTCACCACCAGCGCGCCGACGACCCCGACCTCGGCGCCGACCACCGTGACGACGGAGCCCACCACCGCCGTCCCGACCACGGGCACCACTGTCACCACCAGCACCCCGGTGGCGTCCAGCGATCTGCCCACCACCACCTCCATGTCCAGCTCGCTGAGCGCGACCGGTCTCTCGCAGGCCGGTGGCGAGGGTGCACTGGTACTCGCGGTGGTGCTGATCGTGGCCGGCGGGGGCGTGCTGGTCCTGGCGCGGCGGCGGACGGTGGGGCGCAAGCACTGAGGTCCTGCCCTCGCTGATGCGGATGCACTGGTGGTACCGCGACTCCAACCGGCAGATCGCCATGATCCCGGTGGTGTTGCTCGGCTCCGTGCTGCAGGTTCCGGGCGGCGTGACGATGAAGTTGCTCGCCGCCTGGAACCTCGGCGCGATCGTGTACCTGCTGCTGGTCTGGCTGACCTTCCGCGAGCGTTCGTCGGTCCAACTGCGGACCCTGGCCCGCCTCTCGGAACGGCGTCGGTGGTTCGACCGGCTGGTCGCCTCGAAGCCCCAGCAGATCCCGCAGGTGGCGGCGGCGTTCGCGCTGATCGCCGCGGCGGTGGCGCTGCCGCGGATCGAGGAGCAGGGCGTCCCGGTCTGGCTGGCGTTCGCCCAGTGCGGCCTGGCGATCGTGACGTCCTGGATGATGCTGCAGGCCGGCTACCTGCTGGCCTACCTGGGCATCTACGCCAAGGAGGGCGGGCTCTCCTTCCCCGGCACCCCGCAGCCGCTCGCCGTCGACTTCGCCTACTTCGCCTGCGCGGTGGGCACGACCTTCGCGACGACCGACGTCGAGGTGACGAGCTCGAGACTGCGACGGCACGTGCTGTTGCACGGCATCCTGGCGTTCGTCTTCAACTCGCTGATCGTGGCGATCCTGGTCGGTGTGGTGACCACGCACCTGTCGTCCTGAAACTTTTCTGGCCGGTTTCTGGTCGGCGATGTCGAGAAGCCGGACCCGGCTCCGTCCCAGGGGTGCAGGCGGCCAGAATGGGCCGCACGGACGAGAGGACACCACCATGAAGTACCTCCTGCTGAAGCACTACCGCGGCAACCCGGCCCCGGTCGGCGACGACGTGCCGATGGACCGCTGGACGCCGGCCGAGATCGACGCGCACATCCAGTACATGCAGGACTTCGCGGTGCGGCTGGAGGGCACAGGCGAGTTCGTCGACGGGCAGGCGCTGTCCCCCGAGGGCACCTTCGTCCGCTACGACGGCGAGGGCCGGCCGCCGGTGACCGACGGCCCGTTCGCCGAGACCAAGGACCTGATCGCCGGGTGGATGGTCATCGACGTCGAGTCCTACGACCGGGCACTGGAACTGGCCGGCGAGCTGTCCGCCGCGCCGGGTCGGGGTGGGAAGCCGCTGCACGAGTGGCTGGAGGTCCGGCCCTTCCTGGCGCACCCGCCGACCGTCACCGACTGACCGGGTGCAACCGGGAGGTACGGCGCCGATGGATCCGCAGCTGGTCCGGGAGCTGGCCCCGCAGGTGATCGGCGTCCTCGTCCGGCGCGGCGCGGACTTCGCGTCGGCCGAGGACGCCGTGCAGGAGGCGCTGCTCAAGGCCTGGCAGGCCGGCGTGTCCGATCTGCCTGCTGATCCCAAGGGCTGGCTGGTGACCACGGCGTGGCGGAAGTACCTCGACGCGGTTCGTTCGGATGTGGCGCGACGCGGGCGCGAGGAGAAGCTGGACCTCGAACCCGCACCCGGTCCGACCGAACAGGCCGACGACACGCTGCGGCTGTACTTCCTCTGTGCGCACCCGTCGCTCTCGCCGGCGTCGGCGCTCGCGCTCACCCTGCGGGCGGTCGGCGGGCTGACGACACGGCAGATCGCCGCGGCGTACCTGGTGCCGGAAGCGACGATGGCGCAACGGATCAGCCGGGCGAAGCGGGCGGTGGCGGAGGTGCGGTGGGACCGCCCGGGCGACTTCTCCACCGTGCTGAAGGTGCTCTACCTCGTCTTCAACGAGGGCTACTCCGGGGACGTCGATCTGACCCTCGAGGCGATCCGGCTCACCCGGCAGCTGGCCGGCCTGACCGACGACGAGGAGGTGGCGGGGCTGCTCGCGCTGATGCTGCTGCACCAGGCCCGCCGCCCCGCGCGGTTCGGTGCCGACGGCCGGCTGATCCCGCTGGCCGAGCAGGACCGTTCCCGCTGGAACACCTCGCTGATCGCCGAGGGCGTGGAGATCCTGCAGGCGGCGCTGTCCCGGGACCGGCTGGAGGAATACCAGGCGCAGGCCGCGATCGCGGCGCTGCACGCCGATGCGCGCAGCGTGGGCGAGACCGACTGGGTGCAGATCGTCGGCTGGTACGACGAACTCGTGCGGCTCACCGACAATCCGGTGGCGCGGCTCAACCGCGCGGTGGCGGTGGGCGAGGCCGACGGCGGCCGGGCTGGGTTGGCGGCGCTGGGCGAGATCGATCCCGGGCTGCCGAGGTTCGCTGCGGTGTCGGCACACCTGCACGAGAAGGCCGGCGACGCCGTTGCCGCAGCGCAGCTCTACGCGGATGCCGCGCGGGTCGCCGGGAATGCCGCGGAGCGGGATCACCTGACCCGACAGGCCGCCCGGCTCCGGCAGCCGACGGGGGGATGAGGCGTTCCAGCGGGAACGTCCGGGCAGAATCGTCGCCCATGGGACGGAAGCAGCCGCGGACGGGACGGCGTCCGGCCCCGCTCCCGGTGCGGGAGGGACTGAACCCGACCCGGCTGCGCCTGCCTGCCCTGCCACCCGGTGAAGGCCCCGCCACCGTTCTCGGCCACCTCCTCGACCGCTTCGCCGACGACCACGCCCGGCTGCTGGAGAAGGTCGCCGCCCGCGAAGTCGTGGACGACGACGGCACCCCCATCGACGACGCCACGCCGTACGCCACCGGCATGTTCGTGTACCTGTACCGGGACCCACCGGTCGAACTGCCGATCCCGTTCGGGATCGACATCCTGCACCACGACGGGAGTCTGCTGGTCGTCGACAAGCCGCACTTCCTGGCCACCACGCCACGCGGCATGTACGTCACCGAGACGGCGCTGGTCCGGCTGCGCCGCGAGCTGGACCTGCC
Source organism: Nakamurella alba (assembly GCF_009707545.1). NCBI lineage: Bacteria > Bacillati > Actinomycetota > Actinomycetes > Nakamurellales > Nakamurellaceae > Nakamurella > Nakamurella alba. The sequence goes on along the minus strand of NZ_WLYK01000005.1, from coordinate 95,709 downwards.
CGACCTCAGCCCCTTGCACCGACTGGACCGGGTCACCGCCGGAGTCCTCGCCTTCTCCGTCGACCGCACCCAGCGCGGCGCCTACCAGCAGCTCTTCGCCCGCCGCGAGGTGACCAAGACCTACCTCGCCCTCGCCCGGCACGACCCCGGCCTCACCTTCCCGCGCAGCGTCGAGTCCCACCTGGTCAAGGAACGCGGCACGCCCGTCGCCCACGAGGGCCCCGGCGCCCCGCCGAACAGCCGCACCGACATCGAGATGATCGACATCGACAGGGATCTCGCGCTGTACCGGATCAGGCCGCACACCGGCCGCACCCACCAGATCCGGGTGCACATGGCCTCGCTCGGGCTGCCGATCCTGCACGACCCGTTCTACCCGACCCTCACCGACCCGGACCCCCGGGACTTCTCCCGCCCGTTGCAACTGCTCGCCGAGACCCTCGCCTTCACCGACCCGTTCACCGACGAGCCCCGTCACTTCGCCACCCGCCGCACCCTGCAGCACTGGACCGGTCGGGGAACGGCAGCGGAACGCCCGCCAGCGAACGGATGAAACACCCGTACATATCGGACATCTCGCGGACAGGCCCTGTCGGTCGCGCAGCAGTTTCCCTACTGTGACGCACGGCCCGCAGCAGGCGAGCCGGAGACCCTGATGCCGAAGGTGTGATCATGAGCCCCGTGTCCCGCCGTACGTTCCTTGCGTCGACCGCCACCGGCGCCGCAACAATTCTTGCCGGCGTCGGTTTCACCGCCACCCCCGCCGCAGCGGCCCCGGCCGGCAGCAAGCCCTACCGGCTGACCGTCATGGGCACGTCGGACCTGCACGGCAACGTCTTCAACTGGGACTACTTCAAGGGCGCCGAGTTCGACGACGCCGCCCACAACGACGTCGGCCTGGCGAAGGTGTCGAGCCTGGTCACCGCCCTGCGCAAGGAGCGGGGCGACCGGAACACGCTGCTGATCGACGCCGGTGACACCATCCAGGGCACCCCGCTGGCGTACTACTACGCCAAGATCCAGCCCATCAGCAAGAAGGTCGTCCACCCGATGGCCGCCGCGATGAACAAGATGGGCTTCGACGCCGCGGCCCTGGGCAACCACGAGTTCAACTACGGCATCCCGCTGCTGCGCACCTACGCGAGCCAGCTCAAGTTCCCGCTGCTCGCCGCCAACGCCGTCGATGCGAGGACCAAGCTGCCGGCCTTCCTGCCGTTCACCGTGAAGATCGTGCAGCCGCAGGGCTTCTCGCGGCCGATCGTGGTGGCGATCCTCGGCCTGACCAATCCGGGCATCGCCATCTGGGACAAGGCGAACGTCGAGGGGAAGATGAAGTTCCCGGGCCTGGTCGAGCAGGCCAAGCTCTACGTCCCCCGGATCCGCCCGTACGTCGACGTGCTGCTCGTCGCCGCCCACTCCGGCGCCGACACCAGCAGCTCCTACGGCGACAGCCTGCCCTACCCGGAGAACGCGTCCACCCTTGTCGCCGAGCAGGTCCCGGGCATCGACGCGATCCTGGTCGGCCACGCCCACCAGGACGTCCCGCAGCGCATCGTCACGAACAAGAAGACCGGCAGGCCGGTGGTGCTCAGCGAGCCGAAGATGTGGGGCCAGCGGCTGTCCGTCTTCGACATCGACCTCAGCTTCGCCAAGGGCAAGTGGACGGTGAACCAGGTCGCCAGCCAGGTGCTGAACAGCAACACCGTGCCGGAGGACCCGGCGATCACGAAGCTGCTGCAGGCCAACCATCAGACCGTGCTGGACTACGTGAACTCGGTGATCGGCACCAGCACCGCGCCGATGTCCGCGGCCACCGCCCGGTACGAGGACACCGCGGCGATCGACTTCATCAACTTCGTCCAGGCCGACGCGGTGAAGACGGTGCTGGCCGGCGGCGAGTACGCCGACCTGCCGGTGCTCTCCATCGCCGCGCCGTTCAACCGCGACGCCGCGATCCCGCAGGGCGACGTCAGCGTGCGCGACGTGGCCGGGCTGTACATCTTCGACAACACGTTGCAGGCGGTGCTGATGTCCGGCGCCGACGTCAAGGAGTACCTGGAGTACTCCGCCCGGTACTTCAAGGCGGTCACCTCGGCCGGCCCGTTCACCCCGGACCAGGTGACCAACGCCGTCACCGACACCGCGCCCAGCGGCACCCCGGACTACAACTACGACATCATGGGCGGTCTGGACGCCCCCCTGACGTACACGATCGACCTGGGCAAGCCGGTCGGCAGCCGGATCACCGACCTGGCGTACGGCGGCACCCCGGTCGCCGCCGACCAGCAGTTCGTGATCGCGATCAACAACTACCGGGCCAGCGGCGGCGGCAACTTCCCGCACACCGCCGGCAACACCGCGATCTACAACGCCCAGGTGGAGATCCGGCAGCTGATCATCGACTGGGTCACCGCGAACGAGGTCATCGACCCGGCGCAGTTCGCCGCGGAGGACTGGGCACTCACGTACAACGGCACCCCCCTCACCATCGGCTGAGACCCGTCATGAGGTACCTCATCCCCTGCTGACCTGCACCGACGCCGTCACAGCCGCTGCAGTTGAGGTAGGGGATGAGGCGTTCTCCCGATGGAAAAGCGGTGTCTGCGGACGAATCTTGTTCCCATGACACACACCTGGTTCGAGACCGAGTACATCGTCCGTCAGCAGCAGCGCGAGCTGCGCGAGTCCTACCGGCAGCCCCGCCAGGACCGGATCCGCCGGCACCGCCGCAAGTGAGTGTCGGGGTGATGGGCCACGATGCAGTGGTGGCCCGCACCTCGAGCTCGCGGATGATCGGCCGGAAGGCCGAGCTGGCGGAACTGCGCGCGCTGCTCACGGCGGCCGCGGACGGCACCGCCGGCGCCGCGATCGTCGGCGGTGACGCCGGGGTCGGCAAGACCCGGTTGCTGGAAGTGGTCACCGGTCAGGCCCGCGAGCTCGGGTTCACCGTGCTGACCGGGAACTGCGTGCAGGTCGGCGATTTCGGCCTGCCCTACCTCCCGGTGATCGACGCCCTGCGCGACGTCGAGTCCACCCCCGAAGGTCACGCCCTGCTGGCCGAGCAGGTGGCCCGCCGGCCCGCGCTGGGCCGGCTGCTGCCGCACCTGGTCGACGCCGCCGACCGTGAGCCGGGCGGCTCCACGACCGGACCCGACCGCGACGGCGACGCCCTCGTCCAGGGTCAGCTGTTCGAGGCCGTGCACCGCATCCTCACCGATCTCGCCGCCACCACCCCGGTGCTGCTGGTGATCGAGGACCTGCACTGGGCCGACCGCTCCACCCGGGACCTGCTGTCCTTCCTCGCCCGCACGCTGCGCACCGGCCGGATCGCGGTGATCGCCAGCTACCGGTCCGACGACCTGCACCGCCGCCACCCGCTCCGGCCGCTGCTCGCCGAGCTGGCCCGGCTCCCGCAGATCAACCGGATCACCGTGCCCGCGCTGGGCCGCGCCGAGCTGGCCGAACTGCTCGAGCAGATCTCCGGGCGCCCGGCCGATCCCGCCTCCGTCGATGCCCTGCACCAACGCAGCGAGGGCAACCCGTTCTACGCCGAGGAACTGATCGGCTGCGCGCCGCGCAAGGGGCCCGACCGGATGCCGGTCGGCGACCTGCCGACGGACCTGGCCGACCTGCTGCTGGACCGGGTCGCCGCGTTGCCCGAGGACGGCCAGGAGGTGCTGCGGGTGGCTGCGGTCGCCGGTCGCCGGGTGGACGAGGGACTGCTCGCCGCCGTGGCCGGCCAGGCGGTCACCGACGCCGGCCTGCGCCAGGCTGTCGAGTCCGGGCTACTGGTCCCGTCCGGGCCGGGGGAGAGCTACTCGTTCCGGCACGCGCTGCTGCAGGAGGCGGTCTACGGCGACCTGCTCCCCGGCGAACGCGCGCGCCGACATGCCCGGTTCGCCGAGGTCCTGGCCGCCCGGGCCGCGGGCGCCGGCAATGCCGCCGAGCTCGCCCATCACCAGCTGGCCGCGCACGACCGGGAGGGCGCCCTGCAGACGCTGATCCGGGCGGCCGACGAGGCCGAGAAGCTGGCCGCGCCGGCCGAGGCGCTGCAGCACCTGGAGCAGGCGCTGGACCTGTTGGACCAGCTCGGGACCGGGGCCGACCGGGTCGACCTGCTGTCCCGGGCCGCGCACGACGCCTACGCCACCGGCGATGCCCGCCGCGCAGTCGTGCTGCAGCGGGCGGCGATCACCGAGGTGGACGCGACCGGCACCGTCGAACAGCGGGCGTCCGCCCGGGAACGCATCTCGCACTACCTGCTGGAGGCCGAGGAGGGCGATGTCTCCGGCCCGGCGGCCGAAGCGGTGGCGCTGATGGCCGACCTCCCGGAGCAGCCGCTGACCGCCCAGACCTTGGCCACCTGGGCCCGCACCCTGCTCTGGCGTGACGTCGCCAAGGCCGGTGACCTGCTCGGCCAGGCGATCGCGGTGGCCGACCGGATCGGGGCGCCGCACCTGGCCGCCGACGCGTCGATCTCCCGGGCGCTGCTGGCCCGCCGGGGCATCGGTGGCGGCGACGGGGCCGAGATGATGGAGTCCGCGCTCGCCCGCATCGGCACCGGGACCGGGGCCGATGCCATCCGGATCCGCGCGCTGCGGTTCATCTCCCACATGCGCCTGGAGAACGGCGAGCTGGACGCGGCTCTCGCCGCCGCCGACGCCGGCGTGGAGCTGGCCAACGACGTCGGCCTCACCTGGACCCCGTACGGCCAGGACCTGCAGATGATGCGCGGCTGGGTGCTGATGGCCGCCGGCCGCTGGGACGAGGTGCTGGAGCGCGGGCTCGGCGCCGTCTGGTCGCCGAACGCGGCCGGCCGGATCCTGGCCTCGCAGGCGGTCTGGGTGCTCGCCCAGCGCGGCGACCCGGCGGTGGAGCAGCTGATCGTCCGGCTGCGGGCCACCGGCGACTGGTTCCTCGGCCTGCAGATCGATCTGTCGGAGATGCAGCTGCGGGTGCAGCAGCTGCGACCGGAGGACGCGCTCGCGATCGCCGACCGGGTACGTCCGGAGGCCGGCGCCGAAGGCGGCTTCGGCACCGAATACCTGCTGATGATCGGGTCCGAGCTGGCGGCCCGGGCGCAGCTGGCCGACCGGGCCCGGGCGGCCGGGGACGACGAGGCGGTGGCCGGACACCTGGCGGCGGCCGAGCTCTACCTGGGACAGGCGGAGCGGATCACCCGTGCACCGTCGCTGGCCGGGCCCTACGGCGACCTGTTGCTGGCCCGGGTGCGCGCCGAGGCGGCCCGGCTGGCCGGCACCGACACCGCCGCCGACTGGGCCGAGATGGCCCGGACCGCGGTCGTGTCCGGTCGGGTCCCGGAGCGCGGCTACGCCACCGCGCGGCAGTTCGCGGCGCAGCTGACCGCCGGCGATCGAGGGCCGGACACCGTCGAGCTGGGGCGGCAGGCGCTTGCCGATGCCACCGCGCTGCGCATCCCGTGGCTGGTCGACCAGGTGACCGGGCTGGCCGACCGGGCCCGGCTGCGGTTGCGACCCGCCGGCGACCGGCGCACGGACAGGACGCAGCCGGGGTCACCCGGCCAGGCGACCGCCACCACGAAGGTGGGATCGAACGCGGAGAGTGACACTCGATCACAGGATGTGCTGACGCCGCGGGAGCTCGAGGTGTTGGCGCTGGTCGCGGCCGGTCTGTCCAACGGTGCGATCGGGAAGAAGTTGTTCATCTCGGCCAAAACGGCCAGCGTCCACGTCTCGCACATCCTCGCCAAACTGGGCGCCACCAGCCGAACGGAGGCCGCCGCCCTCGCTCGGGCGCGTGGTCTCCTCCTCGAAACGTCGAGCGGCGATCACCCAGCGTGACCGCGTTCCCTCCAGGGCGTCGAGTCGGTGTCCCGGAGGTGTCGAAACGGCGTGGCGCCCTTGCCTGCCGAACCGGTTGACCAGCATCTTCGTTGACATGTCCCGGCGCGCCTTCCGCATCGCCGTGCTGCTCTCGGTCAGCACGGTGCTGATCTGTGCCGTCCTGCTGATGGTCGCGCCGGACTCGACGTTGACGCTCTGGGTCGACGACCTGGCCCAGCTGATCCCGCCGTGGATCGCGGCCGGTTTCTCGGTGGTGGCCGCGCGCCGCAGCCAGGGCCGCATGCGGTGGACCTGGCGCGGCATCGCCGTCGCCGCGGCCGGCTGGGGATCCGGGCAGTTGATCTGGTGCTGGTACGAGCTGGTGCTCGGCGCCGACGTCCCGGCGCCGAGCCTGGCCGACATCGGCTACCTGCTGCTGCCGATCGGCGCGGCCTTCGGGCTCGTCGCCTACCCCGGGCCGGCCGGGTCGTCGGCCAGCCGGCTGCGCAGCCTGCTGGACGGTTGCATCGTCGGCGCCGCGCTGGTCGCGGTGCTGTGGCCCACCCTGATCTCGGACGTGGTCGCCGCCAACGAGGACAGTGCGTTCGCCCTCGCCGTCGCCCTGGCCTACCCGATCGGCGACATGCTGCTGCTGACGATGGTGGTCTCCGCCGTCACCCGGCCCACCCCCGCGCGGTCCGCCCTCGGGCTGCTGTCCGCGGCGCTGACCTGCATGGCCGTCGCCGACATCGGGTTCCTGTACCTGAACACCACCACCGACTACAACACCGGCGCCTTCACCGATCTCGGCTGGATCGCCGGTCTGCTGCTGCTGGCGCTGGCCGCCATGGCCGGCACCCAGGACGACGGTTCCGGAACGACGACGGCGATCCGGCGGCCGGCCACGCCGGTCACCGCGCTGCCGTACGTCCCGCTGCTGTTCGCCGCGCTGGTGATCACCGTCGAGGCACTGGAGGGCCGGTCACCGGGCGGCACCGCCTCGGTCGCCTTCCTGATCGGCACCGCCGCCGTGCTGGCCCGGCAGTACCTGTCCAACAAGGACAACCACACGCTGCTGCAGGAGCTGGCCAGCCGTGAGGAACAGCTGGAGAAGCAGGCCTTCTACGACCAGCTGACCGGGCTGGCCAACCGCGGCCTGTTCGGCAACCGGGTCGCCCACGCCCTGGAGTTGCACGCCCGCGACCTCCGTCCGCTCGCCGTGGTCTTCATCGACCTGGACGACTTCAAGGCGGTCAACGACACCTACGGGCACGGGGCCGGCGACGAGCTGCTGGTCCGGGTGTCGGAGCGGCTGCACGGCGCGGTGCGGCGCGGCGACACCGTGGCCCGGTTCGGCGGCGACGAGTTCGCGGTGCTGCTGGAGGACGGCGGCGAGGGCACCTTCGTCGCGTCCCGGATCATCGACGCACTGCGCGAACCGTTCGCCCTCTCCGCCGGGATCGTCTCGATCGGCGCGAGTGTCGGGGTGTCCGAGGTGCTGCCCGAGCAGCAGAGCCCGTCCCTGGACCGGGTGCTGGCGCAGGCCGACATGGCCATGTACTCGGCGAAGCGGGCCGGCAAGGGACAGCTCGCGCTCTACGACACGGACATGGTGCTGCCCGAGGCCGCGGACCTGCAGCTGCGGCCCGCGCTGGTCAAGGCGGTGCAGCGGGACGAGATCACCGCGGTCTTCCAGCCGATCATCGACCTGTCCGACGGCCGGATCGTCGAGGTGGAGACGCTGGCCCGGTGGACGCACTCCGGCGAGGCGATCCCGCCCGACTACTTCGTCCCGCTGGCCGGCCGGGCCGGGGTGCTCTCCGAGTTCACCGACCTGATGCTGGGCAAGGCCTGTGCCGCCCTGCACCGCTGGTCGGTGCTGCCCGGCGGCGAGCACACCCGGATCAGCGTCAACCTCCCGCCCGCGCTGGTGGTCGACCCGGAGCTGCCCGGCCGCGTCGCCCGGATCCTGCGGCAGGAGGGCATCGCGCCGGCCCGGCTCACCCTGGAGCTGACCGAGGACGCGCTGGTCGACGACCCGGCCACCGCGAAGAGCGTCACCGGGCGACTGGAGGAGCTGGGCGTCGAGCTCAGCGTCGACGACTTCGGCAAGGGCTACTCCTCGCTGCTCTCGCTGCGCCAGATCGCGCTGCACGCGGTGAAGATCGACCGCGCGTTCGTCGCCAACCTGGACCAGGACCGGGAGGCGGAGCGGTTCCTCAACGCCCTGCTGGTGATGGGCCGGGAACTCGAGCTGGCCGTCACCGCCGAGGGGGTGGAGCGGCCCGAGCAGGCACGGATCCTGATGGCGCTGGGCTGTCACCGGGCGCAGGGCAACCTGTTCAGCCCGCCGTTGCCGGCCGCCGAACTCGGCGCACTGCTGGCCTCCGGCGGCACCTTCGCCGGCGTGGCCGGGGTGCCGGGACGGGCCACGCCCGCCCGCTGATCGACCGCCCTGCCACACTGCTCGGCGTGCCCACCCTCCTGCATCTGGACTCCTCGACCGCCGGCGACGCCTCGGTCAGCCGCCGTCTCACCGCCCGATTCGCCGCGGCCTGGACCGCGCTCGGCGCCGGCCACACGGTCGTCCGTCGTGACCTGACCCTCGATCCGCCGCCGCACCTGCCGTCGCCCGGCCTGCACTGGCCGCCGGCCCTGCGCTCACCCGGCGAGCAGGTCGCCGAGCAGGACGACGCCTACCAGCAGCTGCTGGTCGAGGAGCTGCTGGCCGCGGACGTCGTGCTGGTGGGCGCGCCGATGTACAACTGGTCGGTCCCGTCGACGCTGAAGGCCTGGATCGACTGGGTGCACGTGCCCGGCACCACCGCACCGTTCGGCACCCCGACCGGGCCGTTGACCGGGCGGCCGGCCGTGGTGGTCTCGGCCCGCGGCGCCGGCTACAGAGAGGCGACCGGTGGTAACCCGGACGTGCAGATCCCGGCGCTGGAGCAGCTGTTCGTCGCCGCGTTCGGCATGCGGATGTACCCGGTGACGGCCGAGCTGACGCTGGCCTCCCGGCTGGACGCGATGGCCCCGTTCGTGCCCGCCGCGGAGGCGTCGTTGGCCGCCGCCGAGGTCGAGATCGACCGACTGGCAGCACTTCTCGGATCCGGCGCATGAGCGAGCGGGTGTGCTTCCTGATGCAGGTGCGCGCCGATCGGCTCGAGGAGTACCTGACGGTGCACGAGACGGTCTGGGCGGAGATGCTGCAGGCGCTGTCGGAGACCGGCTGGCGCAACTACTCGCTCTTCGTCCGGAAGCCGGACGGGCTGGTGGTCGGCTACCTGGAGACCGACGACTACGCCGCCGCGCAGCGCCGGATGGCGGAGACCGACGTGAACACCCGCTGGCAGGCCACCATGGCCCCGTACTTCGAGGGCCTGGACGGACCTGACGGACAGCTCCGCCCGGACGAGGGTTCGCTGCGGCTGGAGGAGTACTTCCATCTGGACTGACCTCGCTCAGCGCCGCTGACCTGCGCCGATCCTGCTCCGTTCGGGTGAAGGTGACCCAGACCACAGGCTGCTCGGGAAGCACTGCGGCCGGGATGCGGTTGGATGGACATGGCGGCCCCTGGACATGCCCCGGGCTCCACCCCTTTTGTCGCCGAGAGCGACCACGTGCCGAGAGGCGCACTGGCAGGGGCCGTCACCCACTCTTTCCGCCGTGAGTCCACCGGCACCGCACCCGACACGGGCACCGGGCAGCACTGTCAGGCCCCCGTGGTTACCTTCTGGGTATGGGTCACCTGAACTGCATCCTTCCGCCGGACCTGCTGCTGCGGGTGATCCGCGACAGTGCCGCCGGTGCACCGGGTCTGCGCCAGGTGGAGAGCGCCGTGCTGCGCACCGTCGAGCTGGACGGCGACTTCCGGGCCCGCCGCGCCCAGCTCGCCTCGCTGCTGCCGCAGCAGCGTCCTGCGGTCGCCGTCGCTCCGGGCGGCACGCCCACCCGCCGGATCCACGACCAGCAGCACTCCACCGCCTACGAGCCGGGGGTGCTGGTCCGCGGCGAGGGTGACGATCCCGTCGACGACGTGTCGGTCAACCAGGCGTACGACGCCTTCGGCCACACCTACGACTTCTTCTGGCAGGTGCTGGGCCGCAACTCGATCGACGACGCCGGCTCCCCGCTGGTCGGGCTGGTGCACTACGGCACCGACTACGACAACGCGTTCTGGGACGGGCAGTACATGTACTTCGGCGACGGGGACGGCCAGACCTTGCTGGACACCACCGCCGGGCTCGACGTCATCGGCCACGAGCTGAGCCACGGCGTCACCCAGTACACCGCGAACCTCACCTATCAGGGACAGTCCGGCGCGCTCAACGAGTCGGTGTCCGACGTGTTCGGGATCCTGGTCCGGCAGCGGTTGCTGGGCCAGTCCGCGGTCGACGCCGACTGGCTGATCGGCGCCGACGTGGTCGGCCCGCTGCTGCTGCCGGCCCTGCGGTCGATGAAGGCACCGGGGACCGCGAACAAGTACGACAACCAGCCGGCCACCATGGACGAGTACGTCGAGACCTCCGCCGACAACGGCGGTGTGCACATCAACTCCGGCATCCCGAACCTGGCGTTCTGCACCGCGGCGATGGCGCTGGGCGGGAACGCCTGGGAGGCGCCGGCGCAGATCTGGTACTCCACGCTCACCGACCCGGCGCTGTCCGCGGATGCCGACTTCGCCGCGTTCGCCGGGCTCACCGTCACCCACGCCGTCACCGCGTTCGGCGACGACTCCGCCGAGGCCGACGCCGTCCGTGCCGGGTGGGACGCGGTGAAGGTGGTCCCGGCTTCCTGAACCGGTGCCGGGGTCAGGCGCCTGGTAGCTCCAGCGCCGCGGCGAGCTCGCGCAGCGCGGGCAGCGGGTCACCGGACTGCGGCAGCACCTGCACCGGGACGTGGTCCGCCCCGGCGGCCAGGTGCTCCCGCAGCTGTGCGGCCACGGCACTCGCCGTGCCGTGGGCGACCAGCGCGTCGATCAGTGCGTCCGACCCGCCGTCGGCGATGTCGGCCTCGGTCCAGCCGAGTCGCTCGAGATTGCTGACGTAGTTCCGCAGGTGCAGGTACGGGCGGTCCACCGGCGGGCGTCCGACGGCCCGGGCGGCCACCGGGTCGGTCTCCAGCACCACTTTGTGCTCGGGCGCGAGCAGCGGCCCGACGCCGAGGATCTCCCGGGCCTGCCGGGTGTAGGTGGCGGGCACCAGGTACGGGTGGGCGCCGCGGGTGCGGTCCCGGGCCAGCCGGAGCACGCGGGGGCCGAGCGCGGCCAGCACCCGGCGGTCGGCCGGCACCCCTTCCGCGTCGAGCACGTCGAGGTACTCGACCAGTGCCTCGTAGGGCGACCGGTACTCGGCGGTGTGTTCCGGGTGGCCGATACCGATGCCCAGCAGGAACCGGCCGGGGAACCGCTGCTCGATCCGGTGGTACGACGCGGCGGTGGCCGCCGGCGCCGCGGCCCAGACGTTGACGATCCCGGTGGCGACCACCAGGTGCTCGGTGGCGGCCAGCAGACCTTCGACCGTCTCCAGGTCCTCGCCCGGTGAACTGCCCAGCCACACCGCACCGAAGCCCAGCTTCTCGATCTCCGCCGCGAGCTCGGGCGAGACGTGCTGGTAGCCGCGCCACACGCCGAACTGACCGATGTCGTGGAGGGTGTCGCCGGATCCGGTGGTCGCAGAAGTCATGTCCGGACCAACCCGGCCGGCGGCGTCACCATTCCGGCCGGGACATCGCGGGCGACGTTCCAGCTGGAACGTCCGGCGGCGGGCCTACGCTGCAAGGTGACCGGACGGGAGGTGGGCGTGGCGCTGCGCATCGCCTTCGACCGCTCCGGCGGGCTGGCCGGGATCGTGCTGCGCGCCGATCTCGAGGTCGAGGCCCTGGACGCCGAGCCGGCCGGCATCGCGTTCCGGCTGTGGACCGGGGACCTGGCTGACGCGCTGCCGCCTGCGTCGGACGGGGAGCCCTCCGGGCCGTTCGGTCGGCCGGGGATGGCGGACGGCTTCACCTACCTGCTGCGGCTGGACGACGGGGAGCGGGCCGAGCAGTTCGCCTGGCCGGACCGGTCGGTTCCCGACGACGTCCGCCCGCTGCTGTCCGCGCTCACCCGACGCGCCGTCCCCGCACCACCGCTGTGACCGCCGACGAACCGGGAGCGGACAGGGCTGAGGTGCCGGCCACCGATCGCACGGTGACGGTCCCGACCGCCCCCGCCGACCTCGACGCCCTGCACGAACCGGGCTACGAACGGCCGGGCACCGCGCGACCGGACGGGAACGGGGAAACCCCGCAGAGCTTCGTCACCGTCGTGGTCGCCTTCACCGCGAACCTGCTGGTGGCGATCGCGAAGTCGATCGTCGCCGGCATCACCGGGTCCGCGTCGCTGCTGGCCGAGGCCGCGCACTCCTGGGCCGACACCGGCAACGAGGTCTTCCTGCTCATCGCCGAGCGCCGCGCGCGCAAAGCGCCGGACGAACGCCAGCCGCTGGGCTACGGCCGGGAGGCCTACGTCTGGGCGCTGTTCGCGGCGCTCGGTCTGTTCGCCGCGGGATCGGCGGTGAGCATCACCCACGGCATCAACGAGTTGCGCAGCCCGGAGCCGGCCGAGCACTTCCTGCTCGGCTACCTGGTGCTGGCGGTCGCCTTCGTGCTGGAGGGCATCAGCTTCCTGCAATCGGTCCGGCAGGCCCGGCGGGAGGCCGCCGGGATGGACCGCGACCTGCTCGAACATGTGATGGTGACCTCGGACCCGACCTTGCGCGCGGTCTTCGCCGAGGACGCCGCCGCGCTCATCGGCCTGGTCATCGCCGCCGCCGGCCTGCTTGCCCACCAGCTGACCGGGTCCAGCACGCCGGACGCGATCGCCTCGATCCTGCTGGGTGTGATGCTCGGCGTGGTCGCGATCGTGCTGATCAACCGGAACCGCCGGTTCCTGGTCGGTCAGGAGGCCGATCCACGGGTGCGGTCGGCGACCATCGCGGCGCTGCTCCGGATGCCCGAGGTGGACCGGGTGACCGCGCTGCGGCTGGAGGTGGTCGGTCCGCGGCGGATGTACCTGGTGGCCGACGTCGACCTGGCAGGCGACGACGTCGAGCACCGGACCGCCGTCCGGCTGCGGGCGCTGGAGGCGCGGATCTGCGAGTCGCCGGTGATCGTGGCCGCCACGCTGAGCCTGTCGGCGCCGGACGAGCCGTCGCTGGTGGCGCGCACTGATCCGGCACCGCCGGAGGAGCGGGGGGTGCAGCAATGAGGACGAGCGCGGGACTGCTGCTGTTCCGGCGCGGTGCAGGAAAGGTCGAGGTGTTGCTGGCCCATCCCGGCGGGCCGTTCTGGGCGCGCAAGGACGATGGCGCCTGGTCGGTGCCGAAGGGCGAGTTCGTGCCGGGCGAGGAGGAGCCGCACGCCGCGGCACTGCGCGAGTTCGCCGAGGAGACGGGGTCCCTGCCCGACGGGGTCGGTCCCGACCTGGACCTCGGCAGCGTCCGCCAGTCGTCGGCCAAGACGGTGCTGTGCTGGGCACGGGAGGCAGACCTGGACCCGGCGACGGTGGTGTCGAACGAGATCGAGCTCGAATGGCCGCCCCGCTCGGGACGGACCATCCGGGTGCCCGAGGTCGACCGCGCCGAGTGGTTCGACCTGGATGCCGCCGCGGTCAAGATCCTGGCCGGGCAGCGTCCTTTCCTCGAGCGGCTGGCTGCACTGCTCGGTACGCCGTAGGCGCGGGGGACGTTCCAACTGGATCATCCCCGCCCGTCACACGGGAGGCCGCCCCTGCAGCCCCGCCACTCGGCCGTTAGCATCCACTACAGGTGCGGAGAACACCGTTCTGTCCGGTTCGCACTGGTCCGGACGCCTGTGCGGCCTCCGCCGGTGTGACCGCTCGTGATCGTGCCCGTGTGCATCCCATCCGGAGGTTCCTGTGACGACCCTGCCCACCCAGACCCAGGTCCTGGTCGCCGGAGGTGGACCGATCGGTCTGATGGCGGCGGTCGAGCTGCGCCGGCGCGGGGTCGACGTGCTGATCGTCGATGCACTGGCCGCGCGACCGCTGTGGGCCAAGGCCATCGGCGTGCAGCCGCGCACGCTGGAGATCCTCGACCAGATCGGCATCGTCCGGTCGGCCCTGGACGCCGGCACCGTGATGCGCGGTCAGCAGGTCTACAAGGACGGCGCGCTGGTCGGCCAGATCGACATCGAGGTGCCCGACCAGGTGCCGTACCGGTTCGCCGCGCTGCCGCAGTACGAGACCGAGCGGGTGCTCGAGGAGCATCTGGAGCGGCTCGGTGGGCGGCTGCAGCGGGAGGTCCGGCTCCTCTCGTTCACCCAGGACGATGCCGGTGTCACCGCCGTGCTGCAGACGCCCGCGGGCGAGAAGACGGTCCGGGCGGAGTATCTCGTCGGCGCGGACGGTGCGCACAGCATCGTCCGGAAGACGCTGGGCATCGGGTTCGAGGGCGACGCCTTCCCGGAGTCCTACATGCTCGGCGACGTCGAGGTCGACTGGGACCTGCCCCAGGGGTACGCGGTCAGGTCGAGCCGGACGACCGGCGACGGTGCGGTCGACGACCTGCTGGTCGCCATCCCGCTGCCCGGCCGCAAGCGCTACCGGATGTCGATGCTGGTGCCGCCGGAGCTCGCGCCGCAGGGTTCGACCGGTGCCGACGGCATCACCCATGGCTTCACCGGCGGGCGGGAGCCGGAGCTGCACCACATCCAGGAGGTGCTGGACCGGTTGTCCCCGGTGCCGGTGACCGCCGGCCGGCTGCGCTGGTCGTCGGTGTTCCGGATCAGCCACCGCCTCGCCGACCGCTACTCGGTCGGGCGGGCCTTCATCGCCGGCGACGCCGCGCACATCCATCCGCCGACCGGTGCCCAGGGCATGAACACCGGCCTGCAGGACGCGTACAACCTTGGTTGGAAGCTCGCCCAGGCGGTGAGCGGTCACGGCGCGCCCGGGCTGCTCGACAGCTACCACGCCGAACGGCATCCCGTGGGCGAGGAGGTGGTCGGCCGGACCGTGCGGGCGGCTCGCGGTGGCGGCATCGAGACCGGTGGTGGCGGCCGGGACACCATCATCCTGCGGGAGGCCCAGCTGCTGGTCGGCTACCCGGACTCCCCGCTCAACGCTGCTGTGGACGGCGGTGTTGCGGAGGACGGTACGGGCCCGCTGCCCGGGGACCGGGCGCCGGACGCGACCGGACTCGAGCAGGACGGCGTCGCCGGACCGCTCCGCTGGCACGAGTTCCTGCGCGGCACCGGCCATGTGCTGCTGCTCTGGGCGCCCGACGCGGCGACCGCTGATGCGGCACAGGACGTCTCGATCGAGAACGTCCGCACCTACGTGGTGCGGCCCGGGACGATCGGCGGCTCGGATCCGACCCGCCCGCTCGCGGCCGGTCGCGAGATCGCCGACGTGCACGGACATCTGGCCGCCAACTACGGCTTCGGGCCGGAACCGGCGACGGTGCTGATCCGGCCCGACGGGTACCTGTCCTTCCGGTCGGCGGGCATCGCGGACGAGGCGGTGGCGCACCACCTGCTGCTCACGGTCGGTGTGCCCCGCCGCTGACGGTCCCGCCGGATCAGCCGGGACCGACGAGCTGCAGGTCCCCCTCGCGCCAGGTCTTGCGCCAGCGGACCTGGTCCGGGGTGAGCTCCTGACCGCAGGACGAGCAGACCTCGGCGGTGTCGCTGACGGCGCCGCAGCCGACGTGCACGATGGTCATGTGCACGCCGGGATCAGTGTGCGGGCGGTGCTTCTCGCCCCACAGCGTGAGCTGGTTGAGTACCGGCAACAGGTCCGCGCCGGCCTCGGTGAGCAGGTACTCCTGCCGGGTGCGATTGCCGTCGAGGTAGGGCGAGCGGCGCAGCAGTCCGGCGTCGACCATGCCGCGCAGCCGCCGGGAGAGAACGGTGTCGGCGACGCCGATCTGGGTGCGGAAGTCGTCGAACCGGCGCACACCGGACAGCGCCTGGCGCAGGATCAGCAGCACCCACGGGTCGCCGACGATGTCCAGCGACCGGGCGATCGGGCACCGGTCCTCGGACCAGTCGGAACGCAGCGGCATGTGGACCTCACTTTCTGGCTTGCTTGAAGACAGTTTAGGTGGCATGCTCGCGCCCGGCAACCCGAAGCATCCCGATCGAAGGGCCGTGCGATGACCTCTCGCGAGACCCCGCCCGCCGACCTGTTGGTGGATCCCGTCGCACCGGCGCCCCGGCGGCGGCGTGTGCATCCCGGGATCCTGGTCGCTGCAGTCGCTTTCATCGCGTTGCTCGGTGCCGCCGGCTTCCGTGCGGCGCCGAGCGTGCTCATGGTGCCGCTGCAGGAGGAGTTCGGCTGGTCCCGCGGGGTGCTGTCGCTGGCGGTCGGCATCAACCTGGTGCTGTTCGGCCTCACCGCGCCGTTCGCCGCGGCGCTGATGGACCGGTTCGGCATCAAGCAGGTGGTCTCGGTCGCGCTGGTGGTGATCGCCGCCGGCAGTGGCTTCGCGGTGTTCGTCACCGCCAGCTGGCAGTTGGTGTTGCTGTGGGGTGTCCTGATCGGCCTCGGGACAGGTTCCATGGCACTGGTTTTCGCCGCGACGATCGCCGGCCGGTGGTTCGTGAAGCGACGCGGTCTGGTCACCGGCGTGCTGACCGCCGGGTCGGCGACCGGTCAGCTGATCTTCCTGCCGATCATCGCGGCCGCGACGCAGAGCAGCGGCTGGCGCACCGCCTCGATCATCATCGCGATCGCCGCCCTGGCGGTGGTGCCGCTGGTGCTGCTGTTCCTGCACAACCACCCCGCCGACCGGCAGGTGACTCCCTACGGTGCCCCGGCCGACGAGATCGTGGTGCCGCCGACGCGGCAGAAGGGCTCCGCGATGCGGGCCATCCGGGTGCTGCGCGAGGCGTCGCACCACCGCACGTTCTGGGCGCTGGTGGCCGGTTTCGCGATCTGCGGGGCGACGACGAACGGCCTGATCGGCACCCATTTCATCCCGGCCGCGCACGACCACGGGATGGGCGAGGTGACCGCCGCCGGCCTGCTCGCGGTGGTCGGCGTCTTCGACATCGTCGGCACCATCGCCTCGGGGTACCTCACCGACCGCTTCAACCCGCGCGTGCTGCTCGCCGTCTACTACGGCCTCCGGGGTGTCGGGCTGGTGATGCTGCCCGGGATGCTCAGCGACTCGGTGCATCCCAGCGTGATCGCGTTCGTCATCGTCTACGGGCTGGACTGGGTGGCCACGGTGCCGCCGACCGTCGCGCTGTGCCGGCAGGCGTTCGGCGAGAACGGGACCATCGTCTTCGGCTGGGTGTTCGCCTCGCACCAGTTGGGCGCGGCCGCGATGTCGGTGGCGGCCGGGTTTCTGCGCGACCAGACCGGTGCCTACACGATCGCCTGGTTCGGAGCGGCCGGGATGTGTCTGGTGGCGGCGCTGGTCTCCTTCCAGATCCGCCGGCTGCCGACCGGGGTGTCCGGGACCTCGCGGTCCGGCGGGACGCCCGAGACCGCCTGACTCCGAATAGCTCTCGGCGGGAACTCAGCGGGCGATGGCCGCTGCGTGGCAGGCGCCGGGACCGGCGGCCCGGGCGACGATCCGGCGGTCCTGGATCCGCACCGCCGCCTCGGTGCGCTCGTTCACCTCGACGATCCCGCAGGACGCCGCCAGCTGCCCGGTCCGGTCGGTGACGATCCGCATCGGCGGCCAGTAGCGGGCAGGCACACCGTCCGCGAGATACCGTGCCAGTTCGGCGATCTGCAGCTCGACCAGCGGGATCAGCTCGGCCGGCTCGGAGCTGACCACCACCAGCAGCACCGGCTCCAGGGCGCCGGTCGATCGCAGCGCCTCCTCGATCGCGGCCAGCCGTGCGGTGCCGAGCACGGCGACCAGACCATCGGTGCCGGGCCGGGCCACCGACCGCCGCAGCAGGTCCAGCCCGACCGGCGTGACCCACTCGTCGTCGACCCGTTCCGCCGGCTCGACGAACGGGAGATGCGGTGGGTCCCAACGATCGTCGGGATCCATCTCCAGCCGGCCGCACACCTCGGCGAGCCGGATGGCGTCCACCGCGCCGGGCGCGGAGTGGGCCAGTTGGCGGGCGCCGGCGAAGACGGTGAGCAGCGCCTCGGCCACCCGCACCATGCGCTGCCGGGTCACCCGCCGGCCGTGCAGCGACTCGAACGCGATGCCGAGCACGATCGCCTGCAGGCCGACGAGCTGGCTCATCGCGGCCCGGGCGCCGTTGTCGTCCGCCACCTCGGGCAGCAGGTCGCCGCCCAGGAAGTCGGGGGACCGGCGCTCGTCGACGGCCAGCGGGAGTCGTGCGAGGTGGCCGCGGGCGATCCGGCCGAGCGCGTCGTCCAGTCCCGAGACCACGGCGGGCGGGAGCGGGAGGGGTTCGGCCGCGGCGTCGGCGGCGAGAACGGAGAAGTACAGGGCCAGCTTGCCGGGGAAGTTCGAGTAGACAGCGCCGCGCGTCATCTCGGCCCGGTCGGCGATGGAGTCGATCCGGGCCGACCGGAAACCGTGCTCGACGAACTCGCTGCGTGCGGCGGACAACACTCGGGCCCGGGTGCGCTGCTGGGTCTCACCCCTGCTCATGCGTGTCATCGACGATCCCCCTAACCGTGTGCTGCCCGTTTCCCCGTTCTGCGGACCGTACTTCCATCATCGGGATGCCGCCACCATTTCGATGGTGTGGTCCCGATGGTTGAGACATCCCGATGGTCACGGTTCTGGAGAGGGCAGGCGGGCGGTCGGTGATACCGCCGGAGGGCAGAGAACGGCTGTCGTTCACCCACCGGGGCCGGCTGCCGGCACCATCTCGATGATGTCGAAGGTCACCGATCCGGGGGCGGTCACGGTTGCCCCGGTGACGACGGTGGTCCGATCCGCTCCGGCCGCCTGGACCAGGCCGACCACCCGGTAGGTGCCCACCGGCACGAGGTCCGCAGAACCGCACAGCGTCACCCCGGTCGTCCTGACGGAACCGAGTACCCGGTAGCCACCGCGCGGCAGATCGGTGCCCGGCTCGCCGACGACGGGCGTACCTGTCAGCACGGCGACCACGGTTCCTGACGTGTCCAGCACAGCGACCGATGTGGAGCTGCCGATGACACCGGGGACGGTGACCGCGGACCGGTTGAACAGGGAGTACTGCAGCACATGTTGGACGACGCCGACCACTTCGGACTGGACGCCGACACCGATGAGGGTGGGCCATGACGCGACCGACCGTCCACAGGCGGCCGCTGCCGGCTCGCCTGTGTAGATCGATCCCCCTGCAAGGCCGAACGGTGCGCGATCGGTGAACTTCACGCCGAGCCCGGTGCCGACGACACCGGCGATCCGCCAAGACTCGTCGATGCGATCTGCGCTCCCGTTCTTGGGCGAGCACCAGTCGAGATCAGAGAGATCGGCAGATGTCTCCAGGACCACCGACCGGCTGGTGTCGAGGCGCACCTCAGGGTCGCCCGGTGTCCGGCCGGATGATCTGGCCACCACGGTCCCGCTCCCGTCGAGGAGGACGATCCCCGCGCCGACCGACACCACCACGGCCGCGGACGGCTCGGCCAGGTTCATCAACTGCACTTCCGGTCGCCCGCCGGCTCCGGGGTTGACCGAGGCGGCGATCCCGGCTGCGCCGAGAGCGGGCAGGTCCGCTGCCGCGAGACCGCAGGCACCATTGCTCCCGCTGAGCCCCAGTTTGCCGAAGCTGATGGCGCCGGCGCCGTCGAGCAATGCCGGGAACGCCGTCCCGGCGTACAGCACCCCGTTGATCTTCACGAAGGGGAAGACCGTGTAGCTGCCCGGCGGGGCCGGAGTTGTCAGGCCGCACGCCGTGGATGCGGCGGGGTACAGCAATGCCTCCAGCGACTTTCCGGGCAGGAGGTCAGCCGGTGTGGCCCCGTAGTCGAGCGTGCTGGTGGAGTAGCCGATCACCGTGCCGGAGCGATCGACGAGACCCAGGATCGCAGACTCCCACCCCACTTGGCTGACGGTCGTCATGGCGTCGTTGAGCAAGGTCACCGTCGAATAGCCCGCGCCTTCTTCCGACACCGTCGCCCGAATGCCCTGTCCCGCCGACGTCGGCAGTCGGTCGAGCGGATGGCCGCACGCGTCGGACACCTTCTGCAACATCACGGGCAATGGTGACGACGTTGCGGACGTGCTCCCTGGCGTGGGATCAGTAGTTGCGGTGGTGCTCGGCGGCGAGGTCGCGGGTCCGTCGGACCGGGTGCTGAGCAGGAGGGTCAACCCGCCGGCAAGCAGCACCGTCACCGCGGCCGCGGCGAGCAGCGGGGTCAGCAGCCGGCGCCGGCGTGCGGCACGACTGCCCACCACCGTGCGGCGGAGCGTCGCGAGGTCGGCGGCGCCGAGGTCGGAGTCGTGCTCGGACATGGTCCGGGCGATCAGGTCCGGATGCAGGTCAGGCTCGTCCACGGTCGGCCTCCTCCGGTTCGGTCGCGGCAGTTGATCGGAGCTTGTGGATCGCCCTGGCGGCGATGCTGCGCACGGTGCTCCGACTGCAGCCGAGGGTCTGGGCGATCTCGTCGTCGGGCAGATCCAGGTAGTGGCGCAGCACCAGCACGGTGCGGCTGCGCGGATCGAGGGTGCCGAGCGCGCGCCAGAGCCGGTCGCGATCGGCCACCGTGTCGGCGAACTCATCTCCGCCCGTGGCGGCCGCAGGGGCTGCGGTGCCGCCATCGGCCTCCGGCTCGGCGAGCAGCACCTCACTGCTCGACCGCAAGCGGTGCCGGTCGATGTGGGCGTTGACCACGGCCCGGCGCAGGTAGCCCGCAGGATTCGAGATGCCCGTACGGGTGCGGGTGATCATGCTGAGCAGCACCTCCTGCACCAGGTCCTGGGCGGAGTCGCGGTCGCCGGTCAGTTGGTAGGCGACGCGCAGCAGCATCAGCCCGTGCCGGTCGACCAGGCCGGCGAGATCGTCCACCGGCCCTCCCGTCCATCCCCCGACGACCGCCGGTCGGCGGTCTGCATCCCTGACGGGTCGACGGCCCCGTTCTGTTGCACGGGTGCAGGATCGGATGCTGCCGCCGGACGTTCCAGCTGGAACGCCGCAGGGTCAGAGATCTCCCCGCGACGTTCCAGCTGGAACGTCCAGCACTGCTCCGACCACAGTCCAGATTCCGATCCGGTGCGGTGCACCACGTCGGGCGAGGCTGGTGGCAACGGATCGGATGGGCCCGTCCGGATGTTCCAGCTGGAACGTCGTGAGCCCGGCGCCTACCGCCTCGCCAGGGTCAGGAACCCTCCGGATGTTCCAGCTGGTACGTCCGTATCAGTTGCCCCGGCTCCGGAGACTGTTTCGATCCAGATCCGGTGCGGTGGGCCACGTCGGGCGAGGCTGGTGGCAACGGATCGATGGGGACCGGTCGGGATGTTGCAGCTGGAACGCCCAGCACTGCTCCGACCACCGTCCAGATTCCGATCCGGTGCGGTGGGCCACGCCGGGCGAGGCTGGTGGCAACAGATCGATGGGGACCGGTCCGGATGTTCCAACTGGAACGCCTCGACCCCCGCCACCCGACCCCGACGTCGAACCGTCCCGGCGCGTTCCAGCTGGAACGCCCGACCTCAGCCCAGTCGGTCCATTGTCTCGGCGCGGATGAGGGGGCGGGAGGCGAAGACCAGGAGGAACCCGGCTTCCCGCCGCAGGCGCTCGGCGTCGGACCCGCGGAGCACCGACGCCGCACCGGTGCGCACTGCCAACCTCGCCGCTGCCCGGTCGGCCAGCACCGAGGCCGCGGCCCGGGCGGCCGGGACCGCGGGCGGGTCGGCGGCGAGCAGGTCGGCTCGGGTTCGGACGATCGCGTCGGGCAGGTCCCCGGCCTCATCACCCAGCAGCAGCGCGCAGCGCCCGGCCACACCCAGCGCCAGGAACCCGTTGAGCGGCGACCCCCAGCGCTGCATCTCGTTCCAGTCGTCCAGCGGCATCCGGGCCAGTTCACGATCGCCCGGGACGAACAGCCCGGCACAGTGCAGGGTCACCGTCCGGGAGGCCTGCGCCGCGACCAACGACAACAGCGTGCCTGTCAGCCCGTCCGACGGGACCGCGTCGATGAGCAGGAAGACGACCTCGTCCCCGCACACCGCCGCGACCTGCAGAACGTCGAGCATGCCCCAGCCGGACACCCAGGGCACCGAGCCGTCGAGCACGAACCCACCGTCGACCGCGCGAACGCGCAGTTGGTCCGGACCGGGACGCAGGCCGCCGAGCGCGATCCCGGACCGCACCGAGCCGTCGACGAGCCCCGGCAGGTACCGATCCCGTAACGATGACCGGGCCACCGCCATCGCCGTGCCCTCGTGCTGGATCCACAGGAACCCGGTCGACAGGCAGCCGCCGGCCAGGCTCGCCAGTACGTCGCCGGCGAGTGCGAACGACTCCGGACCAAGGTCGTCGGAATCCGCGGCCAGGGCCAGCAGACCGGCCCCGGCCAGGGCCGACCAGTGCTCGTCCGGGAGGCGGTCGGCAGCGTCGACGGCGGCTGCGGAGGGGAAGAGGAGGTCGTGCGCGAGTGCGTGCGCCCGCTCGCGCAGCACCTCCCGGATCGCCATGACCCGACCGTAGCGAAAACCCGCCTGGACGCACGGGCCAGGTTTCGGTTGCCCGACCGTGAGGCATACTGCCTGTGAGTTTGTTCAGACATTCTGTCGTGACAACCTCTGGCGGATGCGGTGCGAGTCGCCCGTCGGTGCAGGTCACGCCGCTGCCGGCGAGCAGTGCCCGCGACGAGGAGGACGCGCACGTGAGTGGACCGCAGGGAATCAGTGCCGCACGAAGAACGGCCGGCGGCGAGCTGCCGCCGGACGTGAAGGGATCCCACTCCAAACGGCTCGGCCTGATCGCGGTCGTCGTCACCTTCGGCGGCCTGCTCTTCGGTTACGACACCGGCGTCATCAACGGCGCGCTGGAGCCGATGAAGGCCGACCTGGCCCTCACCTCGACCACCGAGGGCATCGTGGTCAGCATCCTCATCGTCGGTGCCGCGTTCGGCGCCCTCATCGGTGGCCGGCTCTCCGACCGCTACGGTCGCCGGCACAACATCCTGCTGCTGGCGATCGTCTTCGTGCTCGGCACCGTCGGCTGCGTCCTCTCGCCGAACTGGGAACTGCTGGCGGTCTTCCGGTTCATCCTGGGCCTGGCCGTCGGCGGCGCGTCGGCGACGGTGCCGGTGTACCTGGCGGAGGTGTCGCCGTCCGAGCGGCGCGGCAGTCTGGTCACCCGCAACGAGGTCATGATCGTCTCCGGCCAGTTCGCGGCGTTCGTGATCAACGCAGTCATCTTCAACGTCTGGGGCGAGAACACCGACGTCTGGCGCTACATGTTGCTGGTCGCGGTGCTGCCGGCGATCGTGTTGTTCATCGGCATGCTGCGGATGCCGGAGAGTCCGAGATGGCTGGTCTCCCAGGGTCGGACGGACGAGGCGCTGCAGGTGCTCCGCCAGGTCCGCTCGCCCGAACGCGCCGAGGCCGAGATGGCGGAGGTGACCGCGCTGGCCGAGGAGGAGGTCGAGGCGCGCACCGGCGGCTGGTCGGACCTCGGGGTGAAGTGGATCCGCCGGCTGGTGCTGGTCGGCATCGGGTTGGGCGTGTTCCAGCAGCTGACCGGGATCAACTCGATCATGTACTACGGCACGCAACTCCTGCAGGACTCCGGGTTCTCGAGCAACGGCGCGATCATCGCGAACACCCTCAACGGCCTGTTCAGCGTGCTGGGCATTACCGTCGGCATCATCGTGATGAACAAGATCGACCGGCGGAAGCTGCTGCTGATCGGGTTCTCGCTCACCACGACATTCCATCTGTTGGTGGGGCTCTCGGCACTCCTGCTACCGGACGGCACCGCGAAGGCCTACACCATCCTGGTCTTCGTCGTGTGTTTCGTCTTCTCCATGCAGGGCACCATCGGACCGCTGGTCTGGCTGCTGCTGGCCGAGATGTTCCCGCTGAAGATCCGCTCCTTCGCGATGGGTGTCTGCGTCTTCGCCCTCTGGCTGGCGAATGCCGTTGTCGCGCTGGGCTTCCCGCCGGTCGTGGAGGCGCTCGGCATCGCGCCGACGTTCTTCGTCTTCTGCGGGCTCGGCGTGCTGGCGCTGATCTTCATCGCCACCACCGTCCCGGAGACGCGGGGACTCTCGCTCGAGGAGTTCGAGGAGCAGTTCTCGAGCAAGCACAGCTGACCCCAGCGATCACACGTCAGGAGGAGGGAACATGTCGGTTCTGGTTGCGGTGCCCGACAGTGCCGAAGGGACAGCCGCTCTCGTGGCCGCTGCGCAGGAGGCGGAGATGCTGGGCACCGATCTGGTGATCCTGAACCTGGCGCTGAAACCGCTGGACCGGCGGACGGTGCCGGCCGGGGCGACGGTGGTCGAGCGCAGCGGCCCGGCCGATCGGGATCCGGTGGACGCCGTGCTCGACGAGATCGCCGGCCGCACCGTCGACCGGCTGGTCATCGGGGTGCGCCGGCGGAGTCGGGTCGGCAAGGCCTTCATCGGGTCGATCAGCTCGAGACTGCTGATGGAGTCGCCGGTCCCGGTGCTGGCGGTCAAACTACCGGTGTCCGAGCACCACCCCGGCTGACCGTTTCAGCGGCTCGCCGGGGTGTCCGGCGGGTACCAACGCAGCGCCATGGAGTCGGTGGTGTCGCCCCAGGCGAGTTGCAGCAGCCAGCATCCGGCTCGCGGCGCCTCGATCCCTGACGGTCCCGGGCCGCCGGCGACCACGGCGGACATCGTCGATCCGGCCGACCCGGCGACCGCCCCCTCCAGGGTGCCGGTGATGCGCAGGTCCGCACCGGGTGTCGCGCCGGTGTGCGGGACCCAGAGGATCTTGTTCCCGGATCCGTCCGGGGTCGGCGCGATCATCGGGTCGACGAAGAGGATGGCCACTATGTTGCCGGCATCGCCGAGCACGTAGGGCATCTCGGGTTCCGGATCGGAGAACCCGCCGCGGGCCCACTCGGGAAGAACCCGGGACGGCACCGGCGCGCAGGCCGACAGCGGCTCCGAGGTGCCGACCGGTGCCGAGGCCGGCCGGACCAGCATGGTGATGCCGACGGCCAGGGCCACCGCGGCGGCCACGCCCAGTGGCGCGAGCCACCAGGCCCGCCGTCGCCTACCCGCCGGCCGCCCGCCGTCGACCACAGGCAGCAGCGACACCGGCCGGGGGACAGGCGATTCCGCATCGGCCGCATCCAGCACCGCGGTGCGGAGCAGCCGGTCGATCTCGTCGTCGTTCACAGGACTCACAGGGACTCCTCGGTGCGGTCGTGGTCGAGAGCCAGCAGCGCGTCCCGGAAACGGGCCCGGCCCTGGGCGGCGTGACTGCGGACGGTCGCCTCGGAACAGCCGAGCTCGGCGGCGATCTCGGCATCCGGCAGGTCCTCGAGGTAGCGGAGGACGACGACCGCGCGCTGCCGGTCGCTGAGCGTGGCCAGTGCCCGGCGCAGCGAATCGCGGTCGGTCACCCGGATCGCCGGATCGGGCGCAGCCGGACCCGGTTCGGGAAGCTCGGCCAGCAGCACTTCGGAGTCGCTGCGCCGCCGCTTGCCGTCCAGGAAGGTGCTGGTCAGCATCCGCCGGACGTAGGCGTCCGGGAACTCCATCGCGGTGATCCGCCGCCACTGCCGGTAGGCCTTGAGCAGCACGGACTGCACCAGGTCCTGGGCGGCGACGTCGTTGCCGGTGAGCGCGCGGGCGTAACGCTGCCACCCGTGGCCCCGCTCCGCGACGAACTGCTCGAACTCCGGCACATCACCTCCAACGCGGTGGGCGGCGATCCTGTGCAGACCGCCGTCCTACTTCTCCAGCAGCCCGGCCTCGTGCGCGACGATCGCCAGCTGCACCCGGTTGCCGGCCTGCACCTTGTCCAGCAGCCGGGACACGTGCGTCTTCACCGTGGCCTCGGACATGAACAGGGTGCGCCCGATCTCGGCGTTCGACATCCCGTGGCCGAGCTGCACCAGCACCTCGGTCTCGCGGTCGGTGAGGCCGGTCAGTCGGGCGGCGGCGGCGTGCTGCCGGTCGGACCGGGAGTCGTCGGCGAAGTGCTGGATCAGGGTGCGGGTGACACCGGGGGAGAGCATGGCCTCGCCGGCGGCGACCACCCGGATCCCGGCGATCAGGTCCTTCGGCGGGGTGTCCTTGAGCAGGAACCCGGCGGCGCCGGCCTGCAGTGCGCGGAACACGTAGTCGTCGAGGTCGAAGGTGGTCAGCACGATGACCTTCGGCGGATCCGGCAGGGCCCGCACCGCGGCGGTGGCGGCCAGCCCGTCCATCCGCGGCATCCGGATGTCCATCAGCACCAGGTCGGGACGGTGCGCCTGCACGGCGCCGACGGCATCCGCACCGTCGCCGACCTCGGCGACCACCTCGAGGTCGTCGGCGGACTCGACGATCATCGTCAGGCCGGCACGGACCAGGGCGTCGTCGTCGACGATCAGGATGCGGACGGCCACCCGCTGATGGTGGCACGGTCGGCGGCCGGAACGGGCAGCAGCGCCGTGACCCGCCAGCCACCGTTCCCCGCCGGCCCGGCGTCCAGGGTGCCGCCGGCCAGTTCCACCCGCTCGCGGAGCCCGGTGAGCCCGGCACCGGACCCTGGAAGCAGGCTGCCGGACGCCACCGGCCGGGCGTTGGTCACCTCGATGCGGATCCGGTCGCCGTCGAGGGTGACCACCACGCGCGTACGGGCACCGCGGGCGTGCTTGTGCACGTTGGTCAGCGCCTCCTGGACCACCCGGTAGACCGTGCGGCCCAGCGTGTCCGAGACCGTCAGCTCCGCAGGATCGAGCCCGAGTTCGAGGTCCACCTGGACCCCGGCCGCGCGGGACTGGCCGACCAGCTGCTCGAGGTCGGCAATGCCCGGCTGCGGGGCGAGCGGGGCGTCGGAGTCGGCGTCCGACCGGAGCACACCCAGCACGCCGCGAAGGTCCTCCAGCGTCGCCCGGGCGGTGGACCGGATCAGCCCGGCCGTCTCCTCGATCTTCTCCGGTGGCCGGTCCGGGTTCACCTCGAGGGCACCGGCCTGCAGTGCGATCAGCGAGACCTTGTGCGCCAGCACGTCGTGCATCTCCCGGGCGATCCGGGCCCGCTCGGAGACCCGGGCCTGCTCGGCCCGCAGCTCCCGCTCCCGCTCGGCCCGGTCGGCCCGCTCCCGCAGCGAGGCGAGCAGGTCCCGCCGGACACCGACATAGGCGCCGAACAGCGCGCACATGGTGGCCGCGACCGCCCCGCCGACCAGCTGCTGCGGCTGCCAACCGCTGCGCCACAGCCCGTCCGTGGAGAAGGCCAGCGCGGCGATCGCCGAGTAGACGACGAGCACCCGGTCCCGCCGCTGCACCGCGATCGTCATCAGACCCAGTCCGAGCGGGACGAACGCGGTGCCCAGCAGGGCGGTGGCCGCGGCGACCGAGGTCACCAACAGCGGGAACCGGCGCCGCCACCAGAGGGCGACGGTCGCGATCGCATTGCTGGTGAGGATCACCGCCGCCATCGCCCAGCCGCCGCCGAGCCGCCCGATGTCGAGCAGGGCCAGCGTCTGCAGCAGGGTGGAGATCGCGGAGACGGTGACGACGAAGATGTCGCGGCCGCGGGGTCCGCTGACCTTCGACCAGGCGCGGACCCACCAGCGGGTCCGGGCGTCGTCCATCCGACCAGCGTAGGGCGGGGACCGCGGCGGTTCGATCGGCCGGAGGTCGCTGCCCGGGGGGTGACCCCTACGACTTTCGTCGTAGGGCAAGGGCGACCGGCGGCGGATGTGCTGGCCCGGGGTCGATCGGCAGAGTCCTCGGCATGATCACAGCGACCCACCTGACCAAGCGCTACGGCAACTACACCGCCGTCGACGACGTGAGCTTCGAGTGCCGGCCGGGCACCGTCACCGGCTTCCTCGGGCCGAACGGCGCCGGCAAGTCGACCACCCTGCGGATGCTGACCGGGCTCACCCCGCCGACCTCCGGCACGGTGACCATCGACGGCCGGCACTACACCGAGCTGCCCAATCCCGGGCGGTCCGTCGGCGTCATGCTGGACGCCGCCGCGCAGCACCCGGGCCGCACCGGCCGGGAGACCCTGAAGGTGGCCGCCAGCCTGCTGGACCTGCCGCGGACCCGGGCCGACGAGATGCTGGAGCTGGTCGGCCTGTCCGGCGCCGGCAAGCGCCGGGTCGGCAACTACTCGCTCGGCATGCGGCAGCGGCTCGGCATCGCCACCGCGCTGATGGGCGACCCGGCGCTGCTGGTACTGGACGAACCGGCCAACGGCATGGACCCCGAGGGCATCCGCTGGATGCGCGGGCTGCTCCGCGACTTCGCCGACCGCGGCGGCACGGTGCTGCTGTCCTCGCACCTGCTCGGCGAGGTGCAGGCCACCGTCGACCGGCTGGTGATGATCGGTCACGGCCGGATCGTGGCGCAGGGTGCGCTCGACGAGCTGCTCGTCGGGCAGGGGGCGATCGTCCGCGGGCTGGAACCGGCCGGGCTGCTCGCCGCGCTCACCGGTGCCGGGTTGACCGCCACCCCGCAGCCCGACGGCACCCTCGCCGTCGACGGTTCACCGGAGCAGGTCGGCCGCGTCGCACTGGCGTCCGGCCAGGTGATCGTGGAGCTCCGCGAGGGCCGGGCCGCGCTGGAGGACCTGTTCTTCACCCTGACCGGCGACCAGGCCGCCGTCCCCGTCGCCGCCTGATCCCGACCCCCTCGCTTCCCGGAAGGAATTCCTCGTCATGACCACCCTCACCCCCGCGCCGGGCACCACGCTCGCCCAGCACCGGCTGCCGGACGCCCCCGTCCGCCCGCAGCGCTTCTCCCGCCTGCTCACCGTCGAGCTCCGCAAGATGGTCGACACCCGCAGCGGCGTCGCCGTTCTCGGCGTCACCTTCCTGCTGGTGATCGGCATCCTCGGCTGGCTGGTCGTCCGCGACGGCTCGTCGTCCTGGATGCGGTTCTCCGGCGTCATGCAGTTCGCCGGGATGCTGATCCCGGTCATCGGCCTGCTCGGCATCACCTCCGAGTGGAGCCAGCGCACGGCGCTCACCACCTTCACCCTCAGCCCGCGCCGTGGCCGGGTGCTGCTGGCGAAGTTCGTCGCGTCGGTGGCGCTGGCGATGGCGGTGTTCGTGGTGGTCATCGGGCTGGCCGTCGCCGCCGTCTACATCGACGCGATGATCAGCGGCGGGACCGCCGACATGACCGGCTTCGGCGACAGTCTCCGCTCGATGGCGATCCTGACCGTGCTGCAGGTGACCATGGCGCTGGGCTTCGGTGCCCTCGTCGCGCAGACCGCCGTCGCGGTCGTCACCTACTTCATGGCGCCGACCGTGGTGCTGATCCTCTCCGACCAGCTGCTCGGCGAGAACGCCAAGTGGCTCAACGTCTTCCAGACCTACGACCGGCTCTCCTCCGGCAACCCGTGGGTCGACCTCGGCCCGACCGTCGTGTCGGTCCTGCTCTGGGTCGTGCTGCCCATCACCGCCGGCGTGGTCCGCAGCATGCGCCGCGAGGTGAAGTAGCTCGATCCCTGGGTGCGCGCCGCCGCCGACGTTCCAGCTGGAACGTCGGCGGCGGTGGTATTCCCGGGTGGCGGATGGGTAGCGGTTGCAGTGCGGCGGGTCCGGACTCGCGGTCCCCTCAGCCACAGTGAGTGTCGTTGAAGGGAAAGGGAAGTCAGCAGATCCTGTGGGTCGTCGGTGGGTGCGCCGGGTGAACTGCGCAAAGAGGAGGGATGGGTGGCGGTTCCGCATTCCTGGTCCGTTCGCCGACAGTGAGTGTCGTTGAAGGGACCGGGAAGTCAGCAGATCCTGTGGGTCGTCGGTGGGTGCGCCGGGTGAACGCGCGCAGATGGGAGGACGGGGCCGGATGCAGTTCGCCGGCCGGGTGGATGTGGCTGCGGGGCCGGGAAGCGGTTCCTGCAACCGGATCTCGCCATCGGTGTCCCTACAACCACACTCAGTGTCGTTGAAGGGACCGGGAAGCCAACTCCCTCGGGCCGGCCACCCGGGCATGTTCCAGCTGGAACGCCCACGCCACTGATCGGGGACCGTTTCCCGTCTGGCACCGGCATGTTCCAGCTGGAACGTTCCCCCGCCGCCAATCCGGGACCGTTTCCCGTCTGACACGCGGGAAACGGTCCCGGATCACCAATCGGAGGCGTTCCAGCTGGAACGTCTGCGGATCAGGCGGGGCGGGTGTGCGGGGCGTCGGCGGCGGTGCGGGTGTGGTCGCGGACGGCCACGTCCTCGAGGAGGTCGTCGATGGCGGTGAGGGTGTCGAGGGAGAGGTTGACGCCGACGGCCTTCACGTTCTCCGCCACCTGCTCCGGCCGGGACGCCCCGATGATCGCCGAGGCGACGTTGGAGTTCTGCAGCACCCAGGCCACCGCGAGCTGCGGCAGGGTCAGGCCGGCCTCCTCGGCGATCGGCACCAGCCGCTGCACCGCGGTCATCTTCTCGTCGTTCAGATGGTCGCGGATGAAGTTCGCCCCGCCCTTGCTGTCCGTCGCCCGCGAGCCGGCCGGCAGCGCGGCACCCGGCAGGTACTTGCCGGACAGCACACCCTGCGCCACCGGGGAGAAGACGATCTGGCTGATCCCGAGCTCCTGCGACGTCGGGATGACCTTCTCCTCGATCACCCGCCACAGCGCCGAGTACTGCGGCTGGTTGGAGATCAGGCTGATCCCGGCCTCCTTCGCCAGGTGCTGCCCGGCGCGCAGCTGGTCGGCGGTCCATTCGGAGACCCCGATGTAGAGCGCCTTGCCCGCCCGGACCACGTCCGCGAACGCCCGGATCGTCTCCTCCAGCGGCGTCTCCACGTCGTAGCGGTGCGCCTGGTAGAGATCGACGTGGTCGAGTCCGAGCCGGCGCAGCGAACCGTCGATCCCCTCCATGATGTGCTTGCGGCTCAGCCCGGTGTCGTTGTGCCCCTTGGGTCCCACCGGCCAGTAGACCTTGGTGAAGATCTCCAGCGACTCCCGCCGCTCACCGGCCAGCGCCCGGCCGAGGACCTCCTCGGCAGCGCCGTTCGCGTAGACGTCGGCGGTGTCGAAGCTGCTGATGCCGGCGTCCAGCGCGGCCTTCACGCAGGCGGTGGCCACGTCGGCCTCCACCTGCGAGCCGTGGGTGATCCAGTTGCCGTAGGTGATCGCCGAGATCTTCAGTCCGGACCGGCCGAGGTAGCGGAATTCCATGATCCGACCATAGACACGGCGGCCGGGACCGGCAGCTCGGACCGGCAGTGCGAGGCCGGGCCGCGAGGTGCCGGCCCGCGAGGGCGGGACTGCGAGGCGCCGGGCTGTGACGGGCCGGACGAGGCGAGGCGACCCGAGCCGTCGCGCGCGAACCCCCGCACACGGACCGGGCGTCCATTAGCGTCGACGGCAACCGCACCGCCCGAGTTGTCACCGGCGAGAAGGACGAGCATGACGACCCTGTCCAAGGGCCAGAACGCACCGCTGCCCGAGGGTCGGGTGTCGGTCACCGTGCAGTGCGCCGCCCCGGCCGACCTGTTCGCCTTGCTGGTCACCGACGCCGGAAAGGTGCGCAGTGACGCGGATTTCGTCTTCTACAACCAACCCGACGGTCCCGGTGTGCGGTGCGAGCAGGTCGCCGGCAGCTGGCGGATCACCGTCGACCCGGCCGCGGTCCCGTCCGACATCACCCAGGTCCGCACCGTGCTGACCCTGGCCGACAGCGGATCCCGGTTCGGCGGAATCGCAGCGCCGGTCGCCCGGCTGCACGACGCGGGCGGTGCGCCGCTGGTCGAGTTCGAGCTGACCGGGCTGGCCGCCGAGTCCATCGTCATCGCGCTGGAGATCTACCGGCGCGGCGACGCCTGGAAGGTCCGGGCCGTCGGCCAGGGGTACGCCGGTGGTTTCGCCGCCCTGGTCCGGGACCACGGGGTCAGCGTCGACGACGAGCCTGCGGCGGGTCCGGCCACGGCACCACCCTCGACGCCACCACCCTCGACGCCACCACCCCGCGCGCAGCCCTCCCCGACGTCGACGCCCTCCCCGCCGGCGTCGGCACCCCCGTGGTCACCCGCCGCCCCGGCCGGCCCGACAACGACCGGCTCGACGGCGACCGGCCCCGCCACACCGCCCGGCACCCTGCTGCTGAAGAAGGGCGCACCGGTCCGGCTGACCAAGGGGCAGAAGGTCGAGCTGCGGAAGGAGGACGGGCGGCCGCTCACCCGGGTGCGGATGTGCCTGGGCTGGGACCCGATCAACGGCCGCGGATCGATCGACCTGGACGCCTCGGCGGTGCTGTACCAGGGCACGAGCAAGGTCGACATCGTCGCGTTCACGCACCTGCGCAGCGA
This sequence comes from Nakamurella alba, assembly GCF_009707545.1. NCBI lineage: Bacteria > Bacillati > Actinomycetota > Actinomycetes > Nakamurellales > Nakamurellaceae > Nakamurella > Nakamurella alba. Next base: position 63,577 of record NZ_WLYK01000005.1, on the reverse strand, counting down.
CGACGGCTCGATCACCCACTCCGGCGACAACCTGACCGGCCACGGCGAGGGCGATGACGAGATCATCTCGGTCGACCTGGACCGAGTGCCCGCGCAGGTCAGCTCGGTCGGGTTCGTGGTGACATCGTTCCAGGGGCAGGCGTTCTCGAAGATCGCCCGGGCGTTCTGCCGGCTCGTGGACGACACCGACGGCAGTGAGCTGGTCCGCTTCGAACTCGACGAGCGCACGCCGACCACCGCGATGGTGATGGCGTTCCTGGTCCGCGGCCCGTCGGGCTGGCGCATGCAGGCGGTCGGTCAGGGGATCAGCGCCCGGCTGCCGAACAAGGCGGCCAAGCTGGCGGTCCCGCACATCCCGGTCGCCTGACGAGACATCAGGCGGTCGGGACCGCGCAGACCCCGTCCACGCAGGCGTCGGCGTCGGTCGCACCCGCCATCACCAGACCGCCGGCCAGTACCGCCTCGGCCGGCACGACCACCGGCGGCTGCAGCACGGTACGCCGCGGGTTGGCCACCGGCGTGGTGAGAGTTGCCTCGGTGACGGTCATCTCGGTCATCGGAACCTCCGGGGTAGCTGAGTGGGAACAGGGTGGGATCAGGACTGGCTGACGAGACCGGCGCGCTCGCGGGCGACGGTGGAGAGCACCTCGACGAAGGTGGCCGGCTCCTGGGCACCGGAGACGCCGTACTTGCCGTCGATGACGAAGAAGGGCACGCCGTTGATCCCGTACGCGCGGGCCTGCGCCTGGTCGGCGTGCACGGCGTCGAGGTAGGTGTCGGCGGTCAGCTCGCGGACGACCTCGTCGCGGTCGAGACCGACCTCGACGGCCAGGTCCGCGAGGTCCTCGACATGACCCACGTGCCGGCCCTGCTCGAAGTACGCCTTGAGCAGGCGCTCCTTCATCTCCAGCTGCAGCCCGTGGGCCTTCGCCAGGTGCAGCAGCTGATGGGCCTTCACCGTGTTGGTGTGCTGCACGTTCTCGAAGTGGTAGTCCAGCCCCTCGTCGGCGGCCAGCCCGGTCACCCGCTCGAGCATCTGCTGCACCTGGGCGGGCGCGAGGCCCTTGGCCTTCACCAGGTGGTCGACGACCCCGCCGGCGAAGTCGACCGGCGTCTCGGGCGCGAGTTCGAAGCTGTGATAGGTGATCTCCACCGGGACGGCATCCTCGGACGCGGCGTACTCGGCGAGACCGGACTCCAGTCGCCGCTTGCCGATGTAGCACCACGGGCAGGCGATGTCGGACCAGATGTCGATGGCGATCGGACCACTCATTTCGTGTCCAATCCCCGTCCGTGAGGAGCTATTCCCCGCCGGGAGTGCGACGTGCGGCACATGCGGCGCACAGCCCGAAGAGCTCCACCTGATGGTCGATGTCGACGTAGCCGAACTCGTCCGCCACGGCCCGCGCCCACTTCTCCACCTGCGGGGCGGCGACCTCCTTGGTCAGGCCGCAGGAGCGGCAGACCAGGTGGTGATGATGACTGGCCTCGACGCACCGTCGGTAGAGCACCTCGCCGGACTCGTTGCGCACGGTGTCCAGGTCACCGGTGCCGGCCATGTCCTGCAACGCCCGGTAGACGGTGGCCAGGCCGATGCTGGATCCGGTGGACCGCAGGTCCGAGTGCAGCTCCTGGGCGGACCGGAACTCCACCGAGCCGGACAGCGCATCGATGATCGCCGTGCGCTGCGTGGTCGTACGTCGACCGGTGACCGCCACTGCCCCTGCCTCGCTTCTCGTGCCCGATGTCTGCACCACCAGGGTAGTCGTGTCCGGCACGGGGTGAGCCTGGCCTTACCCGGTGGCGCCGGCAGCGCAAGGCCGATCGCGGAGAGTGACTGCCATGACCCCGGCGCGTGGCAGTGCTGCCCCGTTGCGGTGGAACCGAGCCGGCGATCTTGTCCCGTTCGGGTGGATCCGGACACTCGTGCAGCAGTGGAGCCGACCGGATCAGGGGGCGGACCCGATCCGGAGGTGGAACCGATGACCCTCACCCGACGTGAACTGCTGCTCGGGCTCCCGCTGGCCGCGCTCGGCCTGGCCGGCATGGCCGCCTGCGGAGCGACCGAGATGGCCGGCAGTGCCTCTGAGATGCCGGCCGGCGGGACCACCGGCGGCACCACGACCGCCGCGGCGCAGGTCTCCGACACCGCGCTGACCCCGCAGCTGACCGGGGCCACCCCGATCACGAACGGTGATCCCGGCGCGCAGGCCTGGGCCGGTGCCCGGCAGGGTCCGGCGCTGCTCACCGGTCAGGCCGCCGTGCTGCCCACGCCGCCGATCCCGGACTCCGCGGCGCCGCGCCTGGCCTCGGCCGACAACTTCCGCGACCTGGCCGGCGGGCGTACCGGCTACGCCGCGGCCGGCGGTGCAACCATCGCCACCGGCGTCTTCTACCGGTCGAACGAGCTGACCCTCTCGCCCGAGGACTCGGCGACGCTGTCCGGCCTCGGCATCACCCGCATCTACGACCTGCGGCTGCCGTCGCAGATCGCCAAGCACCCGGACGTGGTGCCGGGGGGTGCGACGTATGTGAACGTCTCGCTGTTCGGCAAGGGGATCGACCTGGAGGGCAACGACTCCACCGCCACCGGCTCGCAGCAGATCCTGGAGGAGATGAACGTCGCGCTGGTCGAGGAGACCGCGTCCCAGCAGGCGATGGCGCAACTGCTGACCGACATGGCCGCGGCGCCCGGACCGGTGCTGTTCCACTGCACCCAGGGCAAGGACCGGACCGGGTGGACGGCCGCCCTGCTGCTGTCGATCGCCGGGGTGTCGTCCGGCGACATCATGACCGACTACCTGCTGACCAACTCCTACACCGCCGCCGACATCCAGCACGAGACCGACAAGGTCGCCTCCGAGGACGGCGCGGCGGCCGCGGCGGCGGCGATCCCGATGCTCGGGGCCGAGGCCGACTTCATCAAGGCCGCGCTGCAGCGGATGGAGCAGTACGGCGGGGTCGAGACCTACCTGACCTCGGTGCTGGGCCTGGACGACAGCGTGATCGACGCCGTCCGCGGCAAGCTCACCGCGTCCTGAGATCGCCTGCCGGGTGATCAACCCGGCAGGGCCGGGCAACCGGGAGCTGACCTGCGCCGGGATACGGTCGGGCGGTGACCGCGGCACCGCCGCACCCGCGACGGCAAGGAGAGCTCGTGACCCGTTCGACCAGGACGGCCACCCGCCGGCTGCACCCGGCGTGGGCCGGATCGGCGGTGTTCGCGCTGACCGCCCTGATCGTCGGCTGCGCGGCGGCCGGGACGACGGGCGACTCCGAGGCGGGCTCCGCCACCTCCGGTGCGCCGTCGACGCTCACCACCACCATGAAGTCGACACACACCTCGGTGACCACCATGATCTCCACCGTCACCGCCTCGGCGTCGACCCGGACCGTCACCGCCGAGCCGCCGCCGAGCACCGCGGAACCGGCTGCCGTGGCGGGCGACTGTCCTTACCTGTCCACGGATGTCGTCGCCGAGTTGACCGGCCAGCGGCAGGGGCAGCCGACGATCATCGACGTGAAGCCGTTCCCGGTGTGCGAGTTCCACCGGTCCGACGGGGACTGGGCGGCCACGGTCCGGATCATCGAGGCGCCCACCCCCGAGTCGGCGACGGCCGCGGTGAACCAGCACGTTCCGGTCGGCGACTCGCAGCCGGCGTCCCAGCCGCCCGGGTGGGTCGGCGGGGTGATGAGCGAGGGCGAGCAGACCGCCGACGCCGAGGGGAAGTCGACCTACGCCGTCTCGAAGGGGAAGTTCGCCGTGGTGTCCGAGGAGAACGAGTCCCGGTCGATCAAGGCCCGTTCCATCGCGATCTGCGCGATCTACGGGACGAAGCTGGAGACCGGCCCGGCGCCGGACTACTGCGGGAGCGGCTCGTGAACGGCCCGGCCGATCCCGGGAAGACCAGCGGACTCCGTGCCACGGATGCGTGGCAGGATGGACAGTCGTGAGCACCCTCTACGCGACCCTGCACACCAACCGTGGCGACATCAGGATCGAGCTGCTGCCCGATCACGCCCCGAAGACCGTCAAGAACTTCGTCGGCCTGGCCGAGGGCACCGCGAACTACACGACCAAGAACGCCACCGGTGGTGACAGCGGCCCGTTCTACGACGGCGCGATCTTCCACCGCGTCATCGACGGCTTCATGATCCAGGGCGGCGACCCGACCGGCACCGGCCGTGGCGGCCCGGGCTACACCTTCGCCGACGAGTTCCACCCGGAGCTGTCGTTCGCGAAGCCCTACCTGCTGGCGATGGCGAACGCCGGGCCCGGCACCAACGGCTCGCAGTTCTTCATCACCGTCGGCAAGACCCCGCACCTGAACTTCCGCCACACCATCTTCGGCGAGGTCGCCGACGAGGCGTCGCGCGGTGTCGTCGACGCCATCGCGACCACCGCGACCGACCGTTTCGACAAGCCGACCGAGGACGTCGTCATCACCTCGATCACCGTCGACAAGGGCGAGACCCCCGCCTGACGGGCGGTTCTCGTCGGGACGGCACCGGGAGCCAGCAGATGAGTCAGCCGGATCCCGGTGCGCCCCCACCCTGGCAGCAGGGGCAACCGGGGCAGCAGGGACAGCCCTGGGCGCAGGGGCAGCAGGGTCAGCCCTGGCAGCAGGGTCAGCCGGTGCAGCAGGTGTGCGCGTTCCACCCGGACCGGGTCACGGCACGCTCCTGCACCCGGTGCGGCCGCCCGGCCTGCTCGGAGTGCCTGACCCCGGCCGCCGTCGGGTTCCAGTGCCGCGCCTGCGTCGCCGAGGGACGGGCGGGCCGGCGGCAACCGCGCAATGTGGCCGGCGCCGTGCGCGGCCAGCAGCCGCTGGTCACCTACGTGCTGATCGTCGTCAACATCCTGGTGTTCGCGATCTGTGCCGGTCAGGCCGGCGGGGTCCTGGACGTGACCCGGACCTCGATCTTCGAGCGCGGGGCGATGTTCCCGGCGATGGTGGTGCAGGGCGAGTACTGGCGGATGCTGACGTCCGGCTTCCTGCACCTCGGCCTGGTGCACGTCGCGCTCAACATGATCTCGCTGTACATGCTGGGTATCGCGCTGGAGCGGGTGCTCGGTCGCTGGCGGTTCCTGGTCGTCTACCTGCTCGGTCTGCTCGGCGGATCCGTGTCGGTGCTGCTCTTCTCGGCGCCGGTGTCGCTCTCGGCCGGTGCGTCCGGTGCGATCTTCGGCCTGATGGGCGCGCTGCTGGTGGCCTTCCGGCGGCTGCGCTACGACGCCCGGCAGCTGGTGGTGCTGCTGGCGATCAACCTGTTCATCACCTTCCAGGTCAGCGGCATCTCCTGGCAGGCGCACCTGGGTGGCCTGCTGATCGGTGCGGCGGCCGGAGCGGTGATGGTCTACCCGCCGCGTGAGCTGCGGTCCAAGGTGCAGATCGGCGGGTCCGCGCTGATCCTCGTCGTGCTGATCGTCATCACCGCCGTCGCCGCCCCCGGCATCGACGACAAGGACTGCGGCTTGGAGAGCGACGGCCAGTACTACTGCCAGCAGTAGCTCAGCTGCGGCGCAGGGCGTTGAGCTCGTCGAGCACGTCCTGCGGTGAGGTGCCGAGCTCGGTACGGGACAGCACGATCAGCAGGTCGTCGTCGTACTCGATCTCCAGGCTGACCGACACCAGCCCGCGGCGCCGCCGACCCGGCGCGGCCAGCGACACCACCGACGACCAGGGGATGCGGCGGGCGGAGAGCAGGCCGTGGACCTCCAGCCCGGCCGGATCGGCGAGCAGCCGGTGGCGCAGCCGGAACGCGGCCAGCGCCGCGAGTGCGAGCACCACGGCGGCGGCCCCGCCGACGATGGCGTCCTCGCGGTCGGGGGTCACCACGGACCAGGCCGCGCCCAGCAGGGCGAGCAGGATCAGCACGACCGCGACGGCCGGCCGGACACCCCACACCAGGGTGGGGCGGGACGTCACCGCCAGCGCATCGTCATCAGCAGGCCGGCGATGATCAGGGCGAACCCGATCGCGAAGTTCCACGAGCCGAGGTCGGCGAAGAACGTCACGTCCTGCAGCAGGTAGTAGCAGACCAGCCAGAGCAGGCCGATGATCATCAGGCCGAGCATCACGCCCAGGTACACCGGGCCCGACGGGGCGGCGACCTTCGCGCGCGCCGCTGCGGCGGCCGTCGTGTTCGCCTGGGTGGACGAGGACGCGGCGCCGGTGGCGACCTTCTTGCGGACCTTGGACTTGGGCACCTGGAACCTCCGGACGTGCTGTCTGAGCTCCCGCGCGGACCGGCGGTTCCGGTCCGTTCCGACAGCGCTGGGGACTGCTTGTGATCTGCGGACGGCCGCCCTGACGGGTAACCGGGACCGTACATCGTTGCACATAGCCTACGGTCTCGGAGCCGCTGCGAAGGTCGGTCGGTCCCGACGGGAGAGAAGGCGGTGGGATCTCCGATGCGGCGGTCCGCCCCGGCATCCGGACGGGCGAGCACGGCCCGCGGGTGGCAGCTGGCCGGTGTCGGTGTGTGCCTGGTCGGGGGAGTGCTGCTCGGCACCACCCGCGCCTGGTCGCAGGACACCGAGGTGCGTGACCGCTCCGTCGACCTGGCCGGTCTGGTCGGGGACGCGCAGGCGCGGGTCACCGCCGCAGAGTCCACCGCCGCGTCCCTGCAGCAGGCGGTCGCCGGGCAGGCCGCCTCGGACCTGGCGCCGCAGGTCGGCCGGGCCCGCGAGCAGGCCGCCGGCCTGGAGGCCGCGGCCGGTCTGACCGCCGTGCACGGCCCCGGACTGCGGGTCTCGCTGGACGATGCCCCGCGCGACCAGGACGGCAACTACCCGGAGGGTGTGGACCCGGACGACCTGGTCGTGCACCAGCAGGACGTGCAGGCCGTGGTCAACGCGCTCTGGGCCGGCGGTGCGGAGGCCATGATGATCATGGACCAGCGGGTGGTCACCACCTCCGCGGTCCGCTGCATCGGCAACACCCTGCTGCTGCAGGGCCGGACGTACTCGCCGCCGTTCCTGATCACCGCCATCGGTGACGCGGACCGGATGGGTGCCGCACTGGCCGTGCAGCCCGGTGTGCTGTTGTTCCAGCAGTACGTCGACGGGTTCGGCCTCGGTTACCAGGTCGAGACCATGGACGACGTGACACTTCCCGCCTACGGCGGTCTCCTACGTATGACGGCAGCACGAGAGAGCGGATGAGCACGATGGACGAAGACCCGGACCGCACCCCGGGCGTTCCCGGGCCGGACGGGACCGGCGGGCCTGCGGGGCCGGCCGACACCACCCGGATCCCACCGATCCCGGACCCCTCCCTGTCCGAGCCCTCGGTGTCCGGTCCCTCGGTGTCCGATCCCTCGCTGCCGGCCGGTGAGGTGCCCCCGGCGCTCACCCCCGCGGTGACGCCGCCGATGACCCCGGACCCCGAGCCGGCCACCCGGGCCGAGCGGCGCCGGGCGGCGGAAGCCGCCGCGATGGCGACCGCGCCGAAGCGGGACGTCGTGCGGACCGTCGCGCGCGGTCTCGGCCAGACGCTGATCTCCCTCGGCGTCGTGGTGCTGCTGTTCGTCGTCTACGAGGTCTACGTCACCGACATCTTCTCGGCCGCGAAGCAGGACACCGCCACCGAGAAGCTCGACGAGGCATGGCAGACCGCTTCCGTCACCGAGACCAGTGCAGTCACCGAGTCGGCCGTGGTCACGGTGTCCGGTGATGCTGTGGAGCAGCTGGTGCAGAACCCGGCGACCCGTACCCCGGACTACCCGGTGGCCTACGGCGACGGCTTCGCCAAGATCTACATCCCGGCCTTCGGTTCGGACTACAGCTACACGATCATCGAGGGCACCGACCCGGACGACCTGGACACCGGCCCCGGGCACTACCCGGACACCCAGCTGCCGGGCGAGCAGGGCAACTTCGCCATCGCCGGCCACCGGGTGTCCAAGGGTTCGCCGTTCAACGAGCTCGGCCTGCTGAGCTCGTGCGACGCGCTGGTCGTCGAGACCAAGAGCGACTGGTTCGTGTACCGGGTGCTGCCGATGGAGAACGAGGTGCAGGGCTGGTCCGCCGCCGGGCGCGCCAACTGCGCCGACGTCGCGCCGCTCGGCGGCGAGTACGAGGGCGTCTACGGCCGGGAGATCACCGTGCCCAGCGACTACGCCCAGGTGCTGCCGGTGCCGCACGTGGAATCCATGGAGGTCCCGGCCGACGCGGAGCGCATCATCACCCTGACCACCTGCCACCCGCAGTTCTCCGACGCGGAGCGGATGATCGTCCATGGCGTGCTCGTGAAGAGCTACGCCAAGAAGGCCGGGTTCACCCCGCCCGAGCTGGCGGAGGGCTGACATGTACGTCTGGATCTGGCGACACCTGCCCGGCCCCACGGCCGTTCGCGTCCTCGAGGCCTTCATCCTCTTCCTGGCCGTGGTCGCGCTGCTCTTCTTCGTGATCTTCCCCTGGCTGGAGCCCTACCTCCCGTTCGACCAGGTGACCACCACCGGCTGATCCCTGGCGGGGCCCGTGCTCCTGGAAATCCGGGACCGTTTCCGTCGGCACGCGATGGTGCAGGTCCCGGATGCGGGCTCCGCGCGTGGACCCGGCGTCCCGCTGGAACGCCGGCGCCCGGGGAGTGGGGTCGGGCCGTCGCGGGGTACACGCCAGGCATGACCACAAGCACCGCCCGTCCGACCCTGCCCCGTGCCGACCTCGCCCGGCTGATCACCGTGACCGTCTCCGAGGTGCTGTGCCTGCTCGGCACGATGCTGGGCGTCGGGGTGTTCGGCGGGCCTGCGGTGGCCGAAGCCGCGGGCGGGGCGCTCGCTGCCGACGCCACCCTGCTCGCCCCGGCGACCACCGCGTTCTCCATCTGGTCGGTGATCTACCTGGGCCTGGCCGTCTACACCGTCGTGCAGTGGTTGCCGTCCCGCCGCACCTCGGACCGGCACCGTCGGGTGGGTTGGCTGGTGGCGGCGTCGATGCTGCTCAACGCCGGGTGGCTGCTGGTGGTGCGGGCCGGCTGGTTGTGGGTGAGCGTCGTGGTGATCGCCGCGCTGGTGGTCGTGCTCGGGCTGCTGGTGCGCCGGCTGGCGACCTCCCGCGCTCCCGGCTTCGTCGAGAACATCCTGGTGGACGGCACTTTCGGGCTGTACGTCGGCTGGGTCAGCGTCGCCGTGTGCGCCAATGTGACCGCGGCGCTGGTGGCCGACGGGGTGCAGGTGTCCGGTGCGGGCGGGGCGGCGTGGGCGATCGCGGTGCTCGCCGTCGCGGTGGTCGTCGGCGTGGCGCTGGCCCTCCGGACCCGCGGCAACCTCGGCGCCGGGTTGGCGATGGCATGGGGGATCGGCTGGCTCGCGGTGGCCCGGGCGAGCGGCGAACCCGCCTCGACCGCCACCGCCGTGGCGGCGGCGCTCGCAGCGGTGCTGGTGCTGGCCGCGGCTGTCGTCACCCGGGTCCGGGTCTCCGCGCACCCGGCCTGACGTTCCCGCTGGAACCTGTTACTCGCTGCCCTCCCCGGTCCGCCGGCAGCATCCGCCGGGCCGCACTTACGGACATCCGCCCGGCCGCACATCCGCCCGGCCGCTCCGCCGGGCGCAGTTCACCCTGGCCGGCCACCCACGAACCGCACGGTCCCGACGTCCCGGTCCTTACAACGACACTCACTGTCGGTGAAAGGACCGCGGAGAGTGGAACCCCTGCAGTCTCGCGGCGTTCCAGCTGGAACGTCGGGTCGTGCGGATCGGGTACCGGATGGCCGCTGGGTCGGCGATCCGGCCCACGCGTTCCAGCTGGAACGTCTGTCAGGGGGTGCCGAGGACTTTCCGGAGGCCGACGACGGTCTCGTTGCCCAGTCGTTCGAAGACGATCTTCATCAGCGGGCCGGCGAGCTTGGCCAGGCCGTTGAACTCGATGGTCGCGTCGTAGGTGATCTCGCTGCCGCTCCCGGCGGGGCGCACGGTGATGTCGTCGGTGCTGGTCGCGGTCTTGTTCGTGCCGACGAAGACCAGATGGCCGGCGTCCATCGTCTTCAGGGTGTAGGTCAGCTCGGTCTCCCGGCCCAGCACCTTGGACACGTTGTGCCACTGCGCGCCGACGGCGATCGACCCGGCGCCGATCCGCTCGCACCGGACCGTCCCGGGATCCCACTCGACGGTGTGCGCGAAGTCGGAGAGATAGGCGATGACATCGTCGGCCGGGCGGGCGACGGTGGTGGTGCGGACGACGTGAACCATGACTGCTCTCTTCCCCCGGCGCCGTGCACCACACCCGTCCGGACCTCCGGAAGTCCGTTCCGTCGCGCACCCGGTGCATGGCACCCTTGTCGGGTGACCCGCATCCTGGTCGTGGACAACTACGACTCCTTCGTCTTCAACCTGGTCCAGTACCTCCAGCAGCTCGGCGCCGAGTGCGTCGTGCGCCGCAACGACGCCGTGACGACCGACGAGGTCGACGGCCTGGAGGTGGACGGCATCCTGCTGTCCCCCGGACCCGGGACGCCCGCCGACGCCGGCGTGACCGAGGACATGGTGCGATGGGCCCAGGGGCGGATGCCGGTGCTCGGCGTCTGCCTCGGCCACCAGGCGATCGCCGAGGTGTACGGCGGGGTGGTCGACCGCGCCGAGGAGCTGCTGCACGGCCGTACCTCACTGGTCGAGCACACCGGCAGCGGCGTGCTCGCCGGCCTGCCCGACCCCTTCACCGCCACCCGCTACCACTCGCTGGCCGCGGTCGACGGCACCCTGCCGCCCGAGCTCGAGGTCACCGCCCGGACCGTCGGCGGCGTGATCATGGGCATCCGGCACCGCGAGTACCAGATCGAGGGAGTGCAGTTCCACCCCGAGTCCGTGCTGACCCAGGGCGGTCACCGGCTGCTGGCGAACTGGCTGGCGACCTGCGGTGACCCCGCCGCCGCCGAGCTGGTCGCCCCACTCGAGGACGACGTCGAGCGGCTGCGCGTCTCCGCCGGCTGAGTCCACTCGCGCTGCGCCGGGACGTTCCAGCTGGAACGTCGACCCCACCGGGAATGCCGATGCCCCGCCACCGCTCACGCGGGGACGGGGCAACGGGCGGAACGGCACGGCCGCCGCACCTCGGGAAGCGATGCGGCGGCCGTGGGTCTTTCAGGTGCGGGCCGGTCAGCCCTCTGTGATCACTGCGATCACCGGATCACCCTGATCACTCCGAGGTCGCGGACCCGAGGGTGACGGTGGCGGTGGCGGAGGTCGTGCCGCGGAGGTAGGTGATCTCCACCTGGCTGCCCGGATCCTGCGCCCGGATCGCGGCGATCAGTGCGTCCGCCGACTCGACGGTCTGGTCGCCGACCTTGGTGATGACGTCGCCGGCCTGCAGCCCGGCACCCGCCGCACCGCCACCGGAGGTGACGTCGGCGATCTCCGCACCGGTGGTCAGCAGGTCGTTGGTGCCGGCGGCGGTCGCGTCGCTGACCGAAGCGCCGAGCACGGCGTGGCTGGCCTTGCCGGTGTCGACGATCTCCTGGGCGATCCGACGGGCCTGGTCGATCGGGATCGCGAACCCGACGCCGATGGAACCGCCCTGCGAGGTCTGGCTGGAGGACAGCGAGGCGATGGCCGAGTTGATTCCGATGACCTCACCGTTCATGTTCACCAGCGGACCGCCGGAGTTGCCCGGGTTGATCGCGGCGTCGGTCTGGATGGCGTTGAGCACCGTGTCCTGGGTGGTCGTCTGCTGACCGCCCGGCTGCTGCTGCTGGCTGTCCGACGACGAGGTGCGCACCGGCCGGTCGAGCGCCGAGACGATGCCCGAGGTGACGGTGGCCGAGAGACCCAGCGGCGAACCGATCGCGACCACCGGCTGGCCGACCTCGACGGCATCGGAGGAGCCGAGGGCGGCGACGGTCAGTCCGGACACCCCGTCGGCCTTGATGACGGCGAGGTCGTCGGTGGCATCCGCGCCGATGATCTTGGCGGTGGCGGTGGTGCCGTCGTTGAAGCGGACGGTCAGTTCCTCGGCGCCGGCGACCACGTGGTTGTTGGTGAGGATCAGGCCGTCGGAGGACAGGATGATGCCCGAGCCCTCCCCCGACTCGGTCTGCGACACCGAGAGGATCGAGACCACCGACGGCAGCACCTTGTTCGCGACGGCCTGCACGCCGGAGGCGACCGGCTGGGTGTCGGAGACGGTGGTGCCGCTCTCGTTCTGGGTGAGCGAGTTGTCGACCGCGGCGGCGGTGGAGCTGCTGCCCACCCTCGCCCCGAGCACGCCGCCGCCGAATCCGGCACCGAGGGCGAGAACCGTTGCCACGGCGATGATCCCGACGGTCCTGCCGCTGCGCTTGCGACCACGGGTGCTGGGCACCGTGGTGGTGCCGCCCTGCGGTGCGCCGTGCGCGCCACCGACGGCCGGGGCGAACCCGGCGGGGCGGAAGCCGTGCGGATCGGTGCGTCCGGACCAGCCCTGTGCGCCGGTTGAGCCGGCCGATCCTGTCGATCCGGCCGCCGCCGCGGGGGTGGCACCTGTCCGGTAGGCCTGCGACCAGGCGGTCCCGCCGTACCCACCACCGGTGGGCTCGTCGTACGAGCCGGACTCGTTCCAGCTGCGGGTGCGGTCGTAGTTCTGGCCGTACGCGGAACTCCAGCCGCCGGCCGGTGCGCCCGAGGTGGTCTCGGAGGGGGGCGACGACGCTGCGGGGGCGGCGGTCGCGGAGCCGTAGGTGTGGACCGGGCCCGAGGTGGTCGGCACCGGCCCGGATCCGGCAGCCGCGGGTGCAGCCGCAGCGGGGGCGGAGCTCGGGATGGGCCCGGTGGCCGGCGACGAGGCGTCGGCCTCGGCGCGGGGCGCGTGGTCCGTCCAGCCGGAGGCATCGGCGGAACCGGCGGCATCGGAGTGCCCGATGTACCCGCCGACGAGGGTGGCGTCGGAGGTGGTGGTCGCGTCGTGCCCGGTGGAGCCGGCCGACGGGAAGCTGCTGGGGGTCGCCGGGAGGTCGGCGTCAGGGGTGCCCGGGCGATGATCCCCGGTCGGCTGGTTCTGCTCGGTCATGTCGGTCACTGTTCTCCGCATGCGTGTGGAACTTCTGAGCGGGTCGTGGGCCGACAGGGGGAGTTGCTGTCAGGGCCCTGTGAGCCGGAGTTCCCGGTCCGCACCGCGACGAACCCGCGACCTGCGGTGATCCCCGACGACAGTCCGGTGCGTGGCTCCGGAGATGTGGACGGCAGGAGAGCCGTGGGCCGGAACATGTGAGCAGCAGGAAGGACCCGGAATGCGGTCCGGCCCCCTCCCGCGGAAGGGAGGGGGCCGGATGTCGCGACGTGGGTGGCGGGATCAGCCGCCGCCACCCGGACCCTGGGTCACGGCGCCGCCGGTGGTCCCGCCACCGCCCGCAGACGGGGGTGCGGACTGCGAGGACGACGTCGGGGGCGGCGGCTCGGCCACGTAGACCCGGACGACGATCGGGGTGTCGAAGCGGACCACGTTGCCGGCCTCCGGGTCGGTGCCCTGCACCCGGTTGCCCTGGCCCGCCGGCGGCACGACGCCGACCAGGCTGGTCGCGCTCACGTTGGTGAAGCCCAGGCTCTGCAGCTGGCCGACGGCCTCGTAGACGGTCAGCCCGGACACCGGTTCCACGGTCAGCATCTTGGGCTGCCCCACGCAGATGGTGATCGAGGCGGAGGCCTTGGACTGCGGGGTCTCCGGCGCCGGCGCCTGACCGGCCGCACAGCCACCTGGGCCGGTGACGATCGAGTTGATCAGGGCGGTGTCGGTGACATCGACCCCGGACTTGATAAAGGTGTCGACACTGCCGCCCCAGCCCAGATCCTTCAGGGTGGCGGCCGCCTGTTCCGGCGTCTGGTTGAGCAGGTTCGGCATGAGGAACTGCGAGTTGTTCGACACCTGGAGCAGCACCGTGGATCCCCACGGCACGTTGTCGTTGGGTGCGGAACCCTGCAGCGACAGCACCTGGTTCAACGGCTGCGGGCTGTCTGTTTCGACCTTCGTGGCCACCAGATGAGCCGCCTCGAGGAGTTTCGCGGCCTCGTCGAAGCTCTTGCCGACCAGGTTTTCGGGCACCGCGGTGCGCTTGAGACCGGTGCCGAAACTGACGGTCACCGAGCTGCTCGGGTCGACATCCTGCTGGGCGGCCGGGTCCTGGGTGATGGCCTTGTCACGTTGGTCGTCGTTGGATTCGACGTCCTTGATGACGATGGTCAGGCCGACCCCTTCGACGGCCTTGGTGGCAGCGTCCTTGGTCATCCCGCTGACATCCGGCACCCGGACCTTGGTCACGCCCTTGCCCACGTTCAGCGTCACCGAGGTCCCGGCGTCCACGACGGTGTCCTGGCTCGGGTTCTGCGAGATGACCTTGCCCTTGTCGTCGTCGGAGGAGTCGACCTCGACGATGTTGCCGACCTGCAGGTTGTTGGAGCGCAGGTTGGCGATGGCCTGGTCCTGGGTCATCCCGGCGACCTGCGGCACGGCGACCTTGCTGGGGGTGTTGCCGCTGTCGATGATCCGCAGGGTGAAGAAGATGGCGCCGGCCAGCAGGGCGGCGCACAGCACGCCCACCCCGATGAAACCCCAGACCCGCTTCTTCGAGCGGCTCTCCGGCTCCTCCTCGGCCCACAGGTCGTCGGGGGCGCGCGGAGGCGCGAGCAGCGGCGGCTTCCCGCTGCCGCCGGCGCGCTGCCCCTCGATCCGCATCGGCCCGGGGCGGATCATCTCCGTCCGCTCCTGGTCGGACATGACCGGGGTCGCGTGCACGGCCTGGCCGGACAGCGCTCGCACCAGGTCGGACCGCATCTCGGCAGCCGTCTGGTACCGGTTCAGCGGATTCTTGTTGAGCGCCTTCAGCACGATCGCGTCGAGCTCACGCGGCAGGCCGGGCTTGACCTCGCTCGGCGCCTTCGGGTCCTCCCGGACGTGCTGGTACGCCACGGCGACCGGCGAGTCGCCGGTGAACGGCGGGGCACCGGTGAGCAGCTCGAAGAGCACGCAGCCGGTGGCGTAGACGTCGGAGCGGGCGTCGACGGACTCGCCGCGGGCCTGCTCGGGGGAGAGGTACTGGGCGGTGCCGATCACCGCGGCGGTCGCGGTCACGGTGGCCTGGCCGTCGGCAACCGCGCGGGCGATGCCGAAGTCCATCACCTTGACCGCACCGGCCCGGGTGAGCATGACGTTGGCCGGCTTGATGTCGCGGTGCACGATGCCGTGCCGGTGCGAGAAGTCGAGCGCGGCACAGACGTCCGCCATGATCTCCATCGCCCGCTTCGGGGCCAGCGGGCCCTCCCGCTTGAGCAGGTCGCGCAGCGTCTCGCCGTCGACGTACTCCATGACGATGTACGGGATCGGGCCGGTCTCGCCGGCGGTCTCGCCGGTGTCGTAGACGGCGACGATCGCCGGGTGGTTCAGCGACGCCGCGTTCTGCGCCTCACGGCGGAACCGGGTCTGGAACGAGGGGTCGCGGGCGAGGTCGGCGCGCAGCACCTTGATGGCGACGTCCCGGCCCAGGCGCAGGTCGCGCCCCCGGTGGACCTCGGACATGCCACCGAAGCCGAGCGTGTCGCCGACCTGGTACCGGTCGCCGAACAGGTGTCCCGTCATCGTGTGCTGCGTCCTCCGTCGAAACCGTGTCGCCCTGCTGCGGGCCTGTGTGTCGTATCCCCTGCGATGCTGCCGTCCCCGGACGGATCTGGTCCGTCCCCGGACAGATCGGGAACAGCCCCGGACATGCCGGAACGGCCGGGACCACCGCCCATCGTCCCACCTGTGGCATCAAGGGCCGGTGGGTCCGGAGGACGGCAGGGTTCTGGCCGTACCCGGAAGGACGCGCGGGAGGCGGCCTTCGTTGCGTGGACCGGGCGGGTGACCTGCATCACGTCGATCCTCCATCTCCGCCGAACAGCTGGAGCAGCCCGAGTGGGATCGCGGCCGGCGGCGCTCCCGAGCTGTTGGATCCCACCGTGATCACCAGGATCCCGGCCACGGCCACCACCGCCAGGATGATCAGCGTGATCAGCACCGCCAGACCGGTCCGGCGGCCGCCGACCTGCGGCACCGCCCCGGTCATCGGGTAGTTCGCCGGGCCGATCGGGGTGGGCACGGCGCGCGGTGGCACCTGCGGGACCGGGGCCGACGGGATGGGTGCCGGCACCCCGCCGGAGGCCGGCGGGCCGAATCCGACGCTCGGGTTGCCGCCGGCCCGCACCGCCGCGACCGCGCGGGACACCGTGGCGCCGTCCGGGAACCGGGCGGCCGGGTCCTTGGCCAGCATCCGCATCACCAGCGCGACCACCGGCGGCGGGATGTCCGGCGGCAGCGGCGGCGGCTCCTCGCGGACCTGCATCATCGCCACCGACAGCGGGTGCTCGCCGTTGAACGGTCGGTGCCCGGCCAGGCACTCGTAGGCGACGATCCCGAGGGCGTAGACATCGGACGCGGGGACCGCCTCCAGCCCGGACGCCTGCTCGGGGGAGAGGTACTGGGCCGTGCCCATCACCATGCCGCCGCGGGTCACCGGCACCTGGTAGGCCACCTTGGCGATGCCGAAGTCGGTGATCTTCACCTGGCCGGACGGGGTGATCAGGATGTTGCCCGGTTTGATGTCCCGGTGCACCAGGGCCTGGGCATGGGCCACCTGCAACGCCTTGCCCGACTGCTCCAGCACGTCCAGCGTGCGTGGGACGGACAGCCGCGGGGTGCGCGCCAGCACTGCCGACAGCGGCTCGCCGGTGACCAGTTCCATCACCAGGAACGCGGTGTCCCGCGGGCCACCGGCGATGGAGGCCACCTCGCCGTAGTCGTGCACGGCGGCGATGCCGGAGTGGTTGAGCGAGGCGGTGATCCGGGCCTCCGACCGGAACCGGTCGACGAACTCCGGGTCGCTGGTCAGCTCGGACTTCAGGATCTTGACCGCGACGTTCCGGGCCAGCCGGGTGTCCTCGGCCACCCACACCTCACCCATGCCGCCGACGGCGATCCGGCTGGTCAGCCGGTAGCGGTCGGACAGCAGCAGTCCGGGGGTCAGCGACATGTCCTCACCCGCCCAGCGCCGCGCCGATGACGGTGCGACCGATCGGGGAGGCGATCTTGCCCCCGGTGCCGGACAGGTCCCCGTTGCCGCCGTTCTCCACCAGCACGGCGACCGCGATCTGCGGGTCCTCGGCCGGGGCGAACGCCACGTACCAGGCGTGCGGCGCGGTGTTCTTCGGGTCGGTGCCGTGCTCGGCGGTGCCGGTCTTGGACGCGATGGTCACGCCGGCCAGCGACCCGTTGCCGGTGGTCTCGCTCTCCGACTCGATCATCATGTCCCGGATCTGGTCGGCGACGGCGGTGGGCATGGCGTCCTGGTTCGCCACCGACGGCTCGGTCTGCGAGATCACCGACAGATCCGGCCGGGTGGTCCGGTCGACCAGGTACGGGTTCATCCGGACACCGTGGTTCGCGATCGTCGCCGCGATGATCGCGTCCTGGAACGGGGTGAACGCGACATCCCGCTGCCCGATGGAACTCTGGGCCACCGCCGCCGGGTCGGCGAGGTCGCCGAGCCGGGACGGGGTGACGTCCAGCCCGATGTCGTAGCCGTTCCCGTCCACCCCGAGGGCCGCGGCCTGGGCCCGCAGCTTGTCGCCGCCGAGCGCCATGCCGACCTCGGCGAAGGCGGTGTTGCAGGAGAAGGCCAGCGCCGTCACGAAGTCGACCTCGGAACTGCCCGAGTCGCCGCAGCTCTCGCCCTGGAAGTTGGACAGGGTGGCGCCTCCGGTGCCGGGCAGGTCGATGGTGGGCTCACCGGTGACCTGGCTGGTCGGGGTGTACCCGTTCTGCAGGGCGGCGGCCGAGACCACCAGCTTGAATGTCGATCCGGGCGGGTAGACGGCACCGATCGCCCGGTTCAGTTTCACCGACGGCTCGCCGGAGTTGATGATGTCGGACTGCCGGCGCTGCACGTCCTGGTTGTGGCTGGCCAGCGGGTTCGGGTCGTAGGACGGCGTGGACACCAGGGCGAGCACGGCGCCGGTCTTCGGGTTCAGCGCCACCACCGACCCGGCGTAGCCCTTCGAGCTCAGCGCGTCGTAGGCGGCCTGCTGGATCGCCGGCACCACGGTCAGCTGCACGTTGCCGCCGCGCGGGTCCCGCCCGGTGAGGATGTCACCGAGTTGCCCGCCGACCAACGCGTCGTCGTCGCCGGCCAGGATCGAGTTCATCGACTTCTCGATCCCGGTGGCGCCGTAGACGGTCGAGTAGTAGCCGGTGATCGGCTGGTAGACCGCGCCCTCCGGGTAGATCCGCAGGTACCGGAACGCGTCGTCGCTCGGGTCGGAGCGGGCGAGAACGATGCCACCGGCGGTGATCTGGCCACGCTGGCGGGAGTACTCGTCGAGCGTGGTGCGCGAGTTGTGCGGATCGGCGCGCAGTTCCGGGGCCTGGATCACCTGCAGGTAGGTGAGGTTGCCCAGCAGCAGCACGATCAGCACCATCACCGCGACGCCGATCCGTTGCATCGGCAGCTTCACTCCTGATCACCCCGCTTCGTCAGCGGGACGACCTGGGTCATCGCCTCGTTCAGCGACTCGCGCTTGGGGGCGGCGGGTGCCGGCGGGTCCTTGGGCCGGCGGGAGGAGTCCGAGATCCGCACCAGCAGCGCCAGGATGATGTAGTTCGCCAGCAGGCTGGACCCGCCGTAGGACAGGAACGGCGTGGTCAGGCCGGTCAGCGGGATCAGCCGGGTGACGCCGCCGACCACGATGAACATCTGGAAGACCAGGGTGAAGGCGAGGCCGCCGGCCAGCAGCCGGCCGAAGGTGTCGCCCACCGACAGCCCGGCGCGGATGCCGCGGCCGGCCAGCAGCAGGTAGCAGAGCAGCACCACGGTGAGCCCGACCAGGCCCAGCTCCTCGCCGAGTCCGGAGGCGATGAAGTCGGTGGAGGCGCACGGCACGATGTTCGGCCGGCCGGCGCCCAGCCCGGTGCCGAAGATGCCGCCGGTGCCCAGGCCGAACAGCGACTGCACCAGCTGGTAGCCGTCGCCGGTCGGGTCGTCGAACGGGTGCAGCCAGATGTCGACCCGCTGCCGGACGTGACCGAACAGCCGGTACGCCAGGTACGCGCCGCCGCCGAACCCGACCAGGCCGATGATCAGCCAGGACACCCGCGAGGTGGCCAGGTAGATCATCACCAGCATCACGCCGAAGATCAGCAGCGAGGTGCCGAGGTCCTTGCCGCGGACCAGCACCGCGAGACAGATGACCAGGGCGAGCAGCAGCGGGCCGAGGTCGCGGGCCCGCGGCAGGGTCAGGCCCAGGAACTTCTTGCCGGCACCGGTCAGCACCTGCTGCTTGCTGGTCAGGAACGCGGCGGCGAAGACGATCAGCGCGATCTTGGCGAATTCGGCCGGCTGGATCGACAGCAGGCCGGGGATCTTGATCCAGATCTTGGCGCCGTTGACCTCGGACAGGCTGGCCGGCAGCACCGACGGCAGCGCCAGGAACAGCACACCGAGCAGCAGCAGCGTGTACGAGTACTCCGCCAGCTTGGTGTGGTCCTTGACGATCATCAGCGTGGCCAGCAGGAACAGCAGCGCGACGCCGGTCCACAGCAGCTGGGTCGGGGCCTGCGGCTGGTCGGCCGGCACCCCGCAGTTCGCCGTCCCGGCCGCCGCCCTCGCCAGATCGAGCCGGTAGATCATCACCAGGCCGAGACCGTTGAGCAGCGCGACCAGCGGCAGCAGCACCGGGTCGGCGTACGGGGCGAAGGTGCGGATCAGCAGGTGCGCGATCGCCAGCGCGGCGAGGTAGCCGAGCCCGTACCAGGCCAGCTGCAGGGTCAGCTCGCGGGACTGGTTCAGCTCGACGATCACCAGCGCCGCGGTCACGATGACCGCGGCGAACACCAGCATCCAGATCTCCGCGGCCCGGCCGGTGGGGCGGCGCAGCGCGGCGAACGGACGCGGTGGGGTGCGGGGCGCGCTCACCCGACCACCCAGCTCGCGGGGTCGGACCTCACCCGGCCACCCGGCACGTCACGCCCGGGACCTCGGGGGCGGTGGTCGGGGTGGTCCCGGCCGTGCTCCCAGCGGTGGTCGGGACGGTCGGGGTGGTGGTCACGGTGCTGGTCACCGTGACGGTCGGGGTGGTGCGGGTGGTCCGGGTGCCGCTCGATGCACTCGGGGCGCTCGCGCCGCCCGACGCGCTCGCGCTGCCCGACGCACTCGGCGTCCCTGGTGCGCTCGAGATCAGGGTGTCCGTGGGAACGATCGTGTTCACGGTGATGCCGCTGCCGGCGGTCACGGTGGTGGTGACCGTGGTGGTCACGGTGGTGGCGCCCAGCCCCTGCACCGCGGACCGACTGGTGCCGCTGACCGGGGCCGACGGGGTGCCCGATGCGGACGCGCCGACCGACCCGGAGGCGCTCGGTCGGGAGGCGCTCGATCGGGAGGCGCTCGGCGGCCGGGAGGTGGTGGCGGTGCCGGAGCCGCTGCTCGCGGTGGTGCGCGAGGAGCTGGTCGCCGACGTCCCGCTCGAGCTGCTGCTGCTCGAGGTGCTGCTGCCGGAATCGCTCGTGCTGCCGGCGGAACCCGTGGCGGAGGGCACGCCGCACACCGGCAGCTGCTGCTCGGCGAGCCGATGGATGACGCTGCGCGCCTCGTCCAGGCCGCCCACCTCGATCCCGCCGTTGACCTGGTCCTGGGCCGCGGGCACCAGGTCGGTCACCTTCAGCGGGGTGCAGTCGGCGGCGCCGTTGCAGGAGTTCTCGGTGACCGACGCCAGTGTCAGGCCGAGGACGGAACCGTCGACGCCGCGGAAGACGACCACCTGGTTGTCCTGCGCGCCGACGAAGTACTTGCTGCGGGTCCAGAGGTAGGTGCCGCCGAGGGCGACCGCGAGCAGCACCACCAGGGCGAGGGCCAGGGCGGATCGCCGTCCCCAGCGCCGGTCCCGCGGCGGCGGCGAGCGGTCGGGCGATGCGGGACCGGCGGCGGCCCGGTCCGGGTCGTCCGGTCCGTCGTCGTCCTCGTCGTAGTAGTCGCCGGTGCTGTCGTCGTCCGGGTCGTCGTCGGCGTAGTCATCGGCGTAGTCGGCCGGCGCCGCCGGCTCCTCCGGGATCGGCGGCAGCGGCACCGACGGCATGCGCTGGGTCTCGTGGATCGGCTGCATCGGCCCGGTGGCCTCGGGGTCGAGCTCGTCCGGGTCCATGTCGCCGAAGGCGAACGGCCCGGTGACCGGCGCCGGGCCGGTGTCCAGTACGTCGGCGACGATCACCGTGACGTTGTCCGGTCCGCCGGCGACCAGGGCCAGTTGGATCAGCGTGTCGGCGACCTGGTCCGGGTCCTCGCCGGCCAGGCTGTCCGCGATCGATTCCGGCGAGACGTAGTCGGAGAGGCCGTCGCTGCAGATCAGGAAGCGGTCGCCGGGGGACACGTCGCGATAGGTGATCCGCGGGTCCAGGTCACTGCCGTTGAGCGCCCGCAGCAGCAGCGACCGCTGCGGGTGGTGCGCGGCCTCCTCCGGGGTGATCCGGCCCTCGTCGACCAGCTGCTGCACGAAGGTGTCGTCGTGCGAGATCTGGTTCAGCACGCCGTTGCGGTAGAGGTAGGCGCGGGAGTCGCCGACGTGCGCGAGGGCGACGGTGGCACCGTCGAACAGCAGCGCGGTGAGCGTGGTGCCCATGCCGTCGAACTCGGGGTTCTCCTGCACGGTCTCGGCGATCGCGGCGTTGCCCTCGCGGGTCGCGTCGATCAGCGGCCGGCGCATGTCGCTGCCCTCGGGCAGCTCGTCCAGCGGTACGAACGCCGCAACCACCAGCCGGGACGCCACGTCACCGGCGGCATGGCCACCCATGCCGTCGGCGATGATCAGCAGCCGGTCACCGGCGAACACCGAGTCCTGGTTGTTCGCCCGCAGCAGGCCGCGGTCGGTGCGCGCCGCGTACCGGATCCGATGGGTCACGGCCTCAGCTCGATCACCGTGCGGCCGATGCGGATCGGGACGCCGATCGGCACCGGGATCGGTGCGTGCACGCGCGTCCGGTCCAGGTACGTCCCGTTGGTCGAGCCGAGGTCCTCCACGGCATAGCCCTGCCCCTGCTGGATGATCCGCGCGTGCCGGGTGGAGGCGTAGTCGTCGTCCAGCACCAGCGTGGAGTCCTCCGCGCGGCCGATCAGGATCGGACCGCCGCCCAGTCGCAGCCGGGTGCCGGCCAGGCTGCCCGCGGTAACCACCAGGATCGTCGGGATCATCGATGCCACCCCGCCGGCGGTCGGGCGGGCCGGGGCGTTCGCGTCCCGGCGCCGGCTGCGGCGGCCGCCACCGGCCCGGGGATCGGCGGCGACCCGCAGGTCGGCCCGGATCACCCGGATCGCGGCCAGCACGAAGAGCCAGAGCAGGATGAGGAATCCGACCCGGGTCAGCTGGAGGACGAGCGCAGGCACAGGCGGATCAGCCGTGGATGTTGAACACGACCGTGGAGTGACCGACCCGGATGACATCGCCGTCAGCCAGCTGCCACGTCTGCACCGACGCGCCGTTCACCGAGGTGCCGTTGGTCGAGCCGAGGTCGTGCATGACCGCGACCTGGCCGTCGAAGTAGATGTCGATGTGCCGGCGGGAGACGCTGGTGTCCGGCAGCCGGAAGCTGGCGTCCTGGCCGCGGCCGACGATGTTCGACCCGCGCTGCAGCTGGTACGTGCGGTGCGAGCCGTCGTCCACCGACAACACGGCCTGCACGTCCGCCTGCGGCGCGGGCTGGCCGTAGCCGGGCTGCTGGCCGTACCCCTGGTCGTAGCCGGGCTGCTGGCCGTACCCCGGCTGGGCCGGCTGGCCGTAGCCCTGGTCGTACCCGGGCTGGGCCGGGGGCTGGCCCCAGCCGCCCTGCTCGTAGCCGGGCTGCGCCGGCGGCTGGCCGTACCCGGGCTGCGGTGCGTAGCCGGGCTGCTGGCCCGGCTGGCCCTGCTGTCCGTAGCCCTGGTCGTAACCCGGCTGTTGGCCGTAACCCGGCTGCTGTCCGTAGCCCTGGTCGTACCCGGGCTGCTGGCCGTACCCCGGCTGGCCCTGCTGGCCGTAGCCCTGGTCGTAGCCGGGCTGGGCGCCGGACTGCGGCTGGCCGTACTGCTGCTCGGGCTGGCCGTAGCCCTGGTCGTAGCCGGGCTGGCCCTGGCCGGGCTGGCCGTAGTGCTGCTGCCCGTACTGCTGGTCGTAACCCGGCGCGGCGGCGGGCTGGGCGCCGGACTGCGGGTAGCCGGGCTGGTTCCAGCCCTGGTCGGGGGCGCCGCCCCAGCCACCGGGAGCGCCGTAC
Source organism: Nakamurella alba (assembly GCF_009707545.1). Lineage (NCBI taxonomy): Bacteria > Bacillati > Actinomycetota > Actinomycetes > Nakamurellales > Nakamurellaceae > Nakamurella > Nakamurella alba. Next base: position 40,350 of record NZ_WLYK01000005.1, on the reverse strand, counting down.
GGCGCGGCCGGCTGCGCGCCGGACTGCGGCGCCCAGCCCTGCTGCTCGTTCCAGCCCTGCTGGCCGTGCGGGTCGTGCCCGGGCTGCGCGGGAGGTGCCTGACGATCGTCGGGGTGCTGGCTCATGTGTCCTACTCCTGCGCTTCTCCTGGCTCGACCGGCCGGTGGCCGGCGATCGACATCCGGGTCGACGAGCGAACTGATGCGGAACTGCCCCGTGTGCAGGGAATTCGACTCCTCGAGGGTGACGGCCACGTCACCGAAGGTCTGCCATCCCTGCTCGTCCAGATAATCCCTGATCATCCCGGACAGCGCCGAGGCGACCCGCTCCTCGTCCGGTCCGACCTCGCGGTGGTCGGAGGGGCCGAGGCGGACGATGTAGTGGTTGGGGGCGATGGCGCGCCCGTGCTCGTGCCGGACCTTGCCGGACGCCTCGCGCTGCAGCGCGTCCGCGACCTCGGCCGGGTGCACGCTGCCGCCGAACAGCCGCGCGAACGTGCCGGCCACGGCGCCCTGCAACTTGCGCTCGAAGCTCTGGATGACTCCCATCGTCACCTCCCACCTGTCTCGTCGGTGTTGCCTCCACCCGGAGGCCCGGGGCGGACCTTCCTGCGGGCGCGCGGATGCACGCGGGCAGGGCAGCCCTGACTCGGTTGATCGTAGTGGTGCCTGCCAGAGGACGTTCCGCCCTTGATCAGGTTCCGCCGCACGTATTGCTGTGAATCCCGGTGGCTGGTCGGTCTCGCGGTGGTCGGGGCGCCGGGCGGGCTTGCCGCCCACCGGGGCCGTCGGTGGTGGGTGCCGCCGGTCGGGACCCCCGCCGAGCAGACTCCGCCGAGCAGGCCCCCGCAGATCCGGTGCGAGCAGCCACGGTGGGCGTGGCCTGGTGCAACAGATCGACCTGATCGTGCCGCCCGGGAGTCGTGCGGCGGCACGCGGCGCGGCTCGGGTGGTGGCATGGACCCGCCGAGCAGGCAGGGGCAGATCCGGTGCGAACAGCCACGGTGGGCGTGGCCTGGCGCAACGGATCGACCTGATCGTGCCGCCCGGGAGCCGTGCGGCGGCACGCGGCGCGGGCTCGGGTGGTGGCATGGATCATTTCGGTCCGCAGGTGCGAACCCGGCGACTCCTGTCCCACCCGCAACAAAGACGCTGTGAGGATCCATGCGAGCCGGGGTGGAGGGTGCCGCCGAGGTGGCGCGAACCTGCTCTGACCTGGCGATTCAAAACCGATCGTCACTGCGTGCTAACCTTTTCGGCGTCGCTCGGGCGAGTGGCGAAATGGCAGACGCGCACGGTTCAGGTCCGTGTGTCCGAAAGGACGTGGGGGTTCAACTCCCCCCTCGCCCACCAGAAGTTCCCGGATCGCTCCGGATCAGAACGGCCCTCACTCCGGTGGGGGCCTTCTTGTTTCTCCGGATCTTTCGACGCGGCAGTCCTCAGGGCGCGAAGGCGCGGGTGACGGTGTCGTGGAGGAGGGTGCGACGCCGCTGGTGCTCGTGCTCCTCTTCCTCCGCGGTCGCGGCGTAGACGTTGCTCACCGGCGACCAGGTCATGGACATCGAGATGACCATCGCCATCACGTCGAACGGGTCGGCGTCGGCGCGGACGGTGCCGGCGGCCTGGGCCGCGGCGATCACGTCGAGCTTGTGGCTGTCCATCCGGGCGGTGTCCGGCACCAGGTGTCCGGACGGCCGGCGCTCCAGTCGCATCCAGGTGGCGAGCCGGATGAGATCCGGGCGTTGCAGGTACTCGTCGTACAGCCGCACCGCCCAGTCACCGAGATCCACCACCCCTGGCTCCGGGTCGATCGGCACCACATTGGTGATCCGCTCGAAGGACGCCGCCAGCACGGTGTCGAAGAGACGCTCCTTGTTGCCGACGTACGCATAGACCTGCGCCTTGTTGATCCGGGCGGTTGCCGCGACCCGGTCGATCCGCGCCCCGGCGAACCCGTGCTCGGCGAACTCGGCGGTGGCGGTCTCCAGGATCCGCTGCAGGGTCGCCTCGCCCTTCGCGGTCGCGGGGTTCGTCTGCACAAGCCGAGTTTACCAACTGGTTGGTTGCAATCGGGAGCGCTGGACCTTACAGTCGATGCAGAACCAACCAGTTGGTTACTTCACGACGTGTGGACAGCGAGGAGTCGAACGATGAGGACCACCACCGCCTACCGGGCCGACGCGCCGGGCGCGGATCTGCGACCGACCACGATCGAGCGCCGCGAACTGCGAGCCGGTGACATCGCGGTGCGGATCACTCACTGCGGCGTCTGCCACACCGATCTGCACGCCCTGCGCTCGACAGACAGCAGCGCCTTCCCGGTCGTGCCCGGCCACGAGTTCGTCGGGGTGGTGAGCGAGATCGGCTCCGACGTCGACACTGTCGCCATCGGTGATCCGGTCGCAGTCGGCAACATCGTCGACTCCTGCGGCGAGTGCCCGATGTGCCGGGCCGGGCAGCAGAACTACTGCGACAGCTTCCCGACGCTGACCTACGGCGGTGCCGATCCGGAGACCGGCGACCGCACCATGGGCGCCTACTCCGCCGAGTACGTGGTGCGGGCGGACTTCGCCTACCCGCTGCCCGCCGGGCTGGATCCGGCCGGCGTGGCGCCGCTGATGTGCGCCGGCGCGACGGTGTGGGAGCCGTTGCGGCACTGGCAGACCGGCCCCGGCAAGCGGGTCGGCATCATCGGCCTTGGCGGACTGGGTCATCTGGCGGTCAAGTTCGCGGCCGCCCTGGGCGCAGAGGTCACGGTCTTCACGACGTCGTCGGCCAAGGAGCAGGACGCCCGGTCGCTCGGCGCGGAGGCCGTCGTGGTGTCGACCGATGCGGAAGCCATGCGATCCGCCCGTGGCAGCCTCGATCTGATCATCGACACTGTTTCCGCCGACCACGATCTCGGCCCGTACCTGCGGACCCTTGCCCTGGACGGGACCCTCTGCCATCTCGGCGATCTCGGTCCGGTGGGGGTGGACACGATGGACCTGCTGATCGGGCGGAAGTCGTTGAGTTCGTCCGGCAGCGCGGGTCTTCCGGCCACCCGCGAGATGCTGGATTTCTGCGGCGAGCACGGGATCACGGCCGACGTCGAGGTGCTTCCTTCGGCGCAGGTGATGACCGCGCTCGACCGGCTGGCGAAGGGCGACGTCCGCTACCGGTTCGTGCTCGACATGTCGGATCTCTGAACCGGTTCGATAGTCAGTGCCGACGGGTGCGAGCGAAAGGTGCACCCGAGACGGATGGACCGTTTCGCCTCACGACACCGTGCGGTACCGCTGCTCCATCACGCAATCCGTCGGTCGAGATCGGCCAACGGCTACCGTCAGGATCATGATCGATCAGCAGCGGTTCTGGGACGAACAGGCCGAGACCTTCGACCAGGAACCCGACCACGGCCTGCTCGACCCGGCGGTGCGGGCTGCCTGGGCCGCCCTGCTCCGCGAGGTCCTGCCGGAGCCGCCGGCTCGGATTCTCGATCTGGGCTGCGGCACCGGCAGTCTCGCCCTGCTGTGTGCGGAAGCGGGTCACCGGGTCGACGGCATCGACAGTTCACCTCGGATGATCGATCGCGCCCGCGCCAAGGCGCGAGCCGCGGGGTTGGCTATCAGCTACGAGACCGGTGATGCGGCAGACCCTCCCGCTTCGGCCGGACCGGTCAACGTGATCCTGGCACGCCACCTGCTGTGGGCCCTGCCGGATCCATCGGCGGCGATCAGCCGGTGGGTGGAGTTGCTCGCGCCAGGCGGGTCGCTGGTGGTGATCGAGGGACTCTGGTCCACCGGAGCCGGTATTCCCGCGGAGGCATGCCGGCGGATCGTGTTGGAGCACCGGCGGTCCGCGGTGGTGACCGTCCTGGATGACCCGGTGCTGTGGGGCCGGGTCATCGACGACGAGCGCTACCTGTTGGTCAGCCCGGACTGATCGGTCGGCGTCAGCCCGCCAAGAGCTCCCGGGTCACCAGTACTTTCACCTCGTGGCCGGTGGCGGCAGCGGCGAAGGCGTCGGCCGCCTGCTCGAGCGGGAAGGTGGCCGTGATGAAGTCCTCCGGCCGGACGAGCCCGGCCCGGATGATCTCGATCGACCGCTCGTAGTCCTCGGGCATGTAGGTGGCGCTGCCCTGCAATCGCATCTGCAGGTCCTGCAGCTTCGGCAGCGGGACGGTCACGTCCTTCTGCGGGACGCCGACGATCACCACGGTGCCGCCCTTCTGCGCCAGCCCGAACGCCTGGTCGACGGTGGGCTGCAGTGCGACGCAGTCGAAGACGACATCAGCACTCTCGCCGAGGATCTCGCGGACGTGCTGGACCATGTCGGGATCGCCGGCGTCGACGACCGCGTCGGCACCGAGCCGCCCTGCGCGCTCGCGCTTGCTCTCCAGCATGTCGGTGACGACCACGGTGCGCGCCCCCGCATACCGCACCGCCGCCAGCATCAGCAGACCGATCGTGCCGGCGCCGATGATCACGACGGCCTTGCCCTCGACGCCGCCGCTGATCCGCTCCGCGTGCACCGGTGTGGACAGCGGCTCGATGAGAGAGGCTTGCAGGTCGGTGATGTCGGTGGGCAGCACATGGACGCGACCGACCGGAACGGTGAAGTGGTCCGCCATCCCGCCCTGGTCGTAGCCGCAGCCGAAGAACCGGAGGTGCTCGCAGATGTGGCTGCGCCCGGTCCGACACATCTTGCACTCGCCGCACGGCAGAGTTGGCTCCACGGTGATGTGGTCCCCGACGGCCACGCCGTCGACCCCGGCACCGACCGCGCGGACCGTGCCGACGACCTCGTGCCCCGGCAGATAGGGGAGCGGGACGAACGGGTGGTGGCCGGCCGCCGCATGGACGTCGGAACCGCAGACGCCGGACACCGACATCTCCACCAGCACCTCGCCGGGCAACGGCTCGGGCCGCTCCGCGTCGACGACCTGCACGCCCTCCGGCCGCACGATCACCCGTCGCATGCTCTCCGGCATCCTGGAACTCCCGTCGTCGTCGACCCGTCGGACCTGCTGAGGACATTGTGACACCGATGTCAGAAGGTGCCACCGGCGGACCGGTCGCCACCCCGGTCGTCGCGACACGCCACGACATCTGGGGGTGGTCAGAGTTGCCCACCCCAACATGTACTGTCCTCGCTACCGAAGGTTCTCCCCGGGTGACACCGGGGAGAGGCAACAGGGAACCCGGTGCGATTCCGGGACTGCCCCGCAGCGGTGAGTGGGAACGACCACGGTCCCGGCGGCTCGAGAAGAGCAGCCGGACAGCACTGGGTGAGAGCCCGGGAAGCGACCGTCAGTAGGTGTGCCGGAGACGGCACGTGCCCACGAGTCCGAAGACCTGCCTCGGGACGGGCGCCACCGGCGCCCGTGCACGACTGACCCCGAGGGAGGGTCGTCCGCCCCCGCGGCTGCTGCCGCCGGGGTGCGCACGCTCCCCCGGATCCGTCGTCACCGACGGCTCGCGAGGAGAGAGCTTTGACCAGCACCCTGGACGCCACCCACCTGTCCGCAACACCCCCGGACCATCCGGTCCCCACCGCACCGATGTCGGTGCGCCGCCGCGACGGGTCCGTCGCCCCCTTCGACCAGGGCCGGATCGCGGTCGCGATCACCAAGGCTTTCCTGGCCGTCGAGGGCGAGACCGCAGGCCGGTCCTCCCGGCTGCGCGCTGTCGTCACCTCCCTCACCGAGGCGGTCGTCGGCACTCTGGAGCGGCGCTACGGCGACACCGGCCGCCCGGTCGACCTCGAGGACGTTCAGGACCAGGTCGAGCTGGCCCTCATGCGCGACGGTCACCAGGCCGTGGCCCGTGCCTACGTGCTCTACCGCGAGGAGCATCGTCGCGCCCGGGCCGAGCGCGCAGGCACGCAGACCGCGACCGTCGCCGGGCTGTCCGTCGCCAGGGCCGACGGCACCCGGGTGCCGCTGGACCGGGCCCGCCTCCGCGTGCTCATCGACGAGGCCTGCGCCGGGCTGGCCGACGCCTCGGCCGACGCGGTACTGACCGCGACCGAGGCCAACCTGTACGACGGGATCAGCGAGAAGGAACTGGGTCTCGCCCCGATCATGGCTGCCCGGGCGCTGGTGGAGACCGAGCCGCGGTACTCCCAGGTCGCCGCCCGGCTGCTGGCGGACACGCTGCGATCGGAGGCGCTGAGCCACATCACCGGCACGCCGGACCAGGCCACCGCGACGGCGATGAACGACCGGTACGCCGCGTACTTCAAGGACTTCGTGGCCCGGGGCATCGCCCTCGGCCGGCTGGACCCGGAGCTGGCAGGCTTCGACCTGGACAAGGTCGCGGCGGCGCTGGAGGGCGAGCGGGACGGCACCTTCACCTTCCTCGGGCTGCAGACCCTCTACGACCGGTACTTCCTGCACGACGACGGGGTGCGGTACGAGCTGCCGCAGGCGTTCTTCATGCGGGTGGCGATGGGGCTCGCCGTGCGCGAGATCGACCGTGAGGAAAGGGCGATCGAGTTCTACCGGCTGCTGTCCTCCTTCGACTTCATGGCCTCGACCCCCACCCTGTTCAACTCCGGGACCACCCACTCGCAGCTGAGTTCGTGCTTCCTGACCACCGTCGACGACGACCTCGCCTCCATCTTCGCCGGCATCAAGGACAACGCGATGCTGGCGAAGTTCTCCGGGGGCCTCGGCAACGACTGGACCCCGGTGCGGGGGATCGGCGCACACATCAAGGGCACCAACGGCACGTCCTCCGGCGTGGTCCCGTTCCTGAAGATCGCGAACGACACCGCGGTCGCGGTGAACCAGGGCGGCAAGCGCAAGGGCGCAGTGTGTGCCTACCTGGAGACCTGGCACATCGACATCGAAGAGTTCCTCGACCTGCGCCGCAACACCGGTGACGACCGCCGGCGGACGCACGACATGAACACCGCGAACTGGGTGCCGGACGAGTTCCTCCGCCGGGTGGAGGCGGGCGGGCAGTGGACGCTTTTCTCCCCGGACGAGGTCTCGGACCTGCACGACCTGTACGGCGACGCCTTCGCCGCCCGGTACGCCGAGTACGAGGCCGCCGCCGACCGCGGCGGGATCCGGGTGTTCCGGCGGCTTCCCGCCGTCGACCTGTGGCGGCGGATGCTCACCGCGCTGTTCGAGACCGGGCACCCGTGGATCACCTTCAAGGACGCCTGCAACCTGCGGTCCCCACAGCAGCACGCGGGGGTGGTGCACTCGTCCAACCTGTGCACGGAGATCACCCTCAACACCCGCACCGGCAGCGACAGCGAGACCGCCGTCTGCAACCTCGGTTCGGTGAACCTGGCCGCCCACGTGACCGCGGACGGGCTGGACGTGGAGCGGCTGCGCCGGACCGTCACCACCGCGGTGCGGATGCTGGACAACGTCATCGACATCAACCTGTACACGGTGCCGTCGGCCCGGCGGTCCAACCTCAAGCACCGCCCGGTCGGACTGGGGCTGATGGGCTTCGCCGACGCGCTGTACACCCTCGGGGTGCCCTACGCCTCCGAGGCGGCGGTCGAGTTCGCCGATGTCTCGATGGAACACCTTTCCTACTGGGCGATCTCGGCGTCGTCGCAGCTCGCCGCCGAGCGTGGCCGGTACCCGTCGTTCGACGGATCGCTGTGGAGCCGGGGCATCCTGCCGATCGACTCCATCGCCCTGCTGGCCGACGCCCGCGGTGGTGACCTGGACCAGGACCGCACGGCGCGGCTCGACTGGGAGTCCCTGCGTGAGCGGGTGCGCACGGTGGGCGTGCGGAACTCCAACATCATGGCGATCGCGCCGACGGCGACCATCTCGAACATCGTGGGTGTGTCGCAGTCGATCGAGCCGACGTTCCGCAACCTGTTCGTCAAGTCGAACATGAGCGGCGACTTCACCGTGGTGAACGAGCATCTCGTGCGGGTGCTGAAGGAACGCGGGCTCTGGGACGAGGTGATGGTGGCCGACCTGAAGTACTTCGACGGGTCGCTGGTGGAGATCGATCGGATCCCCGACGACATCCGTGAGCTGTTCGCGACCGCGTTCGAGGTCGACGGGTCCTGGCTGATCAAGGCCGCCTCCCGGCGGCAGAAGTGGCTGGACCAGGCGCAGTCGCTCAACCTCTACGTAGCGGCGCCGAGCGGCCGGAAGCTGGACGAGCTGTACCGGCTCGCCTGGCGTACCGGGTGCAAGACCACCTACTACCTGCGGTCGACATCTGCCACCCACGTGGAGAAGTCGACGCTGCGCGGTACCGACGGCCGGCTCAACGCGGTGTCCGCCGCGGCGCCGGCGACCGCCGCCCCGGAGCCCGCTCCGGTCGCAGCCCCGGCTGTCGTCCCTGCTGTCCCTGTCCCTCCTGCCGCTCCGGCCGCGGCGGTCCCGCCGGTCCCGCCGGTCCCGGTGCCGGCACGACCGGAGGTGTCGATCGCCGACGCCCTGGCCGAGTTTCCTGCCGCGGGCACGGATGCGCTCGCGTGCTCCATCGACAACCCTGATTGCGAGGCCTGCCAGTGAGCACCGATCTCTGGGCCGACGAGTTCACCCCGGCCGCTCCCGCGGCCCCGTCTGCCGTGCCGTCGCCGCCGGCGGCACCCGTGGCGCCGCCGGCGCAGGCAGCGTCGGCGCCGATCACCGGGACCGTCGTGGGCGTCGACCTGGGCACCGGCACCGCCGGCCGGGTGGACGTCAGCCAGAAGGCGATGATCAACGCCCGGGCCGACGTCAACCAGCTGCTGCCGCTGAAGTACACCTGGGCCTGGGAGAAGTACCTGGCCGGCTGCAACAACCACTGGATGCCGACCGAGGTGTCGATGCAGGCGGACATCGCGCTGTGGAAGAGCACCGACCCGGCGACCGGGCTGACCGATGCCGAGCGCACGATGATCAAGCGCAACCTCGGCTTCTTCGCCACCGCGGAGTCGTTGGTGGCCAACAACATCGTGCTCGCGGTCTACCGCCAGCTGACCAACCCGGAGTGCCGGCAGTACCTGCTGCGCCAGGCCTTCGAGGAGGCCGTGCACACCCACACCTTCCAGTACATCTGCACCTCGCTGGGACTGGAGGCGGGCGAGCTGTTCAACATGTACCGCGAGGTGCCGTCCATCACCGAGAAGGACGCCTGGGCGCTGCAGTACACCCGGACGCTGGAGGACCCGGCGTTCCGCACCGGCACCCCGGAGGCCGACCAGGCGTTCCTGCGGGACCTGGTGGCGTTCTACGTGGTCTTCGAGGGCATGTGGTTCTACACGGGTTTCGCCCAGATCCTGTCCCTCGGCCGGCGCAACAAGATGGTCGGCATCGCCGAGCAGTACCAGTACATCCTGCGCGACGAATCGATCCACCTGAACTTCGGCATCGACGTCATCAACCAGATCAAGATCGAGAACCCGCACCTGTGGACCGCCGAGTTCCAGGCGGAGGTCCGCGGCATGCTGGCGAAGGCCTGTGAACTCGAGATCGCCTACGGCCGGGACACTCTCCCGACCGGCATGCTCGGTCTCACAGCGGCCCAGTGCGAGCAGTACATGTACTTCATCACCAACCGGCGGTGCGCCCAGATCGGGCTGCCGGCGCTGTACCCGGACACCGAGAACCCGTTCCCGTGGATGAGCGAGATGATGGACCTGAAGAAGGAGAAGAACTTCTTCGAGACCCGGGTGATCGAGTACCGCACCGGTTCCGGCCTGGAGTGGTGAGGGTTCACCCGAGGGCGGCCAGCCACTCCTGGTAGGTCTGCACGCCGTGGTCGGTGGGGCCGTGCGGGACGAGAGTGCCGTCCCGCATGGCCTTTCCGAGTCCGCCCGGGAGCGGGACCTGCAGGATCGGCCCGCGCCGGTGCTGCGTCCGGGCGTACCGGCGCACCATGTCGACCATCCGTTCCTCCCTGGGCCCGCCGAGATCCGGCACCCGGCCGGCAGGTGCGCCGATAGCGAGCTCCACCAGCCGCTGCGCGACCTCGCGGGCGGCGACCGGCTGCGACCGCATCGCCGGGATCAGCATCAGCGGGCCGACGGTGATCTGACCGTAGATCTGGGTGGCGAACTCGTGGAACTGGGTGGCGCGCAGGATGGTCCACGGCACCGGGCCCGCCTCGACGAGCTTCTCCTGCGTCACCTTGCCCGCGTAGTAGCCGTACGGAGCCTGTCCCACGCCCACGATGGACAGTGCCACGTGGTGCCCCACGCCGGCCGCCTGCTCGGCAGCCAGCAGGTGCGATGTTGTTGTGCGGAAAAAGGTCTCGGACCCCTTCGCCGATCTGGTCTGCACCGAGAGCACGTCGACGACGGCGTCGGTCCCGGCCAGCTGCTCGGCGAGCCGCGTCGCTGCGGAGGCGTCGTCGGAGGTCAGGTCGATGCCGGCGTGCCGGGAGAGCACCACGGCTTCGTGCCCTTGCTCGTGCAGCACCTCCACCACGTGTGTGCCGACAGCTCCGTTGCCTCCGGCAACAGCGATCCTCATCGTTGGTCCTCCTTCGGGGTGGTGGCGGACCGTCCCGTCGACGGCCGCGCGGGGAACAGCAGTGGTAGCGGGAGCAGCACGGTCAGCAGCAGTGAGACCGGCTGGCCGAAGGCGTCGATCGTGGCCATCCCGTGCAGATGCACGACGTGGTAGAGGAAGTGGGGGAGGCTGAACACCAGCCAGGCGACCGCGACCACCCGACCGGCGGCCGTCCGCGCCGCTGCACCCCGGGTGAGCACTGCGATGATGCCGGCGGCGGCCAGACCGAGGTAGAGCGCGCCGACGTCACGGATCAGGTGCTGGTTGTACGGGCCGTCCATCATGACCCAGGCGCCGAACCCGACTCCGGGGAACGAGTCGTAGAACCGGTCGGGCAGGAACAGAGCCCACCCGCCGACACCGAGGCCCAGCAGGTTGAGGATCCACAGCAGTGTCGTGCGCATGACCGTCCCAGCAGCAGCGGCCGGGAACCATGTCCGATTGCTGTCCCGGCGTCTGCCCAGGTGACACCGCAGCCCCGCGGAATGTGACGATGACGCCGGTCACACCCCCGGACTCACATCCGGCTCAGGTGACGGCCTTCCGGATCTGCTCGACCACCGCGCGCACCCGCTCGCGATCGACCTTCTGTTCGGCGGTGTGCATTCCGGAGTACTCGCCGGGTTCGACGGTGAGCTGCACGCTGCAGCCGGGAAGGTCGACCCGCAGTCTGAACTCGCCGCCGTCGTAGATGCGGCCGCCCATGTCCTGCTGGGTCAGGCCGCACAGGTCGCGGACCCCGGCGAGCAGCGCGTCGAGCGCGTCCGGTGTCAGTGACCTGCCGGACACCGGTCCGTTGCCGTCGATGGTGCCGTTGCCGAGCACCTCGACCTTCCAGCCCTGCTGCTGGTTCTGCGGGTTGTACGGCGGCAGCACGCCCATGGTCAGCCAGACGGCGTCGGCGTCAGGTGGGCCACTCGGAGTCGTTGACGGTGGCGTCGAGGAGCCGGCCACCGGGGTCCCGCCGGTGCTGCTGCATCCGGCGATCAGGAAGAGCAGCACCGCCGCGCACGGTGCGATCAGTCGGCGGCAGAGGGTCAGCGGTGCGTCCATGGAGCTCGGACGGATCCGGGGACCGTGGGGTTCCCGGTCCGACCGGATTCGCGCAGGTCGGGACCGGAGTTCAGCAGTCGCAGGTGACGGTCGAGCGCGGTGCGGTCAGCGGGTCGACCGCACCCGCGGCGATCCCGCTTGCGGTCTCCACCGGCATGCCCTCGCGGGCCCAGTACTCGAAGCCGCCGATCATCTCCTTGACCGGATGCCCGAGCAGCGCGAAGGCGAGTGCGGCGCGGGTGCCGCCGTTGCAGCCCGGTCCCCAGCAGTAGGTCACCACCGGCGTGCCGGCCGGGATGAGATCCGCGGCCCGCGAGGCGATCTCGGCGGTCGGCAGGTGCACGGCGCCGGGGATGTGACCCTGCGCCCAGGCCGCAACACCCCGGGAGTCGACCAGGACGAACCCCGGCGTCCCGGAACGCAGGGCCGCGGCGACGTCGGAGGCGTCGGTCTCGAAGTCCAGCTTCGCGCGGAAGTACGGCACCGCGGCCGAGGCCGGGGTGGCAGGCCAGGCGATGGCTGCAGCGGGGACAGCAGGCACAGTGGTCATGTCCAGAATCCTGCGGCCGAGCGGAACCCGTGAACAGGGCCGATCCACGGCAGTTGGCGCGAGCAGGCGCGGATCCGACGATAGATTGCCACCATGGCCGTCGATCCCGCGCCCCGCCTCGACCAGACCGACGCGGCGATCCTTGCCGAGCTGCAGGCCGACGGTCGGTTGTCCGTCGCCGACCTCGCGCGCCGGGTCTCCATGTCCGCGAGTGCCACCGCGGAGCGGCTGCGCAGGTTGGAGGAGACCGGGGTGATCACCGGCTACGCGGCCACGGTCGACCCGACCAGGCTGGGCTACGGGATCATGGCGTTCCTGCGGCTGCGGTACCCGACCAGCAACTACAAGCCGCTGCACGACCTGCTCGCCGTCACCCCGGAGATCGTCGAGGCGCATCACGTCACCGGTGACGACTGCTTCGTGCTCAAGGTGGTCGCGACGTCGATGGGGCACCTGGAGCAGGTGTCCGGCCGGGTCGGCACCCTCGGCGGCGTCACCACCAGCGTCGTGTACTCCAGCCCGCTCACCGGCCGCGGTCTTCCGCCCGCCTGAACGGCCGATCTGCCGGCGGCCGATCTGGTTCAGACGTGGTCGTCGAAACCGCGGAAGACGCCGCCGCTGTCGTCCGCGTAGTCCGCGAACTCGTTGAACATCATGTTGCCGATGGCCAGGTTGGCCTGGATGCCGAACACCTCGGAGGGCAGAGCCCGGAAGCTCCGACCGGGTTCCTCCAGCCGGTCCACGACGAGAACCGTCGGCTCCGGGTCGGTGAGCGCGAGCAGGTCGGCGAGGAAGACATGGGTGGGGTCGGGCAGGACGTCGCTCTCCTCGCTCCAGAGCGTCTCCGGCACGAGATCGCCGGCCGTCAGCCCTTCGAACCGCCGTTCGCTGACGTACTCGATGTTGGCTGCGAACGGTTCGCCCAGACCTTCGACCGTCTGCTCCACGGCAACGGCCGCGCACAGCGCATCCCAACCGGCGTCGGTGCCGGGGTCGAAGGACGTCCGGATCAGCAGGGAGGCATCCAGGGCGGTCTGTCTGCGGGAACTCGATGGTCACAGCGACGTCTCCGATCCGATCGATGGCGGCGCGACCTGCGTGGACAGCGCCTGGTCGTGCAGCGGCACGCCGTTCCAGCGGGTGCTCACCTGCCCGGTGTCGGTGTCACAGCGGATCAGCAGGTGATGTGGGGTCTGGACGGCGACGATCCGCGCCTCGAACGTCGTCGGCGAGGTCCAGCCGCCGCGCGCCACCCAGGGGCCGTTCACCTCCGGCCAGACACCGCGGCCGCAGCGGATCGTCAGCTCCCGATCGCCCTCGCGGACGGTCAGCTGCCAGCCGTCGCCGGCCTCCTCGACGACCACCCCGGTCAGCCGGGCGGCCTCCCGACCTTCCCGGTGTGCGAACGTCCACGGACCGGATGACGCCGGCTCGACGACATCTGCCGGCGCCGCGATCTGTGCCCCGGAGAGACTGCGCCGCAACGTGTCCGCGTCGGCGGACGCGGGCAGCGGGCCGCCGGTGAAGGCCGGCAGCAATTCCTCCCAGACCGCGTCGAGCACCGCCTGCATGTCCAGCTGGCAGGAGGTGATCACCACGACGGCGTCCTCCTCGGGCAGCACCAGCACGTACTGCCCGTAGGCGCCGTCGCCGCGGAACCCGTGCCGGGCCCGCCAGTACTGGTAGCCGTAGCCCTGCTGCCAGTCGACACCGCCTTCGTGCGAGGAGTTGTCGGTGATGGGTGCCGACGCGCGAGCGACCCACCCGGCCGGGAGCAGCTGCTCGCCGTGCCACCGGCCGTCGTCCAGCAGCAGCTGCCCGAACCGGGCGAGGGCGCCGGTGGTCAGGTGCAGTCCGGAGAAGCCGAGCTCGCGTCCGGCCGGCCACTGCAGCCAGGCCGAGTTGTCGATGCCCAGCGGCTCGAACAGCCGCGGCCGCAGGTAGTCGGTGAGGGTCATCCCGGTGACCCGCTGCACGATCGCGCCGACGGTGTAGGTCGCGCCGTTGTTGTAGACGAAGCAGCTGCCCGGCTCCTGCTCGGGCTCGTGGGCGAAGAACGCCGCGACCGGGTCGGCGGATCCGATCATCCCGTCCAGGGTGTCGACCCGGTGGCCGGTCGACATGGACAGCAACTGGTGCACGGTCAACGACGCCGCGCGCGGCCCGGCCGCCGGCTCGTCCAGGTGGGACGCTGCCCGGGCGGAGAGGTCGAGCAGACCCTCGGCCTCGGCGAACGCGGCCGCCGTCGAGGTGAAGCTCTTGGACAGCGAGTACAGCAGCTGCACGCCGTCCGGGTGGTAGGGAGCCCAGAAGCTTTCGGCGAGCAGTCGGCCGTGCCGCAGCACCATGAGGCTGTGCGGCTCCAGGCCCTCCCGCTCCAGACGGTCGACCAGGGCGGTCACCGCCGCCGACGGCAGTCCCTGCTCCTCCGGGGTGGACGACGGGAACGGATCCCGGATGTCGGGGGCGGTCGGCGTCGACTGCTGTGACATGCCGCCACGCTATCCGCCTGCCGTCGGCGATGATGGCGGGGCCGGTGACCGGCGGGGAGGTACTAGTACCAAGGTCCGATGGTGCGGCCGACCAGGTGCGAGGGAGAAAGGAGGCACAGGATTTCCCGATCACCAGGAGGTACCGAGATGAAGCGACTTGCCATCGTGGGTGGCCTGATCGTCGCCGCCGCCGTGCCCGCCGTGCTCGGGCTCGTCGGCAACGCGTCGTTCGGCGACAGCGTCCCCGTCCGCATCCCGCCCAGCGCCGTCGTCGAGCAGCCCGGCAGCAGCGAGGTCAGCCTGCCGACCAGTACGTCGGGCACCACGACGCTCGCCACGACAGCGCCCAGCACCAGCACCCCGAGCACAACGAGCGCGAGCGGCACCACCAGCTCGACGACCTCTGCCCGGACGACGACCACCTCCGACGACGCCACCTCCGACGACCACGGCGGGGACCGCACCACCCGGGAGTCAGAATCCGGCGACGACCACGGCGGGGACCGGACCGGATCGGACGATGCGACCGGCACGACCGGCAGCGGAGCCACCACCCGGACCACGGAATCCGGGGACGACCACGGCGGCAGCTCCGGATCCGGGTCCGACGATCCGACTGGCGCCACCGGCACGACCGGCGGCGGGAGCACCACCAGGTCGACCGGGTCCGGTGACGACCACGGCGGGGACCGCACCACCCGGGAGACCGAGCCGGGCGACGACCACGGTGGCGACCGGACCAGCGGCGCGGTCGCCGGCACCAGCACCTCCACCCAGGCGCCCACCACGACCAGCCGGCCGACCACGACCGGCCGGCCGACCACCACGAGCCGGCAGACCACCACCCAGAAGACGACCAGCTCGCAGCGCAGCACCGAGTCCGGTGATGACCACGGCGGCAGCGGTTCGGGCTCGGGATCCGGCAAGGACGACAGCGGGTCCGGCAAGGGCAGCTCCGGTAGCGGCTCCGACGACGGTGGTTCGGGCAGCAGCGGTTCCGGGCGCGGCGGGAAGGACGACGGTGACGGGCACTCCTGAACCCCGACGCCACGGTCCGGGCGCATGAGCCGTCCGGCCCCCGCGAGCGACGACCGGCCACCCTGGCTGGTCGTCGCTTCCGGCGTCCCGGTGCGCGAGGACCGGCCGATCCGCCGGCGGCGGGTGTTCGTCCAGGTGATCATCGGCGCGCTGGTCGTCCTGGTGGTGGTGTCACTCGGCGGGATCTTCGCCGCCCGGCGGCTGGCCGAGGCGGAAGCCGTGTCCGACGCGGCGAACTCGGCCGACCTCTTCGCCGAGCTGCTGATCCAGCCGGTGGTCACCGACGGCCTGCGCACCGGCGACCCGGAGGCGCTGGCCGCGGTGGACATCGAGGTGCGGGAGCACCTGCTGACCCAGGAGTCGGTGGTCCGGGTGAAGATCTGGAACCGCGACGGCACCATCGTTTACTCCGACGACCCGCGGCTGATCGGCATGCGGTTCGAGCTGGAGGCGGAGGAGCTCGAGGTCTTCTCCACCCCCGAGATCCGCGCCGAAGTCTCCGATCTCGCTGCTCCGGAGAACCTCTACGAACGGGACAGCGGCAAGCTGCTGGAGACCTATCGGCCGATCTGGACCCCGGACGGCCAACCGCTGCTGTTCGAGGTCTACTTCCGGTACGACCAGGTGACCGCGCGCAGCGGCGAACTCTGGCGTGGGTTCGCCGGGATCACGCTGTCCAGTCTGCTGCTGCTGGTCGCGCTGCTGCTGCCGATCCTCTGGCGGCTGCTGGACCGGCTGCGCGAGGCCCGCACCCAGCGGGAGGCGTTGCTGCAGCGCACGATCGACGCTTCCGCCCAGGAACGCCGCCGTATCGCCGGCACCCTGCACGACGGCGTGGTCCAGGACCTGGTCGGCACCTCGTACGCCCTGGCCGGCCAGGCCGAGCAGGCGGCGATGCAGGGTCGCGCGTCCGATGCCGAGGACCTGCACCGGATCGGCGGTGCGGTGCGCGGCAGCATCGGCGGACTGCGCTCGCTGCTGGTCGACATCTACCCGCCGGGTCTGGAGACCGCAGGTCTGGCAGCCACTCTCGAGGACATGGCCAGCGGTGTCCGGTCCCGCGGCGTGCGGGTGGACCTGCAGGTGCCCGACCCGTCCGGGCTGGACGCCGCCGGCGATCGGCTGGTCTACCGGATCTGCCAGGAGGCACTGGTCAACGTCGGCAAGCACTCGGGTGCGCAGTGGGTACGGGTGACGCTGGAGAAGGAACGGAAGGGCGGAGCGGTGCTGGAGATCACCGACAACGGCCGGGGTTTCGACGCCGAGGAGCTGTGGTCGCACCCGGCGGAGGGCCACTTCGGGCTCCGGGTGCTGGCCGACCTGGCGAACGGCGCCGGCGCCACCCTGCGGTTGTCGTCCGCGCCCGGAGCCGGTACCAGCTGGCGGCTGGAGATCCCGGAATGAGCAACGGATCCCCGGGCATCATCACGGTGTTGCTGGTCGACGACCACCCGCTGGTCCGGGCCGGCCTGCGGTCGTTGCTCACCACGGCCGGTGACATCGACGTCGTCGGCGAGGCGTCCGGCGGGCAGGAGGCGGGGGAACTCGCCGCCTCCGTGATGCCCGACGTGGTGCTGATGGACCTGTCGATGCCGGGGATGGACGGCATCGCCGCGACCCGGGTGGTGCTGGACGCGCACCCGGCGGCGCGGGTGGTGGTGCTGACGTCCTTCCACGACACCGGGCGGGTCGCCGAGGCGCTGCGGGCGGGCGCGGTCGGCTACCTGCTCAAGGACAGCGAACCGTCACACCTGTTGTCCTCCATCAGGTCCGCCGCCGAGGGACACGCCCCGCTGGATCCACGGATGGCGGTGGCTCTCCTGCCGGCCGCCGTCCCGGCGCCGGCCGAGCAGTTGAGCGCCCGGGAGCGGGAGGTACTCACGCTGATTGCCCGCGGACTGTCCAACCGGCAGATCGGCCGCGAGCTCGGCATCGCCGAGCGCACGGTGAAGGTGCACGTCGGCAGCCTGTTCCGGCGGATCGGTGTGGTGGACCGGACCAGTGCCGCGATGTGGGCGCGGGACCATCTGCCCGACGCCGGCCGGGGGTGACGCGCCGGAAGAACAGGGCGGAGGTACTAGTACCAACGTCCGATTGCCGGTGCGACCAGCGACCCATGAGAGTTCACGGTGTCGCGCCGGAGGGGTGCGATCCCGAACTCCGAAGGGAAGCACCATGTCCCGCTTCACCACTCTCACCGCGGGCCTGCGCACCGCGGTGGTCGCGACCGCCGTCGCTGCGCTGTCCGTGGGTGCCGTCGCCGTGGCCGGTCCGGCCGCCGCCAAGGGCTCGCCGACGGGTGACCTCGCGGTCACCGTCAACGGCACCACCTACAACCCGGCCGCCGGGAAGGACGTCAAGCTCAAGGATGTCGCGGCGTCCGGCACGGTCAAGATCCGTGGCACGCACGTCACCTTCGACATCGACACCGCCACCCTGGGCGTCTACCACTACACGCTGACCGGCGCCGCCGACCCGCAGCGGATGGTCACGAAGCCGACGGAGATCTTCGCGTCCAAGGTGCCGACGCTGACCGCGGCGCAGCGCGCCGGCGTGCGCATCAAGGAGCTCGAGGTCAAGGACGACACCCTGGTCGTGCGGTTCCAGGTGGCCGGCGGCACGCTGAAGGTGCAGGCCAAGGACGCGCCCCAGGGTGGGATCTTCCAGATGGAGCCGGAGTTCGCCTCGGCCGTCGAGGTCACCCACGTGCTGGGCTCCGGGCTCTTCTACTTCGTCAACTCGTTCACCGGCAAGATCAACTTCGGCGACGGCACCAACGCGGTGAGCCAGGCCCAGAGCGCCACCGGCTACCACCAGATGCTGCTCGGCAAGGACAGCCCGCAGGTCGCGACCAAGACCTACCAGGACGGCACCACCACCAAGTGGCTGGTCACCTCCGGCGGCCGGATGGGCGGCGTGCTGGGCGAGGACGCGATCGAGCTCTCGCAGGGCGCGACCAACTGCACCAGCAACTGCCAGGCGCAGAACCGGATCCGCGGATCCGTCCCGGTCCCGCCGAACCCGGTGGACCCGACTCCGATCGGCTGACCACTGCCGGGGTGAGAATCCCAGCGGCGCAGACTATCCGCGGAGCAGGACGACCTCGTCCTGCTCCGCGGACCTGCGTGCGGCGTCGATGATCCGGACCACCTCGATGGCCTCGTCGGCGGTGACCGGCGGGACGTCGGTGCCACGCACCGCGCGGGCGAACTGCTCGTAGTACTGCTCCCAGCTGCTGGTCGCCGACGGGACGGGCGCGACACCGTCGGCGGTCACCAGCTCGCCCCAGCGCTCGGGAACCTCGGCGCCCCAACCGTCGTCGCCGGGACGACCGCCGGCGAACAGTGCGGTCGGCAGCACGTCGGTGCCCCGTAGTGATCGATACCCGGCCTCCGTGCCGGAGAGCCGGAGCTCCCGCCCGGTCGCCCGACCGACCTTCCCGGCCCGCAGCCGGCTGATCACGCCGGAGGTATGGGTCAGCGACATTACGAAGGCCGCGTCGCTGGGTCCGCGATCGGTGTCGAAGGGCTGCAGCTCGGCCCGCACCCGCTCGACCGGCCCACACAGGTGGAAGGCCTGGTCGATCAGGTGGCTGCCCAGGTCCGACAGCACCCCGCCGCCCGGGCCGCCCTCGATCGTCCACGGCTCGTAGAGATCGAACCGCGACTCGAACTCGACCGGCTCGCCGACCTGGCCGGCGGCGAGAAGTCCCTGCACGGTGCGGAAGTCGGGATCCCACCGGCGGTTGTGGTACGGGGTGAGCAGCAGCCCCGCGTCGTTCGCCGCATCCCGCAGCTCCCGGGCGATGTCGGCGTCGGGGGCGAACGGCTTGTCGGCCACCACATGCAGTCCGAGCGAGAGCGCTTCCAGCACCAGGGCCCGCCGGGTGGCGGGCGGCGTGGTGATGACCACCGCGTCGACCACGCCGACCAGATCGGCGAGGGTGTCGACCACCGGTGTGCCGGGCAGGTCCTGCCGGACGAGTGCCTGCTTCTCCGCGGACCGGGCCAGGACGGCGGACAACGACACCCCCTCCGCCGCCTGCAGGAAGGGTGAGTGGAAGAACCGCCCACCCGCTCCGTAACCGACGACACCGAACCGCACGTCACCCTCGACCATGTCAGAAGGTTAGTACAAAGTGCGGTGGGTCGTCCGGTGTCAGCGGTTGTCCTCCTGGCGCCCGATCCGCCAGTAGCCCATGAACGCGACGGACTTCCGGTCGATGCCACGCTCCGAGACCAGGTGACGGCGCAGCGCCTTGATCACCCCGGCCTCACCGGCCAGCCAGGCGTACAGGTCGGTCGACGCCCGGGCCGGTCCGCCCAGGTCGTCGGACGGCGATTCCCAGAGCAGACCTTCCTCGATGTCGACGTCCTCGAGATCGGCGACCGGGTGCGCGGTGTGCTCGTCGATCAACCGGCCGGCCGCGTGGGCCACTTCGGGGAGCAGGTGCGCGCCGTGCTCGCGGCCGTCCCGCCCGCCGCAGACGATCTCGAACCCGGCCGGCGCCACCCCGTCCAGCGCGGCCGCGTCCGACGAGTCGGCGACCTCGACCACGGCCACCCCGCGGGCGTCGGCCGGGAGCCGTTCCAGGATGGAGGCGATCGCCGGGAGAGCGGTCTCGTCGCCGGCCAGCAGGTAGCGGGCGGTCGACGCCGGCGGCAGGAAGTCGATGCCGCCGTGCAACCCCGTGTAGCGACGGTCCGGGGCGAACATCAGGATCTCGTCGCCCACCTCCGCATCGGTGGCCCACGCCGAGGCGACGCCGATCCGGCCGTGCAGCGCGACGTCGATGTCGACCTCGTTGCGCTCGGGCCGGGTGGCGCGGATCGTGTAGGTGCGGATCGGGTTGCGCAGCTCGTCCGGCAGCTCGCGCCACCGCATGTACCACTCCGGCCCGGTGGGCATCGGGTCGAGGCCGACGCCGGGCAGCGGGAAGATGAGCTTGATCCGCTGGTCGTAGCCGTTGTCCGCGCACAGGTCGAGATCAGGCCCGGTGAAGGTGAACCGCCGGAAGTTGGTGCCGAACTTCCCGATCCCCGCGACCGTCATGCGGAACAGGCAGTACGGCGTGATGAGGGTGTCGGTCTCACTCATGAAGGTGAGGCTATCCTTCTGCGATGCTCACGTCACCCGTCCGTCAGGGAGATCACCTCCCCGACGCCCGGGACGACCGGCCGTCACACGGCCGCCGCGGGGTGCTGGTGGCGGTGTCGCTGCTGGCCGCGGTGGTCGTGGTCTTCGCGGCCGGACTGGCGCTGGGCAGCAACCCGACCTCGCTCGGCGAGGTCTGGCGGGTGATCTGGCACCCGGACGGCAGCGAGGCCGCGGTGCTGGTCCGGGACAGCAGGTTCCCGCGCACCGTGCTCGGTCTGCTGGTCGGCGCGTGCATCGGCGTTGCCGGCGGCCTGATGCAGGGGCACACCCGCAACCCGCTCGCCGATCCGGGACTGTTCGGCGTCTCCGCCGGTGCCGGGTTCGCGGTGGTGATCGGCATCCACGCCCTGCACGTCACCGCAGCCCTGCCGATCATGGTGTTCGCGATGATCGGCGCGCTGGTCGCGGCGGTCGCCGTGTTCGGCATCGCCACCGCCGGCAGTGCGCCGGCGTCACCCGTCCCGATGGCGCTGGCCGGCACCGCCGTCACCGCCCTGCTGGTCGCGCTGACCACCTTCGTCGTGCTGAACGACCGCAGCACCCTGGACGTCTACCGGCGCTGGGTCGTCGGATCGCTGTCCGGCCGCGACCTCGGTATCGCCGCCGCGGTGCTCCCGGTGGCGGTGCTCGGGATGCTGCTCGCGATGTGGAACGCCAAGGCCCTCAACAACCTCGCGCTGGGTGACGACGTCGCCCGCGGGCTCGGCGAGAACGTGGTGCTGGCAAGGATCGTCGGGATCGGGGCGATCACCCTGCTGGCCGGCGGGGCCACGGCGGCCGCCGGCCCGTTGGCCTTCCTCGGCCTGGTCGCCCCGCATCTGGCCCGGGCGCTGGTCGGCGTGGACCACCGCCGGATGCTGCCGGTGGCCGCGCTGGTCGGCGCCCTCGTGCTGGTCGCGGCCGACGTCCTCGGCCGGGTGCTCGGCGAGGCGAACAACGAGGTGCAGGTGGGCATCGTGCTCGCTGTGGTGTGCGGGCCGTTCTTCGTGCACATCGCCCGTCGTCGATCGCTGGTGGCCCTGTGATCACCGGTGGCGCTGTGACCCCTGAGACCGCGGTGCCGGAGACCCACGACCGGATCCCCGGCGTCCGACTGGGCCCGGTGGGCCTGGCCTGGCGACCGGCGGTGCTGCTCTGGACGCTCGCCGGTCTGGTCGCGGCGATCGCCGTCGGCGCAGTCGGGATCGCCGTCGGGGCCTCGTCCCTCACCCCCTGGGACGTGCTGCGCACGCTCGTCGGCGCGGGCACCGAGCGGCAGGAACTGGTGGTGCTGGACTGGCGGATGCCGCGTGCGCTGGGCGGACTCGCCGCCGGTGCCGCGCTGGGTGTCGCGGGCGCGCTGACCCAGACCTTCGCCCGCAACCCGCTGGCCACCCCCGACATCATCGGGGTCACCTCCGGTGCGTCCGCCGGGGCGGTGCTGGCGATCGCGGCCACCGGCGGTACGTACGAGGTGTCGGTCGCGGTGAACACCCTCGGCATCCCCGGCGCCGCGCTCCTCGGCGGCGTGGTGGCCGCGGCGGTGGTCTACGGGCTGTCGTGGCGCAGCGGGATCGACAGCTATCGGCTGGTGCTGGTCGGCCTCGGGGTGACCGCCATCTGCACGGCGCTGACCTCCTACCTGATGGTGCGGGCGCAGATCTCCGACGCGAACCAGGCCGCCGCCTGGCTGGTCGGGTCACTGGGTCCGATGACCTGGGACCGGTTGCTGCCCCTGCTGATCGCCTGCGCGGTGCTGCTGCCCGTCTCGGTCCTGCTGTCCGCCGGGCTGGCGATCGGACAGTTCGGCGACGACGCCGCGCGCGGGCTCGGGCTGCCGCTCGAGCTGCACCGGCTGGCGACGTTGGTGGTGGCGGTGCTGCTGGCCGTCGCGGCCGTCGCCGCCGCCGGGCCGATCGCGTTCGTGGCCTTCGTGGTGCCGCAGGTCGCCCGCCGGCTGACCCGAGTCGACCGGCCGCCGCTCGTGCTGTCCGGTCTGCTCGGAGGGGTGCTGGTGATGCTGTCAGATCTGCTGGGCCGGACGGTCGTCGACTGGGAGATCCCGGTCGGTCTGGTGACCACCCTGGTCGGTGCCCCGTACCTGATCCTGTTGCTGCTACGGCATCGTCGGGAGGCGAACGCATGACATCCTCGGTAGGAACCCGTGGCGAGGCGATGACGACGACCACCGGCACCGCGCTGGAGGCGTCCGGGCTGCGGCTCGGCTATCCGGGCGCCGGGATCGTCGTACCGGACCTCGACCTGAGCGTCGCTGCGGGCACGGTGACCACCATCGTCGGGCCGAACGGCTGCGGGAAGTCCACCGTGCTCAGGGCTCTCGCCCGGCTGCTCAAGCCATCGGCCGGCACGGTCCGGCTGTTCGGCGAGGACCTGCACCGGATGAACGGCAAGGCCGTTGCCCGCCGGCTCGCGGTGCTGCCGCAGAGCCCACTGGCCCCGGCCGGGATCACCGTGCGGGAACTGGTGCTGCGCGGTCGCAACCCGCACCAGAACATCCTGCGGCAGTGGAGCGCCGCGGATGCCGACATCACCGCCGACTGCCTGCGGATCACCGGCCTGGAAGGACTGGGACACCGTGTGGTGCAGGAACTCTCGGGCGGCCAGCGGCAGCGGGCCTGGTTGGCCATGGTGCTCGCCCAGCAGGCCGAGGTGTTGGTGCTGGACGAGCCGACCACCTTCCTCGACCTGACCTACCAGCTCGAGGTGCTGCATCTGGTGCGCACCCTCAATCGGGAGCAGGGCCGCACCGTGCTGATGGTGCTGCACGACCTGAACCTGGCGGCGCGCTACTCCGACCGGCTGGTGCTGATGTCCGACGGTGCAGTGGTCGCCGACGGTGCGCCGGCCGAGGTGCTGACCCCCGAGCTGCTGCGGTCCACCTTCCGGCTGGAGGCCACGGTGATCGCCGACCCGGCCACCGGCGGGCCGTTGGTCGTTCCCAAGGACTTAGGCTAGCCTCCCCAAAATTCCGGACGCAGTGGCCCGGAGATCGAGAGGGAGACGAATGCGCGTACGCAGCACAGTCCGGAGCGGCCTCGCCGCCGGTGCGGTCCTGGTCCTGGCCGGGGTGAGCGCCTGCGGCTCGATGGCCGAGACCTCCGGGAGCTCGACCGCGGCAGCGACACCCGCCGGTTCATCGGCCGTCACCAGCGGTGCCGCGGCGTCGGAGTCTGCTCAGTCGGCACCGTCCGCACCGGCGTCGTCGGTGGGTGGCGCGGAGACCTGCGAGAACCCGAACGTCGCGGCCGACGGCACATGGTCGTTCACCGACGACATCGGCCGGACGGTCACCCTGGACGAGGCACCGACCAAGGTCGCCGGCCTCACCGACGTGCTGTTCTCGCTGATGAACTACGGGCTGGAGCCGGTCGCCTCGTTCGGCTACAGCAGCATGGACGACGACGTGCGGTTCGCCGACCTGGACACCAGCGGCGTGGTGCAGGTCGGTGCCACCTACGGCGAGATCAACCGCGAGGAACTGCTCGAGACGGAGCCCGACGTCATCGTCACGCATCTGTACGCGACGGACGCCGAAGGCACCCTGCCGAAGGACGAGGTGGCCTACGGATTTGCCGACAAGGCCCAGCAGGACGAGATCGACAAGATCGCCCCGGTGATCACCATCGGCATGGGCGGCACGGCGGTCGACGTCATCCAGCGCACCCTGGACCTGGCCGCGGCCCTCGGTGTCTGCACCGACTCCGACGAGATCGCCGCTGCGAAGGCCGATTTCGATGCGGCCTCGGCGAAGCTGACCTCCTCCGGCACCGGTGGTCCGCAGGTCGAGGTGCTCTACGCCGATGCCGACGGCATCTACGTCGCCAAGCCGGCCGACGACCCGAACCTGCGCATGTACAGCGACTTCGGCGTCGACATCGTCGATCCCGGTGGGGACGGCTACTACTGGGAGATCCTCAGCTGGGAGAACGCCTCCAAGATCACCGGCGACCTGCTGCTGGTGTCCGAGCGCGGCGGCTACCAGGAGAAGGAGCTGATGGAGCAGCCCACCTTCGCCTCGGTGCCCGCCGCGAAGGCCGGCCAGATCGAG
This sequence comes from Nakamurella alba, assembly GCF_009707545.1. NCBI lineage: Bacteria > Bacillati > Actinomycetota > Actinomycetes > Nakamurellales > Nakamurellaceae > Nakamurella > Nakamurella alba. The sequence continues at coordinate 15,545 of NZ_WLYK01000005.1, read as the reverse complement.
CCCTGGGTGTTCGCCGGCATGGACTACCCCTCGCAGGCCGAGTACATGGAGCAGCTCGCCGGGTTCCTCGACGCGGCGAAGACCCTCGGCTGACCTGCACCTGACCCGCTCTTCCGGCCGCCCATCCCGGCCGGGACACACCGGAGGCCGGTACCCGTTGCGGGTACCGGCCTCTCGGTGTTCTGCGCCGGCAGGTGCGCGCCGGTACCGGTTCAGCGGAAGTAGCGCTTGACCTCGTCGTGGCCCATCAGGATCAGGATGGCCAGCGGCAGGCCGACGTTGATCACCTGCATCAGGTTGATCCCGTTGCGCAGGTTGATGATGGCGAGGCCGAATGCGATCGCGGCCATCACGACCAGCAGGATGCGCGAGCGGCGGTTGGCGACCAGGACGATGCCGACGACGAACAGCACGGTGAGCACCGCGGTGATCGCCAGGGTGATGTTGAGCAGAGTGGCGTACCGGGAACCGATCTCGTCGCGGAGGGCGATGAGCTGGAAGATGCCGAACACCGAGAGCGCGGTGTAGATGCCGGCGACGACCAGGGCGGCGACGGCCCGGCCGGGAAGCGCGCCGCGCGGGGTCTCGTAGGACTCGCGGACCGGCGCGGCCGGGGTGCCGTAGGTCTCGGTGTAGAGATCGGAAAGCGACTTCTTGGTGGTGGCTGCCGGGGTGGTCTCGGGCGTGGCGGTCATCGTGGGCTCCAGGGTGTGGGGTGGGAAGTTCGTTGCTGCTCCGACGGGGCCCGGGCCGATCCGGTTCCGTGCGATTCGGACGAAATTCCGGGTCCTGGTCCGCGTTCCCGCTGGAACATCCCCGCCCACGCAAGAAGGCCGGCACCCTCGCGGGTGCCGGCCTTCCGGGCAGTGCTGGATCGAGTGCAGTGCTGGATCAGTGCAGTGCTGGATCAGTACATGCCGTGGCGGCGGGCCTTCTCGCGGCGGAAGAAGTCCTTGACCTCCGCGCCGGACAGCAGCAGCACGATGGCCAGCGGCAGGCCGATGTTGAGCACCTGGATGAGGTTGAAGCCGTTGCCCAGGTTGATCACGCTGAATCCGAGCGCGACCGCTGCGATCACGATGAGCAGTACGGCCGAGGTGCGCTTGGCGACCAGGATCATGCCGACGATGAAGACGGCCATGATGCCGAGGCCGATGATCAGCGCCATGTCGATGGTGGACCTGAGCCGGGAGCTGACGTCGTCGCGGACGGACAACACCTGGAAGATGCCGAAGACCGACAGGACCAGGTAGACGCCGGAGACCCACAGCGCCGCGACGGCGCGGCCCGGCAGCGAGCCGGCGAACCCGCCGGCCGGCGGTACGTAGGCGTGATCGGCGGCAGCGGACTCGGACCAGGAGAAGGGGGTCTGCTCGGGCGAGGTCATCGGGGGCTCCATCGGGTCGGGGTGGGAACTCGTTGCAGCTGTGACGGAGCATCGCCCGGATCGGTTCCGCCGACCTCACACTTTCTGCACGCCCGCCACCGATCGCCCATCGACCACCGACCCGTCGGCCATCGGGGATGTCCGACCACCTGTCGGCGCCGCGCACCGATGGGTCGGCGCGTACGAGGACCCCGCCCGGTCAGCACGCCAGGTCATCCCGGGACCACCTACCGGGCAACCCCGGAGAACCGGCGGAGCCCGGCGGCCGACGGGCCACCGGGCCCGCCGACGACCATGCGATCCGGACGGATCAGGCCGACGGTGCGGCCGCCGCAGCTTCCCGTGCCGCGATGCGCGCCTGCACCTCCGGGCGGCGCAGCGGCGGCACGGTGGTCGGCGGCTGCTTGCGCTCCGGCAGGTCGGCGAGCAGGTGCTCGGTGATGTGGGCGATCTGCGCGACCGCCTTCTCGAAGGGCTCGCGGGTGCGGTCGGTGACCTTCGTCAGGCCGCTGACCTTGCGCACGTACTGCCGCGCGGCTGCTTCGATCTCGGTGGACGTGGCGGCCGGTTCCAGGCCGCGGAGCTCGGTGATGTTGCGACACATGGCTCCACGGTAACCGCAGGTCAGCGCAAGCGCACCGCACCCGGTCCGAGCGCGGCCACCGACGGCAGTCCCAGCAGGTGCAGGCTCCGGCGCAGCTCGGCGGCGTAGATGTCGATCACCTTGCGCACCCCGGCCTCGCCACCGGCCATCAGCCCGTACAGGTAGGGCCGGCCGACCAGGCAGGCCTTCGCGCCGAGCGCCACCGCGGCGGCGATGTCGGCGCCGGTCCGCACACCCGAGTCGAGCAGGATCTCCAACCGGTCGCCGAGCTCGTCCGCCACCCGCGGCAGCACCTCGAGCGCCACCGGGGACCGGTCGAGCTGCCGGCCGCCGTGGCTGGAGAGCACCACACCGTCGGCGCCGGCGTCGAGTGCCCGGTAGGCGTCCTCGACGGTCTGGATGCCCTTGACCACCAGCGGTCCGTCCCATGCTGCCCGCACCTGCGCCAGGTCGGCGAAGGTGGCGGACGGGTCGAAGACGCCGTCGATGAACCGGGCATGGGCCTCCGGCTCGCCGGCCGGCACCGTCGCGAAGACCAGCGGCTCGGTGGTGAGCAGGTTGATCCACCACTCCGGACGCCGCGAGATGTCCAGCAGGGTGCGTGGTGTCAGCTTCGGCGGCACCGAGAAGCCGTTGCGCACGTCCTTGCGACGCTGCCCGGTCACCGGGGTGTCCACCGTGACGACCAGCACCGAGTACCCGGCCGTCTTCGCCCGCTGCACCAGCTCCGCGGTCAGCCCGCGGTCGCGCATGATGTAGAGCTGGAACCAGCGATCGGCGTCCGGACCGCCGACCGCGGCCACGTCCTCGATCGACACCGTGCCCATCGTGGTCAGGGCGAACGGAATCCCGCCCAGCGCCGCGGCTCTCGCCACCGCCCGCTCGCCCTCGTGGTGCGAGAGCCGGCAGAACCCGGTCGGACCGAGCACCAGCGGCAGCGCCGAGGGCCGGCCGAAAAGGCTGGTGGTGATGTCGACCTCGGACGCGCCGTTCAGCACGGTCGGCCGGAACTCCACCCGCTCGAACGCCTCTCGCGTCCGCCGCATGGTCAGTTCGTCCTCGGCACCGCCGTCGACGAACTCGAAGACCGACCGCGGTACCCGGCGGCGGGCGGCCTCCCGCAGGTCCTCGACGGTCAGCGCGCGGCGCAGCCGGTTGGTGGCCGGCCGCGGGCTGATCGGGTCGAGCTGCACCAGCTGCCGGATCTCCGACGGTCGCGGGATCCGGCGCGCCGTCCGCCGTCTCGGCGGGACGGACGCCGGTCGCGTCGCGCCCGTGGCCTCGGGCGCGGTCATCCCCGGACCGGTGCCACCGCGGCCAGCAGCGACATCAGCGACCGGTCCGGGTCCCCCAGCGCGCCCGGCTCGATGGTGGCCACCCGCTCGGCGATCCGGATGCCGAGACCCTCGGTTTCGGCGCCCATGTCGGGCCCGGCGAAGGTCGGCAGCTCGGCCAGCACCGAGGCCGATGCGGCCTCGCAGACCAGCGCGGCGTCCCGCTCGCCCAGTGCCGCCAGGCACATCGCGGCGGACAGCACTGCGGCGGCCGGGTTCGCCCAGCCCTTGCCGGCGATGTCCGGGGCGGAGCCGTGCACCGGCTCGAACATGCTCGGCGCCGACCCGGTCGGGTTGTAGTTCGCGCTCGCGGCCAGGCCCAGCCCGCCCTGCACGGTCGCGCCGAGGTCGCTGATGATGTCGCCGAACAGGTTGTCGGTGACGACCACGTCGAACCGGCCCGGGTTCATCGGCAGGTGCTGGCACATCGCGTCCACGTGCACGTAATCCGTGGTGACATCGGGGAAGTCGGCGCCGACCTCGGCCACCACCTGCTCCCACAGCTGACCGGCGTGCACCAGGATGTTGGTCTTGTGGCACAGCGTCAGGTGGCCGCGCCGGGCGCGGGCGAGCTGGAACCCGAACTCCACGATCTCCTTGGTGGCGGCGTAGGTGGTCACCGAGTTCTGCAGGGCGGTGGCGTTCGGCGTGCCGGTGTGCAGGCTGCCGCCGCCGGCCGTGTAGAGGCCCTCGGTGTTCTCCCGCAGGATCACCAGGTCGCAGTTCTCGGTGGTGACACCCCGCACGGGGCTGGTGATCCCGGGGTAGAGCCGCACCGGCCGGATGTTGACCGACTGGCGGAACGCGATGCGCAGCGCCACGATCAGCCCGCGCTCCAGGATGCCCGGCGGCACCCGCGGATCACCGATCGCACCGAAGACGATCGCGTCGTGGCCGCGCAGCGCCTCCACGGTGTCCTCGCCGAGGGCGACCCCGGTCTTCAGGTAGGCCTCCGCACCCAGCTCGTAGTCGGTCGTCTCGAGCGCGAAGCCGAACCGGTCGGCCGCCGCGCGCATGGCGAGCAGCGCCGCCGCGGTGACGTCCGGGCCGATGCCGTCGCCGCCGATGACGGCGAGGTTGTGGGTGCGCATGGTGCGGTGTTCCTCCTGGTGCCGGTGCCCCGTGCTGCGGGGCATGTCGTGGTGCTGCGGGTGGGTCCTGGTGCTGCGGACGGGGTACGTGGGATCAGCCGGTGAGATCGTCGATGGTGGTGCGGATGTGGGCCCGGGCGAGCTGCTCGGCGGCATCCGGGTCGCCCCCGGCGATGGCCTCGGCGATCGCGGTGTGCTCGGCGACGGCGCGGACCGCCCGCTCCCGCTCCAGCAGCTCGACCGGCGCGAAGACCTGGGCGGTCATCCGCAGCACCGGGCGCTGGGCGAGGACGTACTCGTTGCCGGACAGCATCAGCACGTGCTCGTGGAACTCCACGTTGGCCTCGGTGTAGCGCAGCGGCTGCCACGGGTCGAGTGCGGCCCGCTGGGTGGCGATGCTGCGCTCCAGATGACGGGCATCGGCCGGGCCGCGGAGCGCGGCCAGCCGGGCGGCGAGCCCGTCGACCACGGCGCGCAGCTCGTAGGCGGCGAGCAGGCTGTCCCGGTCGCCCATCACCACTCGGGCGCCCTGACCCGGCTCGACCCGGACCAGGCCCTCCTGCTCGAGCACCCGCAGCGCCTCGCGCACCGGCGTCCGGCTGATCCCGAGCTCGGCGGACAACTGCTCCTGGCGCAGGGCGGCGCCCGCCGGGTACCGGCGGTCGTAGATGCGCTCGCGCAGCAGCGACGAGATCTCCTCGACCAGCGAGACCTTCGCCGGGGCGGCGGACTGCGCCGGCAGCGTCGCCGGGCCCGGTTCGACTCCGGCAGCGGAGGCGGGGAGCGGGGCAGGGACGAGCGGCGGTCCGGCCATCAGGCGGGCACCTCCGTCGGTCCGTGCGGATCACCGGAACCGTGGTGCCGGTCCCGGTCGGCCGCGACCGGCGGGCGGCGGGGACGCCGGGCACCGGATGCGGCACTGGATACAGCGCTGGCCGGCGCGGCGTCGTCGATGACGGGACCGCACTGGATACAGCCGCGGCGAGCTTCGCGCATGGACGTGACGAACGTCAAGTGGGCTGATGATCTTCGCTGGCCAGCGCCCTGACGTGCAGGAAGAACGGTTTGTCCGGCGAAGGGCTTGACCGGATCGGATGTGAGGTGCAAGCTCACACCCGGTTGCTGGTCTGACCAGCGATCCGGTGCGGTAGCGACCCACGGTCGCGCCGGCCGGCACCAGAACCGCACGATCCACCGCTGCCTGCTTCCGACGTACCCCGCCGGAGACGACGCCGTCCGAGGAGCTGTTCCCATGGGCTTCGCACTGCCCGACCACCCGTCCGGTCTGCCGATCGGGGAGGGGTGGCGTACCGATCTCGACACCGCCGACGTCGTGTTCCCCTACGACGGCACCGTCGTCGCGCAGGCGCCGGTCGGCACCGTCGTCCACGCGCAGGCGGCCCTGGAGGCCGGCCTGGCCGTGGTCAAGGCGGTCGGCAAGCTGTCCGCCGCCCGCCGGCGCGCGATCCTGATCGACGTCGAGCAGCGCATCCGCGCGAACACCGAGGAGCTCATCGAGCTGCTCATCGCCGAGACCGGCAAGCCGCGTGTCGACTGCACCGTCGAGGTGTCCCGCACCCTGGTCACCTGGTCCGCCGCCGCGGAGGAGGTCGCCCAGCTGCACGGCGAGACCGTCCCGCTGGACCTGCAGGAGTCCGGCGTCGGGATGATCGGGTTCTGGACCCGCCGGCCGATCGGTCTGGTCATCGGCGTGGCCGGGTTCAACTACCCGCTGCTGCTGGCCAGCCACAAGATCGCCCCCTCGATCGCCGCCGGCTGCCCGGTCATCTGCAAGCCCGCGCCCGCCACCCCGCTGGCCACCCTGTGGCTGGCCGACATGGTGCGGCAGGCCGCGGCCACCCACGGCGCCCCGCCCGAGTTGATCCAGGTCGTCACCGGTGATCCCGAGGTCGGCCACACCCTGGTCTCCGACCCCCGGGTCGGCGCCGTGTCCTTCACCGGCTCCGCCGCCGTCGGTCACCAGATCGCCCGCGACGCCGCACCGCGGAAGACGTTGCTGGAGCTGGGATCCAACGCCGCGCTGGTCGTCGACGAGAGCGCCGACCTGGCCAAGGCCGCCGACGCCGTGCTGCGCGGCGGGTTCTACGGCAACGGCCAGGCCTGCATCTCGGTGCAGCGGGTCCTGGTCTGCGCGCCGGTGCTGGACGAGTTCGTCGGCATCCTGACCGCCCGCCTGGACGAGATCGTCGTCGGCGACCCGCGTGACGCCGCCACCCGGGTCGCGCCGCTGATCAACACCGCCTCCACCGACCGGGTGCTGGGCTGGATCGAATCCGCGGAGAAGGCCGGCGCGAAGGTGCTGCACGGCGGCAAGGCCGCCGGCCGGTCCATCGAGCCGACCGTTCTGCTGGACGTCCCGGAGACCGAGAACGCCTGGTGCGAAGAGATCTTCGGCCCGGTCGTGGCCATCCGTTCGGTCCCGGACCTGGAGTCGGCCCTGGAGTCGGTGAACCGCTCCCGGTACGGGCTGCACGCCGCGGTCTTCACCCGCTCGCTGGCCACCGCGTTCAAGGCGGTCGAGGAGCTCGAGGTGGGCGGCGTGATCGTCAACGAGGTGCCCGGCTTCCGGTCCGACATCATGCCGTACGGCGGCGTCAAGGACTCCGGGATCGGCCGTGAGGGACCGCGTTTCGCGATCGAGGAGCTGACCGTGACCCGGATGGCGGTCATCCGCCCGGAGTGATCCGGCGGCCCACACGTCCTGAGTCATCCGAGAAGACCTGCACCACAGAGGAACTGCACGTGAGCATCGACTACTCCACCCTCTTCCGCCTCGACGGCCGGCGCGCGCTGGTCATCGGTGCCGGCGGCATCGGCCACGAGGTCGCGCTGGCCCTGGCCGCGCACGGCGCCGAGGTGATCTGCGCGGACAAGAACCCGGCCACCGCCGAGCAGGCCGCCGCCGACCTCACCGCGGGCGGCGCCACCGCCTCCGCGCTCGAGCTCGACATCACCGACGAGGCAGCCCTTTCCGCGGCCGCCGCCGAGATCGGTGCGCTGGACGTCGTGGTGCTGACCGCGGCGATGAACGTCCGCAAGCGGATCCTGGACTACACCTCCGCCGAGTTCGACCGGGTGGTGAAGCTGAACCTGTCCGGCACCTTCAACGTGCTGCGGGTGTTCGGCGCCGGCATGGTCGAGCGCGGCAAGGGCAGCATCGTGGTGTTCTCCTCCATCCGCGGCCTGGTCGTCGAGCCCGGCCAGTCCGTGTACGCGGCCACCAAAGCCGGTGCGGTGCAACTGATCAAGACCGCCGCGGCGGAGTTCGGCCCGGCCGGCGTGCGGGTCAACGCCGTTGCCCCGGGTGTCGTCGAGACACCGCTGACCGCGCAGATCAAGGCCAACGAGGCCTGGTACAACGCCTACGCCACCAAGGGTGCTCTCGGCCGCTGGTCGCGGCCGGACGAGCTGGCCGGCGCCGTGGTCTTCCTGGCCTCCGACGCCGCCTCGTACGTCACCGGTTCCACTCTGATGGTCGACGGCGGCTGGACCGCCGTCGACGGTCGTTTCGACCCGCCCAACTGATCCACCGGGCCCACCCGGTCCTTCACCTTCGCCGGTGACGGACCGCGATGGCCCCTGCCCCGCAGTTGATCCCAGAAGGTCCCGGACGTTCCCACCAGGCCCGTCAGGGACCGGCAGCACACCCAGCAGCACACCCACAGACCCCGCCACCTCGACACCCCAGAGGAAGCACATGTCGGACAACAACGTGGTCGCCGGCTCCAGTGAGCTCGAGCGCTCCACCATGCGCAAGGTCATCCCGCGACTCGGCGGGCTGCTCTTCGTCGTCTACATCTTCAACTATCTCGACCGCACCAACGTCGGCATCGCGAAGCTGCAGCTGCAGCCCGATCTCGGCCTGTCCGAGGCGGCGTTCGGCCTCGGCGCCGGTCTGTTCTTCGTCGGCTACGTGCTGTTCGAGATCCCCAGCAACGCCATCCTGTACAAGGTCGGCGCCCGGGTGTGGATCGCCCGGATCATGTTCAGCTGGGGCATCGTCTCGATGGCGATGTCGCTGGTGCAGAACGAGTGGAGCTTCTACCTGCTCCGCTTCCTGCTCGGTGTCGCCGAGGCCGGTCTGGTCCCGGGTGTGCTGCTGTACCTGAGCAGCTGGATCCCGGCCGCCCGCCGGGCCCGGGTGATCACCGTCTTCTACATCGCGGTCCCGGTCTCCACCGTCATCGGCGCCCCGCTGTCCACCTGGCTGATGGGCTTCACCCCGTGGGGCCTGACCGGCTGGCAGTTCATGTTCCTGGTCGAGGGCTTCCCGTGCCTGATCCTCGCGGTGCTGACGCTGAAGTACCTGACCAACAAGCCGGAGCAGGCGAAGTGGCTCTCCCCGGAGCAGCGCACCTGGCTGACCACCGAGCTGGAGAAGGAGCGGGCCGGCGTCACCGCCGCCCACGGGCACGGGGCGAAGTCCCTGCTCGGCTCGATCAAGGACAAGGGCGTGCTGGCCATGGCGAGCGCCTTCTTCTGCATGATCATCCCGCTGTACGCGCTGGCCTTCTTCCTGCCGACCATCGTCAAGGCCATGGGCACCTTCACCACCGGCCAGATCGGCCTGATGACGGCGATCCCGTACGTTTTCGCCGCGCTGTTCATGTGGCTGATCTCCCGCAACTCCGACCGGCTGCAGGAGCGCACCTTCCACTACGTCGTCCCGGCCGCCCTGGGCGTCGTCGGCCTGGTGGTGGCCGGCCTGTCGCTGAACTCCCCGGTCATCGCCATGATCGGCTTCACCCTCGGCGCCATCGGCTGCATCTCCACCCTGCCGACCTTCTGGACGCAGGCACCGTTCCTGGTCGGCGCCGGTGTGGCGGCGGCCGGCGGCATCGCCTTCATCACCGCTTTCGGCAACATCGCCGGCTTCGTCTCGCCGTACATGGTCGCGCTGATCAAGGGCGACGGGGCGGGGACCGCCGGCAGCACCAACGCCATCCTCGTCTGCTCGGCCTTCCTGGTGCTGGCCGCGCTGTCGTTCTTCGCCGTCGGCCGGATCATCAAGAACCGCGCCGCGACCACCGCTGCGCTCAGCACCAGCAAGGTCAGCGCGTCGTGACCCGTCCGGCGATCGGGCTGGTCGGTGCCGGCCGGGTCGGGGTCGTGCTGACCTCGGCTCTGGCCGCCGCCGGCCACCCGGTCGCCGGGGTGCACGCCCGGTCCGACGCCTCGTGGGACCGGGCGTCCGCCGCACTCGGTGACGTGCGCCGAGTGGCCGATCCGACGGAGCTGCGGGACGGCTCCGTCGGCCTGCTGCTGCTCGCCGTCTCCGACACCGCCCTGCCGTCCGTGGTCGCCGAACTGGCCGCCGCCGGCCGGTGGGACGGGGTCACCGCCGCCCATGTGGCCGGCACCTACGGCATCGGTGTGCTGGACCCGCTGACCGCGCAGGGCGCCGAGCCGCTGGCCGTGCATCCCGCGATGACCTTCACCGGGGCCGTCGACCTGGAGACGGCCCGGCTGCGCGGCAGCCGGTTCGCGATCACCGGGTCCCCGGCCGGCGCGGCCGTCGGTACCCGGCTGGTGCTGGACGTCGGCGGGGTGCCGGTGGCGGTGCCGGAACAGGCCCGCTCGCTCTACCACGCCGCAGTGGTGCACGCCTGCAACCACGTGGTCACCCTGATCGCCCAGGCCGGCGAGATGCTGCGGGCGGCCGGCGTCGACGACCCCGAGGTGCTGCGCGCCTCGTCGACCGCCGCGCTGGACAATGCGCTCAAGGCAGGGATCGGCGCGCTGACCGGCCCGGTGTCCCGCGCGGACACCGGCACGTTGCACTCGCACCTGGCCGCGATCGGCGCCGCCACCCCGGACGCGCTGGACAGCTACCTGACCCTGGCCCGGGCCACCGCGGACCTCGCGGCCGCGGCCGGCCGGCTCGACCCGGCCGGGCACGCCGCGGTGCTGGCAGCCCTGCCCGGGCCGGACGCCGACCAGCGGTGACGGACCGGATGGCGCCACCTATGGTGGGGTCATGACCAGCGTCGCGCGAGAGCCGGACACCCGCGCCTTCCAACGCCTGGTCGACCACGTCGAGCACGCGATCGCGTCCGGCGAGCTCAAGCCCGGGGACCGGCTGTCCAGCGAGCGCGAGCTCGGCGAGCAGTTCGGCATCGCCCGGTCCTCCGTGCGCGAGGCACTGCGGGTGCTGGAGAGCATGGAGCTGGTGCGCTCGGCGCCGCGGGACCCGCGCGGCCCGCTGGTGCTGCAGGTCTCGATGGAGCCGGTGCGCCGGACCATCTCGATGCTGGCCTCCACCAGCGCGCTGGACCTGCCGGAGCTGGTCCAGTTCCGGATGATCGTGGACGCCGCGGCCAACCTGCTCGCCGCCTTCCGCCGCACCGACGCCCACCTGCTCGCCATGGAGCGCAACATGGCCCGGATGCGGGCCAGCATGGCGCTGGGCTACGAGGAGTTCAGCCGCGCCGACCTGGAGTTCCACGAGATCATCGCGGAGGCCGGCGGGAACAAGTTGGTGCAGGTCTACGGGGACGTCAACCGGGCCGCCGTGCTGGACCTGATCCGCCGCACCATCCTGGACGCCGGCGACCGCACCGCACTGATGCTGCAGTCCGTCCGGCACCACCGCGAGGTGTTCGCCGCCATCGCGGCCCGGGACGCCCCGCTGGCCTCCCGGCTGGCCCGGGAGAGCCTGTACGAGTACTACGGCGCGCTGGTCGGCGACGAGGACCGGGCGATCATGGCCGCGCTGGTGCGGGAGAGCGGCGGCCGGGTCGCGGACTGATCCGTCCGCAGCTCTGCAGCGCCGCGCACGCACCGACACCTTGTCGTCACCCGGAGGTGTTGTGCGGCCGGGCATGCCGTGACGAAACATGGCAGAAATGTTCGGCCGGGCGGTGTCTCGCCAGGTGGGACAGCGGCAGGGACTACCGCCGGAGCCGAGTTCGGGGTAGGTTCGACCGACACCCGGCCCACCCGTCGGGTGCCCCGACCTGAACTCCTCGGCCGCACCACCCCCGTGGCCCCCGAGTTCGACACCTCACCGGTGGAGGCCACATGAAACCCGTGCAGTTGCTCGACCCCGCAGGAGATCTCCACCCGCACCCGGACTGGCCGCTCGACATCACCCCCGAGCTGACCCGTGATCTGTACCGGAAGATGCGGCTGGCGCGGCGGCTCGACGAGGAAGCGCTGGCCCTGCAGCGGCAGGGCGAGCTCGGGTTGTGGCTCCAGGTGCTGGGCCAGGAGGCCTCCCAGGTCGGATCGATCACCGGCGTGCGTGCCAGTGACCACGTCTTCCCCAGCTACCGGGAGCACGCCGCCGCCATGTGCCGCGGCATCACCCCGGCCGAGCTGCTGATCCAGTGGCGCGGGAATGCGCACAGCGGCTGGGATCCCGAGCGCTACCGCTTCCACATCTACACCCTGGTGCTGGCCGCGCAGCTGCTGCACGCCACCGGGTACGCGATGGGCGTGCAGCGGGACGGCGCCGACGAGCTGGTGCTGACCTACTTCGGTGACGGTTCCAGCAGCGAGGGCGACGCCAACGAGGCCTTCAACTGGGCCGCCGCGGCCGGCGCCCCGGTGCTCTTCTTCTGCCAGAACAACGGCTGGGCCATCTCCACCCCGCCGCAGATCCAGATGCGCGCGCCGCTGCACCAGCGCGCGGCCGGCTTCGGGCTGGACGCGCACCTGGTCGACGGCAACGACGTGCTGGCCGTGCACGCGGTGACCCGCGGTGTGGCGGACCAGGTCCGGTCCGGATCCGGCCCGGCCTTCATCGAGGCGATCACCTACCGGATGGCCGGGCACAGCACCTCCGACGACCCGGGGCGGTACCGCACCGACAGCGAGGTCGACGGCTGGCGCACCCGGGACCCGTTGGCGCGCATGGAGCTGCTGCTGGAGAAGCAGGGCTGGTCGGACGCCGCCTACCTGTCCGAGCTGGACCTGGAGTGCAAGGAACTGGGCACCGAGGTGCGCCGGATCTGCAAGGAACTGCCGCTGCCGGAACTGGACGAACGGTTCGACCAGGTGCTGGCGGAGCGTCCGGAGCTGCTCACCGAGCAGCGTGCGGGCTACCGCGATCTCGTCGCGTCCTTCGTGGACTGAGCGTGCCGGGCCGGTGCGCCGCGGGGCCCCCTCCCGTGGTCACCGGCCGTTGTTCGCGCACGCTGCACACCCCTGAAACCTCCGGCACCGCACAACATCTGGAGTCACCAGTGCCTGTTCTCACCCTTTCCAAAGCTCTCAACACCGGTATGCGCCGCGCCCTCGAGGACGACCCCAAGGTCGTCGTGATGGGCGAGGACGTCGGCGGACTCGGTGGCGTCTTCCGCGTCACCGACGGTCTGCAGAAGGACTTCGGATCGCAGCGGGTGATCGACACCCCGCTCGCCGAGTCCGGGATCGTCGGCACCGCCATCGGTCTCGCGCTGCGCGGCTACCGCCCGGTGTGCGAGATCCAGTTCGACGGCTTCGTCTACCCCGCCTTCAACCAGATCGTCTCGCAGCTGGCGAAGATGCGCGCCCGCACCGCCGGCCGGCTGTCCCTGCCGGTGGTCATCCGCATCCCGGTGGGCGGCGGCATCGGTGCTGTCGAGCACCACAGCGAGTCCAACGAGGCGTACTTCGCGCACACCGCCGGCCTGCGGGTGGTCTGCTGCTCGGATCCGCAGGACGCCCACTGGATGCTGCGCGAGGCCATCTCCGGCAGTGACCCGGTGATCTTCTACGAGCCCAAGCGCCGGTACTGGACCAAGGGTGAGGTGGCCGAGGACGCCACGGACAGCAGTGTTCTCGCGATGACCAAGGCGCGCGTCGTGCGCCCAGGCACCGACCTGACGCTGCTCACCTACGGCGGCATGGTGCAGGTCTGCCTGCAGGCGGCCGAGGCCGCGGTGGAGGACGGCCGGGACATCGAGGTCATCGACCTGCGCTCGCTGTCGCCGCTGGACGCCGAGACCATCACCGCCTCGGTGAACCGCACCGGCCGCGCGGTGGTGGTGCACGAGGCGCCGACGTTCGCCGGACTGGGCGCCGAGATCGGCAGCCTGGTCACCGAGCGCTGCTTCTACCGGCTGCAGGCACCGGTGCTGCGGGTGGGGGCGTTCGACCTCCCGTACCCGCCTGCGAAACTGGAGGAACAGTTCCTGCCCGACATCGACCGTGTCCTGGACGCCGTCGACCGATCCTTCGCCTGGTGAGCCGACGATGACTGCCACGACCGCCCAACAGTTCCGCCTGCCCGACGTGGGCGAAGGCCTCACCGAGGCCGAGATCGTCTCCTGGAAGGTGGCCGTCGGCGACACCGTCGAGGTCAACCAGGTGATCGTCGAGATCGAGACGGCCAAGTCCGTCGTCGAACTGCCGTGTCCCTTCGAAGGTGTGGTGACCGAACTGTTCGCCGCCGTCGGCGACACCATCGCTGTCGGGGCGCCGCTGATCGCCGTCGGCACGGGAGCCACCGACTCCGCCGCCGCCGTTGCACCCGCTGCCGCGCCGGTCGCCGCCGCTGCTGCCGTCCCGGAGGCCGCCGAGCCCGCGCCGTCGGTGCTGGTCGGTTACGGCCCGTCGGAGTCGCACGGTCGCCGCCGCCGGAAGCCGGCCGGTGATCACACTGCTGCCGCTGCGACACCGGTCCCGGCCGCCGCGCCGGTGCTGCCCGAGCCGGTCCCGGTCGCCGAGCCGGCCAACGGCTGGGTGCTGGCCACCCCGCCGGTCCGCAAGCTGGCCCGGGACAAGGGCGTCGACCTCGCCGCCGTCACCGGCACCGGGAACCAGGGATCCATCACCCGGGACGACCTGCTGCGCCACCTGGAGACCGGCCCCGCCGCGATCCCGGCCGCCGCGGTCGCCGTCGCAGAGACGACGGCCGTCCGCTCCGACGCGCAGGCCGACATCCGGATCCCGATCAAGGGTGTGCGGAAGGCCACGGCCGGCGCGATGGTGCAGAGCGCCTTCACCGCACCGCACGTGACCGAGTTCGTCACCGTCGACGTGACCCGCTCGATGAAGCTGGTGGAGAGCCTGAAGCAGGACAAGGCGTTCGGCACGGCGCGGGTCACCTTCCTGCTGCTGGTGGCCAAGGCGCTGCTGTCCGCGGTCCGGCACCATCCGGAGATCAACTCGTCCTGGGATGCGACGACCAACGAGATCGTGCAGTTCGGCCGGGTGAACCTCGGCATCGCCGCGGCCACCCCGCGCGGCCTGCTGGTGCCGAACGTCAAGGACGCCGGGTCCAAGAGCCTGCCGGAACTGGCCGCCGCGCTGACCGACCTGGTCAGCACCGCCCGCGAGGGCAAGACCACGCCGGCCGACATGGCCCGCGGCACCATCACGATCACCAACATCGGTGTCTTCGGCATCGACAGCGGCACCCCGATCCTCAACCCCGGCGAGGCCGCGATCCTCTGCGTCGGCGCCGTCCGGCGGCAGCCGTGGGAGCACAAGGGGAAGATCAAACTCCGCTCGGTGCTGCAGCTCTCGCTGTCCTTCGACCACCGGCTGGTCGACGGCGAGCTCGGCAGCAAGGTGCTGGCCCGGGTCGCCGCCGTGCTGAACGACCCGCGTCAGCAGCTGCTGCTCGACTGAACTCCGCGGGTCACCCTCCGGATTCCCTGCGGCGGCGGCGGAGCAGTCCCCGCCGCCGCGGGGCCCCGTCCGGTGCCTCGACGGGCTCCGGCTCGGGCCGGCGGCCCTGGGTGACGATGCGGGCGCGCGGGGTGGCCTGGCGGATCCGCCACTGCACCACCACCAGGTCCACGTCGACCGGGGTCAGCACCACCGACGGTCCGCCGGTGGGCACGAAGATCTCCGCGCGGATGCGCGTGTTGAGCGCCTCGACGTAGGCCCGCACCGCCGGCTCGGTGTGCAGCCGGGCGACGGCCGCGTCGACCTCCGCCGCCTCCTTCTTCAGCCGCAGTCCGGTCGGCAGCAGCTCGGAGAGCGGCAGCCCCTCCCGCTGGACGTACCGGTGCACCCACCAGTTCTCGTCCTGCCCCGGTGGCGGCGGCTGATCGCGCATACCCCAGTGTGCCCGCGCTCCGCCCCGGAGGTCCTGCAACCAGTGAGCTATAACTCACTGTCATGTGTCAGTACTTCGCTGACAGGTATGTGTCAATACATCGCTGACACTCTCGTGT